>NZ_LT629793.1:3221556-3865868 GCF_900105735.1 Pseudomonas yamanorum | reverse complement strand
GCGCCCGCGTCAGCGCCGAGCACGGCATCGACACCTTCGCCGACAACGCAGAAGCGATTGAAGGCGTGGACGTGGTGGTGCTGGCGGTTAAGCCACAAGCCATGAAAGCCGTGTGCGAAAGCCTGCGCCCAAGCCTCAAGCCCCATCAACTGGTGGTGTCCATCGCCGCCGGCATCACCTGCGCCAGCATGACCCACTGGCTCGGCGCCCAGCCGATTGTGCGTTGCATGCCCAACACCCCGGCGCTGCTGCGCAAGGGCGTGAGCGGCTTGTACGCCACGTCCGAAGTCACTGCCCAACAGCGTGATCAGGCACAGGAGCTGCTATCCGCCGTGGGTATCGCCGTGTGGCTGGAACACGAGCAGCAACTGGACGCTGTCACCGCCGTGTCCGGCAGCGGCCCGGCGTATTTCTTTCTGCTGATCGAGGCCATGACCGCTGCTGGCGTGAAACTCGGCCTGCCACAGGAAGTCGCCGAGCAATTGGCCGAGCAAACCGCACTGGGCGCCGCGCAGATGGCCGTGACCAGTGATGTCGACGCCTCCGAGCTGCGCCGTCGCGTGACCTCGCCGGGCGGTACAACCCAAGCGGCAATCGAATCGTTCCAGGCCGGGGGCTTTGAAGCCCTGGTGGAAAAAGCACTGGGTGCCGCAGCACATCGTTCGGCCGAAATGGCCGAGCAGCTGGGCAAATAGTCGTCCCCCACATAGGAATTAAACATGCTCGGAATCAATGACGCTGCCATTTTCATCATCCAGACCCTGGGCAGCCTGTACCTGCTGATCGTGCTGATGCGTTTTATCCTGCAACTGGTGCGGGCGAACTTCTACAACCCGCTGTGCCAGTTCGTGGTGAAGGCCACGCAACCGCTGCTCAAGCCACTGCGCCGGGTAATCCCGAGCATGTTCGGCCTGGACATGTCCTCGCTGGTGCTGGCGCTGCTGCTGCAGATCCTGCTGTTCGCGGTCATCCTGCTGCTCAACGGCTACCAGGCCACCACGCTGCTGTTGCTGCCGTGGGCATTGATCGGGATTTTCTCGCTGTTTTTGAAGATCATTTTCTGGTCAATGATCATCAGCGTGATCCTGTCGTGGGTCGCCCCGGGCAGCCGCAGCCCTGGCGCAGAGTTGGTGGGGCAGATCACTGAACCGGTGCTGGCACCGTTCCGTCGCCTGATACCGAACCTGGGTGGCCTGGATATCTCGCCGATCTTCGCGTTTATCGCCATTCAGCTGCTGCAAAGCTGGGTGATTCCGCGTCTGGCTTTCTATGCATTCATGCCCAAAGAACTGTTCGGTCTGATCTGACGACAATGTGGCGAGGGAGCTTGCTCCCGCTGGGCTGCGCAGCAGCCCCAAAAAGGCCGACCGCGTTGCACGTGCAGAATCGCGATGGCCGGCTTGGGACCGCTTCGCGCTCCAGCGGGAGCAAGCTCCCTCGCCACAAAAAGCCTTAAAAACACCAGCAGCAGGCCTTTGCTTGCCGCTGGGTGCAGCGGTCTTTAGACTTACGCCTCATTTAAACGAGAGCAGGGTCGATGCCAGCTGCCTTCCCCCCCGATTCTGTTGGACTGGTCGTGCCCCAAGTGGCGCACTTCAGCGAACCGCTGGCCCTGGCCTGCGGCCGTTCGCTGCCCGCCTACGACCTGATCTATGAAACCTACGGCCAACTGAACACCACGGGCAGCAATGCCGTGCTGATCTGCCACGCCCTGTCCGGCCATCACCACGCTGCTGGGTTCCACAGCATGGACGAGCGCAAGCCCGGCTGGTGGGACAGCTGCATCGGCCCCGGCAAACCGATCGACACCAACAAGTTCTTCGTGGTCAGCCTGAACAACCTCGGCGGCTGCAACGGTTCCACTGGCCCCAGCAGCCTCAACCCGGAAACCGGCAAGCCGTTTGGCGCCGATTTCCCGGTACTGACCGTGGAAGACTGGGTGCACAGCCAGGCGCGCCTGGCCGACGTACTGGGCATCGCCCAATGGGCCGCCGTGATCGGCGGCAGCCTGGGCGGCATGCAGGCCCTGCAATGGACCATCACCTACCCGGACCGCGTACGCCACTGCCTGGCCATCGCCTCGGCCCCCAAGCTGTCGGCCCAGAACATCGCCTTCAACGAAGTGGCGCGCCAGGCAATCCTCACCGACCCGGAGTTCCACGGCGGTTCGTTCCAGGAAGCGGGGGTGATCCCCAAGCGCGGGCTGATGCTCGCGCGCATGGTCGGGCACATCACCTACCTGTCGGATGATTCCATGGGCGAGAAATTCGGCCGTGGCCTCAAGAGCGAGAAGCTCAACTACGACTTCCACAGCGTCGAGTTCCAGGTCGAGAGCTACCTGCGTTATCAGGGTGAGGAGTTTTCCGGGCGTTTCGACGCCAACACCTACCTGCTGATGACCAAGGCCCTGGACTACTTCGACCCGGCGGCGAACTTCGACGACGACCTGGCGCGCACCTTCGAGGCGGCCACCGCCAAGTTCTGCGTGATGTCGTTCACCACCGACTGGCGCTTCTCCCCGGCCCGCTCGCGAGAACTGGTGGATGCGCTGATGGCCGCGAAGAAAGACGTCTGCTACCTGGAGATCGACGCACCGCAAGGCCACGACGCCTTCCTGATCCCGATCCCGCGCTACCTGCAGGCCTTCAGCAACTACATGAACCGAATCGCACTGTGAGAACGCCATGAGAGCCGACCTGGAAATCATCCAAGACTGGATCCCCGCCGGCAGCCGCGTGCTCGACCTGGGTTGCGGCGATGGCGAACTGCTGAGCTGGCTGCGCGACAACAAGCAAGTCACCGGCTATGGCCTGGAAAACGACCCGGACAACATCGCCCAGTGCGTGGCCAAGGGCATTAACGTGATCGAGCAGGACCTGGACAAGGGCCTCGGCAACTTTGCCAGCAACAGCTTCGACATCGTGGTCATGACCCAGGCCCTGCAAGCCGTGCACTACCCGGACCGGATCCTCGACGAAATGTTGCGGGTCGGCCGCCAGTGCATCATTACTTTCCCCAATTTCGGCCACTGGCGCTGCCGCTGGTACCTGGCCACCAAGGGCCGCATGCCGGTATCGGATTTCCTGCCCTACACCTGGTACAACACGCCCAACATCCACTTCTGCACCTTCGAAGACTTCGAAGCGCTGTGCAGCGAGCGCGAAGCCAAAGTCATCAACCGCCTTGCCGTCGATCAACAGCACCGTCACGGCTGGGCGAGTAAGCTATGGCCCAACCTGCTGGGTGAGATCGGGATCTACCGGGTCAGCAGCCCGGGCCTGACGGACCACCAGATTGCCGTCTAACCATTTTCAAGGAGGACGAACATGAGTCGTTTGGCTACTTTTTTACTCACCGCGTGCCTGAGCGTCAGCGCTATGGCGGCGGATGTTATCGATGGTAATCGCCAGAAAGAATTCGGCGATATCACGGTGCACTACAACACCCTGACCACCAGTTTCCTGACACCGGAAATGGCCCAGGAAGCCGGGATCGTACGCAGCAAAGAGCTGGGCATGATCAATGTGTTCGTGAACAAGGGCGTCGAATCGATAGACGCCACCGTCACCGGCACGATCAAAGACCTGAGCGGCAAGAGCGAGATGCTGACGTTCAAGAAAATCACCCAGAAAGGTTCTACGCTTTACGTCGCCCAGTACCCGGTGCCGCAGCAGGAAACCAAGATTTTCACCATCAACGTTGAAACCGGTGGCAAAGCCCACGGTTTCAGTTTCAACCAGGAACTGTTTCCGGCCGAATGATGAACCTCACACAACTCGTACTGGCCAGCCATAACGCCGGCAAGCTCAAAGAACTCCAGGCCATGCTCGGCGACTCGGTGCAATTGCGCTCGATTGGCGAGTTCAGCCAGGTAGAGCCGGAAGAGACCGGCCTTTCGTTCGTCGAGAACGCCATCCTCAAGGCCCGTAATGCTGCGCGCATTTCCGGCCTGCCGGCACTGGCCGATGATTCGGGCTTGGCCGTGGATTTCCTCGGTGGTGCCCCAGGCATCTACTCGGCGCGTTACGCCGACGGCAAAGGCGATGCGGCCAACAACGCCAAACTGCTCGACGCCCTCAAGGACGTGCCCGACGCGAAGCGCGGCGCACAGTTCGTCTGCGTACTGGCCCTGGTGCGTCACGCCGATGATCCACTGCCGATCCTCTGTGAAGGCCTGTGGCACGGTCGCATCCTGCACGCGGCCAGCGGCGAGCACGGCTTTGGCTACGACCCGCTGTTCTGGGTGCCGGAGCGCAATGTCTCCAGTGCCGAACTGAGCCCGGCCGACAAGAACCAGATCAGCCACCGCGCCCGCGCAATGGATTTGCTGCGCCAGCGTCTGGGCCTGAAATGACCCAGAACACCTCCGCGCAGCCACTGATTCTCGGTGGCGCGCAAACACCTCGGGCGGCCCTGCCTCACCTGCCGCCCCTGGCGCTGTACATCCACATCCCGTGGTGCGTGCGCAAATGCCCCTATTGCGACTTCAACTCCCACACCGCGAGTAAAGTGCTGCCGGAAGAAGAGTACGTCGACGCATTGCTGGCCGACCTCGATCAGGACCTGCACGCGGTGTATGGCCGTGAGCTGAGTTCGATCTTTTTCGGCGGCGGCACCCCGAGCCTGTTCAGCGCCACTGCGCTGGGCCGGTTGCTCAAGGGCGTGGAAGCGCGCGTCCCGTTTGCCAGCGACATCGAGATCACCCTGGAAGCCAACCCTGGCACCTTCGAGCAAGAGAAGTTCGTGGCGTACCGCAAGCTGGGGATCAATCGGCTGTCGATTGGTATCCAGAGTTTCCAGCAGGAAAAACTCGAAGCCCTGGGCCGTATCCACAACGGTGACGAAGCCGTGCGTGCCGCCGGGATGGCGCGCCAGGCCGGGTTCGACAACTTCAACCTGGACCTGATGCACGGCTTGCCCGATCAGTCCCTGGACGACGCCCTGAGCGACCTGCGCCAGGCCATTGCCCTCAAGCCCACGCACCTGTCCTGGTATCAACTGACCCTGGAACCCAACACCGTGTTCTGGAACCAGCCGCCCGTGCTGCCGGAAGACGACACCCTGTGGGACATTCAGGAAGCCGGCCAGGCGTTGCTCGCCGAACACGGTTACGCCCAGTACGAAGTCTCGGCCTACGCCCAACCGGGTCGGCCGGCGCGGCACAACCTGAACTACTGGAGCTTTGGCGATTTTATCGGCATCGGCGCCGGTGCCCACGGCAAGCTCAGCCATCTGGATGGGCGCATCGTGCGCACCTGGAAAACCCGGGCGCCGAAGGACTACCTCAACCCGGCGAAAAACTACCAGGCCGGTGCGAAAGAACTGACCAACGAAGAGTTACCGTTCGAGTTCCTGATGAACGCCCTGCGCCTCACCGACGGCGTCGAAGCCAGGCTTTATGCCGAGCGCACCGGCCTTGAGCTGGCGAGTCTCGATGAGGCCCGTCGCGAAGCAGAACAAAGTGGCTTAATGCAGGTCGAACCGTCACGCCTGGCGGCCACCGACCGCGGGCAACTCTTTCTCAATGACCTGCTGCAGAAGTTTTTGAGCTGATTGCTCTTAAGGAAATCGAATGGATCTGGTACTCGACCTGCTCGCCACCGTATCCCGCTGGAGCCGTAGCAACCTGTCGGAAATCTCCCTGGCGTTAGTAGGCTGCCTGCTGGTGCTGTTTGGCGCCGACATCAAGGGCTGGGTCGAAGCACGACTGGGCAGCATCGCGGGCGCGCTGCGCGTACCGCTGATGGCGCTGGTGTGCATGATCGGCAGCGGCGCGGCACTGATCTATGCCACACCGTGGATTGTTCGCGGGTTGAGCCAGTTCAACAACTACAGCCTGGCACCGGTGTTGTTGGTGGTGCTGGTGTTGATTGGGGTGGTGGCGGATCGCCGCTGACTCAAGCCCCACACAAAACAAAATGTGGGAGCTGGCTTGCCTGCGATGCAGAAACCTCGGTGTATCAGTGATACCGAGGTGATGCTATCGCAGGCAAGCCAGCTCCCACAGTTGATTGCATTTCAGCTTTCGAGCTAATTACGCCAGCTTCTCGAACTTCAAATCCCAAACCCCATGCCCGAGTCGCTCGCCGCGACGTTCGAACTTGGTGATCGGCCGCTCGGCCGGGCGCGGGACGCATTTGCCGTCTTCCGCCAGGTTGCGGTAGCCAGGGGCGACGTTCATCACTTCCAGCATGTATTCGGCATACGGCTCCCAGTCGGTGGCCATGTGCAGGATGCCGCCCACTTTCAGCTTGCTGCGCACCAGTTCCGCGAAGGAAGCCTGGACGATGCGGCGCTTGTGGTGACGGCTCTTGTGCCATGGGTCGGGGAAGAACAGCATCAGGCGGTCGAGGCTGTTGTCGGCGATGCAGCGGTTGAGCACTTCGATCGCGTCGCAGTCGTAGACCCGCAGGTTGGTCAGGCCCTGAGTCAACACGCCGTTAAGCAGCGCGCCAACACCCGGACGGTGTACTTCAACCCCGATAAAATCCTGCTCCGGCGAAGCCGCAGCCATTTCCAGCAGGGAATGGCCCATGCCGAAGCCGATTTCCAGGGAACGTGGCGCCGAGCGGCCGAACACCTGGTCGTAATCCACCGGTGCGTCCACCAGCGGCAGGACGAACAGCGGCGTGCCCTGCTCCAGGCCTTTTTGCTGGCCTTCGGTCATGCGACCGGCGCGCATCACAAAACTCTTGATGCGGCGGTGCTTGGACTCGTCGCCTTCTTCCAGGGTGTTCGGCGTTTCGTTTGATTCAGTCATCAATGGCTCTTACTTGATCAGACCATCCAGCGGCGAGGAGGCGCTGGCGTAAAGTTTTTTCGGCATGCGCCCGGCGAGGTACGCCAGGCGGCCGGCGACGATTGCGTGTTGCATGGCTTCGGCCATCATGATCGGCTGCTGGGCATGGGCGATGGCCGAGTTCATCAGCACCGCATCGCAACCCAGTTCCATGGCGATGGTAGCGTCGGAGGCAGTGCCCACGCCCGCATCCACCAGTACCGGGATCTTGGCTTCTTCGAGGATGATCTGCAGGTTGTACGGATTGCAGATACCCAAACCGGAACCGATCAGACCGGCCAGCGGCATTACCGCGATGCAGCCGATTTCGGCCAGTTGGCGGGCAATGATCGGGTCATCGCTGGTGTAAACCATCACGTCGAAGCCTTCCTTGACCAGGGTTTCGGCGGCCTTGAGGGTTTCGATCACGTTGGGGAACAGGGTTTTCTGGTCGGCCAGCACTTCCAGCTTCACCAGGTTGTGGCCGTCGAGCAACTCACGGGCCAGGCGGCAGGTGCGCACGGCTTCGATGGCGTCGTAGCAACCAGCAGTGTTTGGCAAGAAGGTGTAGCGATCCGGCGACAGCACTTCGAGCAGGTTCGGCTCGCCCTCGATCTGGCCGAGGTTGGTACGGCGCACGGCGAAGGTAACGATCTCGGCACCCGAGGCTTCGATGGCCAGGCGGGTTTCTTCCATGTCGCGGTACTTGCCGGTGCCGACCAGCAGACGCGACTGGAAGGTACGACCGGCCAGGACGAAAGGCTTGTCGCTACGAACGATGCTCATGGGAAATCCTCGAGTTGGGGTGAGGTTCTGCAGAATACGGGTTGGCGCTCTTGGCGCGGGGCGGCTAGCCGCCGCCGATGGCGTGGACCACTTCGACCTGGTCACCTTCGGTGAGCGCGGTCTCGGCGTGTTGGCTACGCGGGACGATATCCTGGTTGAGCTCCACTGCGACGCGACGCCCGGTCAAATCCAGACGGGTCAGCAGGGCCGAAACGGTTTCACCGTCGGGCAGTTCAAAAGATTCGCCGTTCAATTGAATGCGCATGCCACGGGCCGCCATCGTTTTTAGGGGCCAGCATTCTAGCGTGATTGGCGTTGCTGGCCCAAGCCCCTTGGTCAGGCAGCCTGTAGACGCCACGCCGCCAAACCGAGGAAGAACCAGCCCAGCAGGAACGCCAGGCCACCAAACGGGGTGATGATGCCGAGCTTGCTGATGCCGGTCATGGTCAGCACATACAGGCTGCCGGAGAACAGCAGGATGCCGATGGTGAACGAGATGCCCGCCCAGGTGACCAGTCGACCGGGAATGTGCACCGCCAGCAATGCCACGCCGAACAGCGCCAGGGTGTGCACCAGTTGGTAGGTCACGCCGGTGTGGAAAATCGCCAGGTACTCGGCGCTCAGGCGGTTTTTCAGGCCGTGGGCGGCAAACGCGCCCAGGGCAACGCCGGTGAAACCGAAAAAGGCAGCCAGCATCAGAAAGCCACGCAACATGAGGAACTCCAGTCAGACTCAGTGGGCAGGGTCTGTATAATGGCCCGCTCAACGGGTTCGGCCAAGCCATCTCTATGCTGCGTCTCCTCTTCAAGCGTTTTCTCAAAGTCCTCAAGTGGTTTGCCATCGGCAGCGTGCTGCTGGTGCTGCTGTTCCGTTTCGTGCCGCCACCGGGAACTGCGCTGATGGTTGAGCGCAAGGTCGAATCCTGGGTCGACGGCGAGCCGATTGACGTACAGCGCACCTGGGTGCCGTGGGATCAGATCTCCGACGAGCTTAAAGTGGCGGTGATGGCGGGCGAAGACCAGCGCTTCCCGCAGCATTGGGGTTTTGATTTCGACGCGATCCAGGCGGCGTTGCTGCATAACGAGCGCGGCGGTTCGATTCGCGGCGCCAGCACCTTGAGCCAGCAGGTGTCGAAGAACCTGTTTTTGTGGACCGGACGCAGCTATTTCCGCAAGGGCCTGGAAGCCTGGTTTACCGGGCTGATCGAGATTCTCTGGCCCAAGCAGCGAATTCTTGAGGTCTACCTCAACAGCGTGGAATGGGATGAAGGCGTGTTCGGCGCCGAAGCGGCAGCGCGGCATCATTTTGGGGTGAGTGCCAAGGCGCTGACCCGCCAGCAGGCCAGCTACCTGGCGGCGGTGCTGCCTAACCCACGGGTGTGGAGCGCCAGCCATCCAACATCGTATGTGGCGCGACGGGCGGCGTGGATTCGGCAGCAGATGAGTCAGTTGGGTGGCGACAGCTACCTGAATGAGCTGAACAACTCGCGCAAGGCGCCTTGGGCTGACTGACACCCCACAAAACAACTGCAGGAGCTGGCTTGCCTGCGATAGCGGTGTGTCGGCCTGCAGGTGTGTTGGCTGACGGGCCCTCATCGCAGGCAAGCCAGCTCCCACAGTGGACCGAGCTGAATTCGAGTTGTGCGAACACAAACAAAAATGCCCCGATCTCTCGATCGGGGCATTTTTTTGTCACTTCGCTGCCGTTTAGGCGGCGATCGACAGTTTCAGCTTGTTCATCGCACTCTTCTCGAGCTGGCGAATCCGCTCAGCCGACACGTTGTACTTCTGCGCCAGGTCGTGCAGCGTGGCTTTTTCTTCTGCCAGCCAACGCTGGTAGAGGATGTCACGGCTGCGGTCGTCCAGCACTTCCAGCGCTTCGTGCAGGTTGTGGTTGGAGTTGTCGCTCCAGTCAGCATCTTCCAGTTGACGCGCCGGGTCGTACCGGTGGTCTTCCAGGTAGTTGGCCGGCGATTGGAAGGCGCTGTCGTCGTCCGCTTCAGCGGCCGGGTCGAAGGCCATGTCATGGCCGGTCAGGCGACTTTCCATCTCGCGCACTTCACGTGGCTCTACGCCAAGGCTTTCGGCCACGCGATGCACTTCTTCGTTGTTCAGCCAGGCCAGGCGTTTCTTCTGGCTGCGCAGGTTGAAGAACAGTTTGCGCTGGGCCTTGGTGGTCGCGACTTTCACGATGCGCCAGTTGCGCAGGATGAATTCGTGAATTTCCGCCTTGATCCAGTGCACAGCAAACGACACCAGGCGCACACCCATTTCCGGGTTGAAGCGCTTTACAGCTTTCATCAGGCCAACGTTGCCTTCCTGAATCAGGTCAGCCTGGGCCAGACCGTAGCCGGAATAGCTACGGGCGATATGTACGACAAAACGCAGGTGGGCGAGCACCATCTGCCGAGCCGCCCCCAAATCCTGCTCATAGTAGAGACTCTCGGCCAGTTCACGCTCCTGCTCGGGCGTCAGCAATGGAATGCTGTTGACCGTGTGCACATAGGCCTCCAGGTTCGCACCCGGGACCAGAGCATAAGCAGGTTGCAAAGAAGTGGTCATACGAAAAAACCTCCGACTCACATAACTCGTGCAGTTCAGCACTGCGAAAATTGACCGGGAACCGTAGGACAAGTTCCCTAAACCACTGATACGGTCAATACAAACGAAACCACATTACCCTGACATTAACTACTTCGGTGCCAGCTCACGTAAATGCCGTGCGACCGCAATCCACGCACCGATATACCCCAAGAGCACTGCCCCAAGCAACAATGACAGACCATCGGCTGCCGGCACGCCGGCCAAGGCAAAATCACTGCCGTACAGGCCAGCAAGCCCCACCACCGCGTCGTTCAGCCAGTTCAGGCCAAAAGCCAGTACGCCCCAGGACAAAATCCCCGCACCGAAGCCATAAAGCGCGCCCATGTACAGAAAAGGCCGACGCACATAGCTGTCCGTGCCGCCGACGAGTTTAATCACTTCTATCTCGGTGCGGCGGTTTTCAATATGAAGACGAATGGTATTACCTATCACCAAAAGTAATGCAGAAACCAGCAACACCGTCAGGCCGAACACAAACCGGTCGCCCAGCTTGAGAATTGCCGCCAACCGCTCCACCCAGACTAGATCAAGTTGGGCCTGCTGCACCTTCGGCAGCTCTGCGAGTTTTTGTCGCAGGGCTTCCAGGGTCGTCTTGTCCACCTCATTCGGCGTTACCAGCACCACGCCCGGCAGCGGGTTTTGCGGCAGCTCCTTGAGCGCCTCACCCAGGCCGGACTGTTGCTGGAACTCTTCCAGGGCCTGATCGCGGCTGATGTATTCAGCCTCGGCCACACCTGGAAGCTCTTTGATCTCGTCGCGCAGGGACTCGCCGTCTTTGGTGCTGGCATCCAGGTTCAGGTACAGCGAAATCTGCGCCGCCCGCTGCCATGAGCCGCCAAGGCGCTCGACGTTATTGAGCAGCAGCGACAACCCCATCGGCAGGCTCAAGGCCACGGCCATGACCAGGCAGGTAAAGAAGCTGCCAATCGGCTGTTTGCCCAGGCGACGCAGGCTGTCTACCAGGCTCGCGCGGTGACTTTCGATCCAGGCGTGCACCAGGGTGCCGAAGTCCGGGCCGTCGTCTTCGTCGCGTTTCTTCTTCTGAGGTTGCGGGTCGGCCGCTTTCGGCGCGACGCGTTCGGAAACCTTAGGGCTGCGTGTAGCACTCATACCCCAGCCTCCCCGTCGCCAATCAGGCGGCCGCGCTGCAGGGTCAACATGCGGTGACGCATGCGGGCGATCAGCGCCAGGTCGTGACTGGCGATCAGCACGCTGGTGCCGAGGCGGTTGATGTCTTCGAACACCCCCATGATTTCGGCGGCCAGGCGCGGGTCGAGGTTACCGGTGGGTTCGTCCGCCAGCAGCAAGGCCGGGCGATGGACGATGGCGCGGGCGATGCCGACGCGCTGTTGCTGGCCGGTGGACAGGTCGCCTGGGTACAGGTCGGTCTTGTCCGAGAGCGCGACGCGCTCCAGGGCCGAATCCACGCGCTTGATGATTTCGGCCTTGGACAGCCCGAGAATCTGCAATGGCAAGGCGATGTTGTTGAACACCGTGCGATCGAACAGCAACTGGTGATTCTGGAACACCACGCCGATCTGGCGACGCAGGAATGGAATCTGTGCGTTGCTGATGGTGGCCAGGTCCTGGCCCGCCAGCAGCAATTTGCCGGTGGTTGGGCGTTCCATGGCCAGCAGCAGGCGCAGCAAGGTACTTTTACCGGCACCCGAATGGCCGGTCACAAACAAGAATTCGCCGCGACGCACCCGGAAACTCAGCTCATGCAAGCCGACATGCCCGTTGGCGTAGCGTTTACCGACCTGTTCGAAACGAATCATGAACGCTCCCGCTCGGCAAACAGTGCCTGTACAAAGGGTTCGGCTTCAAAAGTGCGCAGGTCGTCGATGCCTTCACCGACGCCGATATAACGAATCGGCAACCCGAACTGCTTGGCCAGGGCGAAGATCACGCCGCCTTTGGCCGTGCCGTCGAGCTTAGTCAATGCCAGGCCGGTCAGTTGGACCGTCTGGTGGAATTGTTTGGCCTGGCTGATGGCGTTCTGGCCGGTACCGGCGTCCAGCACCAGCAACACCTCGTGGGGCGCGTCGGCATCGAGCTTGCCGATCACGCGGCGAACTTTCTTCAATTCTTCCATCAGGTTGTCTTTGGTGTGCAGGCGACCGGCGGTATCGGCGATCAGCACGTCAATGTTGCGGGCCTTGGCAGCCTGCACCGCATCGAAGATCACCGAGGCCGAGTCGGCGCCGGTGTGCTGGGCGATGACCGGGATCTTGTTGCGCTCGCCCCAGACCTGCAACTGCTCCACGGCAGCAGCACGGAACGTGTCACCGGCGGCCAGCATGACCTTCTTGCCTTCCAGCTGAAGCTTCTTGGCCAGCTTGCCGATGGTGGTGGTCTTGCCGGCGCCGTTGACGCCGACCACCAGAATCACAAACGGTTTTTTCTGCGTATCAATGACCAGCGGTGCTTCCACCGGCTTGAGCATGGCCGCCAGCTCAGCCTGCAGCGACTTGTAGAGTGCATCGGCGTCGGTCAACTGCTTGCGCGCAACCTTCTGGGTCAGGCTCTGGATGATCACGGCGGTGGCTTCGACGCCCACGTCGGCCGTCAGCAGACGGGTTTCGATGTCTTCCAGCAGCTCGTCATCGATGGTCTTTTTGCCGAGGAACAGGCTGGCCATGCCTTCGCCGATGCTGGCGCTGGTCTTGCTCAGGCCTTGCTTGAGGCGGGCAAAGAAGCCGGTCTTGCTGGTTTCGGCAGGAGCAGCAGGCTCTTCGATGATGGCTGGCGCGGCGACTGCGACCGGAGCAGGCTCGGCGACAACCGGTGCAGGCACCTCAATCACTGGCGGCGCTTCGACCACAACCGGCGCAGGCTCCACGAGGGCCGGAATCGGCGGCGTCACATGCCCGGCCTGCTCGTCTTCAACCAGTGCCACGGGCTCTTCCGCCACCGGCAACACCAGCCACGGTTTGTGCTCAGGCTCGGCTTCTGGCTCAGGCTCTGCCTCAATCACCGGCTGCAACACCGGCTCGGCCATCGGCAACACCACCGGGGCCGGGGTTTCGGCAACCGGTTCGGCTTCTACTGGGGATTCAGGGATCGGTTCTGCTTGAACCTGTGGCTGTTCGACGACGGTTTCCTGCGGCTTTTTGCGCAGCCATCCGAACAGGCCTTTTTTCTCGCCAGCCGCAGCTGGGGTCTTCTTGTCGTCGTTGGAACCAAACATGGAGACGGCTATCTCAAGGTAGCGACGCGCCGAGGGGCACGTCGGTAAATAAAATTCGATGCGTAACAGACTGTTTTTTAGCCAGCTCGTTCATGCGCAACATTTTGTAAGGCCTAAATAGGGCCTCAACAAGACAGCCGTAGTGGCCGTCCCTAGGTCGGATCAGTATCCTAGCACCTCCTCGCCCGCCTACGCTAAGACCAAGCGGGCAGCTCAACAGGTTTAAAAACGAATGAATGCTCTAGCCCGCCGCGCCGCAGGCCTGCTGCTCAGCACAGTTTGTCTGCCCCTTTCAGCTTTGGCTGCCGACCCACAACCCACCCACGAATTCACCCTCGACAACGGCCTCAAGGTCGTCGTGCGCGAGGACCATCGCGCCCCGGTGGTGGTTTCCCAGGTCTGGTACAAGGTTGGCTCCAGCTATGAAACCCCGGGCCAGACCGGTTTGTCCCACGCCCTGGAGCACATGATGTTCAAGGGCAGCGCCAAGGTCGGCCCCGGCGAAGCCTCGTTGATCCTGCGTGACCTGGGCGCCGAAGAAAACGCCTTCACCAGTGACGACTACACCGCTTACTACCAGGTGCTGGCCCGTGACCGCCTGGGCGTTGCCTTCGAACTGGAAGCCGACCGCATGGCCAGCCTGCGTCTGCCGGCCGACGAGTTCAGCCGCGAGATCGAGGTGATCAAGGAAGAGCGCCGGATGCGCACCGACGACAACCCGATGTCCAAGGCCTACGAGCGCTTCAAGGCCATGGCCTACCCGGCCAGCGGCTACCACACGCCGACCATCGGCTGGATGGCCGACCTGGACCGCATGAAGGTTGAAGAGCTGCGCCACTGGTACCAATCCTGGTACGTGCCGAACAACGCCACCCTGGTAGTGGTGGGCGACGTGACCCCGGATGAGGTCAAGACCCTGGCCCAACGCTACTTCGGCCCGATCCCCAAGCGCGACGTGCCACCGGCGAAAATCCCACTGGAACTGGCCGAGCCCGGCGAACGCCTGCTGACAATGCACGTACAGACCAAACTGCCCAGCGTGATCCTTGGTTTCAACGTGCCCAGCCTCGCCACCGCTGAAGACAAGCGTTCGGTCAACGCCTTGCGCCTGATCTCGGCCCTGCTGGACGGCGGCTACAGCGCGCGCATCTCGACGCAACTGGAGCGCGGCGAAGAGCTGGTGTCCGGCGGTGCGTCGAGCTACGACGCCTACACCCGCGGTGACAGCCTGTTCACCTTGACCGCCACCCCGAACCTGCAGAAGAAAAAGACCGTGGCCCAGGCTGAAGCCGGCCTGTGGCGCCTGCTGGATGAACTGAAGGCCAAGCCACCGAGCGCAGAAGAACTGGAGCGTATCCGCGCCCAAGTCATCGCCGGGGTGGTTTACCAACGCGACTCGATCACCAGCCAAGCCACTGCCATCGGCTCCCTGGAGACCGTCGGCCTGTCCTGGAAACTCATGGACACCGAGCTTGCCGAGCTGCAAAGCGTAACCGCCGAAGATATCCAGAAAGCTGCACGCACTTATTTCACCCGCGAACGTCTCAGCGTCGCCCATGTTTTGCCTGAGGAGACCGCTCATGAGTGAACGTAAAAACAACCGTCTGGTGCTGCCCGGTTTGATCGTGGTCACGTTGGCTGCGGCGTGCGCGGTGTATTTCCTGCGCCCGAGCGAATCCGTCGCCAGCCAGGCGCTGGAGCAGGCCAAGTCCGCCAACAAGCTGCAATCCCTGGCCGAGCTGGACGACAAGGCACCGACCAACCGCAAGCTCGACGTGCAAACCTGGACCACCGCCGAAGGCGCCAAGGTGCTGTTCGTCGAAGCCCATGAACTGCCGATGTTCGACATGCGCATCCTGTTCGCCGCCGGCAGCAGCCAGGACGGCAACACACCGGGCCTGGCGCTGTTGACCAACGCAATGCTCAACGAAGGCGTGCCAGGCAAAGACGTCAGCCAGATTGCCGCCGGTTTCGACGGCTTGGGTGCCGACTTCAGCAATGGTGCCTACCGCGACATGGCGCTGGTTTCCCTGCGCAGCCTGAGCGCCAGCGACAAACGTGACGCTGCCCTGTCGCTGTTTGACGACGTGATCGGCAAGCCGACCTTCCCCGCCGACTCCCTGGCGCGGATCAAGAACCAGCTGCTGGCCGGCTTTGAATACCAGAAGCAAAACCCCGGCAAACTGGCGAGCATCGAGCTGTTCAAGCAGCTCTATGGCGACCACCCTTACGCCCATCCGAGCGAAGGCAACGCCGAGAGCGTGCCGAAGATCACCCTCGCGCAGTTGAAGGACTTCCACGCCAAGGCCTACGCCGCCGGCAACGCGGTGATTTCTGTAGTCGGCGATCTGACCCGCGCCGAAGCCGAAGCCATGACTGCCAAGGTCTCCGCTTCACTGCCTAAAGGCCCCGCGCTGGCGAAGATCGCCCAACCGGCGGAGCCGAAGGCTGGCACCACACATATCGAGTTCCCGTCCAAGCAGACAACCCTGCTGCTGGCGCAACTGGGCATCGACCGTGCCGACCCGGACTATGCCGCGCTGTCCCTGGGCAACCAGATCCTCGGCGGCGGCGGCTTCGGCACCCGCTTGATGAGCGAAGTACGCGAGAAACGTGGCCTGACCTACGGCGTATACTCTGGCTTTTCGCCGATGCAGGTACGCGGCCCGTTCATGATCAACCTGCAAACCCGCGCCGAAATGAGCGCTGGCACCTTGAAACTGGTGCAGGACGTGCTGGCCGACTACCTGAAGACCGGCCCCACCCAAAAAGAACTTGATGACGCCAAGCGCGAACTGGCCGGCAGCTTCCCGCTGTCCACCGCGAGCAACGCCGATATCGTCGGGCAACTGGGCGCCATGGGTTTCTACAACTTGCCGCTGAGCTACCTGGAAGATTTCATGAAACAATCCCAGGCGCTGACCGTTGACCAGGTCAAAGCTGCTTTGAACAAACATTTGAGTGCCGACAAGCTGGTCATCGTGACCGCCGGCCCAACGATTGCGCAAAAGCCACTACCGCCCCCCACAGATAAACCCGCCGAGCAGCCGCTCGGGGTTCCGGAGCATTAATGGCCCGTCCATCCCGTCCCAAAAAACCCGTCCACAACGTTCACAACGGTGTGGGCCAACTGCGCATCATCGGTGGAGAATGGGGCAGCCGTAAGCTGAGCTTCCCCGACGTCGTGGGCCTGCGCCCGACGCCCGACCGCGTGCGTGAAACCCTGTTCAACTGGCTAGCGCCGTATATCGCCGGGGCCAAGGTGCTGGACCCGTTCGCGGGCAGCGGCGCGTTATTCCTCGAAAGCCTGTCCCGTGGCGCTGCACTGGGCCAGGCGCTGGATGCCAGCAACGTGGCGGTTGCCAGCCTCAAGGAACACCTGGGCACCCTGCGTTGCACCACGGGGCAAGTGCAGACGGCTGATGCGCTGCGTTACCTGGAAACCCAGGAAGCCCGTGAGTTTGACGTGGTGTTCCTCGATCCGCCGTTTAACCAGAACCTGCTGCCGACCGTTTGCGCGTTGCTGGAAGAGCGCCAGTGGTTGGCTCCGGATGCCTGGATCTACACTGAAAGCGAAACCGCACCGTCCACGCTCGGCCTGCCGGGCACCTGGCGCCTGCACCGCGAGCAGAAATCCGGCCGGGTGTATTACGCATTGTGGCAACGCACGACACAAAGCTAACCCCTGTGGCGAGGGAGCTTGCTCCCTCGCCACAGCAAGCTCCCTCGCCACAGGTTGCTTATCCGCTCTGCCACCTGCCGCGAGAACCATCGTGTCAAAAACGTCCGACCGCTTCACCCCCGCCTTCGGCCTCGGCAACCCGCACCTGCAAACGCTGTGGGGACCGCTGTGGCGCAAAACCACCCACATCGAACGCCAGCGCGAACGGCTGTGGCTCGCAGACGGGGACTTCCTCGACCTCGACTGGCACGGACCCCATGACGCAACCACCCCGTTGGTGCTGGTACTGCACGGGCTGACCGGCTCGTCCAACTCGCCCTATGTAGCCGGCCTGCAAAAAGCCCTGGCGGCTCAAGGCTGGGCCAGCGTGGCGCTCAACTGGCGTGGCTGTTCCGGCGAGCCCAACCTGCTCGCCCGCAGCTACCATTCCGGCGCCAGTGAAGACCTGGCCGAAACCATCGCTCACTTGCGGGCCAAGCGCCCGTTGGCGCCGCTGTATGCGGTGGGTTATTCGTTGGGCGGCAATGTGCTGCTCAAGCACTTGGGTGAAACCGGTGAAGCCTCCGGGCTGCAAGGCGCGGCCGCCGTGTCGGTGCCGTTTCGCCTGGATCAGTGCGCTGATCGCATCGGGCTGGGGTTTTCGCGGGTGTATCAAAAGCATTTCATGCGCGAAATGCTGGCCTATATCCGTGTCAAACAAAGCCGTTTTCTAAAGGATGGCCACGAGGCTGGCCTGAAAACCCTGGCCGACTTGGGCTCGCTGGAGAAGATGCGCACGTTCTGGGACTTTGACGGCCGCGTCACCGCGCCGCTGCACGGGTTCCTCAGCGCCGAGGACTATTACCGCCGGGCCTCAAGCCGCTATTACCTCGGAGCGATTCGCACACCCACCCTGATCATCCAGGCCGCAGACGACCCATTCGTGTTCACCCACAGCCTGCCCGAGGCCAGCGAGCTGTCGGACTGCACCGAGTTCGAACTGCTGACCAAGGGCGGGCATGTCGGGTTTGTCGATGGCTCGCTGAAACAGCCAACTTACTACCTGGAACGACGAATCCCAGAGTGGCTACTGACACAACGCCGATAAAAATGTGGGAGCGGGCTTGCTCGCGAAGGCGGTGTATCAGCCAATATATCTGCGACTGACACACCGCCTTCGCGAGCAAGCCCGCTCCCACACTTTGGATCAGACCGGGTCAGGCAGACCTCAGTCGCCTGTCGCAACTTCCCGCTTTGGATCAGTGATCCACTCGCTCCACGACCCCGCGTACAACTTGCCCAACGGGTAACCCGCCAGACACAACGCAAACAGGTTGTGGCAGGCAGTCACGCCCGAACCGCAGTAAGCCACCAGGTCATCCGGCGAGCGATCTTGCAGCTTGGCGGCGAAACGTTGCTTGAGCTGGTCCGCCGGCAGGAAACGGCCGTCGCTGCCCAGGTTTTCATTGAACGCCGCACACTGCGCACCGGGAATATGCCCGGCAACCGGATCGATCGGCTCCACTTCACCGCGAAAGCGCGGCTGGGCGCGGGCGTCGATCAGGGTCAGGCCGGGTTGGCCGAGGCGTTTTTGCAGGTGTTCGGCATCCAGTTGCAGGTGGTTGTCCGGCGAGCCGCTGAAGGTACCGGGCTCGATCACCGGGGCATCCAGGCTCAGGGGGAAGCCCGCCGCGTGCCAGGCTTTCAGGCCACCATCGAGGATAAACACCCCGTCGCGCTTGCCCAGCCAGGCCAGCAGCCACCAGGCGCGGGCGGCATAGGCACCGGGGCCGTCGTCATACAAAACGATATCGCTGTCAGCGTTGACGCCCCAAGCCCGCAGTTGCCGGATAAACGCATCCGGCGCCGGCAGCGGATGACGGCCGGTCACGCCCTTGGTTACCGGCCCGCTGAGGTGGCGTTCCAGATCGGCATACTGCGCCCCTTCGATATGCCCTTCGGCGTAGCTGCACAGGCCGTAATCCGGGTCTTCCAGGGCAAAGCGGCAATCGAGGATCACCAGCCCGCCGGACTGCTGGCGCTCGGCCAGTTGCTGGGGGCTGATCAGTTGAGCAAGCGGCATGACTGACTCCTGTGGCTAGGTTAGCGTTCGGGAAACATCCTACTTCACTTCTTCCAGCGCCTGATTCAACGGCACGTAAAACTCTTTGAACAGAGCATCCACCGCGTCCTTGGCCTTAGGGGTGATAAACCCGGCTTCCAACACCAGCACCTGGTACACACCGCGCTTGATGGCCTCAGCGCTCAGGTGCGTGGACTTTTCATTGGTGGTGCACAGGAAGCGCACCCATGAGGTGAGGATGATCCAGGCGTTGAGGGTCAGGGCTTCGGTTTGTACCGGGTCCATGTTCAGGATGCCGGCATCGACAAAACCCTGATAGATGGCCGCACCCTGGATCAGGCAGCGCTGGGAAAACCGCCGGTAGCCGGTAGCCAGCTCCGGGTCGCTTTCCAGCAGGTGTTCGAGGTCACGGTGCAAAAAGCGGTAGCGCCACATGCCGGCGAGCACCGCCTGCAGGTAGAAGCGCTTGTCTTCCACGGTCACCGCACGGCCCTGGGGCGGGCGCAGGAAACTGTCCACCAACGCTTCGTACTCACGAAACAGCACCGCGATAATCGCCTGCTTGTTGGGGAAGTGGTAGTACAGGTTGCCCGGGGAAATTTCCATATGGGCAGCGATATGGTTGGTGCTGACACTGCGCTCGCCCTGCTGGTTAAACAGCTCCAGGCTGGTTTGCACAATGCGCTCGCTGGTCTTTACTCGTGGTGCCATGGGAAATCAACTTCTAGACCCGTGATGGCGGCATCTTACGGACTATCCTTGCCCGGATAAATCGGCACGTATGTGCAATGTTATTTGACAATTTAGAGCAATGACTCTAATAAATGAAGCATTCCAATAACAATCGGGAACTTCGCCATGTCTGCCAACGTTGCCTACCTGCAAGATTCCCAGGCGCTGGACCAACTCCAGGACCTGTTCGACGCTCAACGCCGGGCCTACGCGGCCAACCCGATGCCGCCCGCCGCCCAGCGTCAGCAATGGCTCAAGGCCTTGCGCGACCTGCTGAGCGATGAGCGCCAGGCGCTGATCAACGCCATCAGCAGTGATTTCAGCCATCGTAGCGCCGACGAAACCCTGTTCGCCGAATTGATGCCCAGCCTGCATGGCATTCACTACGCCAGCAAACACCTCAAAGGCTGGATGAAACCTTCCCGCCGCGCTGTAGGCATCGCCTTCCAGCCCGCGTCGGCCAAGGTTATCTATCAACCGCTGGGCGTGGTCGGGGTGATCGTGCCCTGGAACTACCCGTTGTACCTGGCCATCGGCCCTTTGGTAGGCGCCTTGGCGGCCGGCAACCGGGTGATGCTCAAGCTCAGCGAATCTACTCCCGCCACCGGCCAGTTGCTCAAGGCGCTGCTGGCGAAGATCTTCCCCGAAGACCTCGTGTGCGTAGTGCTCGGCGAAGCGGAAGTCGGCATGGCGTTTTCCAAGTTGCGCTTCGATCACCTGCTGTTCACCGGCGCCACCAGCATCGGCAAGCACGTGATGCGCGCGGCGGCCGAACACCTGACACCGGTCACCCTGGAACTGGGTGGCAAGTCACCGGCGATTGTTTCCGCCGACGTACCGCTCAAGGACGCCGCCGAACGCATCGCCTTCGGCAAGGCGCTGAATGCCGGGCAAACCTGCGTGGCGCCGGACTACGTGCTGGTGCCGGAAGACCGTGTAGACGGTTTCGTCGAGGCCTACAGCAAGGCGGTTCGCGGGTTCTATCCGACTCTAGCCGACAACCCGGACTACACCGCGATCATCAACGAACGACAACTGGCCCGGCTCAACGGCTACGTGAAAGACGCCACTGACAAGGGCGCCACCTTGGTCCCACTGTATGACCGAGGCCAGGACCGGCGCATGGCCCACAGCCTGCTGCTGAATGTCAGCGACGACATGACGGTGATGCAGGACGAGATCTTCGGCCCGGTGCTGCCGATCGTGCCGTATCGCGGCCTCGACCAGGCCTTCGCCTACATCAATCAGCGCCCTCGCCCACTGGCGCTGTATTACTTCGGCTACAACAAGGCCGAACAGAACCGCGTACTGCACGAGACCCATTCCGGCGGCGTGTGCCTGAACGACACCTTGCTGCATGTGGCCCAGGACGACATGCCCTTCGGCGGCATCGGCCCGTCGGGCATGGGCCATTACCACGGCCATGAAGGTTTCCTGACCTTCAGCAAGGCCAAGGGCGTGCTGATCAAGCAACGCCTGAACGCCGCCAAGCTGATTTACCCGCCCTACGGCAAATCCATCCAGAAGTTGATCCAGAAGCTGTTCGTCCGCTAACAAACCCATCACCGGGATAACAATAAGAATGAACCCTAGCCTGACTGAATCACCCGCGCTGTCACGGCGCGGCGTCTTGAAACTCGGCCTGTGCGCCAGCGCCTTCCTGGCCACAGCCGGGCTTGGCGCCAGCCTCAGCGGCTGCTCCAGCAGCACCCCGGCCAGCGGCTTTGCGATGTTGCGCAGCAGTGACCTGCCGTTTTTGCGGGCAGTGATTCCGGTGCTGCTGGAGGGCGTGGCCAGCGCCGAGGTGGTGGTGGCCGGCATCGACGACACCCTGAAAAAACTCGATTTCAGCCTGCAACACCTCTCGCCCGAGATGTTCAAGCTGACCCAGCAACTGTTCGACGTACTGGGCATGGCGGTCACCCGTGGACCGCTGACCGGTGTGTGGGGCAGTTGGGAAAACGCCAGCGCCGAGCAGATCCGCAACTTCCTGCACCGCTGGGAAAACAGCTACCTGAACCTGCTGCGCATGGGCCAGGGTTCGTTGCTCAAACTGGTGATCATGGCCTGGTATTTCCGCCCCGAGTCCTGGGCGCATTGCGGCTACCCCGGCCCACCGAAAATCTGATTCGCATCCCGATAAAAACAAGAGACGACCCTGATGCCCGTACCTGATCTGTTCCGCGATGGCATGGCCCGCGGCTGGAAAACCCATAATGGCGCCGCCCTCGACCAGGACCTGACCCTGGAAGCTGACGTCGCAATCATCGGCAGCGGCGCCGGCGGCGGCACCACCGCCGAAATCCTCAGCGCAGCCGGCTACAAGGTACTGTTGATTGAAGAAGGGCCGCTGAAAACCAGCAACGACTTCAAGCTGCTGGAAGACGAGGCCTACGCCAGCCTGTATCAGGAAGGCATCGGGCGCATGAGCAAGGACGGCGCCATCACCATCCTGCAGGGCCGCGCGGTTGGCGGTACCACGCTGATCAACTGGACCTCCAGTTTCCGCACCCCGGACCCGACCCTCGCCCACTGGGCCAGCGAATACGCGGTCAAGGGCCACAGCAGCGCCGAGATGGCGCCCTGGTTCGAAAAAATGGAGCAGCGCCTGGGCATCGCGCCCTGGGCGATGCCGCCGAACGCCAACAATGACGTGATCCGCAAAGGCTGCGAAAAACTCGGCTACAGCTGGCACGTGATCCCGCGCAACGTGCGCGGCTGTTTCAACCTGGGGTATTGCGGCATGGGCTGCCCGGTCAATGCCAAGCAATCGATGCTGGTGACGACCATTCCGTCGACCCTGGAGAAAGGCGGCGAACTGCTGTACCTGGCCCGCGCCGAACGCCTGAAGTTCAGCGGTGACACCATCACCAGCCTCGAATGCGTGGCCATGGATCAGTATTGCGTGGCTCCCACAGGCCGCAAAATCACGGTTAAAGCCAAGCACTACGTACTGGCCGGCGGCGGCATCAACAGCCCGGCGCTGCTGCTCCGTTCCGATGCGCCCGACCCCCACTCGCGCCTGGGCAAGCGGACCTTTTTGCATCTGGTTAATTTTTCCGCCGGGCTGTTCGACGAGGTGATCAACCCGTTCTACGGGGCGCCGCAGTCGATCTATTCCGATCACTTCCAATGGCAGGACGGCACCACCGGCAAAATGTCCTACAAGCTCGAAGTGCCGCCACTGCATCCGGGACTCGCCAGTACCTTGCTTGGCGGCTACGGCACGCAGAACGCGCTGGATATGGGCCAACTGCCCAAGACCCACGCAATGCTTGCCCTGCTGCGCGACGGTTTCCACCCCGACAGCCCGGGCGGCACAGTCGAATTGCGCGGCGATGGCACCCCGGTGCTCGATTATCAGGTCTCGCCCTACGCCTGGGATGGCCTGCGCCGGG
Source organism: Pseudomonas yamanorum (assembly GCF_900105735.1). Lineage (NCBI taxonomy): Bacteria > Pseudomonadati > Pseudomonadota > Gammaproteobacteria > Pseudomonadales > Pseudomonadaceae > Pseudomonas > Pseudomonas yamanorum. The sequence continues at coordinate 3,842,637 of NZ_LT629793.1, read as the reverse complement.
CGTTCCACAGCATGGCGGAGATTCAGTTCGCCGGCGGTGCCAAGTCGGTGATGCCGCTGCACGGGGATGCACGCTACGTGAACACGCTGGCCGAAGCCCGCAGCATGATTGACGGTTTGAACCTTGAATTGCATCGTACGCGGCTCGGCAGCGCGCATGTGATGGGCGGTTGCGCCATGGGTGAAGAACCGAAAAATGCGGTGGCCGACAGTCTTGGGCGCCATCATCAACTGCGCAACTTATCGATCCACGATGGCTCGCTATTCCCCACCAGCATTGGGGCTAACCCGCAGTTATCGGTCTACGGATTGACCGCGCAACTGGCGACAGCATTGGCCGAACGTCTGAAAACGGCCTGAAAAAACCGGGTATTCGCGGTGTCTATAGTGCTTTCTTCTGAATAAGTTGACTTGGCCGACCGGGATGGCTGCGATACCATCCGGTTCCCCAACGGACTCCGCCAGGACGACGCGATGAACCGAGTGTTGTACCCAGGTACCTTCGACCCAATCACCAAGGGCCATGGCGATCTGGTCGAACGCGCCTCGCGCTTGTTCGACCATGTGATTATCGCGGTCGCTGCCAGCCCCAAGAAAAACCCGCTGTTTCCCCTGGAGCAGCGCGTGGAGCTGGCCCGTGAGGTCACCAAGCATCTGCCCAACGTTGAAGTGGTCGGCTTCTCGACGCTGCTGGCGCACTTTGCCAAGGAACAGAACGCCAATGTCTTCCTGCGCGGCCTGCGGGCGGTGTCGGACTTCGAATACGAGTTCCAACTGGCCAACATGAACCGCCAACTGGCGCCGGACGTGGAAAGCCTGTTTCTTACGCCGTCGGAGCGTTATTCGTTCATTTCCTCGACATTGGTCCGAGAAATCGCGGCGTTGGGCGGGGATATCACCAAGTTTGTGCACCCGGCTGTGGCGGATGCGCTGACGCTGCGCTTCAAGAAGTAAGACCGCTCAATCGGCGCCCGCTCGCACTGCGGGCGCCAATGCGGCACAATTGCGCGCATTAGTTTTCAGATGCCTTGGCTGACAGCCCTGGCAGGAGTTTCCATGTCCCTGATCATCACCGACGATTGCATCAACTGCGACGTCTGCGAACCCGAGTGCCCGAACGCTGCCATTTCTCAGGGTGAGGAGATCTACGTGATCGACCCCAACCTGTGCACCCAGTGTGTCGGCCACTACGACGAACCTCAGTGCCAGCAGGTCTGCCCGGTGGATTGCATTCCGCTGGACGAGGCTCATCCGGAGACGGAAGAGCAACTGATGGAGAAGTACCGGTTGATTACCGGCAAAGCCTAAGTCCCTTGGCGATTCGTTAGGTCCCTTCGCGAGCAAGCCCGCTCCCATATTCGACTGCATTCCAAAGGTGGAACTCGGACGAATATGGGAGTGGGCTTGCTCGCGAAGAGGCCATCAGCAGCACCACAAATTGTCAGCTCTGACACTTCGGGCAAAACACACTCGCCCGCTGGCCCAGCATCACGTTGCGCAACTCAGCCCCGCAGACCTTGCACGCCTCGCCACCACGGCCATAAACGAACAATTCCTGCTGGAAATACCCCGGCTGCCCGTCGCCGCCGATAAAATCCCGCAGCGTGGTGCCGCCGCGCTCGATGGCCGCCGCCAGGATGCGTTTGATCTCGATCGCCAGCTTCAGGTAACGCCCACGGGAAATGCCCTTGGCTTCCCGACGCGGATCAATCCCGGCGGCAAACAGCGCCTCCGTCGCGTAGATATTGCCCACCCCCACCACCACCGCGTTATCCATGATGAACGGCTTCACCGCCATCGAGCGTCCACGGGACAGCTGGAACAACCGCTCGCCGTCAAACAGGTCGGTCAACGGCTCCGGCCCCAGGCGGATCAGCAGTTCATGGTTCAGTGGGTCGAGGCTCCAGAGCATCGCGCCAAAGCGTCGCGGGTCGGTGTAGCGCAGGGCCAGGCCCGACTCCAGCTCGATATCCACATGTTCATGCTTGGCCGCCGGGCTGCCGGCTTCTACCAGGCGCAGGTTGCCCGACATGCCCAGATGGCTGATCAAGGTGCCGACTTCGGCATTGATCAACAGGTACTTGGCCCGCCGTTCCACCAGCACGATCCGTTGCCCGGACAGCCGCACATCCAGGTCTTCCGGGATCGGCCAGCGCAGACGCCGCTCACGCACCACCACACGGCTGACCCGCTGGCCTTCCAGATGCGGCGCAATTCCGCGCCGGGTGGTTTCGACTTCCGGTAACTCGGGCATGTTTACCTCATGGAGAAAGGGTTAGTGCGCGCCCAGCTCGCGGATCGACAACTTCAAACTCTCGAAGTCGTAGTCCGACAGGCCGATATGGTCCAGCACCAGCGGGCCGATGGCACTCCACTCATGGTCATCCACCTGGTTGCCCAGCACGCGGTACGACGCACAAATGTGCTCGGCCATTTTCAGGATCGCCAGCAGGTTTTTCAGCTGCGGCTTGTGGTTGGACTCGTCGCTGAAAATCGCCAGGGCATTGTGGTGATTGGCGATGGCGTCGGTCACATGCTCCGGCAGGCGCCAGGATTTGGCGGTGTAGTAGCCCACCACGGCATGGTTGGTGTTGAACGCCTGGTTCTCGGTGTCGACCACACGGCATTCCGGGCCGGCGTTGGCATAGGCCTCCTCCAGCACGCTCATGTAGTTCGGGAAACGCTTGAGCATCAGCGGCACGCCGCAATCGTGGAACAGCCCCAACGCGTAGGCTTCATCGACCGCCTGGCTGCCGGTGCGCTTGGCCAGGGCCAGGCAGGTCATGGCCACATCCTGGGCGGTGTCCCAGAAACGGTTGAGGGTGACGATGGTGTCGTCGCTCATCTCGCCCTTGATCGACTGCGCGTTAATCAGGTTGACGATGGAGCGGCTGCCCAGCAGGTTCACCGCGCGCTGGATCGAGACAATCTTGTTGCTCAGCCCGTAATACGGCGAGTTGACGATCTTCAGCAGCGAGCCGGAAAGGCCCGGGTCCTGGGCGATCAGCCGGGCGATCACTTCCAGATCCGGATCGGGCATGTACTGCTCCATCTGCAAATCCACCATGATTTGCGGTTGAGGCGGCACGCTGATGCCTTGGAGGCTCTGTTGGATCTGTTCGGCGGATAGCTCTTGGGACATAGGGGGCACACTCTGGACTAGGCGGCGATTCTAACCTTTATGGCAACCGGGCTGACACCTCAAAAACCCGAACTGAAACCGGATCGAATGTAGGAGCTGGCTTGCCTGCGAAGCAGACGGCTCGGTCTTTCAGATAACCGAGGTGATGCTATCGCAGGCAAGCCAGCTCCCACAGGGATATCACAACCCACATGTCCGGCGGCGCGGCCAAGTACTGCACAACACGGTATACTCCCGCTCTTTTTTCCGGAGCGACGTCATGTCCCTGCCAAGCCTGCGTCTCAAAGCCAACGCCGATCGTCGTTTGCGCAACGGCCACCTGTGGGTCTACAGCAACGAAATCGATGTGGCCGCCACACCTCTTCACGGCTTCCAGGCAGGCGACCAGGCGATCCTGGAAGCAGCCGGCGGCAAGACCCTCGGCATCGTGGCCATGAGCCCGAACAACCTGATCTGCGCCCGCCTGCTGTCCCGCGACATCAAGCTGCCGCTGGACAAGTCGCTGCTGGTACACCGCATCAACGTGGCCCTGTCCCTGCGTGACCGCCTGTTCGACAAGCCGTTCTACCGCCTGGTGTACGGCGATTCCGACCTGTTGCCAGGCCTGGTGGTCGACCGTTTCGGCGACATCCTGGTGGTGCAGATCGCTTCGGCGACCATGGAAGCCCACAAGGAAGACGTGATCGCCGCACTGACCCAAGTGCTCAAGCCAAGCGGCATCCTGTTCAAGAACGACTCCGCCGCGCGTGATGCCGAAGGCCTCAACCGCTACGTCGAAACCGTATTCGGCCTGGTGCCGGAGTGGGTTGCCCTGGAAGAAAACGGCGTGAAGTTCGAAGCGCCGGTGATCCAGGGTCAGAAGACCGGCTGGTTCTACGACCACCGCATGAACCGCGCTCGCCTGGCTCCGTATGCCAAAGGCAAACGCGTACTCGACCTGTACAGCTACATCGGCGGCTGGGGCGTGCAAGCGGCTGCCTTCGGCGCCAGTGAAGTGTTCTGCGTCGACGCCTCCGCCTTCGCCCTCGACGGCGTGGAGCGCAACGCGGCACTGAACGGCGTTGCCGAGAAGATGACCTGCATCGAAGGCGACGTGTTCGAAGCCCTCAAAGAGCTGAAAGCCAGCGAAGAGCGTTTCGACGTGATCGTGGCCGACCCGCCGGCCTTCATCAAGCGCAAGAAAGACATGAAAAACGGCGAAGGCGCCTACCGCCGCCTGAACGAGCAAGCCATGCGCCTGCTCAGCAAGGACGGCATCCTGGTCAGCGCTTCGTGCTCGATGCACTTGCCGGAAGATGACCTGCAAAACATCCTGCTGACCAGCGCCCGTCACCTGGACCGCAATATCCAGATGCTGGAACGCGGCGGCCAGGGCCCGGATCACCCGGTGCACCCGGCGATTGCCGAGACTCGGTATATCAAGAGCATTACGTGCCGGTTGTTGCCGAATAGCTAAGTTTTTCCCGCGATGCTGCCCGACTGGCTCCGGGCAGCATCAATTCACAAAGCCGCCCCTTCAAATAAAAGCAAACTTTTCATTTCTTGTACAAAGTCAAAAACAACATATAGCTTCATCGATACAGCAAAAACATACTACAACGCCAGCAGAATCCTCCTACGCCTCCTGACTAGATAAATCTAAAACCAGCGCCTAGCCTAGTTTCTGTCACAATCATTTTGTGTGACAGCCATTTAACTTAATGAAATGGAGAGCTGATATGAATGCAATCTTTCTTGAGTCAAAAGCACTGGCAGCATTCGCATTGATTGGAATGCCTAAATAAGTCGTTGATGACAAGCTGGGTTGTACGCCAACCCAGCCCTAAGAATGGGAAGAAAACAATGCAAATGAATCCCAACTTATTTTTCTTAACCAAATCACAACATCTGATTATCTGGAACTACAAAACTCATGAGCAATTTGAATTAGATCGCGCGCACTCGCAGCGACTGCTAGAGCTAATATACGACCTTTCGCTTTATAACCCTGAGTTTGAGATCGACTCGACGTTCACTCACCATGCAATTATTCAACAAGGTGCGCCAACGTTAGATAACCAGTGGGGATGGGATGATTTGTCGAGGATATTCCACATCGGTACAAAAGACTTATCAGACGCTGATCAACCTACAGACGGCGTCAGTTGGGCAGCTCATTATTTGGCCCACTGCCAGGGCGTAATGCGCAAGAGTCCTCCTGATTCGAATCGGTTCGCCCATCTCCAATCAGAAGACTTTATCAGTCTACCGCAACCCTCACCAAACGAATCGCTCAGAACATACCCGTTACTGCAACACACGTTAGTTAAGCGAAAAACCTGCCGCACTTATTTAAACAAAAGCATTTCTTTAGAAGACCTAAGTACGCTGCTCTACCTGTCTCTAGGGCACTTAAAAGAACGCCTGCAAGACACCTCACATTTAACGCCCCCCTCTTTCCGCGCTAGACGAAGCAGCCCGTCAGGTGGTGGATTAAGCTCCAGCGAAGGTTATGTGTATGCGCACAACATAAGAGGCGTAAATCCCGGATTTTATTATTACCACCCGGAGTTACACGCACTCAGGCTGATTCGTCGAATACAAGAGCCTCTTGGAAATTACCTTAACGGCCAGCACTTCATCGACAATCTTCCCTTTGGTATTTTCATTACATCACGATTCGACAAACTGTGGTGGAAGTACCCACACTCCAGAGCCTACCGAGTTGCCCTGATAGAAGCCGGACACATCTCACAAACAGCTCAGCTCATTTCAACCGCCATGGGGCTTAACACTTGGATTTCCTCCGCTCTCAACGACACCAAGATCGAGAAAGCCCTTGGCATACAGGACCTTAAAGAGCAGTTGGTACTTTTCGTAGGCGCCGGTTACAGCGACGGTCAGGTTTTCAGCGATGAATTCGAAAAGCTTTTGAGGACTGATTGAGGCCTTGGCGATGCAGCCTTTTACAGCATGCCTTTGGAAGAGAATGACTCCACCTTTATTGATTGAATTCTCGCCACCCAAGGCTAATATCGGTTTTTGGCACCCCACCGGAAATAAAAACAATGTCTGAGTCTTCCTGCTCGCCCTTACTCGGCAGCGAGATAAAACGCCACCAACTCTCACGCTTCATCCTCATCACCTGCATTTCGCTGATCAGCTTTTTCCCGATCAATATCCTGCTGCCCTCATTCCCGGCCCTCGCCGCCCGATTCGACATGCCCAGCGCAGATGTCGCGCTGTCCATCAGCCTGTTCACGTTGGTTTTTTCGATTTCCCAACTGGTCGCCGGCCCGCTGTCGGATAAATGGGGCCGCAAGGAAGTCCTGCTCGGTTGCATCACGCTGTCGATCCTGGGTGCGATAGGTTGCGCATTATCGACGGACTACCTGAGCTTCCTGCTGTTTCGCTCGGTCCAGGCCATGGGTTGCGGCTTCTTCGTACTGGGCCACGCGTTAGTGGAGGACCTGTTCGAAGAACAGGATCGAGCCCGTGTTCGCCTCTACTACATGACCCTGAGCGGCTCGTTCGTCGCCTTGTCACCGCTGATCGGCTCCTGGTTGCAAACCACCTTCGACTGGCAAGGTAGTTTCTATGGATTCGCACTGATGGCGTTGGGCATGTTGATCCATGCGTTCTGCATACTGCCCTCCAAGTCCGCCAGCCCGCACCGCACGCCGGTGTCGATCATCGGCACTCTGAAAGATGTCGCGACCAATCGCGACTTCCTGCGTTACTGGTGGATCGCCGCGCTGGTGTTCGCCTGCTACTTCGCCTTGATCAGCGTGACACCGTTGATTTTCATGGACTCGTTGAAACTCTCCGAATACCAGTACGCACTGGTACTCATGGTGTATGGCGTGGCCTATCTGCTCGGTGGCTTGGCGGCGTCGTATCTTCAAAAACGCATCTCGCTGTCCCGGCAAATCAACATCGGCCTTGGATTGCTGCTTATTGCAGGCGTGCTTCTGATACTGATCGTCGGTCTTGGAGCTATCACCACCATCACCCTGCTGATCCCGATGCTGATCAGCGCCCTGGCCGTGACCCTGGTACGCCCCGCCGCGATTTCCGCGGCCATGTTGCTGTTCTCCAGCAGCGCCGGCACCGCCGCTTCGGCCGGCAATAGCATCATGTTCATCACCGCCGCCGTCAGCAGCGCCGCCCTCGCCCAAGCGGGAGCCAACCTGCTGCTGACCATCGCCATCAGCTTCATCGTGTTCAGCGTTTGGGGCGTGGTGACGAACGCTCGGGTCGGCCGCTGACAGTGAAATTTGCGCCCCCACACGTCTCGTAAGCGCTATCTACACGCTGGCGGCCATTCCCTCCGGCCGCCAGCGGTGTAGAATCGGACCTATTCATCGCCAGTCATCCCCCGGCGGGTTTATGAGCTCGAGGCCCAAGCAAGCGGCGATCCCGCGACGCGAGTGGCAACTTCCGGACACACGGCCATTTTCTGAGTGTTCCAGACGTCAATAGAAGCTCACTCCCCTTAGTCCCTGATTAGCCGCCCGGAGTGCTCCAATGCCCGATTACCGCTCGAAAACATCCACCCACGGCCGCAACATGGCCGGCGCCCGCGCATTGTGGCGCGCCACGGGGATGAAAGATGACGACTTCAAAAAGCCGATCATCGCGATTGCCAACTCGTTTACCCAGTTCGTACCCGGCCATGTCCACCTCAAGGACCTGGGCCAACTGGTCGCCCGCGAGATCGAACGCGCCGGCGGTGTAGCGAAAGAATTCAACACCATCGCCGTGGATGACGGCATCGCCATGGGCCATGACGGCATGCTGTATTCCCTGCCGAGCCGCGAGATCATCGCCGACTCCGTGGAATACATGGTCAACGCCCACTGCGCCGACGCCATCGTGTGCATCTCCAACTGCGACAAGATCACCCCTGGCATGCTGATGGCCTCCCTGCGCCTGAACATCCCGGTGATCTTCGTCTCCGGCGGCCCGATGGAAGCCGGCAAGACCAAGCTCGCCTCCCACGGCCTCGACCTGGTGGACGCCATGGTCATCGCCGCCGATTCCAGCGCTTCTGACGAGAAGGTTGCGGAATACGAGCGCAGCGCCTGCCCTACCTGCGGTTCGTGCTCCGGCATGTTCACCGCCAACTCGATGAACTGCCTGGTGGAAGCCTTAGGGCTCGCCTTGCCGGGCAACGGCTCGACACTGGCCACCCACAGCGACCGCGAGCAACTGTTCCTGCAGGCAGGCCGCACCATCGTCGAACTGTGCAAGCGCTACTACACCGAGAACGATGAGTCGGTGTTGCCGCGCAACATCGCCAACTTCAAGGCGTTCGAAAACGCCATGACCCTGGACATCGCCATGGGCGGTTCCACCAACACCATCCTGCACTTGCTGGCCGCCGCGCAAGAAGCCGAGATCGACTTCGACCTGCGGAACATCGACCGCCTGTCGCGCCACGTGCCGCAACTGTGCAAAGTCGCGCCAAACATCCAGAAGTACCACATGGAAGACGTGCACCGCGCCGGCGGGATCTTCTCGATCCTCGGTTCGTTGGCCCGTGGCGGCTTGCTGCACACCGACCTGCCGACCGTGCACAGCAAATCCCTGGCCGAAGGCATCGCCAAGTGGGACATCACCCAGACCACCGACGAAGCCGTGCATCACTTCTTCAAGGCAGGCCCGGCCGGCATCCCTACGCAAACCGCGTTCAGCCAGTCGACCCGTTGGGAAACCCTCGACGACGACCGTGAAAACGGCTGCATCCGCAGTGTTGAGCATGCCTATTCGAAAGAAGGCGGCCTGGCCGTGCTGTACGGCAACATCGCGCTGGATGGCTGCGTGGTGAAAACCGCCGGTGTGGACGAGTCGATCCACGTGTTCGAAGGCCGCGCCAAGATCTACGAAAGCCAGGACAGCTCGGTACGCGGCATCCTCGCTGACGAAGTGAAGGAAGGCGACATCGTCATCATCCGTTACGAAGGCCCGAAAGGCGGCCCGGGCATGCAAGAGATGCTCTACCCGACGTCGTACCTGAAATCCAAAGGCCTGGGCAAAGCCTGCGCCTTGCTCACCGACGGCCGCTTCTCCGGCGGTACCTCGGGCCTGTCCATCGGCCATGCTTCTCCGGAAGCCGCTGCGGGCGGCGCCATCGGCCTGGTGCAGGATGGCGACAAGGTGCTGATCGACATTCCGAACCGCTCGATCAACCTGTTGATCAGCGACGAAGAACTGGCGGCACGCCGCATCGAGCAGGACAAGAAAGGCTGGAAGCCGGTAGAGAAGCGTCCGCGCAAAGTCACTACCGCGTTGAAGGCTTACGCCCTGCTGGCTACCAGTGCCGACAAGGGTGCGGTGCGTAACAAGGCGATGCTCGACGGGCTGTAAGCCTCGCCCATAAAAATGCCCCGCCACGTGCGGGGCATTTTTTTGTCTGGAGAAAATCCCCAGAACGCAGGAGATCAAAAAATGTGGGAGCTGGCTTGCCTGCGATAGCAATCTGTCAGTTGATACATCTGCCGACAGACACACCGCCATCGCAGGCAAGCCAGCTCCCACACTGATCGCGGGTTTACTGAATCTCGTCCGGCTTGACGATCACCCAGTTTTTATCCGCCGTCACCGGCAACCCTTCCTTGGCCTGGGCCGCTGCGTGCTTGGCCATCATGCCGTTGAGCTGGGTCATGTATTTGTCTTTACGGTTGACCCACAGGTGGATGCCGCCCTTGGCCACGTCCACGTCATGAAACAGCATGTAGCCGTCACTGGTTGGCGTGTCGCCACCGACGATCACCGGTTTTTTCCACTCATCGATGTAGGTCAGGATCGCCGCGTGCTTGCCGGCCATCCAAGTGGCAGGGGTCCACAGGTACGGGGTCAGTTCCAGGCCAAGGTTGGCCTTCTCGTCATACTTGCCGGCGGCGATCTGTTTGCGGGCAGTGGTCAGCTCGCCGGTCTTGCGGTCCTTGAGCAAGGTGCTCACGCCGATGACGTTCTCGGGTTTGACGTTGTAGCCGTACTTCGGATCGGCCGCGACCATGCGTACCAGTTCCTCGGACGCGGCGGTCATCACGTAGACCTCAATGCCGTTTTCCATCAGCTTGTTGAACAGCTCAGCCTGGCCGGTGAAGACTTTCGGCGGCTGCACTTCCATATTCTTGACCACGTCACCTTCGTAGTAGGTGACCGGCACCGGCTTGCCCGACGCCATCATCTCGTCGACGTAGCCCTTGAGTTCCTTGAGGGTGAAGCCGGAGAAAATCTGCGCGACCCACGGGTAGCAGACCATGTCGTCGACTTCGCAGAGGCGGTAGTAGTAACTGAACAGGCTTTCCTTGTGGTCAGCGGTGTCTTTGAACGGGATCAGCTTCAGGGAAGGGTCCATGGTATCGCGGGTGATCAGGCCCTTGTTTTCCAGGTACGGCAGCAACGACTCTTCAAGGTCGTAGCGGTAACTGGTGTTGTCCATATCGAACACCGCGAAGTTGCCCTTGTTGGCATTGGCGGCAATCATCGTGTCCAGTTGCTTGGCGGCAGCCGCCGGCCAGTGTTTCAACTCGGTGGCGGCAAAGGCCTGGCTCGCGAGGCCCAGGCACAGCGCGGCGGCAAACAGTTTCGGCGCTAGCTTCATGTGCGTTTTCTCCCTGAGTGAAAGACATCGACGCTAACAAATCTGTGTGACAGTTATCGCCCGAGCGCGACCGCTTTCGTCGTGATCGCGCCAATGCCATACGCCTGGGCGCCATCCGCTTATTCCAAAAACGACAGTCACCATGCGATAACGTTATTAAATCAATATATTTCAAGCTGTTAGGCTTGCCGGTTCGCAATCGCAGGCTCCTGCGATTGGCTGCCTTCTCAACGGAGCTTCAATGAATCTGCCCCTGATTCTCAACTTACTGGTGTTCGTGGTCCTGTTGCTGGGCCTGGCACAAACCCGCCGAACCAACTGGAGCCTCGCCAAGAAGGTGTTGTTTGCGTTGGTCCTCGGCGTGATCTTCGGTGTGGTGCTGCACGCGATCTACGGTGCCGGCAACCCGGTGCTCAAGGCCTCGATCGGCTGGTTCGACCTGGTCGGCAACGGTTACGTGCAGTTGCTGCAAATGATCGTGATCCCGCTGGTGTTTGCCTCGATCCTCAGCGCCGTGGCCCGCCTGCATAACGCCTCGTCCCTGGGCAAGATCAGCTTCCTGACCATCGGCACGCTGCTGTTCACCACGGCGATCGCGGCGCTGATCGGTATCGGCCTGACTAACCTGTTCGGGCTCACTGCCGAAGGCCTGGTGGCCGGCACCCAGGAAATGGCACGCCTGCAAGTGATCCAGAGTGACTACGCGGGCAAGGTCGCCGACCTGAATATCCCGCAACTGCTGCTGTCGTTCATCCCGCAGAACCCGTTCGCCGACCTGGCTCGGGCCAAGCCGACGTCGATTATCAGCGTGGTGATCTTCGCTGCATTCCTTGGGGTTGCCGCGCTGCAATTGCTCAAGGATGACGTGGAAAAGGGCCAGAAAGTCCTCAACGCCATCGACACCCTGCAAGCCTGGGTGATGCGCCTGGTGCGCCTGGTGATGAAACTGACCCCGTACGGCGTATTGGCCCTGATGACCAAAGTGGTCGCCAGCTCCAACCTGCAAGACATCATCAAGCTCGGCAGTTTTGTGGTGGTGTCGTACCTGGCCCTGGGCCTGATGTTTGTGGTGCATGGCCTGCTGCTGTCCCTGGCCGGGATCAACCCGCTGCGGTTCTTCCGCAAGGTCTGGCCGGTGCTGACGTTTGCCTTCACCAGCCGCTCCAGCGCCGCCAGCATCCCGCTGAGCATTGAAGCGCAGACCCGTCGCCTGGGGATTCCGCAGTCCATCGCCGGCTTTGCCGCCTCGTTTGGCGCGACGATTGGCCAGAACGGTTGCGCGGGTCTTTACCCGGCGATGCTGGCGGTGATGGTTGCACCGACAGTGGGCATCAACCCACTGGACCCGCTGTGGATCGCAACACTGGTGGCGATTGTGACCTTGAGTTCGGCCGGTGTGGCGGGCGTGGGCGGCGGTGCGACATTTGCCGCGCTGATCGTGCTACCGGCGATGGGCTTGCCGGTGTCACTGGTGGCGCTGCTGATTTCGGTTGAGCCGCTGATCGACATGGGCCGTACGGCGTTGAACGTGAACGGTTCGATGACGGCCGGGGCGATTACCAGCCAGATCATGCAGCAGACGGATAAAGAGCTGTTGAATGCGGATGAGCATGCGGAACTGGCGCAGGCCTGACAGACCGCTATCGCAGGCAAGCCAGCTCCCACATTGAACCGGTTTTTTCAGTAATACTCGGTCAACTGTGGGAGCTGGCTTGCCTGCGATGCTCTTAGGCTTTTTCCCAGACTTCGAAGTTATACGCCGGCTTGTCACCCTCTGCCGCATTCTCGACATTCGACACCAGCTTCCACTGGTTCAAATCAAACTCGGGAAACCACGCATCGCCGTCCGGGCTCAATGCCACCCGCGTCAAATACAGGCGGTCCGCCTGCTCCAGCCCCTGGGCATACAACTGCGCGCCGCCGATCAGCATCAGCTCATCCACGCCCTGCGCCTTGGCCCATTGCTCAGCCCGCTCTACTGCTGCGTCCAGGGACGGAAAAACTTCCGCACCTTCCAGCGCCAAGTCGGTCTGACGGCTGACCACAATGTTCAACCGGCCCGGCAAGGGTCGCCCCAGGGAATCCCAGGTCTTGCGCCCCATGATGATCGGCTTGCCCAAGGTGGTGGCCTTGAAATATTTGAAATCCCCCGGCAAATGCCAGGGCATGCTGTTGTCGACGCCGATCACACGGTTTTCACCGAGGGCTGCGATCAGGCTTAAAGGGAGAGTTTTTTTCATGGCGACGAGAATACCAGAGGCGCGCGCGGCATACCCCAACCGGCGTTCCAGCGGTTATGCTCCAAACTCACTGGCTCAACAGGACGGCGCGTGACAGCTCTGAATCCCCTGCAAACACTCTGGCTGACCGAAACCGTGCGCCTGCGGGAGGAACACGCGGGCGCCCTAGAAGACCAGGAAGCCAATCGCCTGGCCCGCAGCACCGGCGGTGACTTGCCGACGCGCATTCAAAACCGCGCGCTGTGGCTGGCTGAACGCGATGGCCTGACCGCCGCCCTGACCCGCTGGCTGCAGGGCGCGCGCCTGGCGCTGATCCTGCTGGCGGTGGTTGCCATCATCAGCGGTGCCGGCCTGGCCTTTGCCGCGCTGGGCAACGGGCTGGCGCCGGTCAATGTGTTCTGGGCCCTGGGCAGCCTGCTGGGTTTGAACCTGATCCTGCTGTTGAGCTGGGCCCTGGGCCTGTTGTTTGCCGGTGAACACGGCGCGAGCCTCGGCCGCCTGTGGTTATGGCTCAGCGAAAAACTCGCCCGCGACGCCAAGGCCGCGCAACTGGCGCCCGCCCTGCTGCTGTTGCTGCAACGGCGCAAACTCAATCGCTGGGCCGTCGGTGTGCTGGTCAACAGCTTGTGGCTGCTGGCCCTGCTCAGCGCCCTGGTGATCCTGCTGACGCTCTTGGCCACCCGGCGCTATGGCTTTGTGTGGGAGACCACCATCCTGCGGGCCGATACCTTTGTCGCCGTGACCCAAACCCTCGGCGCCCTGCCCGCCTTGCTGGGCTTCAATGTGCCCACCGTCGAGATGATCCGCGCCAGCGGCGATGCCGCCCTGAATATCGAAAGCGCCCGCCAGTCCTGGGCTGCATGGCTGGTGGGCGTGCTGCTGGTGTACGGCATCCTGCCGCGGCTGATCCTCGCGTTGATGTGCCTGTGGCGCTGGAAACGCGGGCGCGCCGCCCTGTGCCTCGACCTTAACCTGCCCGGCTACAGCCAACTGCGTGAGCGGCTGATGCCCAGCAGCGAACGGCTTGGGGTCAACGATGCGGCGCCCGAACAGTTGCACCACGTGACCGGCGGCGTCAGCGAACTGGAAAGCGACGGCGCTCTGCTGGTGGCCATTGAACTCGATGACCAACGCACCTGGCCTCCGAAGCTCCCGGCCAGCGTCAAGGACGCCGGCATCCTCGACAGCCGTGAATCCCGCAACAAGCTGCTGGAGCAACTCACCCGCTTCCCGCCCGCACGCCTGGCCATCGCCTGCGACCCACGGCGCTCGCCGGATCGTGGCAGCCTCGCGCTGATTGCCGAACTGGCCCGCAGCGCCACCGCCACCCGCGTCTGGCTGCTGCAAGCGCCGGCGGGTCAGGCGCTGGACGCGGAACGCTTGGGTGACTGGCATACAGCGTTGCAGCAGTTGCAGATCCCGTTCGCTGATTGCGCGCCGCTCACTTGGCTGGAGACCGGTCATGACTAAGCCCCTGAAACTCGCCGTGGTCGGCCACACCAACGTCGGCAAGACCTCGTTGCTGCGCACCCTCACGCGAGACGTCGGCTTCGGAGAAGTCTCCCATCGGCCCAGCACCACCCGGCATGTCGAAGGTGCTCGGCTGTCGGTAGACGGCGAAGCCTTGCTGGAGCTGTACGACACGCCCGGACTGGAAGATGCCATCGCCCTGCTCGATTACCTCGAGCGCCTGGACCGCCCCGGCGAACGCCTCGACGGCCCGGCACGGCTGGCGCGTTTTCTGGAAGGCAGCGAGGCCCGGCAACGCTTCGAACAGGAAGCCAAGGTGCTGCGCCAACTGCTGGCCTCGGATGCCGGTCTGTATGTGATAGATGCCCGAGAGCCGGTGCTGGCCAAGTACCGCGATGAGCTGCAAGTGCTGGCCAGCTGTGGCAAGCCGCTGCTGCCGGTGCTCAATTTTGTCAGCAGCGCCGACCACCGCGAGCCGGACTGGCGCGAAGCCCTCGCCCGCCTCGGCCTGCACGCGCTGGTACGTTTCGACAGCGTCGCACCACCCGAAGACGGCGAGCGCCGCCTCTATGAAAGCCTCGCCCTGCTGCTGGAAAATTCCCGTGGGCAACTGGAGCGGCTGATCCTCGATCAGGAAGCCCAGCGCCAGGCTCGCCAGCAAAGTGCTGCGCGGCTGATCGCCGAACTGCTGGTCGACTGCGCCGCCTGCCGCCGCAGCGTGGTCAGCGAAGCCGAGGTAGAACAGCAAGCCATCAGCGAACTGCGCAAAGCCGTGCGCCAGCGCGAACAGCGTTGCGTGGAAGCCTTGCTCAAGCTATTCGGCTTCCGCCCGCAAGACGCCGCCGCCAGCGATTTACCGCTGCTGGACGGGCGTTGGGGCGATGACCTGTTCAACCCCGAAACCCTCAAGCAACTGGGCGTACGGGTCGGTGGCGGTATCGCAGCCGGCGCGGCCGCCGGTGCGGGTGTGGATCTACTCGTAGGCGGCCTGACCCTCGGCGCCGCCGCGCTCGCCGGGGCCATCGCCGGTGGCGCCCTGCAAACGGCTCGCAGTTACGGCAGCCGCCTGCTGGGCAAGATCAAGGGCCAACGCGAGCTGACCGTCGACGACAGCGTGCTGCGCCTGTTGGCCCTGCGCCAGCGGCAACTGCTCAAGGCCCTTAACCTGCGCGGGCATGCGGCGATCCACAGCATCAAGGTCGACACGCCCCAGGACAAGACCTGGCGCGAAGGCAAGCTGCCGGAAGCCCTGAACAAGGCCCGCGCCCATCCGCAGTGGTCGTCCCTCAACCCGCACCCCAGGTTGAGCCAGGCCGAACGCCAGGAACAAATCGAAGCCCTGGCCCAGCGCCTGGACGAAACCTAAGCCGCCAACAACTGCCGGGCCTTGGACTTCAGCACTTCAAGGTCCAGCACCGGCACATGCATTTCCTTGGCCTGTTCATCCCAGTGACGCATGCGCAGGCTGACGGCGCACAGCGGGTCCTGCTCAAACGCCCGTGCCTCCTCGGCAGTCATCACGCCGCCCTGGTAACCCAAGGTACGACGGCTGGCTTCGCTCAAGCGCGCGTAGTAATCCGGCTGGCTGAAGGTCAGGTAACGCTTGGCCTGCACGTGGTATTCCACCAGTTTTGCCATGCGCTCGCTGAAGCCCGCCTGGCGCAGATAGTCGGCCCCCAGCCGCTCATGGCTGACCACGCCATAGCCGCCCATGTTCTCGCCACCTTGGCCGCAGATATGCCCGATATCGTGGAAGAACGCCGCCAGCACCACTTCATCATCGAAGCCTTCGGCCATGGCCAGTTGCGCGGCCTGGGACATGTGCTCAATCTGCGAGACCGGTTCGCCAATGTAGTCGGCCGTACCGTGCTGTTCGTACAGGCCGAAGACTTCGGCGATTGCCTGTTCAGTATTCATCACGCACTCCCCCACAGCTCAGTGATATTGCGCTCGGCCATCGCCGGCCCGACGCTCATACCGACGCCGGTGTGCATCAACGCCGCACTCACCCCCGGCGCCGCCCGCAGGAACGAAAACGGCCCTGGGCCACGGGAACCATAGACACCCTGCCAGCGTTCCACGACCTGGATCTTGCAGCCCAAGGTGTGTTCGGCCAGTTCGATCATCCAGGTGTCCACTTGTTCGGCATTGAACGGTGATGGATCGCTGCCGTAATGGTGGGAATCACCGATGATCAGTTCACCGTAAGGCGTTGGGCTGATCAGCAGGTGAATGCCATTTTCGTGCAGATGCGGTACATCCCGCAGGATTTCGGCCTGCACCGGCGCGGCTTCCGGCAAATCGGCGAAGGCGCCGTAGTGGACGCAGCTGAGACCTGTCAGCAGTGCGTGTTGCAGGTTCAACGCCACCGCAGGCCGGGCGCGCAGCATTTGCAGGCGGCAGATTTGCGGGTGGAGTTCGGCGATCTGCTCGGCCAGCAGCGTCTGGTAGTCGTGACCGGAGCAGACAATGATCTGCTCACCGCGAAAGGTGCCAGCGGTGGTGTGCACCTGGCCGGGTTCGATGTCGCGCACCAGGGTGGAGAAATGAAACTCCACGTTCAATTCGCGGCTCAGGTAGTTGATCAGCGCCGGGATGGCTTCGCGGGAATACAGTTGTTGATCGTCCAGGCCGTGAAGCGCGGCACGGTGATGAGCGAACTGGCCACCGTACAGACCGTGCAGGGCCGCGCCTTGCAGCAACTCGACGCGATAACCGTGCTCCAGGGCGCGACCGGCGTAGAAGGCTTCAAGCAAGTGCTCTTCGGCTTCGGTGCGGGCGAACAGATAGGAGCCGTTGCGTTTGAGCTGGATACCGGCGAGCTGTGCCCACTGGCCCCAGATTTCGCGGCTTTCCCGCGCCAGGTCGAGCATCGGCCCGGGCGGCTGGCCGGTGACCAGTGCCTGGCCGAAGTTGCGTACGGAAGCACCCAATGGAGTGGCGCTGCGCTCGAAGACCTTGACCTTGAGGCCGCGTTTGGCGGCCGCGTAGGCGTGGGAAAGGCCGAGGATGCCGGCGCCGATGATCAGCAGTTGTGTCATGAAGACCTCTCGTTCCCACGCTCCGTGTGGGAATGCATCCTGTGACGCTCCGCGTCACGACTACAAAAGCGGACGCAGAGCGTCCAGAGCCGCGTTCCCACGCAGAGCGTGGGAGCGATCGGTGGTTATTGTTTTTCCGACTTGCCGTCATAGCGCTTGCGCCATTCGGTCAGGATGCTGTCGCGATTTTTCGACGCCCAGGCAAAGTCGTTCTTGATCAGCCGCTGCTCATAGTCAGCCGGCAATTCGGTCTGCGGCTTGGCAATACCCGGCTGGGCCAGTACCGCGAAGTTTTCCTTGTACAGCTCCATCGCCGCAGGGCTTGCGGAGAAGTCGGCGAGTTTCTGTGCCGCGTCCGCGTGGGCAGTGCCTTTGATCACGGCAGTCGCTTCGATGTCCCAGCCCAGGCCTTCTTTCGGCAGGATGATGTCCAGCGGTGCACCCTGGCGCTTCAGTTGAACGGCCGGGTATTCAAACGAGATACCGATCGGAAACTCACCTGACGCCGCCAGCTTGCACGGCTTGGAGCCGGAGTGAACATACTGGCCGATGTTCTGGTGCAGATCGTCCATGTACTGCCAGCCCTGCTTCTCGCCGAAGGTCTGCAGCCAGGCGCTGACATCCAGGAAGCCGGTGCCGGACGAGGCCGGATTGGGCATCACGATCTTGCCTTTGTACTCAGGCTTGGTCAGGTCTTGCCAGCTCACCGGCTTGCTCAGGCCCTGCTTTTCGGCTTCGACGGTGTTGAAGCAGATGGTCGCAGCCCACACGTCCATGCCGACCCAGGCCGGTGGGTTGGCGGCGTCGCGGTAGTTCGCGCCGATCTTGCCCAGGTCCTTGGGTGCGTAGTTTTGCAGCATGCCCTGCTGGTCGAGGATCGCCAGGCTGGAAGCCGCCAGGCCCCAGACCACGTCAGCCTGCGGGCGGGCTTTTTCGGCCAGCAGCTTGGCGGTGATGATGCCGGTGGAGTCGCGCACCCATTTGATATCGATGTCCGGGTTAGCCTTTTCGAAGGCTTGTTTGTAAGTCTTCAATTGCTCGGCTTCGAGGGCCGTGTACACGGTCAACTCGGTCTTGGCGGCAAAGGCATTCAGGCTGAACGCAGTGAGCACAGCAGCGGCTAACGCCAGGGGCTTGAACATGGTGCAGTTCCTTTATGGATGATTTATTGACCGGGCGCGGTTTGGCGCCAGGCCTGGGAGCGGCGCAACAAGCCGCGTGAGGCCCACGCCAGCAGCAAGGACACGCCCGCCGAGGTGAACAGAATCAGGGTCGACATGGCCGCCGCGCCGCCGACGTTGCCGGCGTCGTCCATGTTCAGCACGGCAACTGCCGCGAGGATGGTGTCGGGGCTGTAGAGGAAGATCGCGGCGGAGACGGTGGTCATCGCCGAGACGAACAGGTAGCGCACGATGTCCAGCAGCGCCGGCAAGCAGATCGGCACGGTGACCCGCAGGTAATGCCGGTACAGCGGCGCCTTGAGGGACAATGCGGCGGCTTCGAACTCGGCGTCCAACTGACGCAGGGCCGTGGTGGCGGTCATTTGTGCGGTGGTCAAATAGTGAGCAATGGTGCACACCACCAGCAGCGTCATGGTGCCGTAGAGCACATGCAGCGGGTTGCCGTTGAGGTTGAAAAAGAACACGTAGCCCAGGCCCAGCACCAACCCTGGCACCGCCATCGGCACGAAGCTGAGCATGCGCAGCGCCAGGTTCAGGCCCTTCTGGCCCTTGGTCTTTTCCATCAGGTAGGCGCCGGTAAAGATCAGCACGCTGCCGATCAACGCGGTGCACAGGGCCATGGTGATGCTGTTGCGGTAGGCCAGCCAACCGCCGCCGGCCGTGTCCTCGAACTGGTAGTGGGCCAGGGACAGCGACAGGTTGTAGGGCCAGAACTTCACCAGCGACGAGTAGACCGCCATGCCGAACACCAGCAACAGGATCGCGCAGATCAGCAGGACGATGGCCAGGTAGCAGCCATCCCGCAGTTTCGACGGCGCCGGCTGGAACACCTGGGCGCGGCCGCTCATGGAGTCGCCATGACGGCGGCGCAGCCAGGCGTCGACACCGAAGCTGAACAGCGCCGGCAGCAGCAGGACCATGCCGATCAAGGCACCGCGGCCGAATTGTTGCTGCCCGACCACGGCTTTGTAGGCTTCCAGGGCCAGTACTTGATAGTCGCCACCGACTACCACGGGCACGCCGAAGTCAGTGATGGTCAGGGTGAACACCAGGCAAAACGCGGCAAACACGGCCTGGCGGGTCGCCGGCCAGGTGATGCTGCGAAACGCCCGGGCGGGACTCGCGCCCATGCTCGATGCGGCGTCGAACAAGCGTGCATCCGCCAGGGAAAGCGCCGACAACAGGATCATCAAGGCATGGGGAAAGGTGTAGATCACTTCGCCGAGGACGATGCCCCAGAAGCCATAGATGTTGTCCGACAGCAGCCCGCGCAGCATACCCTGGTTACCGAACAGGTAGACCAGCGCAATCCCGGGCAGCATCGACGGTGCCATCAACGGCAGCAGCGACATGCCACGCCAGATCGCCTTGCCCGGAATCAACGTGCGTTGCAGGGCGTAGGCAAACAGGTAGGCCAACGGTACGACGATGGCCGCCACGCTGCCGGAAACCTTCAGGCTGTTACCCAGCAACCAGTGGAAGTTGTCGCTGGTGACCAGTTCCCGCGCCGCCACCAGGCCACCGCCCTGCCCGGCTTCACTGCTGAAGCCGCGCCAGAAGATGGCCAGCAGCGGCAGCAGTACCGCGACGCCCAGCAAACACAGCCAGAGCAGCTTGCCGCCGACCACAAAAATACGGTCGCCGACTTCGGCACGGGAAACCTGACGAGCCACGTTATCGGGTATCGGCAGAGTCATATCGCGGGCCATCTCAGGCAAACACCTGCAGGCTGCGCGGGGGCAGCGCGACCCAAATGTCCTGGGCGCCGAGGCGCGGCATGGCTTCCGGGGCCAGTTCGGCCAGCAGCGGATGTCCGGGCAGTTGGTCCAGCTCAAAGCTCATGCGGCAGCGGTTGCCGAGGAAGGTGATCTCGCGGACCTTGGCCGGGAACAGGTTTTCTTCATGCACCGGCGGGTTGACGCTGATGGCTTCCGGGCGGCAGAACAGACGGCCCGATTTTGCGGCACCGGAGTTTTCCGCCAGGCGCATATTCATCCCGCCGACCTGGGCGTGGCTGGCGCTGTTGCGGCTGAACGGCAGCCAGTTGCCCTGGCCGACGAACTCGGCCACGAACGGTGTGGCCGGGCGGTCGTAGATTTCCTGGGGCGTGGCGTACTGCTCGACCTTGCCGTTGTTCATCACAGCGATGCGGTCGGCCATCAGCATGGCCTCGTCCTGGTTGTGGGTGACCATCAGGGTGGTAATGCCCAGGCGGCGTTGCAGTTGGCGCAGCTCGGTGCACAGATGCTCGCGAACCCGGGCGTCGAGGGCCGACATGGGTTCGTCCAGCAACAACAAGGACGGCGCCGGCGCCAGGGCGCGGGCCAGGGCAACGCGCTGCTGTTGGCCGCCGGAGAGTTGACCGGGGAATTTCTTTTCGCTGCCCACCAGGCCTACGAGTTCCAGCATCTGCCCGACGCGCTTGCGCACTTCATCGCGGCCACTGCCGGTGAGGCCGTAGCCGATGTTCGCTTCGACGGTGAGATTGGGAAACAGCGCGTAGGACTGGAACAGAATGCCGTAGTCCCGTGCCTGGGGTGCAAGTAGGGAAACGTCGCGGTCGCCGAGGTACAACTCGCCGCTGTCCTGGCGTTCCAGGCCGGCGATGCAGCGCAGCAAGGTGGTCTTGCCGCAGCCCGACGGGCCCAGCAGGCACACCAGTTCGCCGGCGGCGACATCCAGGGACACGTTATCCAGCGCGGTAAAGGCGCCGAAGCGTTTCTGCACACCGCGCACCTTCATTGGCGCGCCGGGGTTGGTCATGGCTGTGTTCATGGAGGCACCTCATCAAACTGATGAAGGTCATCCTAGGCAGGCAATGCGTCCCTCTTGTGGCAGAAAGGCAAAACGTGGCGATAGTGGTATTGGTGGATTTGGGTAGGGCCAACAGATTGTTCCTACGCTCTGCGTGGGAATACATCTTGTGACGCTCCGCGTCACGACCTTAAGAGCGGACGCGGAGCGTCCAGGCCGGCATTCCCACGCAGAGCGTGGGAAAGATCAGAGAGGGGACATTTCCTGGGCCAACCCCAGGAAAGCTGCCGGCAATCGGGCGCCCTTTCGCTCTTTGAGGCAGTACAAATACTCGGGAATCTGCGGCGCATTTTCGATGGTCAGCACGCGCAATTGCGGGTCGTGGGGCACTTCCTGGCGGGCAATGATGCTGATGCCGATATTGCGCAGCACTGCCTCACGGATCGATTCCCGACTGCCAATCTCCAGCAGCGGCCCGTAACTCACGCCGGCGCCCTGCAACATCTCCTCGGTCAATCGACGGGTGGTCGACCCCGGCTCGCGCATCAGCAAGGTATGCCCAGCCAGCGCGGTCAGCGGTACATGTTCAAGCACCGCCAGCGGATGATTGCGATGCACCGCCAACACCAGCGGGTCCATGCCCAGCACCCGGCGGATCAGGCGTGGGTCTTCAAGCAGTTGGGACGAGGCGGCAACGTCGACGCGGTAGTCATCCAGCGCTTCCAGCACCTGTTGGGAATTGCCGATCTCCACCGAGACCTCGACCTGCGGCAGCCGCTCGCGGAAGGTTTTGACCAGGTCGAGGATGTAATAAGGTGCCGTCGCGGCAATCCTCAAGGCCCCTTGTACCTGGCCACTGTTGCGCAGGAAAAACTCGATGTCCGCTTCCTGCTGCAGCAGCGCCTTGACCATCGGCAACAGCCGCGCGCCTTCGTCGCTGACGGTCAGGCGGCGCCCGCCTCGGTAGAACAGCTCCACCGAATACTGGCTTTCCAGGTGACGAATCTGAGTGGTCACCGTGGGCTGGCTCAGCCCGAGCTTTTTCGCCGCCTGGGTAATACTGCCCAGGCGGGCGACCATGTAAAACGCCTTCAGCTCGGCACTCAGCACACCACCCTCTCATCGACTATTTGCGCAGCAGGCGCAGACCATTGAATACCACCAGCAGGCTCACGCCCATGTCGGCGAACACCGCCATCCACATGGTGGCCATCCCAAGGAAGGTCACCGCGAGGAAGATCGCCTTGATCACCAAGGCCAGGGCGATGTTCTGCTTGAGGATACTCGACGTTTGCCGCGACAGCCGAATGAATGCCGGAATCTTGCGCAGGTCATCATCCATCAGGGCCACGTCGGCGGTCTCGATGGCGGTGTCGGTACCGGCCGCAGCCATGGCAAACCCGATCTCGGAACGGGCCAGGGCCGGGGCGTCATTGATACCGTCGCCGACCATGCCCACCCGGTGGCCCTTGGCGTAGAGCGCTTCGATGGCCTGCAGCTTGTCGGTAGGCAACAGGTCGCCCTGAGCCTGGTCGATGCCGACCTGATCAGCAATCGCCTTGGCCGTATGGGAGTTGTCGCCGGTCAGCATCAGGGTCTTGATGCCCAGGTCGTGCAGCTGCTGGATGGCTTCGCGGCTGGTGTCTTTCACGGTGTCGGCCACGGCGAACAGCGCCAGCGGGCCGGATTTGTCCAGCAACAGGACCACGGACTTGCCTTGTTTTTCCAGGGCGAAGAGCTTCTTCTCCAGGGCCGGCGAGCACAGGTTCAGCTCTTCCACCAGGCGGTGGTTGCCCAGGTAGTAGACCTCGCCATTGATTTCACCCTTCACACCGCGACCGGTCAGGGCCTCGAAGTTATCCACCGTGTGAACGGCGAGATTCTTATCCACAGCCGCGTTGGCGATGGCCAGGGACACCGGGTGATCGGAACGCCCAGCCAGACTGGCGGCCAGGGCCGGCGCGCTGTCTTCCATGTTCGGGAACAGCGCCAGGTAATCGGTTTGCACCGGTTTCCCGTGGGTGATGGTGCCGGTCTTGTCGAGGGCCAGGTAGTCGAGCTTGTAACCGCCCTCCAGGTACACGCCGCCCTTGATCAGGATCCCTTTGCGCGCCGCAGCGGCCAGGCCGCTGACGATGGTCACCGGAGTGGAAATCACCAGTGCACATGGGCACGCGACCACCAGCAGCACCAGCGCGCGGTAAACCCATTCAAACCACACGCCGCCCATGAACAGCGGCGGGATCAACGCCACGCCCAAGGCAAAGATGAACACCGCCGGGGTGTAGACCTTGGCGAAGGTGTCGACAAACCGCTGGGTAGGCGCGCGGGCGCCCTGGGCCTGTTCCACGGCGTGGATGATCCGCGCCAGGGTGGAGTTGTTGGCGGCTGCAGTGACTTTGTATTCCAGAGAACCGGCCTGATTGATGGTGCCGGCGAAGACTTTATCGCCCACAGTCTTTTCAATCGGCAGGCTTTCACCGGTAATCGGCGCCTGGTCGATGGTGGACTGGCCAGAGGTGACTTCACCGTCCAGGCCAATACGCTCGCCGGGACGAACCCGTACGATAGAGCCCAATTCGATAACTTTAACGTCCTGTTCAACCCAACTGCCGTCCGCTTGACGGACCGTGGCCTGTTCCGGCGTCATCTGCATCAGGCCGCTGATGGCGTTACGTGCACGGTCCAGAGACTTGGCTTCGATCAACTCGGCCACGGTGAACAGGAACATCACCATCGCGGCTTCCGGCCACTGGCCGATCAGGATCGCGCCGGTGACGGCGATGCTCATCAGGGCGTTGATGTTCAGGTTGAGGTTCTTCAGGGCAATCCAGCCCTTTTTGTAGGTGGTGAGGCCGCCGCTGAAGATCGAGATCAGCGCGACCAGGGCGATCACCCACGTCGGGGCTGCGTTGGTGAAGTGCAGCACTTCAGCACCTAGAGCACCCACGCCGGACACAGCCAGCGGCCACCAGTGCTTCTTCGCCGGCGGCTCAGCCGGGGTAACGCCTTCCTCGATGGGATCCGCCTGCATGCCCAGGGACTTGATGGCGTCGATGATCGGCGCGGTCGTCGGCAGGTCGTGGGTCACGCCGAGAATGCGGTTGATCAGGTTGAATTCCAGCTGCTGCACACCCGCAAGCTTGCCCAGTTTGTTCTGGATCAGCGTCTGCTCGGTGGGGCAGTCCATGGCTTCGATGCGGAAGGTGCTCAGCCGCGAGCCCGCTGTCGGGGCTTCGGTCAGCTTCACCAGTGTCGGCGCGGCCTTGCTGGAACAGCAGGAATCGCCATGGCTGCCATGGTCGTGCTTCTGCACAGGCTTGAGCTTGGGGCCGTGATCGTGCGCGTGGTCATGATCATGGTCGTGGTCGTGCTTGTGCGGGGTGTGGATGGAGTCGCTCATTCTGTCGCGTCCGTAAAGGTGCCTGTTGCCAAGTAAAGACCCTGTAGCCACTATAGGGTCAAGCACCCTTTTGGAGATTGCTGCGATGAAGATCGGCGAATTGGCAAAATTGACGGATTGCCAGGTGGAAACCATCCGTTATTACGAGAAAGAAGGCCTGCTGCCGCCGCCTGCGCGCAGTGACGGTAATTACCGGCTGTACACCCAGGCGCACACCGAACGGCTGGTGTTTATCCGCAACTGCCGCAGTCTGGACATGACCCTTGAGGAAATTCGTAGCCTGCTGGGCCTGCGGGACAGTCCTCAGGACCAGTGCGAAAGCGTGAATGCATTGATTGATGAGCACATCCACCACGTGAAGGCGCGGATCGACGGGCTGCTGGCGTTGCAGGAACAGTTGCTTGACCTGCGCCAACGCTGCGGCGGCGGGCCGGATCTGGATCAGTGCGGGATTTTGCAGCGGCTGGAGGTCAGCGGGAGTGTCGCGGCCAGCGAGGCTGAGCCCTCACATGTAGGCAGAAGCCACGGCCATTGAATGTGTACACAAAACAAATGTGGGAGCGGGCTTGCTCGCGAAAGCGGAGTGTCAGCCACTGAGTGTGTTTCTGATACACCGTATTCGCGAGCAAGCCCGCTTCCACATTGGGACCGAGAGCGCTTTTAGATAGCCACGTCGGCCTTGATGCTCGGATCAGCGTCATAGCCCACGATTTCAAAGTCTTCGAATTTGTAATCGTAGATCGACGCAGGTTTGCGCTTGATCACCAGTTCCGGCAGCTTCTTCGGCGTGCGCGCCAGCTGGGTCTGGATCTGTTCCATATGGTTGCTGTAGGCATGGGTGTCGCCCGTGGTGACGATGATCTCGTGAGGGATCAGGTCGCACTGCTGGGCCAGCATATGGGTCAGCAGCGCCAGGGCCGCAGTGTTGTACGGCAGGCCGAGGAACACGTCGGAGCTGCGGATGTACAACTGCATCGACAGATGTCCGTCATGCACAAAGGCCTGGTACAGCAGGTGGCAAGGCGGCAGCGCTTGCTTGCCGTCCCGGGCGTTTTGCTGGGGGCTCTTGGTCTCGTCCGGCAGGTACTCGACGTTCCAGCCGTGGAACAGGATGCGGCGGCTGTTGGGGTTGGTCTTCAGGGTCTCGACCATGTAGTCGATCTGGTTGATCTTGCCGCCGTCCTTGGTTGGCCACGCGGTCCACTGCTCGCCGTACACCGGGCCCAGGTCACCGTCTTCGGTGGCCCATTCGTCCCAGATCTTTACGCCATTCTCGTTCAGCCACTTGATGTTGGTGTTGCCACTCAACATCCAGATCAATTCGTTGGCGATGCTTTTGAAGTGAAGCTTCTTGGTGGTCAGCAGCGGGAAGCCGTCGGCCAAGCTATGCCGAAACTGACGGGCAAACACGGCCTTGGTGCCGGTGCCGGTGCGGTCGCCCTTGGTCAGGCCATTGGTCACGACATCGTTCAGTAGTTCGAGATATTGCTTCATGTCTATACCTGTATCGTTGAAGCCGGGCCCCTCGGGCCCCGGCGTTCGAATTTAAAGCGCGGTGTTCTTGATGCCTTGCGGGCGATTGTAAGCCCACCACAGCAGGCCCAGGCCGGCGATGATCATCGGCAGGCTGAGAATCTGACCCATGGTCAACCAGCCCCACGCCAGGTAGCCCAGCTGCGCATCCGGCACCCGCACGAACTCGACGATAAAGCGGAAGATCCCGTAGAACAGCGCGAACATGCCCGACACGGCCATGGTTGGGCGTGGCTTGCGCGAAAAGATATAGAGGATCAGGAACAGCGCCACACCTTCCAGGGCGAACTGGTACAGCTGCGACGGGTGACGCGGCAATTGCGCCGGGTCGCTGAACGGCGGGAACACCATGGCCCACGGCACGTCGGTCGGCTTGCCCCACAATTCGGCATTGATGAAGTTACCGATGCGCCCGGCGCCCAGGCCAATCGGCACGAACGGTGCGACGAAGTCCATCAGCTGGAAGAACGACTTGCCGTTACGCCGGCCAAACCACCAGGCGGCGATCATCACCCCCACAAACCCGCCGTGGAACGCCATGCCGCCCTTCCACACCTCGAAGATCAGCGTCGGGTTGGCGATGTAGGCTGGCAGGTCGTAGAACAGCACATACCCCAGGCGTCCGCCGACGATGACCCCCATCGACATCCAGAACACCATGTCGGAGAGCTTCTCCTTGGTCCAGGTCGGATCGAAACGGTTCAGGCGCCGGGAAGCCAGCAACCAGGCACCGCCGATGCCGATCAGGTACATCAACCCGTACCAGTGGATTTGCAGCGGACCGATGGCCACGGCCACCGGGTTGATCTGCGGGTAAGGCAGCATTGCGACTCCTCGTTAAATCAATAGTCATGGCGCATCGGACCATGCCGGTGCGCGATTAAGCCTGCGTTACAGCAAAAAATTCAGCCCTACACAAAACAGCAGCCCGGCGAACAGCCGCTTGAGCAAGCGCGGCGACAACCGATGCGCCAGGCGCGCGCCAAAGCGGGCTGCCACCATGCTGGTCAGGGCGATGCCCAGCAGCGCCGGCAAGTACACAAAGCCGAGACTATGCTCGGGCAGCAGCGGATCATGCCAGCCCAGAATCATGAAACTTAACGCACTGGCCAGGGCGATCGGCAAGCCGCAGGCCGACGAGGTGGCCACTGCCTGCTGCATCGGCACGCTGCGCCAGGTCAGGAACGGCACGGTCAACGAACCGCCGCCGGTGCCGAAAATCGCCGACGACCAGCCGATCACGCCGCCCGCCAGGGTCAGGCCGAGCTTGCCCGGCACCTGGCGGCTGGCCTTGGGCTTGAGCTCCAGGGTCATCTGCAAGGCGATCACCAGGGCGAATACACCAATGATCTTCTGCAAGTGCGGCCCGGAGATCGCTTCGGCGGTCAGCGCGCCAACGCCTGCGCCCAGCAGGATGCCCACGGCCATCCACACAAAGATCGGCCAGCGCACGGCACCGCGCCGGTGATGCTCACGCACCGCATTGACCGACGTGAAGATAATAGACGCCAGGGATGTGCCGACAGCGAGGTGGGTCAACACCGAGGGATCGAAGCCCTGCAAGGTGAAGCTGAACACCAGCACGGGCACGATAATGATCCCGCCGCCCACGCCGAACAGCCCGGCGAGCATGCCCGCACAGGAACCCAGCAGCAAATACAGCAGAAATTCCATGGGAGCCCCCGAAAACAGACCGGCATGTTAACGGATGCAAAGCACAGGGTTCTATGGGTAGAGTGGGCAAAACACAAAGGGATTGCCTTATGTGCCTGATTGTTTTTGCCTGGCGGCCGGGCCACGCCCAGCCGCTGATCGTCGCGGCCAACCGTGATGAGTTTTATGCCCGGCCCAGTCTGCCGTTGGCCCAGTGGCTGGATGCGCCCCATGTTTACGCCGGACGCGACCAGGAAGCGGGCGGGACTTGGCTGGGGGTTGGGGCGGAGGGGCGCTTTGCGGCGCTGACCAATATTCGTGACCCGCACCAGCCGCCGGCCCGCAAGTCGCGGGGCGAATTGGTGGCGCGATTTCTCAGCGGTTCGCTGTCGATTGACGACTATTTGGCCGACGTTAATGGCAGATCCATTGAGTATGCCGGGTTTAACCTGTTGGTCGGGACGCGGGACGAGCTTTGGCATTACAACGCCAAGGAGTCTGCGCCAACGCGCCTGGAAACAGGGGTTTATGGGTTATCCAATGCGGGACTGGATACGCCGTGGCCGAAGTTGTTGAAGGCCAAGGCGGCGCTGGCGCAAGTGCTGGAAGATCCGCAGCCCGAGGCCTTGTTGGAGATTTTGAGCGACCCGCAGACCGCCCCGTTTGCCGACTTGCCGGACACCGGCGTGGGACTGGCGACGGAGAGCCTGTTGTCGAGTGTGTTTATTGCCAGCCCCAGTTACGGGACGCGGGCGAGCACGGCGCTGATTGTGAATGCCGACGGGACACGGCATATCGTGGAGCGCAGTTTCGGGCCGTATGGCGGACAGTTGGGTGAAGTTGAACTCAAAATCTGAACCTCACGCAAACTAAATGTGGGAGCGGGCTTGCTCGCGAAGGCGGCGTGTCAGCCAATACATAAGCTGACTGATGCACCGCTTTCGCGAGCAAGCCCGCTCCCACATTTCGATTGGGGACAGGCTCTGAAATCCGGTTAGAGGGTTTTTGCAGACGCCGGATTGATCATCCGCGCCAACCCAAGGTTCTTCAGCGCCAATTGCAGCGAGCTGTGGATAACTTGCGGGTTGTCGATGGTCATCAACTCCGCCAGCAATTCCTTGGCCCGGCTCAGGTTGATCTGGCGCAGCATCCATTTCACCTTCGGCAAGTTGGTGGCGTTCATCGACAGGCTGTCAAAGCCCATCGCCATCAACAGCACGGCCGCCGCCGGGTCACCGGCCATCTCACCGCAGATACTCACTTGCTTGCCTTCGGCATGGGCGTCGCGCACCACGTTCTGCAAGGCTTGCAGCACCGCCGGGTGCAGGTAATCGTAGAGGTCGGCCACCCGTGGGTTGTTGCGGTCCACGGCCAGCAGGTACTGGGTCAGGTCGTTGGAACCCACCGACAGGAAGTCCACCTGCCGCGCCAGCTCCTTGGCCTGATACACCGCCGCCGGAATCTCGATCATCACGCCAATCGGCGGCATCGGCACGTCGGCGCCTTCGTCGCGCACTTCGCCCCAGGCCCGGTGGATCAGGTGCAGGGCTTCTTCCAGCTCGTGGGTGCCGGAAATCATCGGGAGCAGGATGCGCAGGTTGTTCAGGCCTTCGCTGGCCTTGAGCATGGCGCGGGTCTGGACGAGGAAGATTTCAGGATGGTCGAGGGTAACGCGAATACCGCGCCAGCCAAGGAAGGGGTTGTCTTCCTTGATGGGGAAATATGACAGTGACTTATCGCCGCCAATGTCCAGGCTGCGCATGGTCACCGGTAACGGATGGAAGGCGGACAGTTGCTCGCGATAAATCGCCAGCTGCTCCTTCTCACTCGGAAAACGTTGGTTGATCATGAACGGCACTTCGGTGCGGTACAGCCCTACACCTTCGGCGCCGCGCTGTTGTGCGCGTGCCACGTCCGCCAGCAGGCCAGTGTTGACCAGCAGCGGTACACGGTGGCCGTCGAGGGTCACGCACGGCAGTTCCCGCAGGGCGTCGAGGCCCTGGGACAGCTGGCGTTCTTCTTCCACCACCTCGGCGTATTGCTTGCGCAGCACTTCGCTGGGGTTGGTGTAGACCTCGCCGTGGTAGCCGTCGACGATCATTTCGATGCCGTCGACCTTGGAATACGGCAGGTCCACCAGGCCCATCACCGTCGGGATGCCCATGGCCCGGGCCAGGATCGCGACGTGGGAGTTACCCGAACCCAATACCGAGACCAGGCCCACCAGTTTGCCTTCCGGCACTTCGCCGAGCATGGTGGCGGTCAGTTCTTCACTGATCAGGATGGTGTTGTCGGGGTACACCAGCGTGGTCGAGCGTTCCTCCTGCAGGTAGGCCAGCAGGCGGCGACCGAGGTCTTTCACGTCCGAGGCGCGTTCGCGCAGGTAGGCGTCGTCCATCAATTCGAAACGGTTGACGTGATCGGTGACCACTTGGCGCAGCGCGCCCTGGGCCCACTGGCCGGTCTTGATCACGTCCTTGACTTCGCTGCCCAGGGACGCGTCGTCGAGCATCATCAGGTACACGTCGAACAGCGCCCGTTCTTCAGGCCGCAGCTGGGTGGCCAGCTTGGTCGACAGGGTGCGCATGTCATTGCGCACCCCTTCGAGGGCGGTCTTGAAGAGGATGATTTCAGCGTCGATGTCGGTGACGGTCTTGTCCGGCACCACGTCCAGGTCGGCCGGCGGCAGCATCACCACGGCGGTACCGACGGCTGCGCCCGGCGAACCCGGTACGCCGACGAACTTGGCTTCCTGGATACCCTTGCCCTGGCGCCCCAGGCCGCGAATCGAACCGGTGGCCTCGGCGTGGGCAATAACCCCGGCGAGCTGCGCGCTCATGGTCACGAGGAAGGCTTCTTCACCTTCGTCGAACTGGCGGCGTTCTTTCTGCTGGATGACCAACACGCCGACAACGCGGCGGTGGTGAATGATCGGTGCACCGAGGAACGAGGCGTAGCGCTCTTCGCCGGTTTCGGCAAAGTAGCGATAACGCGGGTGATCGGCAGCGTTTTCAAGGTTCAGGGGTTCTTCACGCGTCCCCACCAGGCCCACCAGACCTTCATTGGGCGCCATGCTGACCTTGCCGATGGAGCGCTTGTTCAAGCCCTCGGTGGCCATCAGGACAAAACGGTTGGTCTCGGGGTCCAGCAGGTAAACCGAGCAGACCTGGCTGCCCATGGCTTCCTTGACGCGCAACACAATAATCCCCAACGCCGCCTTGAGATCCTTGGCGGAGTTAACTTCCTGGACGATCTTGCGCAGCGTATTGAGCATGGCTCGGGGTCGAACTCCGTCGTCAGTCGCGCGCTAAAAGGCGCGGGGCAAGCTCTTTAAGAGCGCGACGATAAACCTCGCGCTTGAATGTCACCACCTGGCCCAACGGATACCAATAACTGACCCAACGCCAGCCATCGAACTCCGGTTTACCGGTCAAATCCATCCGCACCCGCTGCTCGTTGGAGATCAGGCGCAGGAGAAACCATTTCTGTTTCTGGCCGATGCACAGCGGTTGGCTGTGAGTACGCACCAGACGTTGCGGCAAACGATAGCGCAACCAGCCTCGGGTGCAGGCCAGAATTTGCACATCTTCACGTTCAAGGCCTACTTCTTCGTTCAACTCACGGTACAAGGCGTCTTCAGGGGTTTCGTCGGGGTTGATTCCGCCTTGAGGAAACTGCCAGGCATCTTGGTTGATACGGCGAGCCCATAGCACCTGTCCGGCATCATTCGTAAGAATAATCCCGACATTAGGACGGAAACCATCGGGGTCGATCACGGCAACAACCTCGCAAACGCATGTCACCGCATTGTTCCACAAAGATTGATACAGCGGCAACGAGGCTGCTTACCTTATGTGCACTCTTGTGAAAAGACCGTATTCTGGACGCCTTTTTACAGACTTTTCAGCGAGTAACTGCAATGCGCCTGGCTTTATTCGACTTGGACAACACGCTTTTGGGGGGTGACAGCGATCACGCCTGGGGCGATTACCTCTGTGAACGCGGGATTCTCGACGCCGTGGCCTACAAGGCCCGCAACGATGAGTTCTACCAGGACTACCTGGCCGGCAAGCTGGATAACGCCGAGTACCTGAACTTCTGCCTGGAAATCCTCGGCCGCACCGAGATGGCCCAGTTGGACGAGTGGCACCGTGACTACATGCGCGACTGCATCGAGCCGATCATGCTGCCCCAGGCGGTTGAGTTGCTGGCCAAGCACCGCGCCGCTGGCGACAAGCTGGTGATCATCACCGCCACCAACCGTTTCGTCACCGCGCCAATTGCCGCACGCCTGGGCGTGGAAACCCTGATCGCCACCGAATGCGAGATGGAAAACGGCCGCTACACCGGACGCAGCACCGATGTACCGTGCTTTCGCGAAGGTAAAGTGACGCGCTTGAATCGTTGGTTGGAAGAGACCGGGTTTAGCCTGGAGGACAGTTACTTCTATAGCGATTCGATGAATGACCTGCCGCTGTTGGAGCAGGTGACGCATGCAGTGGCAGTGGATCCGGATCCTAATCTGCGGGCTGAGGCTGAGAAGCGTGGTTGGCCGGTAATTACTCTGCGCAGCTGATAACGCTTTCGCGAGCAAGCCCGCTCCCACATTTGATCGAGTTCCACCTTTGGAATGCAGTCGAATGTGGGAGCGGGCTTGCTCGCGAATGAAGGCGACCCGGTTTCAAGCCCTAAACGGGTTTAGCCCCCATCAACCCGGCAATCGCCACAAACCCCACCAAACTGACCACGGCCAGCGCCAAAGTAAAGTTCACACTCCCCGCCCCGCCCAACCGCAGTCGATTAAGCCGCGCCACCAGCCAGAACCAGCTCAGCGCCGCCACGGTGTAGATCACGCTCGAGCCCAGAATCCAGGTTTGCCCCAGCGGCCAGCCGATCAAGTGCGCCAGCCACCAGCCAGTGAACGGCATGCTCACCACGCAAATCCCCATCAACAACCACACAAACACCCACGGCCGCTGCACGGTATAGGCCGGCCCCGCACTGCGTTTGCGCCAGGCCAGCACCGCCAGCGCGACACCGCTGAGCAGCAGCAACACCGTGGCCGCGATGTGGATAACTTTAAGGGTGGTCAGCGTTTCCATGTTCTCGATTCCTTGTAGGCCGCTCAGTCAGCGTAGTCGCTCAACCGAGGAACAGTTGGTAGGCCGGGTTATCACTTTCATCCCAGTACGGGTAGCCAATGGCTTCCAGCGCCGCGGGCACCAGGTGGCGCTCGTCCGCCGGCACTTGCAGGCCCGCCACCACGCGCCCATCGGCAGCACCGTGGTTGCGATAGTGGAACATCGAGATGTTCCAGCGCCCGCCCAATTTGTTGAGGAAGTTGAACAGCGCCCCCGGACGTTCCGGGAATTCGAAGCGGAACACCACTTCGTCGCTGACGTGCGCCGCATGGCCACCGACCATATGGCGGATGTGCAGCTTGGCCAGTTCGTTTTCCGTCAGGTCCAGCACCGGGAAACCCTGGCTGGTAAGGCTGGCGATCAGCGCACTGCGCGGGTCGTTTTCCGGGTGGGTCTGCACGCCGACAAAAATGTGCGCCTCGCGGCCGGAGTGGTAGCGGTAGTTGAATTCGGTGATCTGGCGCTTGCCCACGGCCTCGCAGAAGGCCTTGAAGCTGCCCGGCTTCTCGGGAATGGTCACGGCGATGATGGCTTCGCGGCCTTCACCCAGCTCGGCGCGCTCGGCCACATGGCGCAGGCGGTCGAAGTTGACGTTGGCCCCGGAATCAATGGCCACCAGGGTTTGCCCGGTGATGCCACGGGTCTCGACGTACTTCTTGATGCCCGCCACGCCCAGGGCGCCAGCCGGCTCCGTGATGGAGCGGGTGTCGTCGTAGATGTCCTTGATCGCCGCGCAGATTTCATCGGTGCTGACGGTGATCACTTCATCCACGTAGTCCTTGCAGATGTCGAAGGTGTGCTGGCCGATCTGCGCCACTGCCACGCCGTCGGCGAAGATGCCCACGGTCGGCAGGACCACGCGCTCGCCCGCCGCCATGGCGGCTTGCAGGCAGTTGGAGTCGTCCGGCTCGACGCCAATGATCTTGATTTCAGGCCGCAGGTATTTCACGTAGGCCGCGATACCCGCGATCAGGCCACCGCCGCCCACCGGGACGAAAATCGCGTCCAGCGGCCCCGGGTGCTGGCGCAGGATCTCCATTGCCACGGTGCCCTGCCCGGCAATGGTGTGCGGATCATCGTAGGGGTGAATGTAGACATAGCCCTTTTCGTCGACCAGCTTCAGCGAATACGCCAGCGCTTCCGGGAACGAATCCCCGTGCAACACCACTTTGCCGCCACGGGAGCGCACGCCTTCGACCTTGATTTCGGGGGTGGTCTTGGGCATCACGATGGTGGCCTTGACCCCCAGCACCTTGGCCGCCAGGGCCAGGCCCTGGGCGTGGTTGCCCGCTGAAGCGGTGACCACACCGCGCGCCCGTTCTTCGGCGCTCAATTGGGTCAGCTTGTTGTAGGCACCGCGAATCTTGAACGAGAACACCGGCTGCAAGTCTTCGCGCTTGAGCCAGACCTTGTTGCCCAGGCGCTCGGAGAGCTGGCGGGCGGTCTGCAGCGGGGTTTCTACGGCAACGTCGTAAACGCGCGAGGTGAGGATCTTTTTGACGTACTGTTCAAGCATCGGAAAGCATCACTGGGCGGGTTGGGCAGGGCCAAGGAGTCTAACCCAGCGTTTGGCCGGGCGACCACACGAAAACCGAGGTTTTGTTGGGTTATACTCGCGCCCCTCTTTACTCCCCGCCCGTTCCGGAGCCCGCATGACCCAGGATCAACTCAAACAGGCAGTGGCCCAGGCCGCCGTCGATTTAATCCTTCCTAAACTCGACGATAAAAGCATCGTCGGTGTCGGCACCGGCTCCACCGCCAACTGCTTTATCGATGCGCTGGCCCTGCACAAGGGCGCGTTCGACGGCGCGGTTGCCAGTTCCGAAGCCACCGCCGCGCGGCTCAAGGGCCACGGTATCCCGGTGTATGAGCTGAACACCGTCAGCGACCTGGAGTTCTACGTCGACGGCGCCGATGAAAGCGACGCACACCTGAACCTGATCAAGGGCGGCGGCGCAGCCCTGACCCGCGAGAAGATCGTAGCGGCCGTGGCCAAGACCTTCATCTGCATCGCCGACGCCAGCAAACTGGTGCCCGTCCTCGGCGCGTTCCCGCTGCCGGTGGAAGTGATCCCGATGGCCCGCAGCCACGTGGCCCGCGAGCTGGTGAAGCTGGGCGGCGACCCGGTGTACCGCGAAGGCGTGCTGACCGACAACGGCAACATCATCATCGACGTGTTCAATATGCAGATCACCAATCCGGTGGAACTGGAGCGTCAGATCAATGCCATCGTCGGCGTCGTCACCAACGGTTTGTTCGCGGCCCGTCCGGCTGACGTACTGCTGCTGGGCACCCCGGAAGGCGTGAAAACCCTTAAGGCATAAAAGCACCACAGACCCAGTGTGGGAGCTGGCTTGCCTGCGATGGCATCGCCCCGGCACTACTGAAAGACCGCGTCGCCTGCATCGCAGGCAAGCCAGCTCCCACCTTCGATCTTCGCCATGGCTGGGATCGGGTTCATTTCTTGAATACATAGAAAAGATTGGGCTCACTGACCATGTACAACGTGCCGTCGTTGTCCATGGCAATCCCCTCGGCCTGAGGCACGCGCTGCTTCAGGCCATGCCGCCCCCTGAGCAGCGACAAACTGCTCAGGGGACGACCGTCGATATCCAGCTCCAACACCAGGAATGACTCATCCGACAGCGCCAGCAAATGGCCGCTGCGCTCATCGTATTGCAGGCTCGACAGGTCACGCACAAACAACCCGGCATCGCGCTTGGGGTTGTTGATCACGTGCACCGAGTAGGTTTTTTCCGGTTTGAAATGGGGAAAGCCGTGGACCTCGTAGATCAGCATCGGGTCGCGTTCCTTGGCCACAAACAAACGCTTGCCCACCGAGTCATAGGCCAGGCCTTCGAAGCCCTTGTTGCCGCCCAGGTGCACGCCGAGAGTCATTTGCTCGGCGTCGGCGGCATCAAGGAATTTGGTGTCGTCATCCACGTGGACCTTGATCAGCCGCTGCTGGCGCTCGTCGCTGATGACGTAGGTGTTGTCGCTGATGTACTCCACAGCCTCGGCGTCGCCAAAACCCACCAGCGCAATGCGTCGCAGGATTCTGCCGTCCAGGGACAGCTCCACCAGCTCGGCATTCTTGTTGGTCACGGTAAACAGGCTGTTGCGCACCGGATCGAAGGTCAGGGCCGAGACATCATCGTTGAGACCGTCGATCACCTGCGCCTCCAGGGCCACCTGGTAATTCCCCAGGCCAATGGAGTGCTCACCGGCGGGATTACGCCACGACTGCCAGTTGAACCAGGCACGCTCGAACAGTCGCAATTGCTGCGCGACCACGCCGACAGCCACCAAGGCGATCAGGATCAGGATGAAAAAGGCAGGCTTTGGACGGGCAAGTCGACGCATCGGGCGGGGCTCAAAGTGAAAACTGGCGAATGAATATCACGGTCGCCTGAATTTAAACTTAAACGCCCCGGGTGTCTGGCGGATGCCGCAGATAGAGAGAAATCTGACGTAATCGAACTACTGTTTCTGCTTCTCGAAGCGATAGAACAGGTTCGGCTCGCTGACCATGTACAGCGTGCCGCTCTCGTCCATGGTCACGCCTTCGGCACGAGGAATGGTGTTCTTCAAGCCATTGAAGCCGCCGAGCAACGTCATGAAGCTGACTTGCTCGCCCTTCTCGTCCAGTTCCAGCAACAGATGGGAATCCGCCGACAACGCCAGCAGGTGGCCGGTACGCGGATCAACGGTCAGCGCTGAGAGGTTGCGCATGTCCAACTCGGTGCTGGCGAGCTTTTGCTTGTCGCCGGTGAGGGTCTGGCTGCCGTCGCTTTTCCAGGTGAACAGCGCCGGTGGGCGCTCTTCGCCGAGGATCAGTTGCTGGTTGCGCTTGTCCCAGGTCACGGCTTCAAAGGCTTTGTTTTGGTCCTTCGACGGGCCAAGGTCGTAGGACGGGAAGTCAGCTTTGTTCAACTGCTGGGTCTGCGGGTCGACCTTGATGATGGTCAGGCTGTGCTGACGCTCATCGACCACGGCCATCAAGCCGTTTTCCATCATGGTCACGCCTTCCGGGTTGTTCCAGCCGTTGAGCGGCATCTTGCGCAGTACGTCGCCTTGCAGGGTCAATTCAACCAGGAACGGGTTTTTGCCCATGACCGAGAACAGAGTCTTGGTCAGCGGGTTGTAGGTGAGGTCCGAGGCTTCGTCCTTCTCCATTCCGGGCAGCAACTTGGCATCGATCACCGCGCGGTAGTCCGGGAGCCAGACGCTTTCCAGGCGCTCGGTCGGGGTTTCGAAGCCCTCCGCCACCCACAGCACGCCACGGTCATCCCAATGCATCGCCCAGGCCACGCCGTAAATGATCGCGCCGGCTAGGAACAGCCAGGAATACCAGCGCATGGCAAGGCGTGAACGCAACGAGGGTTTTACGGATGGGAGAGGCACGGCCATTACGCTTTCCAGAAAGTCAGCTTTAGGGGATAGCACAGGATCACAAGGTCCGCGCGCAGGAGGCTGAGGATTATCCGGATGGGGTGTGAAAAAAATGCAAAAACCGGTGCTTCCAGGCAAACACAAAACAATGTGGGAGCCGGGCTTGCCCGCGATGGCGGCGGCTCAGTCAACATTCAAGGCGACTGACACACCGTTATCGCGGGCAAGCCCGGCTCCCACATTTTGAACCGCGTTTCGCCCGGTATTTAGCGAACGCTGCTTTCGAAGCGGCTCACACCCGGCAATTCCAGCACCAGCTCGTCACCCACATTCAGCGGGCCCACGCCGGCCGGTGTACCGGTGAGGATCACATCGCCGGCCTGCAGGGAGAAGCAGCCGGCCATGTACTGGATCATCGGGATGATCGGGTTGAGCATGATCGCGCTGTTGCCGTCCTGGCGCACTTCGCCATTGATGGTCAGGCGGATGCCGATGTCGGTCACGTCCGGGAACGTGCTGCCGACCACGAACGGGGCAATCACTGCCGCGCCATCAAACGACTTGGCGATTTCCCACGGCAGGCCCTTGGCTTTCAGCTCGGCCTGTTTATCCCGCAGGGTCAGGTCGAGGGCCGGGGCGAAGCCGGAGATGGCGTCCAGCACTTCCTCGCGGCTCGGCTTGGCCGACAGAGGCTTGCCGATCAACACGGCGATTTCCGCTTCGTAGTGCACCGAACCGCGCTCGGTGGGGATGGCAAAACCACCTTCCAGCGCCACCACGCAGCTACCGGGCTTGATAAACAGCAGCGGCTCGGTAGGCACCGGGTTATCCAGTTCCTTGGCGTGTTCGGCGTAGTTACGCCCGATGCACACCACTTTCCCCAGGGGAAAGTGAATATTGGTGCCGTCGACATACTTGTGCTGGTAGCTCATGGACCGACTCCTTCAGGGACTGTTAAACAGCGAAAATCTTGCCCGGGTTCATGATCCCGTTAGGGTCGAACACCGCTTTCACTGCCTTCATGTATTCGATTTCAACCGGCGAGCGGCTGTAGGTCAGATAGTCGCGCTTGGTCATGCCCACGCCGTGTTCGGCGGAGATCGAGCCGTTGTACTTCTGCACGGTCTCGAACACCCACTTGTTGACGGTCGCGCACTTGGCGAAGAACTCGTCCTTGCTCAGGTTTTCCGGCTTGAGGATGTTCAGGTGCAGGTTGCCGTCGCCGATGTGGCCGAACCAGACGATTTCGAAGTCCGGGTAGTGTTCGCCGACGATCGCGTCAATTTCCTTCAGGAAGGCCGGCACTTTCGACACAGTCACCGAAATGTCGTTCTTGTACGGCGTCCAGTGGGAGATCGTCTCGGAGATGTACTCGCGCAGCTTCCACAGGTTGTGCAGTTGGGTTTCGCTCTGGCTCATCACGCCGTCCAGCACCCAGCCCTGCTCCACGCAGTGTTCGAACGTGGCCAGGGCGTCGTTGGCCACTTCTTCGGTGGTCGCCTCGAATTCCAGCAGCGCGTAGAACGGGCAGCCGGACTCGAACGGCGCCGGAACATCGCCGCGACCGAGGACTTTGGCCAGGGCCTTGTCGGAGAAGAACTCGAACGCGGTCAGGTCCAGCTTGCTCTGGAAGGCGTGCAACACCGGCATGATCGAGTCGAAATCGGTGGTGCCGAGCACCATCGCGGTGAGGTTTTTCGGCGCACGGTCCAGGCGCATGGTCGCTTCGACCACAAACCCCAGGGTGCCTTCAGCGCCGATGAACAGTTGACGCATGTCGTAGCCGGTGGCGTTCTTGATCAGGTCTTTGTTCAGTTCCAGCAGGTCGCCCTTACCAGTGACGACTTTCATGCCGGCGACCCAGTTACGGGTCATGCCGTAGCGAATCACCTTGATCCCGCCGGCATTGGTGCCGATATTGCCGCCAATCTGGCTGGAACCGGACGAGGCGAAATCCACCGGGTAGTACAGGCCTTTTTCTTCGGC
The DNA here is from genome assembly GCF_900105735.1 of Pseudomonas yamanorum. NCBI lineage: Bacteria > Pseudomonadati > Pseudomonadota > Gammaproteobacteria > Pseudomonadales > Pseudomonadaceae > Pseudomonas > Pseudomonas yamanorum. The sequence goes on along the minus strand of NZ_LT629793.1, from coordinate 3,803,111 downwards.
GACGTTCTGCAATTGCTTGGTGACCACGCCCGGCTGACACACGGCGGTGCGGTCGGTGAGGTTCACGTCGAGGATCTGGTTCATATAGTCGAAGGACACAACCACTTCGCCATTCGCTGCCACCGCAGCAGCCGACAGGCCGGTACGACCACCGGACGGCACCAGCGCCACCTTGTGTTCATTGGCCCAACGGACGATGGCCTGCACCTGTTCGGTGGTCTTCGGGAAGACGATGGCGACCGGGGCCGGGGCGAAATGCTTGGTCCAGTCCTTGCCATAAGCCTCAAGGGAGTCAGCATCGGTCAGGACCTTGCCAGGCTCAACCAGGGTCTTCAGCTCATCAATCAGGGCAGGATGGGTCATCGACAGAACTCTCGAACAATTCATGGTCATCCTGAGAACGCTTCACGTCGCAGGAATGGGTGTTTAGCGGGGCACGTATGCTAGCATACCGCCCCCGCAGGATAGTGCCCAAGGGCGTTCTGCGGTGACGGCTTTCCTGCCGTCCGGGTCAGCTTACGTGATCCGATTCCCTGCCATTTTTCTCCGGGATACAGGTTTACGCAGATGAGCAAGACTTCTCTCGATAAGAGCAAGATCAAGTTCCTTCTTCTGGAAGGCGTCCACCCATCGGCCGTCGACGTTCTGAAGGCTGCTGGGTACTCCAGCATTGAGTACATCACCAGTTCTCTGCCGGAAGCCCAGCTCAAGGAAAAGATCGCCGACGCGCACTTCATCGGCATTCGCTCCCGCACTCAGCTGACCGAAGAGATCTTCGATCACGCCAAGAAGCTTGTCGCTGTAGGTTGTTTCTGCATCGGCACCAACCAGGTCGACCTCAACGCAGCGCGCGAGCGCGGCATCGCGGTGTTCAACGCACCGTACTCCAACACCCGCTCCGTGGCTGAGCTGGTATTGGCCGAGGCCATCCTGCTGTTGCGCGGTATTCCTGAGAAGAACGCTTCCTGCCACCGTGGCGGCTGGATCAAGAGCGCAGCCAACTCCTTCGAAATCCGCGGCAAGAAGCTGGGTATCGTCGGTTACGGCTCGATCGGTACTCAACTGTCGGTTCTGGCCGAAGGCCTGGGCATGCAGGTGTTCTTCTACGACACCCTGACCAAGCTGCCATTGGGCAACGCCACCCAGGTGTCGAGCCTGACCGAGCTGCTGGGCATGTCCGACATCGTGACCCTGCACGTACCGGAAACCGCTGAGACCCAGTGGATGATCGGCGAGAAGGAAATCCGCGCCATCAAGAAGGGCGGGATCCTGATCAACGCCGCACGCGGCACTGTTGTTGAGCTGGACGCCCTGGCCGACGCGATCAAGGACAAACACCTGATCGGCGCCGCCATCGACGTGTTCCCGGTAGAGCCGCGCTCTAACGACGACATCTTCGAAAGCCCGCTGCGTGGCCTGGACAACGTGATCCTGACCCCGCACATCGGTGGTTCCACCGCTGAAGCCCAAGCCAACATCGGCCTGGAAGTGTCGGAGAAACTGGTCAAGTACAGCGACAACGGTACGTCGGTGTCTTCGGTCAACTTCCCGGAAGTAGCGCTGCCGGCTCACCCTGGCAAGCACCGTCTGCTGCACATCCACCAGAACATCCCTGGCGTGATGATGGAGATCAACAAGGTCTTCGCGGAAAACGGCATCAACATTTCCGGTCAGTTCCTGCAGACCAACGAGAAAGTCGGCTACGTGGTGATCGACGTAGACGCCGAGTACTCGGACCTGGCGCAAGAGAAGCTGCAACACATCAACGGCACTATCCGTAGCCGCGTGTTGTTCTAATCGTTAAACGCGCCTAAAAAAGGGAGACCCTCGGGTCTCCCTTTTTTTGTCTGAACAAATCTTACTTGACGTTAACCGTGATGACTTTCGAGGCTACAGTCGGGTTGAACTGCATGTGCAGTTTGTCGCCGGCGACCAGTTGCAGCGTGTGCTTGCCTGGGGTGAGGGTCAGCTCGGTTTCGGTCTGGGCCTTGCCGTAGTGGATCACGGTGTCGGTGGCCGGGATTGGCACGCTGGCGTCAGGCAATGCTTTCTGGTCGATCAGCAGGTGGTGGTGGCCGGTGCCCGGGTCCTGGCTGGTGGCCGGGGCCAGTTTCAGGCCTTCCATGCCGAATTTCACGGTGAAGGTTTTATCGACAGTGGCGCCGTCTTTTGGCGACACGATGAACACTTTGGCACCTTCTGGTGGAGCGCTGCGCGGAATGCCATCAGCAGCGGTCGCCAACATCGAAGCACCCAGCAATAGGCTGGCCAGGGTTGCACGGGTCAAAAAGGCTTTCATTCACTTCTCCAGTTTTTCGGTGAAATCTGTAGGGTTATGACAACTTCGCGACAAATTGCTGTCCAAGGCACTCAACACCATAGCAAAGCGAGCCGGAACAGCGCCTCGCTCATTCGAATTCTTTAGGAGAGACCATGCGTTTCCTGCCTGGCCTGTTACTTTTACTTCCCCTTGTAAGCCCGTTGGCCCATGCCGAACTGATTGACGATGTGTTTGACCGCGGGGAATTGCGCATCGCCCTGGAAGCCAACACCCCGCCCTTCAACTTCAAGGAAGGCGACAAACTCACCGGCTTTGAAGTGGAACTGGGTGAGTTACTGGCCAAGGAAATGGACGTACGCCCCTCCTTTATCACCGTCGATGCCGCCGATCTGCTACCTGGCGTGGAAAGCGCCAAGTACGACGTGGCCATCAACCATATCGCTATGACTCCTGAACTGGCGGATCGTTTCGACTTCAGCGAGCCCTACAGCTACTCCAGTGCACAACTGATCGTGCGCAAGCAGGAACAACGCCCGCTGGGCAGCTTCGCGGCGCTCAAGGGCAAGGCGCTGGGCGTGGCCCAGGGCAGTCAGTTTGTGGAGCAGGCGCGCACCGCCGAGGGCGTTGATTTGCGCAGCTATGCCGATGCCAGGCAGCCGATCAAGGACGTCGCTGACCAACAGATCGATGCGGCCATCAGTGACCGGTTGCTGATCCCCTACGCGATTCGCGACAGCCAGTTGCCGGTGAAGGAAGGCGCAGATGTCGGCCCTACGCTGAGCCTGGCGATTCCGTTCCAGAAGGGTAACCCGGCGTTCAAGGCCAGCCTGGACAAGGCCCTGCAACGGATTAAGGCCGATGGCCGGCTGACGGCGTTGTCGGAGAAGTGGTTCGGAATGGATGCGAGCAAGCCGGTCAAAAAGGCCGAATAAACGACTCGGTCAATGTGGGAGCGGGCTTGCTCGCGAATGCGGGGGGTCAGCTTGAGCATCTAGTGACTGACACTCCGCTTTCGCGAGCAAGCCCGCTCCCACATGTTGATCTATGTCGGGCTGGAGAATTTGGCCAGGGCCGCTGCCGCTTCGGGCAGTTCCAGCTCACTGAATACCAACACCCCATGGCGCTTGAGCAATGCCGCCGTCACGCCTTCGCCCGTGACCTTCACGCCGGTGAAGGTGCCGTCATAGGTCAGCAGATTGCCGCAGGACGGGCTGTTGGCCTTGAGCACGGCGACCCGGATGTTGTGACGCTGCACCAAGGCCAACGCCTGGCGGGCACCTTCGAGGAAGGCTTCGCTGAAGTCTTCCCCTTGGGCCGTCAGCACCTGGGCACGGCCTTCCCACACGTCAATCCCCTGCCCGCCCGGAATTTCGGCAGACGGCCGTGGCGTCGGCAAACCTCCCGCAACCTCGGGGCAAACGGCAACCACCCGGCCTTCGGCCTGCCATGCGGCGAGTTGGTCGAAAGGCCCGCTGGCGCCTCCGTCGTAGCGTACCCGGTGCCCCAGCAGGCAGCGGCTGACCAGAATCTTTTGCATCATCAGAACGGCTCGTTACCCCGCCGGCGAAACCAGCCGGTAAGGGACAGGCGTTCGCGGGTGGCGGGCATGACTTCATGGGGGATCTCCCCCGACAGGAACACCACCAGGCAACCGCCGATGGGCACCACATCGTATTCGACGTCGCCCTTGAGGTACATGCGCAACTGGCCACCATGCTCCGGCAGCCAGGCGTTGTTCAAGTAGATCACTGCCGACACCATGCGCCGGTCGTCATCGCGAAAACGGTCTACATGCTTGAGGTAAAACGCACCCGGCGGGTACATCGCGAAGTGGCTTTCGAAGTCTTCCAGGCCGAGGAACAGGCCGCGGTTCATTGCCACCCGCAGGCTGTCCATCAGCTCGAGGTAGGTGTCGCAGGCGACTACCTCACCCGGTTCCAGCCACTGGATATGATCCCCCCGAATGCCCTCGCGAATCTCCTGGGACGGCCCGCGTCCGACGGCGGCGGGCGCCAATTCGCCTTCGGCAGCGCGTTTATGGCACTCAGCCGCCAGTTCGAGGGTCAGAGCCTCGGGCAGGAAGATATTCTGCTGCGACCAGCCTTGTGCGGCCAGGTCATCGACAATGCGTAACAGAAGCGGGTGATCGGAGGGTATGGGCATGGCGCGCATAGTATCCATACGCCTGTGAATCCGACAGAGCCGCCGAGCGTCTGAATACACTTTAGTCAGGAGACCGATAGGATTTCTCGACAAATCCTACGTCCGACACGGACAATAGTGGCCGACTGACAGGAGTCCCTATGCGTCGTTTGTTTTTTTCCTTGCTGATGCTCTGCGTTTTGCCCGCCTGGGCAGACAGCCATGACCAGTTGTACAAGGTCGCCGGCTGGGCAGACCAGCGCGCGCATTTTAATGACGCCCTCAGTGCCGCCCAGCAACGCTACCGCAACAGCTTGCCGCCGGCGGTGTATCAAGCGCTGGTGGACAACAGCAATAAACGCTTTGCGCCGCAGTCGGTAGACCAGCGCGCCGAAGCACAGCTACGCAAGAATCTGGCGGACCCGAAGCCGGCTTTGGCCTTCTTCCAATCGCCCCTTGGCCGCAAGATTGTCGCCGCCGAGTTGCTGGCCACCCGCCGGGATCAACTGGCGAAGAATGCCCAGGGCTTGCCGCATATGGAGGCCGACGCCACCCGCAGCCTGATCATTGGCCACCTGGCCCAGGCGCTGCCTGCGCGGGAAGCCGGGGCTGAAGTCAGCCTGGCGATTGCCGGTGTGGCCGCCGACAGCTTGAGCCAGATGATCCCCGGCCTGTTGGGCGGCGGCCAGGCACAAGGCATGCTGAATGGCCAGCGTGAGCGCCTGATGCAGCAGATTGGCAATGATTTGAACAACACGTTGCTATACGTCTACCGGGATCTGTCCGACCCGGAGCTGGAGGAGTTCGCGACATTCGCGGAGTCGCCGGATGGCAAGGCGTACTACAAAGCGGCACTGGCGGCGATTCGCGCCGGCCTGGCGGTCGGCCAAAGCACCTCAAGCCTGGCACCCTGACACCGATTGATCGCTCCCACGCTCCGCGTGGGAGCGCAGCTGGTGACGCTCTGCGTCACGGGACGCGGAGCGTCCTCGGAGGCGTTCCCACGCGGAGCGTGGGAACGATCTCAGGCCAGGTGATCACTTAGAAACTTGAAGTACACCTGCCGAATCTCCGGAATCTCATTCGCCAAGTGATGCCTGCCGCGCGGCAGCATCAAGATTTCCGGCTGGTCGAACTTGCTGCGCAGTACCTTCAGGTTGTGCTGCCAGTCCACCGTCATGTCTTCCTCACCCTGCACGATCAACGGCCGCCGCGTACTGCGTGGCGCCGCTTCAATGCGTTTGATCCAGCGCGCCAACGCGCCCACCCAGGCGGTGGGCAACTGCCGTGGCTGCAACGGGTCGGCCTCCAGGAACGGCTTGAACTGCGGGTCGTTGGTGTTATCGCTGAAACGCCGGGCGATGCCTTTGACGAACGGCCTGAGCAAGTAATAACTGAGCTGCGACCAGCCCCAGGCGCGGGGACGCACCAGCGGTGAGAGCAAAAAGGTCTTGCCCTGGGCCGGGCTGTCGACGCCATGGTTAAGCAGGTGATCCACCACAATCGCGCCGCCGGTACTTTGCCCGAACAGGTGCCACGGCTGCGGCAACTGCAACGCCTTGGCCTGCTCAAACAGCGCCTGCACCACGTCCTGGTACACCGCAAAGTCATCGATGCTGGCCCGCTCGCCGCTGGACAAACCATGGCCCGGCAAGTCGCAGGCAATCACCACAAAGCCCTGGTCCAGCGCCCAATCCACGGCATTGCGGTACAGGCCCATATGGTCGTAGAAACCATGGAACAGGAACATCGTCGCCACCGGAACGGGCGGCCACCACACCTGGCAGACCACCTCGAACCCATCCACCGCAAACCGCCCCAGGCGGCTCACTGCGGGCACCTTGCGGGCGGGCAGGTCCAGGCCGTAGAAGCGCTGGTAGACCCGGGCCTCGGCAGAAAGCGGCTGCGCGTCCACCAGGGGCCGCAAGCTTTCGCGCAGATGATCAGGGTCAAACGTAACGGGCATAAGAACTTCCAGACTGTGGCTTCAACGCATTGAACAGATGAATATCGAGCCGCGATATTCATCTGTCAGGGCAAGCATGGCAAGCTACGCGTCCTCCGAGGATCGATCCAAATGCGACAGCCCTACCGCACCACCCTCTTCGCCAGCCTGATCGTGATCATTTGCGCCGGGGTGTTATGGGCGGCGTATGACTGGTTCCAGGGGCGTTACCTGCGGGCATTCAGTGAGCATACGGCGGTGTTTTCCGGTGACAGCCTGAGCCTGCCGGCCGAGCTTGCCGGCCCGGGCCCGATCCGCCTGGTGCACTTCTGGGACCCGGCCTGCCCGTGCAATGTCGGAAACCAACAGCACCTCAGCGAACTGATCGAGCAGTACGCCCCCCAAGGCGTGGAGTTCTATTCCCTGCAGAAAGCCGGCAGCCACGGCCAGTTACCCGCCACCCTCGGCGCGATGAAGGCCCTCAAGGCCGTGCCAGGCGCCCAGCACCTGCCTGCCAGCCCTGCCGTGGGCATCTGGGACCGCAGCGGCAAGCTGGCGTATTTCGGGCCCTACAGCGAAGGGCTGACGTGTAACTCCAGCAACAGCTTTATCGAGCCGATCCTGCAAGCCCTCGAAGGCGGGCGCGAGGTCAATGCGACCCACACCCTGGCGGTAGGCTGTTACTGCGAGTGGAACGGGGCCGCGCCTGCACCCTGAACCGGGCGCGCCAAGCTGAACAGACGCTGTTCGTTCGACAAACTCGAACAACTGTATCGGCATGCTCCTGTATCGTAAGCAGCTAGCCGTACCAGCAGACGACACGGGAACACATGAGCCAATTAACCATCATCCTCTGGATACTCAACGTTATCGTCGATACGTCCGGCCAGTTGGCGTTTAAAGCCGCCGCTTCAGCCAGCGCCGAGCATGACGGCATGGCCCACTGGCGCCATATGCTCAAGCGTCCGTGGATCTGGCTGGGCATCATCTGCTATGTCTTCGAATTCGTGCTGTGGCTGGCCTTCCTGACACTGGTGCCGTTGTCGGTCGGGGTGATGCTAGGCTCCATCAACATTGTCGTGATCATGATTGCGGGCCGTTTCCTGTTCAAGGAAAGCCTGAGCAAATGGCGGTTGATCGGCATCATGCTGATCGCCTGTGGCGTGACCGTCGTGGGGTTTGAGTAATGAAACGGTTTTATATCCTGGGTTTTCTGTCGCTGATCATTTTCGATACCTTGGCGCAGGTCAGCTTTAAGTTCGCCTCGATTCATGCCGAACCGCTGACAATGGACGCCGCGTGGCTGATACGCGTGTTTGGTGCGCCCTGGATCTACGGGGCATTCGTTGGCTACATCGGTGCATTTTTTACCTGGATGACGTTGTTGAAATACGCGCCGGTAGGCCCGGCGTTTGCCGCCTCCCACCTGGAGCTGATCAGCGTGACGTTGATCTCCGTGTGGTTGTTCAACGACACCCTGACCCTGCCCAAAATCGTCGGTGGTGCGCTGATCATTGCCGGCATCCTGTGCCTGGCGCGCAGTGAAGACAAAGAGAGCAAGACCGTCGAGGCCGAGCCCTCGCAGACGCTGGCGTCATGACGCCCGTTGTCAGCCAGCGGGAGATTCCGCCGACGGCGGGCCTTCCCCTGCGCTGGCAGGATTTGTTCAACCTCTCGGGCAACCTGGCCCGCGACCTGGCCCAACAGCTCGACATCCCTTTGCCGGCCCTGCCCTGTTCCGGCACGGCCGCCCTGATCATGGCGCTGCGGGTGTTGCAGCAACGTAGCCCTGGGCGCACCGAGCTTATCGTGCCGGCCTATACCTGCCCGCTGGTGGCCCTGGCCGCCCATCATTGCCCGCCATTACGCGTGGTGCCGTGCGATTTAAAGCCCGGCAGCATCGACCTGGACGAGCAACAGCTGGCGCAGCTGTGCAACGAAAACACCTTGGCGATCGTCGTCACCCACCTGGCCGGGCGCGTAGCGGATGTGGATGCCGCCACGCGCATTGCCGAGCCTTACGGCGTGGCGGTCATCGAAGACGCCGCCCAGGCCATGGGCGCGCTGGATGACGGAAAAAGCGTCGGACTCAAAGGCGACATCGGCTTTTTCAGCATGGCACTGGGCAAAGGCCTGACGACGGCCGAAGGCGGCGTGTTGTTCAGCCGGGATGCGGTGCTGCATCAGGCGTTGCACCAGCAATGCCGCCAGGACTTGCCCTTCAGCCTGCGCTGGGAAGTGCAACGCAGCGCCGAGCTGTGGGGCTATGCCGCGGCGTATCAGCCCCGCGGGCTGAAGTACGTGTACGGCAAACCGCTGCGGGCGGCGTTGGCGCGGGGCGATGAAGTGGCGGCAGTCGGCGATGATTTTTCCGTCAACGATATTCCGTTGCACCGGTTGGGCGGCTATCGCCAGAAGGTCGGCGCTGCCGCATTGGCACGCTTGCCCGAACATTTGCAGCAAGGACGCTTACGGGCCTTGCGTCGCGTGGCGCAGCTGAGCAGCTTGCCCGGCGTTTCGGTGTTGACCGACAGCCCGGGCCAGCAAGGTACCTGGCCGTTCCTGATGGTGGTGATGCCCAGCGCACAAACCCGCGATACCGCGATGGCGCAGCTGTGGACGGCGGGCCTGGGCGTCACCCGTCTGTTTATCCACGTCTTGCCGAGCTACCCGGCGCTCACCCCGCTGTTACAGCCAGGCGCCGATATCCCCCGCGCGCAAAGCTTCGCCGCCCAGACACTGTCGATCAGCAACAGCCACTGGCTGACGGACGAACTGTTCGAGCAAGTGCTGGATCATCTACGGCGAATTCTTAAACGCTAGCCCAGCCTTGATCGATACGGGTCAACAAGCGCGCGTTCAACTCATTCTGCTGTTGTTGCCAGATCACCACCTGGTTCTCCGGCAGCTCTTCCTGGCCATCCGACGCACTCAGCCAACGCTTGAACTTACTCTGGTAGTGATAAGCCGAGACATCGCCGGTAATGTCCGCGCCGATAATGCTGCCCTGGCAGGCATCGATCAGCGCATTCAAATGCTTCTCCAGAAACTCGCCCTGGTCCCAGTTGGTATTCACCACCTCCGGGCTCAGCACGTCTTTGTCGATGGAGAGATACACCGGCAATGACCTGTCGAGCTGCGCCAGGAACGCGCTCATCAATTCGTCCGCGCTGGTGAATGCACGGTTGCTGCGGCCTGCGCCGATCCAGTTCAACCAGCGGGTATCGACGTTGGTGTTCCAGTAGGTCAGCTTGCGTTTCACCAGCGGTGACCAGTGATTCTCCCAGGCGTGCTTGAGGGAAATGTCCGGCGAGCCAATGCCCAGCACATGCACATGCTCGACCTGTGGCAGGCGGCTGGCCCAGTAGACCCAAGACCCACAATGGATACCAAACGGATAGCGCATGTTGTCCGGGTGGTTATCGCAAATGATCAGTTGGATCTTTTGCTGGGTGGGAAGACGGTTCAACAACAACTGGCTGAGATGGTGATAGTCACCGCTGCCGGTAAACACACAGCCGTAGTCATTGGGCATCTGCGCTTGCAGGGCGTTCTCCAGCTCCTTGAACTGTGCCCAGCGGCAACCGAACCGGATCTTCTCCTGCCAGGCCTGCAACGGCAGGTTGATGGCGCCGGGAATGTTATTCACGGCGCCATCAAAATCGAGGATCAACGCGGGTCGGGCCTGGCTCATGAGGTTTGCTCCTGCTGCCATTGCATGTCGCTTTCAAAGTGGTGACGGAAGCGGTTCAACACCTTGCGCAACAGCGGGTTGCGCACCCACACCAGATGGCGGGTGAAGGTGAACTTGGCGCCGAGGCTGGATTTGACCTGCGGATCGGTCCAGCCCGCGACATAAAACTGCAGGCCCTTTTCCAGGGCGTACTCCAGGTTCACAAACCAGCTGACGAAATACAGGTTGTGCTCCAGCGCCAGCGGGTAGTTAAGGCCGATGTACTTGTCGAGCAACTTGCCGTCTTGCTGGTAGCACAGGTTATAGCCGACCAACTCGTCCTCGTCCCAGTAGCAGAACACATGCCCGCCGCTGTCGGCATCGGTGAGCAACTGAATGAAGAAATCGGGCGTGAGCAAATCGAAGTGGATTTCGCTCTGTGCGTACACCGCCTTGTACAGCCGATACAGTTCCTGCTGCCATTGCTCATCGCTGAACCGCACATCACCGGTGTCCAGGACCTCAATGCGTAACTCATCACGGCTGCGCAACTTGCGGCGGATATTACGCCGGCGGCTATGGGATAACCGCGACAGATACTCGTCAATCGAGGTGAAGTCGATGGGCACATAGGCCAGCGCCTGGCCCTCTACATTGATGAATCCGCGCTGGGTGCAAGCCTCAATCAGCGCGTGTGCGTAGCGATTGTCCTCGACACTGAGCAGCGGAGAATCCAGCGGCACGTCTTTGACGATGGTGAGTTTGCGTTGCGGCGCACACTCCTGTTGCAGCCATTGCGCCATGTCCTGTGGCGGTACGCTCAGCGGAAACGGGGAGTATTCGCTGACCGTGGTGCCGACAAAACAGGTGTCGATATGCAGCCATGACTGCCACAAACGGTACCCCGGCCAACTGCGCAGGCGGGTGCGCAGCTCGTCGTCGGCGGTGGTTTGCAGGTCGAACCGGGTGAAAAAGTACGGCAGTCCCTGTGCTGACAGCTGGGCGTCGAAGCCCACCGGCGGGTATCGCAAAAAGTTGCTGATCAGCGATGGCGTTTCCATGCAGCAGGCATAAGGCACCTGTGCACGGCTGGGATCTGTCATAAATTGCATTCCGAAAGTGATAGCAAAGGCGCGCACGGATGGCCTGATTGATCACGGCGCGGCTGGTTTCATGTAACAGAGTAAACATAATAACCCGCTCACCCGCATCCAACTTCATAACCCCGACTTCATGCAGGTGAGGTTCAGGGAACGCGAGCCCGACAGCATTTTCCGCAGCGCTCGCCAAACCCACTAAACTGCCCGAATCTTCACGGTGACCGACTAATAAGGGACAACCCATGAAACGCATCCTGACCGCGCTGGCCATCCTGCTCGTAGCCCTGATGGTTGGCGCCGGCTGGTACGTGTACAGCAAGCAGCCGACCCGCCAGGGCACGGTGGAGCTGGCCCACCTGCAAGGTTCGGTCACGGTGCGCTACGACGACCGAGGCGTGCCGCATATCCGCGCCGAGAATGAGACCGACCTGTACCGCGCCCTCGGCTACGTACATGCCCAGGATCGGCTGTTCCAGATGGAGATCATGCGCCGCCTGTCCCGTGGCGAGTTGGCCGAGGTGCTGGGGCCCAAGCTGCTGGAGACCGACAAACTGTTCCGCAGCCTGCGCATTCGCGAGCGTGCCTTGAGCTACGTCGAGCACATGGACCATGAGTCTGCGCCCTGGAAGGCCCTGCAAGCCTACCTGGACGGGGTCAACCAGTATCAGGACAGCCACGCCAGCCCCATGGAGTTCGACGTATTGGGCATCCCCAAGCGCCGGTTCACCGCCGAAGACACCATCAGCGTCGCCGGCTACCTGGCCTACAGCTTTGCCGTCGCCTTTCGCACCGAACCCTTGCTGACGTACGTACGCGATCAACTGGGCAGCGATTACCTGAAGGTCTTCGACCTCGACTGGCAGCCCAAGGGCGCGCTGAATCTCGCGGCCGGTGATTGGAAGGATTTGGGCGCCATCGCCCAGTTGAGCGAACAGGCCATGGCCGACAACGGCCTGCCGCAGTTCGAAGGCAGCAACGCCTGGGCCATCAGCGGCAGCCGCACCAAGAGCGGCAAGCCGTTGCTGGCGGGTGACCCGCATATCCGCTTCTCGGTGCCGTCGGTGTGGTACGAGGCGCAGCTGTCAGCGCCGGGTTTCGAGCTTTACGGTTATCACAACGCGCTGGTGCCGGTGGCGTTCCTGGGCCACAACAAGGATTTCGGCTGGAGCCTGACCATGTTCCAGAACGATGACCTCGACCTGATCGCCGAGAAGGTCAACCCGGACAACCCCAACCAGGTCTGGTACCACGACAAGTGGGTGGACATGACCAGCAGCGAGCAACAGATCGCGGTCAAGGGCCAGGACCCGGTAACCCTGACCCTGCGCACCTCGCCCCACGGTCCGATCATCAATGACGTGCTCGGCGAGAATGCCGGCAAGACGCCGATTGCCATGTGGTGGGCGTTCCTCAACACCGAGAACCCGATCCTCGACGGCTTCTACCAGCTCAACCGTGCCGATACCCTCGCCAAGGCCCGCGCAGCGGCGGCGAAGGTCCAGGCACCTGGCTTGAATATCGTGTGGGCCAATGCCAAGGGCGATATCGGCTGGTGGGCGGCGGCACAGTTGCCGATCCGCCCGGCCGGGGCCAACCCGGGCTTTATCCTCGACGGCAGCACCGCCCAGGCGGACAAGCTCGGCTTCTACCCGTTCAGCGCCAACCCCCAGGAAGAAAACCCGGCCCGCGGTTATGTGGTGTCCGCCAATGCCCAGCCCGCGTCCCCCACCGGCATGCCGATTCCCGGTTACTACAACCTCGCAGACCGTGGCCAGCAGTTGAACGCGCAGCTGAGCGACAACAGCGTGAAATGGGACGTGGACAACAGCCAGGCCTTGCAGCTCGGCACTATCACCGCCTACGGCCCACGGCTACTGGCACCGCTGTTGCCGGTGCTGCGTGAAGTGGTCAAGGACCCGGCACAGTTGAAACTGGTGGAGCAATTGGCAACGTGGAAAGGCGATTACCCGCTGGAGTCCACCAGTGCCACGCTGTTCAACCAGTTCCTGTTCAACCTCACTGACGCCGCGTTCCACCCAAAGCTGGGCGATGCGATGTTCAAGACCTTGCTCACCACCCGAGTGGTGGATGCGGCCTTACCGCGCCTGACCGCCTCAGCGGATTCGCCCTGGTGGGATGGCCACCGTGCCGAGACTGTCAAGCTCGCGTGGGACAATAGCCTGCAACACCTCAGGGCGACCTTCGGTGACGACCCGTCGCAGTGGCAATGGGGCAAGGCCCACACCCTGACCCACGGCCATCCGCTGGGCTCGCAGAAGCCGTTGGACAAGATCGTTAACGTCGGCCCCTTTGCTGCACCCGGCACCCATGAAGTGCCCAACAACCAATCCGCCCAGATCGGCCCGGCGCCATGGCCAGTGACGTACGGACCGTCGACCCGGCGCCTGATCGACTTCGCCGACGCCGCCCATGCGCTGACCATCAACCCGGTCGGGCAGAGTGGCGTGCCGTTCGACAAGCACTACTCCGACCAGGCGGAGACGTATATCGAGGGTGGGTATGAACAGGCGCATTTCAATGATGAGGAAGTGACGGCGAATACCCGCAGTACGCTCAAGCTGTTGCCAGCCCGCACACCGCAATAACTGAAGAAACAGAAGACCCAATGTGGGAGCGGGCTTGCTCGCGAATGCGGTGGATCAGTCAATACATCTGGTGACTGACACTCCGCTTTCGCGAGCAAGCCCGCTCCCACATTTTGATCTGCGTTGTTGCGTCTACCGGGCTCGCAGCCGCCCCGGCGCTTCACCGTAGGTCTCCTTGAATTTCTTGCTGAACGCCGCCTGAGATTGATACCCCGCCTGGGCAGCAATATCCGTCAGGCTCAGCCGCGACTGCTGCAGCAGGTTGAACGCCAGCTCCATGCGCAACTGCGTCAACAACACCCACGGCGACACACCCGCCACTTTGACAAACCCGCGCATGAACGTCGCCCGGGACATCGACGCGGCGCTGGCCAGGCTGTCGATGGTCCACTCATGGCCGGGATCCGCCAGCATCGCCTGCCAGGCCTTGCCCAGGCGTTTGTCGGTCAACAAGGCAAAGGTGCCGGCCACTGGCGCTTGCTGCGTCAGCCACGCCCGCAGGATCAGGGTGAACAACGCCGACGACAGCGCATCGATAAAGAACCTGGCCCCCAGCCGTTGCCCGTCCGCCTCGCTGCGCAGCAGTGCGATCAACGCCGCCAACTGCCCATCGGCCTGCCACTGCCGACTCGACACCACCAGGTAGTCCGGCAACGCACTGAACAGCAACGACTGGCGGTTGTAGCGAAAACTGCCGCAGAGCATGTCCACGTCCGGCTGCTCACCGCCCAGGCGATGGATCGGCAGCAAGCCGCCTTCAATCACGGTCTGCGCCACCGGTTTTACTCGCGCGCCCTGGCTGCGCACCAGGTGCGTTGCGCCACCGGGCATCAACAGGATATCGCCCTCCTCCAGCGTCACCTGCTGCCCACCGGACAATTCGGCGCGGCACGTGCCCGCCAGCACAATGTGATACGGCGCCACGCCCAGCGGCTCGGGCTCGTGGTCCATGGCCCAGGCGCCCTGGAACTGGCAACGCAAGTCCAGGCTGCCCCGCAGGTTGGCCAACGCGATCAGGGTGTCGATGGAGTTCATTTGCGAGCATCGGTCAAAAAGGTGAGTGGATCGAACAAAAGCGCCAAACCTGAACCGCACACACTGGCTTCACACCCAAACCGTTCAGGAGTTAACACGATGTTCAATAACTGGTCCGACTTGCTGCCTACCGTGAAGAAAGCCTTTGGCGCACTGGGCAAGAGCAACCCGAAGATGGTCAAAGCCTACATGGCGCTGGGGGAAGCTGCCGAGGAAAACAACGTCCTGGATGCCAAGACCCGTGAGCTGATTTCCATCGCCGTGGCCATCACCACACGTTGCGACGGTTGCATCGGCGTACATGCCGACGCAGCGATCAAGGCCGGCGCCACCCGCGAAGAAGTGGCGGCGACTCTGGCCACAGCGATTTCGCTGAATGCCGGTGCGGCGTATATCTACTCGCTGCGTGCCCTGGAAGCCTACGACACGCTCAAACCGGCGCCGCAAAGTTAAGTCGGAATTGTTGCGGCGTCACGCCCAGCCGGCGATTGAACACACTGCGCATGTGCTGGGCGTCGCGAAAGCCGCACTGGTACGCCACGGTCTTGAGTGGCGCGTGGGTGCTTTCCAGCATCACCCGCGCCGCATCCACCCGCGCCCGCTCGACAAACTCGGCCGGGGTGATCTGCGCTTCCCGGGCGAATACCCGCGAGAAGTTGCGTGCACTCATGTTGGCAGCCTTGGCCAGATCAGCGATGGTCAGGTCGCCCGTCAGGTTGGCCAATACGTAGAGCTGTACCAGCGCCACCGCCGAGGTGGCTTCTGCGTGGGGTGTCAAAAACGGGCTGAACTGCGACTGCCCGCCCGAACGCTGGGTGAACACCACCAGGCGCTTGGCCACGCTGAGTGCCACTTCCGGCCCGTGGTCCTGCGCGAGCAGGTACAGCGACAGGTCGATGCCTGCCGTCACCCCGGCCGAGGTGTAGAGGTTGCCGTCCTGCACGTAGAGGCGGTCGGCTTCCACTTGGGCCGATGGGCACAAACTGGCCAAGTCGGCGGCGTCGCCCCAATGAGTGGTGACGGTGCGGCCGTCCAGCAGACCGGCACGGGCGAGCATGAAGGCGCCGTTGCAGATGGAGCCGAAGCGCTTGGCTCGCGCGCTGGCGTCACGCAGCCATTGATTGAACACCGGGCCGAAATCCTCGAAGGGCAGCTGCGGCCCGCCGGCCATCAGCAGCAAATCGTAGGGATCAAGGGCTTCGCTGAAATGCCGATGCGCCTGCAACGACAAGCCGTTGGAACAGGCCATGTTGCCGTGGCCCAGGCCAATCACCTCCAACTGGTAATGCTCCTCGGTCGGCAGAAAACGGTTGGCCTCGCAGAAAACATCCAAGGGCCCGGTCACGTCCAGTGACTGGACGCCGGGGAAGATCAGGATGGCAACGGTTTTGCCCATGGGTAGAAACACCTTTTTCCAACTGAATAAATGCAAAATCCCTGTGGGAGCTGGCTTGCCTGCGATACAGGCGACTCGGTCCATCAGGTATACCGAGGTGATGCTATCGCAGGCAAGCCAGCTGCCACATTTGATCGCGCATAGCCTTGGCGCGATATCGCGGCACATTGGCCGGGATCGCACCCTCGCCGCGGTGGCCCCCTCGCGGGCGCACGGCCAGACTGGACTCATCGGCGCCAACCCGGCGCTTTCTTGAGGATAACGACCATGAGCACCACCATCGCCGGCATCAAGATCCCGGACAGCGCCCTGGCCAAGGCCACCACCGAATACATCCGCGACATCGAATCCGACCTGCTCTACCACCACTCCCGCCGGGTGTTCCTGTTCGGCGCCTTGAGTGGTGAGCGCCAGCAGTTGGCTTACAACCCGGAGCTGCTGTACGTCGGCGCGATGTTCCACGATCTGGGTTTGGTGGAAGGTCACCGCAGTGACGACGAGCGCTTTGAAGTGGACGGCGCCAATGCGGCAGCGGATTTCCTCAAGCCTTACGGGCTGAGCGATGACGACATCGAGCAGGTGTGGTTGTCGATTGCCCTGCACACCACGCCGGGCGTGCCCAAGCATTTGCGTCCAACCGTGGCGTTGGTGACGGCGGGCGTCGAAATGGATGTGTTGGGGATGGAGTACGCGGCGTTTACCAGCGTGCAGCGCGAAGCGGTGGTGCATGCGCATCCACGGGGTGAAGGGTTCAAGGAGTGCATCATCTGCGCGTTTGCCGACGGCCTGCGCCATCGTCCGCAGACCACGTTTGGCAACGTGAAGACCGATGTGCTGGTGGATCAGGAGCCTGGGTTCAAGCCGATGAACTTTGTCGAGGTGATTCGCAAGTCGCCTTGGAACGCTTAACCCGAATTGGAATGCAATCAAAATGTGGGAGCGGGCTTGCTCGCGAAAGCGCAGTGTCAGTCACCGGATGTATTGACTGATCCACTGCCTTCGCGAGCAAGCCCGCTCCCACATTTTTGATCCGGTTTCGTCAGGGTTACCTGATTAGACCGGTGCCGGTGCGCGACGCGAGTCCGCCGGCTTCTCCCAGCCATCCGCAGCCGCTTCTTCAATCGCCTGCTGGATCGCTTTCTTGCGGTGCTCTTCGGCACGACGGCTGAAGAACCACACCAGGAACGTCACGATCGACACCGCCAGCAGAATCAAGCTGGCCACGGCGTTGATCTCGGGCTTAACCCCCAGACGCACTGCCGAGAACACTTCCATCGGCAACGTGGTCGAACCCGGCCCCGACACGAAGCTGGCCAGTACCAGGTCGTCCAGCGACAGCGCAAACGACATCATGCCGCCCGCCGCCAGCGACGGCGCGATCATCGGGATGGTGATCAGGAAGAACACCTTCCATGGCCGCGCACCCAGGTCCATCGCGGCTTCTTCAATCGACAGGTCCAGCTCACGCAAGCGCGCCGACACCACCACCGCCACATACGCCGAACAGAACGTGGTGTGGGCGATCCAGATGGTCACCAGGCCGCGTTCCTGCGGCCAGCCAATCATCTGCGCCATGGCCACGAACAGCAGCAACAGCGACAGACCGGTGATCACTTCCGGCATCACCAGCGGTGCCGTCACCAGGCCGCCAAACAGCGTGCGGCCCTTGAACTGGCTGATACGCGTCAGCACGAACGCCGCCAAGGTGCCGAGCGCCACCGCCGCAATCGCCGTGTAGCAGGCGATTTCCAGGGAGCGACCGACCGAGCCCATCAACTGGGTGTTGTCCAACAGACCGACGTACCACTTGATCGACCAACCGCCCCACACCGTCACCAGTTTGGATTCGTTGAACGAGTAGATCACCAGGATCAGCATCGGCAGGTAGATGAACAGCAACCCCGCCACCAGCATGAAGCTTGAGAAACTGACGCGCTTCATATCTTGCCCTCCATCTCTTTGGCTTGGCTGCGGTTGAACAGGATGATCGGCACGATCAGGATCGCCAGCATCACCACCGCCAGGGCAGACGCCACCGGCCAGTCACGGTTGTTGAAGAACTCTTGCCACAGCACTTTACCGATCATCAGGGTTTCCGGGCCGCCCAGCAGTTCCGGGATCACGAACTCGCCCACCACCGGGATAAACACCAGCATGCAGCCGGCGATGATGCCGTTCTTGGACAGCGGCACGGTGATTTTCCAGAAGCTGTTGAAGGTGCTCGAACCCAGGTCCGAGGCGGCTTCCAGCAGGCTCTGGTCATGCTTCACCAGGTTGGCGTACAGCGGCAGGATCATGAACGGCAGGTACGAATAGACCACGCCGATATACACCGCAATGTTGGTGTTGAGGATCTGCAGCGGTTCGTTGATCAGTCCGATGGACATCAGGAAGCCGTTGAGCAAACCGTTGTTGCTGAGGATGCCCATCCACGCGTAGACGCGGATCAGGATTGCAGTCCAGGTCGGCATCATGATCAGCAGCACCAGCACGGTCTGGATTTCCTTACGCGCGCTGGCAATGGCGTAGGCCATCGGGTAGCCGATCAGCAGGCAGAGGATGGTGCTGAAAAACGCCATCTTCAGCGAGCCCAGGTATGCCGCGATGTACAGCTCGTCATCGCCCAGCATGCCGTAGTTGGCCAGGTTCAGCACCAACTGCAGTTTCTGTTCAACGAAGGTGTAGATCTCGGTATACGGCGGGATCGCCACGTCGGCTTCGGCAAAGCTGATCTTCAAGACGATGAAGAACGGCAGCATGAAGAACAGGAACAGCCAGAGGAAAGGGATCCCGATGACCACATGCCGGCCACCGGGGGTTATTCGTTGCAGCTGGCGTTTGAACTTCTTCATGTTCATGAGCGAAGTACCACGCCGCTGTCGTCTTCCCACCACACGTACACCTGGTCACCCCAGGTTGGACGCTGGCCACGGCGCTCGGCGTTGGCCACGAAGGATTGCACCAGCTTGCCGCTCGGCAACTCGACGTAGAACACCGAGTGGCCGCCGAGGTAGGCGATGTCGTGCACCTTGCCGCTGGACCAGTTGTGCTCGCAGGTCGGCATTTCGGTGGTCACCAGCAGCTTTTCAGGGCGGATGGCGTAGGTCACCGACTTGTCTTCCACCGAGGTGGCAATGCCGTAGCCGACGTAGATGTCGCGGTCCAGGTCCGGGCACTTGAGTACCGCGTGGCCTTCGGCGTCGTCCACCACCTGGGTGTCGAAAATGTTGACGTTGCCGATGAACTCGCACACCAGGCGGCTGGTAGGCGTTTCGTAGATATCGATCGGGCTGCCGATCTGGGCGATCCAGCCCAGGTGCATGATCGCGATGCGCTCGGCCATGGTCATGGCCTCTTCCTGGTCGTGGGTCACCATCACGCAGGTCACGCCGACGCGCTCAATGATCTCAACCAGTTCCAGCTGCATCTGCGAACGCAGCTTCTTGTCCAATGCGCCCATCGGCTCATCGAGCAACAGCAGTTTCGGACGCTTGGCCAGGGAACGCGCCAGTGCCACCCGCTGGCGTTGACCGCCAGACAGCTGATGCGGCTTGCGCTTGGCGTACTGGCTCATCTGCACCAGCTTGAGCATCTCGGCCACACGGGCGTCGACCTCGGCCTTGGGGATCTTGTCCTGTTGCAGGCCAAACGCGATGTTCTGGGCCACGGTCATGTGGGGGAACAGGGCGTAGGACTGGAACATCATGTTGATCGGCCGCTCGTACGGCGGCATGTCGGTGATGTCCACACCGTCGAGGTAAATGCGTCCTTCGGTTGGGCGCTCGAAGCCTGCGAGCATGCGCAGCAAGGTGGATTTGCCCGAACCCGATCCGCCGAGCAAGGCGAAGATCTCGCCTTTCTTGATTTCCAGGGACACATCGTCCACCGCAATCGTCTCGTCGAACTTCTTCGTGACCCGGTCGATTTTGACCAGCACCTTTTTCGGTGTCTGGTCGCCCTCGAGGGCTTTCTTATAGGCGCCGGAGGCAACTGCCATTTACGAAACTCCCAGAATAAAAAGAGTGCAGCTCGCCCAATACGGGCCAGCCTTGGATAGTTTGAGCGTTAAGCCTTACTTGCCCGTCTTGACCTTGGTCCAGCTACGGGTCATCAAACGTTGCACTTTCGGGGGTAGCTCGAAGTTGACAAAAGTCCGGTCGAGAACCGCCTGCGGTGGGTAAACCGCTTCGTCGGTGCGTATCGATTGCTCCATCAGTTTGTCCGCCCCTGGGTTAGGGTTGGCGTAACCGACGTAATCACTGACCTGAGCGATCACCTCAGGTTTCAGCAAATAGTTGATGAAGGCGAGGGCCTCTTTGACGTTGGTCGCATCCTTGGGGATGGCCAGTACGTCGAACCACAGGTTGCCGCCTTCCTTCGGAATCACGTAGGCGATGTTCACGCCCTTACCCGCCTCGGCCGCACGGGCCTTGGCCTGGAACACATCACCGGAGAAGCCGGCCGCCACGCAGATATTGCCGTTGGCCAGGTCCGAGATGTACTTGGAAGAATGGAAGTAGGTCACGTAAGGACGCACTTTCAGGAGTTTCTCTTCAGCCTTCTTATAGTCTTCAGGGTTGGTGCTGTTGGGGTTCAAACCCATGTAGTTGAGCACCGCCGGCAGCATTTCATCCGCCGAGTCCATGAACGACACGCCGCAGCTCGCCAGCTTCTTCATGTTTTCCGGCTCGAACAGCACGGCCCAGGAATCGATCTTGTCGACGCCCAGCACTTCTTTGACTTTATCTACGTTGTAACCAATACCGTTGGTGCCCCACAGATACGGCACGGCGTACTGGTTGCCCGGGTCGTTCTTTTCCAGACGCTTGAGCAGCGCCGGGTCGAGGTTGGCGTAGTTGGTCAGTTGCGACTTGTCGATTTTCTGGAACGCCCCGGCCTTGATCTGCTTGCCAAGGAAGTGGTTCGACGGCACTACCACGTCATACCCGGTACGCCCGGCGAGCAACTTGCCTTCCAGGGTTTCGTTGGAGTCAAACACGTCATAAACCGGCTTGATGCCGGTGGCCTTTTCAAAGTTGGCCAGGGTGTCCGGGCCAATGTAGTCCGACCAGTTATAAATATGCACAGTCGGCGCGGCCTGCACGCTGACAGCCAGCGTGATACCTGCACCCACCAGCAAGGCTTTGCGAAATAAAGAAATTGGCAAGTGGAGGTCCTCTTAAATAGTTGGGCCCGAAGTTGTTGCCCGGCAACAAAACCGGCGCGCAACTTACCCTCGATAAACCGATCCGGCAAAACTTTCTGTCATTTAATTGTTTCGCTAACCACCGCGCGCATCGCGGCAGTTAGCGAAACCGGTATCAAAGCGGATTATTTGCCCGATTTGATCTTGGTCCAGCTGCGGGTCATTTCCCGCTGAGTAGCAGCCGGCAAGTCAGCAATGGCATACAGCTTGGCTTGCACGTCCGCTGGCGGATAAATGCCTGGGTCGCTGGTGATGTCTTTGTCGACCAATGCGGTAGCTTTCTCGTTACCGTTCGGGAAACGTACGCTGTTGGTAATGCCCGCCATGACTTCCGGCTTGAGCAGGTAGTTCATGAACTTGTAGGCAGCGTCGACGTTTTCGGCATCTTTAGGGATGGCGACCATGTCATAGAAGCTGCCGGCGCCTTCTTTCGGAATGTCGTAGGCAACCTTGACCTTGCCACCGGCTTCAGCCGCGCGGGACTTGGCCTGTTGCACGTCACCCGAATAACCCACGGCTACGCAGATGTTGCCGTTGGCCAGGTCGGAGATGTACTTGGACGAGTGGAAGTAGCCAATCGAAGGACGCAGTTTGAGGAACAAGGCCTCGGCTTGCTTGAGGTCTTCTTTCTTCTGGGTGTCGGTCGGCAGGCCCAGGTAATGCAGTGCCACTGGCAGCATTTCGGTTGGCGAATCGAGGAAGCTCACACCGCAGCCTTTCAACTTGGCGAGGTTTTCCGGCTTGAGGATGGTGTCCCACGAGTCGATCTTGTCGATGCCCAGTGCAGCCTTGACCTTCTCCGGGTTGTAGCCGATGCCGATCGAGCCCCACATGTACGGGAAGGCGTGCTTGTTGCCCGGGTCACTGATGGACACGGCCTTAAGCAGGGATTTGTTCAGGTTGTCGTAGTTCGACAGCTTGGACTTGTCCAGTTCCTGGTAAACACCGGCCTTGATCTGCTTGGCGAGGAAGTTGTTCGACGGTACGACGATGTCGTAACCGGACTTGCCTGCCAGCAACTTGGCTTCCAGGGTTTCGTTGGAGTCGAACACGTCATAGACCACCTTGATCCCGGACTCTTTTTCAAAGTTCGCGATGGTGTCCGGTGCGATGTAGTCGGACCAGTTATAAACGTGCAGCACTTTATCGTCGGCGTGCGCCGCGCCTGCCATGGCCCCCATCAGGGACAAGGCCAGGAGGGTCTTGCCAGCGTTCTTCAAACCTAATGCCTTCATTCGGTCATGCTCCAATTTTTTCTTTTTTGGGCCACGTTCGTTCTTTAAGTACAACGTGTTTCGCAGCCCGTCTAAGGGGCAACAAAACAGGGCGACAGTCTGGCAAGTTCAGGGGCCGGCTTTCAACCAATGCCCCGCTTTTCTAACACCCCAGAAGCAGCGCCCCACAGGCGCTGCGTTCTGAGCCTAGCATTTAGCCCTGCAATGCCGCCAAAGTCAGGTCCAGGCAGTGCCGCGCCTTGGTCACCAACTCGTCTATCTCGGCCTTGCTGATCACCAGCGGTGGCGAAATGATCATGGTGTCGCCCACGGCGCGCATGATCAGGCCATTCTCGAAGCAGAACGTGCGGCAGATCATGCCAACACCACGGCCTTCATAACGCTTGCGCGTTGCCTTGTCCTGAACCAACTCGATCGCACCGAGCATGCCCACACCGCGAACTTCACCCACCAACGGGTGATCAGCCAGTTCCCTCAAACGCTTTTGCAAATAGGGTGCCGTTTCGTCGTGCACGCGCTTAACAATTTGTTCATCGCGCATGATGCGGATGTTTTCCAGGGCTACCGCTGCCGCCACCGGGTGACCGGAATAGGTGAAGCCGTGGTTGAAATCACCGCCTTCGTTCAGTACTGCGACCACTTCGTCGCGCACGATCAGGCCACCCATCGGGATGTAGCCGGAGGTCAGGCCCTTGGCGATGGTCATCATGTCGGGCTTGAGGTCGTAGAAATCGCTACCGAACCACTCACCGGTACGGCCAAAGCCGCAGATCACTTCATCGGCGACGAACAGGATGTCGTACTTGGCGAGGATTTCCTTGATGCGCGGCCAGTAGCTGGCAGGCGGTACGATCACGCCACCGGCACCCTGGATCGGCTCGGCAATAAAGGCGCCGACGTTGTCCACGCCCAGCTCCAGAATCTTCTCTTCCAGCTGGTTCGCGGCCCACACGCCGAACTCTTCCGGGCTCATGTCGCCGCCTTCGCCGAACCAGTACGGCTGGGCGATGTGGACGATGCCCGGGATCGGCAAGTCGCCCTGTTCATGCATATAGGTCATGCCGCCCAGGCTGGCGCCGGCCACGGTTGAGCCGTGGTAGCCATTCTTGCGGCTGATGATGGTTTTCTTGTTCGGCTGGCCTTTGATCGCCCAGTAGTGGCGGACCATACGCAGCATGGTGTCGTTGCCTTCGGAGCCGGAACCGGTGAAGAACACATGGTTCATGCCTTGCGGGGCGATATCGGAGATGGCTTTGGCCAGTTCCAGCACCGGCGGGTGGGCGGTCTGGAAGAACAGGTTGTAGTAAGGCAGCTCTTTCATTTGCTTGGCGGCCGCATCAGCCAGTTCATCGCGACCGTAACCGATCGCCACGCACCACAGGCCGGCCATGCCGTCGAGAATCTTGTTGCCTTCGCTGTCCCACAGGTAAACGCCGTGGGCTTTGGTGATGATCCGTGGGCCTTTCTCTTTCAATTGCTTGAAGTCGCTGAACGGCGCCAGGTGGTGATCGCTGCTCAAGGCTTGCCATTCACGGGTTTGCGGGTTGTTGCTGGACATACCAATCTCCTAGATGTTTCAGGTGAGGACGCGCCGTTTGAAGGGCGCGCCCGGCGCATCAGACGGCAAAGAGCAGGAATTCCCGCTCCCACGAACTGATCACGCGCTTGAAGTTTTCATGCTCGGCCCGCTTGACCGCGACGTAGCCTGTGATGAATTTGTGACCCAGGTATTTCTCGATGGTCTTGCTGTTTTCCATACGTTCCAGGGCGTCTTCGATGGTCAGCGGCAGGCGCAGGTTGCGGCGCTCGTAACCACGACCCACCACCGGTGCGCTTGGGCTGATGCCTTCGACCATGCCGATGTAGCCACACAGCAGGCTGGCGGCGATCGCCAGGTACGGGTTGGCGTCGGCACCCGGCAGGCGGTTTTCCACCCGACGGTTTTGTGGGCCGGCGTCCGGTACCCGCAGGCCTACGGTGCGGTTTTCTTCGCCCCACTCCACGTTGACCGGCGCCGAGGTGTCGGGCAGGAAGCGGCGGAACGAGTTGACGTTAGGCGCGAACAGCGGCAACAGCTCAGGGATGAATTTCTGCAGGCCACCTATGTGGTGCAGGAACAGCTCGCTCTTGGTCCCGTCTTCATTGGAGAACACGTTCTTGCCGGTGGCGATGTCGATGATGCTCTGGTGCAGGTGCATCGCGCTGCCGGGCTCGCCGGTCATGGGCTTGGCCATAAAGGTGGCCGCCACGTTGTGCTTGAGCGCCGCTTCACGCATGGTCCGCTTGAACACCAGGATCTGGTCGGCCAGGGACAGGGCATCGCCGTGACGGAAGTTGATTTCCATCTGCGCCGTGCCGTCTTCGTGGATCAGCGTGTCGAGGTCCAGCTCCTGCAGCTCGCACCAGTCGTAGACGTCTTCGAACAACGGATCGAATTCGTTGGCTGCTTCTATAGAGAAGGACTGGCGGCCGGTTTCCGGGCGACCGGAACGGCCAATCGGCGGTTGCAGCGGGAAGTCCGGGTCTTCGCAGCGCTTGGTCAGGTAGAACTCCATCTCCGGCGCCACGATGGGCTGCCAGCCTTTATCGGCGTAGAGCTTGAGGACTTTCTTGAGCACGTTGCGCGGCGACAGCTCGATCGGGTTGCCTTGCTTGTCGTAGGTGTCGTGGATCACCTGGGCCGTAGGCTCTATGGCCCAGGGCACGAGGTACACCGCGTTCTCGTCCGGGCGGCAGATCATGTCGATGTCGGCCGGGTCGAGCAATTCGTAATAGATGTCGTCTTCGACATAGTCGCCGGTCACGGTCTGCAACAGAACGCTTTCGGGCAGGCGCATGCCTTTTTCGGCGATGAACTTGTTGGTCGGCGAGATCTTGCCCCGGGTGATGCCGGTGAGGTCGCCAATCATGCATTCGACTTCTGTGATCTTGTGGTCTTTCAACCAATCGGTGAGCTGGTCGAGGTTGTTACTCATAAATGCCTCTGGGCTGTGTTTCCTGACATCCATTAAAGGTCAGGCGTAAGTTGACGCAGCATCCGCGTCGCGTTGCATCACCCGCTTTCGACAGGCATTGCCAAATGCCTGGAAGATTGCGAGGTAGTGCGGGTTAGAGCTTACCTGCCATTCGGGGTGCCATTGCACTCCTAAAGCAAAAGCCTTGCCCGCGGGAACCGAAAAGCCTTCGATCAGGCCGTCCGGCGCGGTGGCCTCGACCTGAAAACCCGGCGCCAGGCGATCGATGCCCTGTGAATGAATCGAGTTGACCTGGATCGTCGACGGCAAGCCCAGGCTTGCCAATACCCCATTCGGGGAGATGGCCACTGCGTGCGCCGGGCCATACTGGATATCCAGCGGCTGGGTGTCGTCTTCGCGGTGATCCATCATGCCCGGCACTTCGTGAACCTTCTGGTGCAGGCTGCCGCCAAACGCCACGTTCATTTCCTGGAAGCCACGGCAAATCCCCAGCACCGGAACGCCTGCCGCAATCGCGGCACGCAGCAGCGGTAGCGTGGTTTGGTCCCGTGCAGAATCATGAGCAGTCCCGGGCGCGCTGGCCGGACCGTCGTAGTGAAAGGGTTCGATATTGGAAGGTGAGCCGGTAAAAAGAATGCCGTCCAGACCGTCAAGAATATTGGCCGGGTCGAGCACATCCGCCAGGGACGGAATAATCAACGGCAAGCCCTTGGCAGCGGTGGCCACTGCACGGACGTATTTGTCGCCACTGATGTGATAAGCATGCAGACCGACCTGTTTGGAGCAGGCGGTGACGCCGATTAACGGCAGGCGAGACATGAAGCACCCCGGTATTATTGCTGTTATGGGTTTGAATCGAGCTTAGCCTTGTTCATTTTTTTACACAACACCCCCGTAAAAAATACAACACGGCCCGCTCAAACGTGCTGGTTCCAAGAGCACCAATCCCAAAAAATCGCCCCAAAAAGCCTCAAAAAAGCCCTCAAGGCGCTTTTTTAGGGCAAAAAAGGCCTCGCTTGACTTCGGCATGCCGTTCGGGTTGACTGAAACCCGAAGAGATCAATGATTGATATTTTTAACAACAAAGGTGTTGCATCATGTCGGTACCCCCGCGTGCCGTTCAGCTTAACGAAGCGAACGCGTTCCTTAAGGATCATCCTGAGGTTCTGTACGTAGACCTTCTAATTGCGGATATGAATGGTGTGGTGCGCGGCAAGCGCATCGAACGCACCAGCCTCCACAAGGTTTACGAGAAGGGCATTAATCTGCCTGCCTCTCTATTTGCCCTGGATATCAATGGCTCAACGGTGGAAAGCACCGGCCTGGGTCTGGACATCGGTGATGCTGACCGAATCTGTTATCCAATCCCCGACACCCTGTGCAATGAACCCTGGCAAAAGCGCCCAACCGCGCAACTGCTGATGACCATGCACGAACTCGAAGGTGAACCTTTCTTCGCCGATCCTCGCGAAGTACTCCGCCAAGTTGTAAGCAAATTTGACGACCTCGGTCTGACCATCTGCGCCGCATTCGAGCTGGAGTTCTACCTGATTGACCAGGAGAACGTGAATGGCCGGCCACAACCGCCCCGCTCGCCGATCTCCGGCAAACGCCCGCATTCGACACAGGTCTACCTGATCGACGACCTCGACGAATATGTCGACTGCCTCCAGGACATTCTGGAAGGTGCAAAAGAGCAAGGCATCCCTGCCGACGCTATCGTCAAGGAAAGTGCCCCGGCGCAGTTCGAAGTGAACCTGCACCACGTTGCCGACCCTATAAAGGCCTGCGACTATGCGGTACTGCTCAAGCGCTTGATCAAGAACATCGCCTACGACCATGAGATGGACACCACCTTCATGGCCAAGCCTTACCCAGGCCAGGCAGGCAACGGCTTACACGTACACATTTCGATCCTGGACAAGGACGGCAAGAACATCTTTGCCAGCGAGGATCCCGAGCAGAACGCCGCATTGCGTCACGCGATCGGCGGTGTGCTGGAGACCCTACCCGCCCAAATGGCGTTCCTGTGCCCTAACGTCAACTCCTACCGTCGTTTCGGCGCACAGTTCTACGTGCCGAACTCGCCGTGCTGGGGCCTGGATAACCGCACCGTGGCGATTCGCGTACCGACCGGCTCGTCCGACGCCGTACGTATCGAACACCGTGTGGCCGGGGCTGATGCCAACCCTTACCTGCTGATGGCTTCGGTATTGGCGGGCGTGCATCACGGCCTGACCAACAAGATCGAGCCTGGCGCACCCGTGGAAGGCAACAGCTACGAGCAGAACGAACAGAGCCTGCCGAACAACCTGCGTGATGCCCTGCGTGAGTTGGACGACAGCGAGGTGATGGCCAAGTACATCGATCCTAAATACATCGATATCTTCGTCGCCTGTAAGGAAAGTGAGCTGGAAGAGTTTGAACACTCCATCTCCGACCTTGAGTACAACTGGTACCTGCATACCGTGTAAGCGGTTGCCGGGTTAAAAAGAACGCCGCAGGCTTTTGGCTTGCGGCGTTTTTTTATGGCTGTTGTGGCGAGGGAGCTTGCTCCCGCCGGGCTGCGAAGCGGCCCCAATAAGAACACCGGGTTCTTTCAGGCAGAACCGAGGCGCAGGTCTTGGGCCTGCTGCGCAGTCCAGCGGGAGCAAGCTCCCTCGCCACAAGGTATGGATCATCCAGTGGCTCTGCGTACAATGCCCGCTGCCCTGTAGGAGACTTCAATGAATCGCCCTGCCACCCCTCGCAAACCCCGCGCCCGCAGCCAGGCTCGGATCGACGCGATCCTCGACGCCGCCCGCACCTTGCTGGCGGCCGAAGGCGTGGCCAGCCTGTCGATCTACAACGTGGCCGAGCGGGCACAGATTCCGCCGTCATCGGTGTATCACTTCTTCGCCAGCGTGCCTGCCCTGCTGGAGGCGCTGACCGCTGATGTCCATGCAGCCTTTCGCGCGGCCATTCAGGCGCCCATCGATCATGATTCACTCAAGCACTGGCGCGACCTGTCCAGTGTGGTGGAGCAGCGCATGCTCAGCATCTACAGCAACGACGCCGCCGCCCGGCAATTGATCCTGGCCCAGCACGGGTTGACCGAAGTGACACAGGCCGACCGCCAGCACGATCTGGAGTTGGGAAACCTGATGTATGAGGTGTTCAACCGGCACTTCGAGGTGCCGAGCCTGCCCGCCGATGTCGACGTGTTTGCCCTGGCCCTGGAACTGAGCGACCGCGTCTACGCGCGCTCGGTGCATCAGCATGGGCAAATCACCCCGCGCATGGCCGAGGAAGGCATGCGGGTGTTTGATGCGTATGTGGGGCTTTATCTGCCGGCGTTCTTGCCCAAGCGCGCACCCACATGATCATTCCCACGCTCTGCGTGGGAATGTCTCAGGGGACGCTCCGCGTCCCGCCAGCCAGCACAAGACTTGAGCCCTGCGCATGAGTGACGCGGAGCGTCACGGGATGCATTCCCACGCGGAGCGTGGGAACGATCAGCGTGGGAACGATCACAGCTTGGCGATCGACACCTCGGTGGATTTAACGAAGGCAATCACTTCACTGCCAATCACCAGTTCCAGCTCTTTCACCGAGCGCGTGGTGATCACGGAAGTGACGATGCCGGACGCGGTCTGCACGTCGATTTCCGACAGCACGTCGCCTTCGACGATTTCCTTGATGGTGCCTTTGAACTGGTTACGCACGTTGATGGCTTTAATAGTCATGGTCGTTCTTCCTGTGTAAGACAAGTGAGTTATTGAGCCCAACGCAATTGCGTAGGCAGCGGTGAAACAGGTTCGGGTTCCGGCGGGGTGCCGGGCAGCGACAACACACGGTTAAGCACTTCGGTTTCCAGCGCCGCCAGGCGGTGGGAGCCACGCACCCGCGGACGTGGGAGTTCCACGTGCAGGTCGAGGCCGATTTCGCCGTCTTCGATCAAAATCACCCGGTCGGCAATGGCTACGGCTTCGCTGACGTCGTGGGTCACCAGCAACACGGTGAAGCCGTGCTTCTGCCAGAGGTTCTCGATCAGTTGCTGCATCTCGATCCGGGTCAGGGCATCCAGCGCCCCCAGCGGTTCGTCCAGCAGCAACAGGCGTGGCTGGTGGATCAAGGCGCGGGCCAGGGCCACGCGCTGCTTCTGGCCACCGGACAACGCCGCCGGCCACTCATTGGCGCGCTCGGCCAGGCCAACCGCTTCCAGCGCTTCCAACGCCTGTGGGCGCCAGTTGCCCTTGAGGCCCAGCCCCACGTTGTCGATGATCTTTTTCCACGGCAGCAGGCGCGCTTCCTGGAACATCAACCGCGTGTCTTCAATCGCTTCGCTCAGCGGCGCGGAGCCGGCGAGCAGTTCGCCGCCGCTGGCTTTGTCCAGCCCGGCCAGCAGGCGCAGCAAGGTACTTTTGCCGCAGCCGCTGCGGCCCACGACCGCAACGAATTGACCGGCGGGAATATGCAGGTCGATTTCCTTCAGCACTTCCCGCGCGCCGAAAGCCTTGCGCAACTTGCGTACGGCCAGGGGAATGCCCCGTAGCAGGCGTGGAGGTTGTTGAGCGGTCATGCCGCACCTCCTTTATTCACTTGATAAGCCGGGTGCCAACGCAGCCAGACACGTTCCAGGCCGCGCGCCGCCAGGTCTGCCAATTTGCCGAGGACCGCGTACAGCACGATCGCCAGCACCACTACGTCGGTCTGCAGGAATTCCCGGGCGTTCATCGCCAGGTAGCCGATACCGGAACTGGCGGAGATGGTTTCCGCGACGATCAACGTCAGCCACATAAAGCCCAGCGCAAAGCGCACGCCCACCAGAATCGAAGGCAAGGCGCCCGGCAAAATCACTTGGCGAAACAGGCTGAAACCGGACAGGCCATAACTGCGGGCCATTTCCACCAGCGCCGGGTCGACGTTGCGGATGCCGTGGTAAGTGTTGAGGTAGATCGGGAACAGCGTGCCGAGGGCGACCAGGAATATCTTCGCGGTCTCGTCGATGCCGAACCACAGGATCACCAGCGGGATCAGCGCCAGGTGCGGCACGTTGCGGATCATCTGCACAGAGCTGTCCAGCAGGCGTTCACCCCAGGTCGACAGGCCGGTGATAAAGCCCAGGGCCAGGCCGATACTGCCGCCGATCACAAAACCCAGGCCTGCACGCCAGCCACTGATGGCCAGGTGCGTCCAGATTTCGCCGCTGCGCACCAGGCTGATACCCGCTTCGATCACCGCGCTGGGCGCCGGCAGAATCCGCGTCGACAACCAGCCGGCCGACACGGACAACTGCCATACCGCCAGCAACAGGATCGGCAGCGCCCAGGGCGCCAATCGATGACTTAATTTTTCAAGGTTCATGGCGGCGCCTCAGCTCTGGGACGCAGCTTTGGGAAGAATGTCGTTGGCGACCATTTCGCCGAACGGGCTGACGTAGCCGGCGCCTTTCGGCAGCTCGGGACGCTCGATGTCCAGATGCGGGAACAGCAACTCGGCCACGCGATACGACTCTTCCAGGTGTGGATAACCGGAGAAGATAAAGGTGTCGATGCCAAGGTCAGCGTATTCCTTCACCCGCGCTGCCACGGTCGGGCCGTCGCCCACCAAGGCAGTGCCGGCTCCGCCACGTACCAGGCCTACACCGGCCCACAAGTTGGGGCTGACTTCCAGGTTGTCGCGACTACCGCCGTGCAAGGCGGCCATGCGTTGCTGGCCTACGGAATCAAAACGCGACAACGACGCCTGGGCGCGGGCAATGGTTTCATCGTCCACGTGGGAGATCAGTTTGTCGGCGGCCTGCCAGGCTTCGGCGTTGGTTTCACGCACGATCACATGCAGGCGAATGCCGAAGCGCAGGGTACGCCCGAGCTTGGCGGCCTTGGCGCGAACCTGGGCGATCTTTTCCGCTACCGCAGCCGGCGGCTCGCCCCAGGTCAGGACCATTTCCACCTGTTCGGCTGCCAGGTCCTGGGCCGCTTCGGAGGAGCCCCCGAAATACAGCGGCGGACGCGGTTGCTGGATCGGCGGATAGAGCAACTTGGCGCCTTTGACGCTGATGTGCTGGCCGTCGTAATCGACGGTTTCGCCTTCCAGTACGCGGCGCCAGATGCGGGTGAATTCCACCGACGCCTGGTAACGCTCTTCATGGCTCAGGAACAAGCCGTCGCCGGCCAACTCATCCGGGTCGCCACCGGTCACCAGGTTGAACAACGCCCGGCCGCCGGACAGACGATCCAGGGTCGCGGCCTGACGCGCCGCCACCGTCGGGGAAATGATCCCGGGGCGCAGCGCGACAAGGAATTTCAAACGTTGGGTCACCGGGATCAGCGACGCTGCCACCAGCCACGAGTCTTCGCAGGAGCGGCCGGTGGGGATCAGCACCCCGCCGAAGCCAAGGCGGTCGGCCGCCTGGGCCACTTGCTGCAAGTAACCGTGATCAACGGCGCGAGCGCCTTCGGCGGTGCCAAGGTAATGGCCGTCGCCGTGGGTAGGCAGGAACCAGAAAATATTGAGGCTCATGGAGTTGTCTCCTGAAGAAGTCGGATTACGGCGCTTTGGCAACGGCGGCGGGTGGCGTCCAGATCACGTCCTTGATGTTCAAGGGTTTGGGGATCAATTTGAGTTGGTAGAAGCTGTCGGCAATTTTCTGCTGCGCGGCGACCACTTCCGGGGTCAGGAACAGCGCGCCGTAGCCCTGGCGTTTTACCGAGGTCAGGGTGATGTCGGCCGGCAGGCCCAGCAGCGGTGCAACTTGTTCGGTGACTTGCTCCGGGTTGGCCTTGGACCATTCGCCCACGGCGCGCACTTCTTCCACCAATGCCTTGATCACTTCAGGGTGTTTTTCGGCGTAGGGCTTGGTGGCCAGGTAGAACTGATGGTTGTCGGCGATGCCGGTGCCGTCACGCAGGGTGCGGGCTTGCAGTTGTTTCTCGGCGGCCGCCTGGTACGGGTCCCAGATCACCCAGGCATCGACGCTGCCACGCTCGAACGCGGCGCGGGCATCGGCGGGCGGCAGGAATACGGTCTGCACGTCGGTGTATTTCAGGCCGGCATCTTCCAGGGCACGTACCAGCAGGTAGTGCACGTTGGAGCCTTTATTGAGGACGACTTTCTTGCCCTTGAGGTCTTGCACCGATTTGATCGGCGAGTCTTTCGGTACGAGGATCGCTTCGCTGGTCGGCGCTGGTGGTTCGTAGGCGACGTAGACCAGATCGGCACCGGCGGCCTGGGCGAACACCGGTGGCGTTTCACCCGTCACGCCGAAGTCGATGGAACCGACGTTCAGTCCTTCCAGCAGCTGCGGGCCGCCGGGAAACTCCGTCCACTGCACTTGCACGCCCTGCTCGGCCAGGCGCTTTTCCAGCGAGCCCTTGGCCTTGAGCAGCACCAGGGTGCCGTATTTCTGATAGCCGATCCGCAGGGTCTCGGCGGCCTGGGCTTGAACAATGGCGCCGAAGGACACAGCCGCAGCAAACAGTGCGACCAGACCACGACGCAAGATGACAGTGCGCATGGCGCTCTCTCCAAAATACGATGAGGGGGTTGGCTGCACCTGCTTGGCCGTTGGCGGCTGAGTAAGGTGAGTAGTACTTGTTGAATCCAGGTAAAGCTGGGTGAGGCTTAAATGCTCCAGCGAGCACTCAACAAACGTTCATTCAACACATTGGGATCAAGGGGTTTCGGGCGGCGGGCCATGGCGCTGTAGAAGGTTTCCAGTGCCTCGCTCAAACGTTGTTCCAGCACCGGCACCAGTTGCGCCTGGGCACTGCCTTCGCCATAAGCGATCTGGCTGTCTTCGGCGAAAATCCCGTGGAGCAATTCCTGGGCTTTCAGGGCCGACAGCACCGGCTTCAAGGCATAGTCCACCGCGAGCATGTGGGCGATGCTGCCGCCGGTGGCCATCGGCAATACCACTTTGTGGGCCAGGGCGCGTTCGGGCAGCAGGTCGAGGATGGTTTTCAACGCACCGGAAAACGAAGCCTTGTACACCGGCGTGGCGATCACCAGGCCGTCGGCGTTTGCCACTTGCTGCAGCAGGTCGATGATTTTCGGGCTGTCGAACCGCGCGTGCAGCAAGTCTTCGGCCGGGAAGTCCCGTATCTGATAACTCACCACTTCCACGCCTTGTTGCTGCAACCAGTTGCGGGTGTGATCCAGCAAGACCCCGGACCGGGAACGTTGGCTGGGGCTACCACCAAGTGTTACGACCAGCATGTAGGCAATTCCTTTGGAAAGTGTCGGCGGTTCGCTATGTGGCGATGGCGCCAAGATGGGACAGACCATATCAGCCAATTTATATATCTATAAATCTTATTTTTTCATTTGTTTATTCTTTAAATGCATATGTCGTCGACTCAATTCCAGGCATAAAAAAAGGCCGTCGAAACGGCCTTAAAACCCCTGCTTTGTGAGACGGTTTACAACTTGAACTCTCTGTTGCTGTCAGGCCGCTATCGCGGGCAAGCCCGCTCCCACAGGGGAATGCTGTCAACTGTGGGAGCGGGCTTGCCCGCGATGGCGATATCAGCCTTAACGATTCGGTTGGGGGGTGAGTCGCAGGTACGGCTTCACCGCCCGGTAACCCTTCGGAAAGCGTTTCTTGATCTCTTCCTCGTCCTTCAGCGACGGCACGATCACCACCTCATCACCATCCTGCCAGTTGGCCGGGGTCGCGACTTTGTGGTTATCGGTCAGTTGCAGCGAGTCGATTACCCGCAGTATTTCGTGGAAGTTGCGCCCGGTGCTGGCCGGGTAGGTGATGGTCAGGCGAATCTTTTTGTTCGGATCGATCACAAACAGCGAACGCACGGTGAGGGTGTCACTGGCATTCGGGTGGATCAGGTCGTACAGGTCGGAGACCTTGCGGTCTGCGTCGGCCAGGATCGGGAAGTTGACGATGGTGTTCTGGGTTTCGTTGATGTCTTCGATCCACTTGTGGTGGGAGTCCACCGGGTCCACCGACAGGGCAATGGCCTTGACGCCGCGCTTGGCGAATTCATCTTTGAGCTTGGCAGTGAAACCCAGCTCGGTGGTGCACACCGGGGTGAAGTCCGCCGGGTGGGAAAACAGCACGCCCCAGCTATCGCCCAGCCACTCGTGGAAGCGAATCTTGCCGGCGCTGGAATCCTGTTCAAAGTCGGGGGCGATGTCGCCCAGTCTGAGGCTCATGGTGTGGCTCCTGATGAGTGCTTATGGAGCCCACTGTGCCTGCGTCGCGGATTATTTAAAAAGAATAAATATCGATTTATCTAGACGATAAAGGAATATTAAAAATCTGTTCATTGGACTTGGCGACAGGCGTGGATCAACATCGACTTCAAGGTTCGAGAAGGCCTTGAGACGCTGTACAAAGAGGGGTTCAGGACGGGCTTGCGGGGGTTGAGCCCGACTTGAAAAGTAAAGCACCCTGCCCGGCGTTGCGCCGGGCAAGGTTTTACGCTCTTACAACAGCGGGATCGAGTAGCTGACGATCAGGCGGTTTTCGTCCTGGTCGCGAGTCGCAACATCGGTACGCCACATTGCGTTTTTCCACGCAACGCCGAGGTTTTTCAGCGGGCCTTCTGGAACAACGTAAGCCAGAGTCAAGTCGCGCTCCCACTCGGTTTTGTCACCGGCGGTAGTTTGGATGTTGCTGCCCTTGAGGTAGACAACACCAGCGGTCAGGCCTGGCAGGCCGACTTTGGCGAAGTCATACGCGTAACGAGCTTGCCAGGTACGTTCGCCAGCACGGGCAAACTTCTGGATCTGCATGTCGGTGGTGGTGCTGTTCGACGAACCGTCACCTTGGTTCAGCCAAGGGAAGTCACTGTCGCCCTTGGTGTACTGGTAACCGCCACCGAAGGTGTGGCCGTTAACCGAGTACAGCGCCAGGTAGCTGTACAGATCGTTGTCAACCTTGCCGCTGGTCGCAGGGCGGGCACCGTCGGTGTAGTAACCCGAGGTGTAGTAGCCAGCGGTATTGGCATTCGCGCCGTTATCGCGGCTGCGGTAGTAACGCAGGTCGCTTTTCAGCACGCCCGGGCCGATTGCCCAGTTGTGTACCAGACCCAGGAAGTTCTGGGAGTAGAAGTCTTTCAGCTCGCCAAAGTAGTACGAAGCGGTCAGATCCTTGGTGATCTTGTAGTCAGCACCGGCGTAGTAGAACTTGTTGCTGAATTTGCCGGTGTCATAGTTGGAGCTTTTGTTCGCGCCAGCAATCGACAGGTTTTCGTTGTTGCTGGAGTTACGGCCCTTGGCGGACTCGATTTGACCAGCAGTCAGAGTCAAGTCTTTGATTTCGTTAGAAACGATCTCGCCGCCCTGGAAGGTCTGAGGCAACAGGCGACCGTCGTTGGTCTTGATCACCGGGTTGTTTGGCTGCAGGGTGCCCAATTTTGCCACGGTCTGGGAGATTTTGACCTTGCCGGTCACACCCAGGCTGGCGAAATCATTGACTGCCTTATTGCCGTCGCTCGGGAACACCGTGCCGCCCGAAGCGGTGCCGCTGTAGTTACCGTGATCCGCGCGGCTGGAGTCCAGACGCAGGCCGTACAGGCCAATAGCGTCAACACCGAACTGAACAGTACCTTGGGTGAAACCCGAGATGAAACGCAGATCGAAGCCTTGGCCCCATTCGGCGTTTTTGCTGCGGCTGCTGGCTGTTGGAGCACCATCACGGTTATCCGTGTTGATGTAGAAGTTACGCAGACCCAGTGTTGCCTTGCTGTCTTCGATGAAACCTGCGGCGCCTGCTTGCTGGGCGATTGCACCCAGGGTCACAGCCAACGCCAATGTCGACTTCTTCATGTACCGCTCCTCTCATTTCTAATTTTTGTATTTCTTAGGTCTCGGGTCTGACGCCCTCGATCCACAGATGCGCGATTAGCGCCAGATAGTGACTGACAAGTCAATCGTAACCTTGTGTGTCTACTACCTTCGTCTAACCGCAGTTGATTTGGTCCTTGCAGGGTAATGAGTTTTTCATACACCCAAAAAGAATTGTTTCATCCTTTTTCATACGATTCAGGAATAAGACTGTCCATGGGCTATCAAGCCGAAGAGGCGGTAAAACTCCATTGGGGTATTCCTGAAGAGTATTTCTCCACGCTTTTTTAGATCGTTTTGTATTCCCCAGACGGGTCATACGTCATGCGCGATCAAAAACGCGACGCCATCATGGCCAAATGCCTATCGTCTCGTCAATTTGTTACAGTTTTTGTATCGATGAAACTTTCTTTTGTCATTTCACCGAACCACCTCACCCTAACGGGCGATCATGACGGTTACCGTATCGGCATGTTTCAGAGTATCGGCAGAAATGATGTCACTTTAATGTCGATCGTATCGACAAATCGACAATCCGGCTGGAAGACCGGTCAGCATAGTCGCGATTGAAAAACACGCAGAACTGACAGACGAGAGGTTTGCCCTCTCGTCCAGTCACGCTTACAACGCCTTTTCGAAAATCTTCGAGTTACGCTGATAGTTGTACAGCGACGCCCGCGCCGACGGCAGGCGATCCACCGTACTCGGCACAAACCCACGCTCGCGGAACCAGTGGGCGGTGCGGGTCGTCAGCACGAACAACGTTTTCAAACCCTGGGCCCGGGCACGGGTCTCGATGCGTTCCAGCAGTTCATCACCGCGACCGCCATGACGGTACTCCGGGTTCACTGCCAGGCACGCCAGCTCCCCTGCGTCCGAGTCGGCGATCTGATACAACGCCGCGCAGGCGATGATCATGCCCTCACGCTCCACCACGCTGAACTGCTCGATTTCCCGCTCCAGCACCTCACGGGAACGACGCACCAGAATCCCCTGTTCTTCCAGCGGGCTGATCAGGTCCAGCAAACCGCCGACGTCTTCAATCGCCGCTTCGCGCACCAGTTCGAACTGCTCCTGGGCCACCAGCGTACCGCCGCCGTCCCGGGTGAACAGTTCGGTCAGCAAGGCACCATCTTCGGCATAACTGACAATATGGCTGCGGCCCACGCCGCCACGGCAAGCTTCAGCCGCCGCGTCCAGCAGCTCGGCCTGGTAATTACTGCCCAGGCGTTGCAGGTGCGCAGGCACCTGTTGCGGCCGCAGTTCACGCACCAGCCGGCCATGTTCATCGATCAAACCAAGATCGGCGCCAAACAGCAGCAACTTGTCCGCGCCCAGGTCAATGGCGGCGCGAGTGGCGACGTCTTCGCAGGCGAGGTTGAAGATTTCACCGGTAGGCGAATAACCCAGCGGCGACAGCAATACGATGGAACGCTCGTCCAGCAGGCGGTTGATGCCCTTGCGGTCGACCCGGCGCACTTCGCCGGTATGGTGATAGTCGACACCTTCAAGCACACCGATCGGGCGCGCCGTCACCAGGTTGCCGCTGGCCACCCGCAGGCGCGAGCCCTGCATCGGCGAGGACGCCATGTCCATGGACAAGCGCGCTTCGATAGCAATGCGCAGATGCCCGACCGCGTCGATCACGCACTCCAGGGTCGCGGCATCGGTGATGCGCAAGCCTTCGTGGTAAGCCGGAGTCAGGCCGCGGGCGGCGAGGCGGGTTTCAATTTGTGGGCGCGACCCATGGACCAGCACCAGCCGCACGCCCAGGCTGTGGAGCAGCACCAGGTCGTGGACGATATTGCCGAAGTTCGGGTGCTCCACACCGTCGCCCGGCAGCATGACGACAAAGGTGCAATCCCGGTGGGCATTGATGTAAGGCGAAGCGTGACGAAGCCAATTGACGTATTCGGGCATAAAACCTGGGCCTGTAATAAAAAGCAGCCAAATAAAGGATGAATCGTGGAAACGCACAGCGGGCTGTTGGTTATCGTCGGAACAGGCTTGGCGACACGCTCGCTCTCCTTCTATGTACGGATAGGCAGGGGTTAATTTATGCAGATGTCAGGCAGTAATGTTGAATCAGTTCCCGCAATAGACGCACTGTAGGCGTCAAGCGTGACATTTCAAGGTACTCGCCGGGCTGATGGGCGCAGGCGATATCGCCAGGGCCAAGCACCAGGGTCTCGCAACCAAGGCGCTGAAGATAAGGCGCTTCGGTGCCGAACGCCACTGCTTCGGCGCGATGACCGGTAAGTCGTTCAGCTACCCGCACCAACTCCGCGTCCTCGGCCTGCTCGAACGGCGGCACTTCGGGGAACAGCGGCGCATAGTCGATCTTCACCTGATGGCGCTCGGCCAAGGGTTCAAGCTTCTGCCGGATGGCGGCGCGCAGCACCTGGGGATCCATGCCCGGCAAGGGCCGCAGATCGAATTCCAGGGAGCATTGGCCGCAGATGCGGTTGGGGTTGTCGCCACCGTGGATGCAGCCGAAGTTCATGGTCGGCTGCGGCACACTGAATTGCGGATTGCGGTATTCGCGCTGCCAGGCCAGGCGCAGGCCACGCAGTTCGCCAATGGCGTCGTGCATGGCTTCTAGGGCGCTGTGGCCCAGGCTTGGATCGGACGAATGGCCGCTGCGCCCGAGGATATCGATGCGCTCCATCATCACGCCCTTGTGCAGGCGGATCGGTTTGAGGCCAGTCGGCTCGCCGATCACCGCCGCGCGGCCTAAAGGACGGCCCGCCTCGGCCAGCGCCCGGGCGCCGGCCATGGAGCTTTCTTCATCGCAGGTGGCAAGAATCAGCAGCGGTTGCTTGAAAGGCTGGTCGAGCAAAGGCTGGACGGCTTCGATCACCAGGGCGAAAAAGCCCTTCATGTCACAGCTGCCCAGTCCTACCCAGCGGCCGTCGACTTCCGTCAACTTGAGCGGATCGGTCTGCCATAGGGCGCCGTCGTACGGCACGGTGTCACTGTGGCCCGCCAACACCAGGCCGCCAGGGCCGCTGCCGAAACTGGCCAGCAAGTTGAATTTGCCGGGGCTGACCTGCTGGATGTCGCAGGCAAATCCCAGGTCCCCCAGCCAGGTGGCGAGCAAATCGATGACCGGGCGGTTGGATTGGTCGAGAGAGGCCTGGGTACAACTGACCGAAGGCGCGGCAATCAGCGCGGCGAATTGTTCTTTCATGGACGGTAAAGGCATGCGCTGTCTCTCAACTTCCCGGACGAAGCCCATCATAGAGCTATCTGAGTGACACAATAAACCGTTGCGGCGCGTTGCCGGGCTCAGTCCTGTACACTGCACGACCTTGGCAGCCACTCTTTTCCCCGGCTGCGCTCCCGATCCTGGATTTTCCGGCCATGCAGAAAGAAACCGAAATCAAGCTCCGCGTCAGCCGCGAAACCCTCGCCGCGCTGCGTGAGCACCCGTTACTGAAAAAACGCAACAAAAGTGGCTGGGAACGCCGTGAGTTGATGAACCAGTACTTCGACACCCCGGAACGCGACCTGGCCCAGGCCAAAGTGGCCCTGCGCCTGCGCAAAGACGGCGACGAAGTGATCCAGACCCTCAAGACCCGTGGCCAGAGCGTCGCCGGCTTGTCGGAACGCAATGAGTACAACTGGGACTTGGCCAAAGCCAAGCTCGACGTGAAGAAACTCGACGGCGAATGCTGGCCCGAGCAACTGGCCGAGCTGGACAAAAAGACCCTCAAACCCATCTTCACCACCGATTTCGTTCGCGAACGCGCCGAAATCGCCTGGGGCCGCGGCAAGGCCAAGGTCGTGATCGAAGCCGCCCTGGACCTGGGCCACGTGGTCGCCGGCAAGCAGAAAGAAGAAATCTGCGAGCTGGAACTGGAACTGCGCGAAGGCGACCCGGCCGCCCTGCTGGAACTGGCCGCTGAACTGGCCGCGACTCTGGCGCTGATGCCATGTGATATCAGCAAGGCCGAGCGTGGCTATCGCCTGTTCGACGCCAACAGCTATTCCCTGAGCCTGCCGGCACCAGTACTACACGCCGAAATGCCGCTGGACGACGCGTTTGCCGCCGTGATGTGGCACCTGTTGGGCAGCAGCCAGCGCCTGGCCGAGCAATACCGTTTCAATGGCCACTGGCGTCTGCTGCAGGACTGGGTGGAAAACCTCGGCGAACTGCGTGCCCTGCTCGGCAGTCTCGGCCAGGCCGCGCCACGCCAATCCACCAGCGAACTGCGCGCCGCACTGGACGCCTTGCTGGAAGACTGGCGTCCGCTGGTTCAGGCCGGTGACGACGATGAAGACATCCGCAAGGCCGCGCCGGAACAGTTCGCCGAAGAACTGGAAGACGTGCGCTGGGGCCTGTTCTCGCTGACCACTTCCCGCTGGCTGCTGGCTCGTACCTGGGCGGCGGATCGCAACGTGCGTGGCAATCGCCAAGGCGCGGCACAGCTCGCCAACTGGCTACCTCGCCTGCTGGCCGACGACGCCGTCGCCCTGCAACTGCCGCGCTACCAGCAACAGCCGGAAGACCTGGCCGAGCAACTGCCGCGTATCGAACGCATCCTGGCCTGGCTGCACCATGCACGCCAGGTGCTGGATATCGCCGAGCTGGACCGTCTGTATGGCGAGTTGAACAAGCTGGCGCACCTGGCCAATCAGCCGATTACCGATGAGTCGCTGGATGCGCGTATGCATCAGGCGATTGCGGTGTATCAGAATCGCGCCTGGAAGACCCTGCTGCGTCTGTAAAACCCTTGCTCCCGCTGGGCTGCGTAGCGGCCCCTAATCCTGGGAGCGCTGCGCACTGGAGCGCCAGCCCGGTCCAGCGGGAGCACGCTCCCTCGCCACTAAAATCAGGCCATGACAACTATCAGCGCAACACCGGCAAACTCGTGGTGGACTTGATCTCCGACAAGGCCACTATCGAGTTGACCTCCTGAATCCCCGGCACCATCGAGAGTTTTTCGAAGAAAAACCGCTCATACGCTTCAATGTCCGACGTGACGATCCGCAGTAAAAAGTCCACCGCCCCCATCAGCACATAGCATTCCAACACTTCCGGAAAACCGCGAATCGCCTCGGTGAACTCAGTGAAGTTGGAACGGCCGTGGGCGTTGAGTTTCACCTCGGCGAAAATCTGCGTGTTGAGGCCGATTTTCTTACGATCCAGCAAGGTAACCTGGCCGCGAATCACGCCCTCCTCTTTCAGCCGCTGAATCCTGCGCCAGCAGGGCGATTGCGACAGGCCGACCTGTTCGGCAATCTGCGCGCTGGAAAGCGAAGCGTCCTCCTGCAACAGCGCCAGGATGCGCCGGTCGTACAGGTCCAACTCACTGTGCATAGAAATACCCGTTAATCGTACTTTCTGGAATCATATGATTCCCTTATAAGCCAATACGGGCTTTTTTAGATAAGAAATCTCCCGCACCGAATGTAAAAATTTCTCCAGTCGAATCCGGAGAATCATCATGCACGTCGTCGAATCCGCCAACCCCGCCCCACGTGTCGATGCCTGGGCCGTCAGCAACGCTCACTGCCAGGCGCACTATCAAATCCTCGCCGAGGCTGAACCCGATGTGTTGTGCCGGGTGCTCAACTATTTTGCCCTGCAGTTCCTGGTTCCTCGCCAGGTGAACGTGCAGCGCGAAGACGACCTGCTGGCGATCGATATCGTGATGGATGGTCTGAGCTGGCACCGGGCCCAGGTGATCGGCGAAAAACTTCGTAACCTGATCAATGTGTGCTCGCTGGAACTGCACCCGGCTGATGCTGTGCGGTCTCTGGCGGTGCAGGCGGCCAGTCAGTAAAAGCCTGTAATAAACCCTGGAGGCCGACGCGCAAAGGGTGACTAGCCTGAGGACTACGCCTAATCGTTGCCCAGGAACGTCACCATGCCCGTTGCGCCAAATACCCAGGATCGCTGGCTGGAAATCCACCAGCTGCTACCTGCCTTGATCGACCAGGGCCTGGTGCCCGCC
This sequence comes from Pseudomonas yamanorum, assembly GCF_900105735.1. Taxonomy (NCBI): domain Bacteria; kingdom Pseudomonadati; phylum Pseudomonadota; class Gammaproteobacteria; order Pseudomonadales; family Pseudomonadaceae; genus Pseudomonas; species Pseudomonas yamanorum. The sequence continues at coordinate 3,760,769 of NZ_LT629793.1, read as the reverse complement.
GACCTGACCGTACCGGCAAACAGCGGGCTGCATCCCCTGGAATGCATTGCCGGCTCGGGGCCGCCGCTGGAAATCCTGACCGAATGGCTGGCCCGTCACTGCGGGCAGCCTTACCTGCGTATCGACCCGTTGAAAATCGATGTCGCCGCAGTGGTGCCGCTGATGTCATACGCCTTTGCCCAGCGCCACAAAATCCTGGCGGTTGCGGTCGACGCCCACAGCGTTACCGTCGCCAGTGCCCAGCCTTACGTGAGCAGTTGGGAAGCGGGCCTGGCTCAAGTGTTGAAGCGTTCCATCAGGCGGGTGGTGGCCAACCCCCAGGATATCCAGCGCTGCACCGTGGAGTTTTACCGGCTGGCAAAATCGGTCAGCGGTGCGGTTGATCAAAAAACATCCGGCGCTCCCAACATCGAGCAACTGCTCAACCTCGGCGCCAGCGACCAGGAACCCGACGCCAACGACGCGCACATCGTCAACATCGTCGACTGGCTGCTGCAATACGCCTTCGGCCAACGGGCCAGTGATATCCATATCGAACCCGGACGCGATCAGGGCCATGTGCGTTTCCGTATTGATGGGCTGCTGCACGACGTCTATCAGTTCCCATCCCAGGTCATGATGGCGGTGGTCAGCCGCCTGAAAAGTCTCGGCCGGATGAACGTGGCGGAAAAACGCAAACCCCAGGACGGCCGGGTGAAGACCAAAAGCCCGGCGGGCGGCGAAGTGGAACTGCGTCTTTCGACCTTGCCCACAGCCTTTGGTGAAAAACTGGTGATGCGCATTTTTGACCCACAGGTGCTACACAAGGACTTCCAGCAACTGGGGCTCTCCGACGACGACCTGCAACGCTGGCAGTCCATGACCGGCCAGGCCAACGGCATCATTCTGGTCACGGGCCCCACGGGCTCGGGCAAGACCAGTACCCTGTACACCACGCTCAAGCAACTGGCCACCCGCGAGGTCAACCTGTGCACCGTCGAAGACCCGATCGAGATGGTCGAGCCGGCCTTCAACCAGATGCAGGTCCAGCACAACATCGACCTGACCTTCGCCAGCGGCATCCGCGCCCTGATGCGCCAGGATCCGGACATCATCATGATCGGCGAGATTCGCGACCTGGAGACCGCAGAAATGGCGATCCAGGCCGCCCTGACCGGGCACCTGGTGCTGTCGACACTCCACACCAACGACGCACCCGGCGCCATCAGCCGCCTGCAGGAACTGGGTATTCCCCATTACCTGATCAATGCGACGTTGCTGGGGGTGATGGCCCAGCGCCTGGTGCGGCTGTTGTGCCCGCACTGCAAGCGACCCAGCGGGCAGGTCTATCAGGCAGTGGGTTGCGGGGACTGTAGGGAAAGTGGTTACCGAGGGCGAGCCGGGATCTACGAGATCATGCTGATGAACGACCGCCTCAAGGCGCTGGTCACCCCGGGCACCGACCTTCAGGTCCTGCGTCACGCGGCCCTTGACCAAGGAATGTGCAGCTTGCGGTCTGCCGGTACGCGCAAGGTAATGGCAGGGCTGACGACCCTGGAAGAAGTACTGCGAGTGACGCCTGGGGATTCAGAAACAAATCCTTTGATTGATGGGCCGGTAAACCGTCCTTATCCCTGACAACACCGTTACAATCGGTTAAACCTCGCGTTACCGCCAACACCAGATAGGGAATCGTTATGCAGATCGGAACCGTACTGCTTCTTTTCGTAGGCTTGGCCGTCGCCATCCTCTTCATGGGTTTCAAAGTGGTCCCCCAGGGTTACCAGTGGACGGTCGAGCGCTTCGGTCGCTACACCAACACCCTCAAGCCGGGCCTCAACATCATTATTCCGGTCATGGACCGCATCGGTCGCAAAATCAACGTGATGGAAAGCGTGCTGGATATTCCACCCCAGGAAGTCATCACCGCCGACAACGCCACGGTGCAGATCGACGCCGTGTGCTTCTTCCAGGTGGTCAATACCGCCCAGGCCGCCTACGAGGTGAACAACCTCGAACACGCCATCCGCAACCTGCTGCAAACCAACATCCGTACCGTGCTCGGCTCCATGGAGCTGGATGCGATGCTCAGCCAGCGTGACGGCATCAACGAAAAACTGCTGCGCACCGTCGATGAAGCTACCGCACCGTGGGGCATCAAGATCACCCGGATCGAGATCAAGGACATCAGCCCGCCTGCCGACCTGATGGCTGCCATGTCCGGCCAGATGAAGGCCGAGCGGATCAAGCGTGCACAGATCCTGGAAGCCGAAGGCCTGCGAGCCTCCGCAATCCTGACCGCCGAAGGCAAGAAGCAGGCGCAGATCCTGGAAGCTGAAGGTGGTCGTCAGGCCGCCTTCCTGGAATCCGAAGCCCGCGAACGTCAGGCTGAAGCTGAAGCCCGCGCCACTCAAGTGGTATCCGAAGCGATCGCCACCGGTAACGTGCAAGCCATCAACTACTTTGTCGCCCAGAAATACATCGACGCACTGGGCAAGCTGGCATCGGCCAACAACAGCAAGGTGATCCTGATGCCGCTGGAAGCCAGCCAGGTGATTGGTGCGGTCGGGGGCATCGGCGAGATCGTCAAGGCAACCTTCGACAACAAGAAAGCCTGAGGCACGCACCATGTGGGAATTCCTGCAGCACCTGTCGTTTTGGGACTGGCTGGCACTGGGCACGGTGCTGTTGATCCTTGAAGTGTTCGGTGCCGGTGGTTATCTGCTGTGGATGGGCATTGCTGCAGCAGCTGTAGGCGTGATCAAGTTCCTGATCCCGAACCTGGGCCTTGAATGGCAACTGCTGTTGTTCGCGGTGTTGTCGATCCTGACGGCGGTGTACTGGTGGCGACGCCAGCGCAGCAGCGCCAAGGTCAGCGACCAGCCGGGGCTGAACATGCGCGGTTCTGAGCTGATCGGCCGCACCTTTGTGGTGCATCAGGCCATTATCGAGGGCCGGGGCAAGATCAAGGTTGGCGACGGCGTGTGGATGGCTTCCGGGCCTGACGCGCCAGTTGGGGCACACGTACGTGTCATTGGTCAGGAAGGCGTGATTTTGCAGGTTGAAACTGTTTAGTCATCCATGGAACTCGGCTGGGCTATCTACAATCAAACTGTTCAGATAACCCAGTCGGAGTCACCCATCATGCGTCTAAAATATGCTGTCGCAACCCTCGCTGTGCTTTCCCTTCCTGTCGGTTCAGCCATGGCCGACAGCTTCTGGCGTAATGTCATCTCATCGGGTGCCACGACCGGCTCGACGTACCTGACCTTCAAGGACCACAAAATGGTAGTCGCCGCTCAAGACGACGCCGGTAGCTTCGTTGCCAGCGACGGCAGCATCCGTGGCCCTTACCTGGAAGCTGCGATGCAGAAGGTCCGCGCCGATAACCCTGGCCTCAAGGCCACGGACATGGACCTGGCCAACGCGATCCTGGCGAAAAACGCCATTGCTTCCGAGTAATACCGTCGCGTAAAAAATGCCGCTCTTCGAGAGCGGCATTTTTTTGCCCAGACTTCCTACACCCGACATTGGCGATTCAACATTCGAACAGGAAAAGTCCTGTCGAGCTGCCTGCGCGCCCGGCAACAAGCTATCGATTCCCTTTAGACCGAGTGAATCGATGACCATGCAAAAACTCTCTTACGCCCTGATACTCGCCGCCATTGCCGCCCCGTATGCCCAGGCAGAAGGCTGGTACGGGTCGGCAAAGCTCAACAGCGCCCGCCAGAATCTCTCAAGTTCCCTGTTGACCAGCCCGCGGGTAACCCACCGGGTAGAGGCGCCTGACAGCAGCAAGACATTCACCGGTTCATTTGCCGTCGGTTATGCCTTGGCTGATGGCTGGCGCCTTGAAGGTGAATACACCACGCCCAGCCACTCGAACTTCAAATCCCATTGGGCACCGTTCAATGTCAACGTCAACAGCCTGCAGACCGACAGCCAGCGCTTGATGCTAAACGGTTATAAAAATATCCCGATCAATGAATGGCTGTCGTTCTACGGTATGGCGGGGGTGGGCCTGGCCCAAATTGACGCCAAGGGTTATCAGACCAACGAAACCCGTCGCTTCGCCAGCCATCGCCAACACAACTTCGCCTACAGCGTGGGCCTGGGGCTGGATGCCAAGGTCAGCGAAACCCTGACCCTGGGCACCGGATGGCGTTACGTGGACATGGGCCGGATCGAAACCGGCTACAACACCTTCGCCAACCGGATAAATGCCCTGGACGAACAGCTCAAAGGCAAGCTCAAGGAACAGAATGTGTTTCTTGAGGCACGCGTCGCCTTCTGACACCGATGCTGAAAATGCCGCTCCCAAGGCGGCATTTTTGTTTAAGGGGGGGACGATTCATTCACAGATGACAGGCTATATTCAGTCGAGCCGTGCAACCATGCCCGGCATTGATATGCTTTTTTCTCATCGCCTTCTGAAACGGATGCCTTCAACGTCATGAGCCAACTGCCCTTTCTGCCGTTCTCCAAGCCCACCATTGATGAAGCCACCATCTCGGCGGTGGGCGACGTACTGCGCTCCGGCTGGATCACCAGCGGGCCCAAAGTGCAGGCGTTCGAAGCGCAGCTGTCGGAATACTTTGGCGGCCGCCCGGTACGCACCTTCAACTCCGGCACCTGCACCATGGAGATCGCCTTGCGCATCGCCGGTATCGGCCCTGGGGACGAAGTCATCACCACCCCGATTTCGTGGGTAGCCACAGCCAACGTGATTCTGGAAGTCGGCGCCACGCCGGTGTTCGCCGATATCGACCCGGTAACCCGCAATATCGACTTGGCCCAGGTGGAAGCCGCGATCACGCCGCGCACCAAGGCAATCATCCCGGTATACCTGGCCGGTCTGCCGCTGGACATGCCTTTGCTCTACGCGCTGGCCAACAAGTACAACCTGCGCATCGTTGAAGATGCGGCCCAGGCCCTGGGTTCCAGCTGGGATGGTCAGCGCATTGGTGCTACCGGCGATTTCGTGTCGTTCAGCTTCCAGGCGAACAAGAACATCACGTCATCCGAAGGCGGCTGCCTGGTATTGAACAACGCTGAAGAAGCGCGCCTGGCGGAAAAATATCGCCTGCAAGGCGTTACCCGTACCGGCTTCGACGGCCTGGACGTGGATGTACTCGGTGGCAAGTTCAACATGACCGACATCGCAGCGGCCATCGGCTTGGGCCAATTTGCCCATATCGAGAAGATCACCGCTCATCGCCAGGAACTGGCGCGGCACTATTTCGAATGTTTCGGCAGTGATTTCGAAGAGCAGTACGGTGCGCAATTGCCGCCAGCAGACTTCGAAAACAGCAACTGGCACCTGTTCCAACTGGTACTGCCGGAACGCCAGGACGGTTTGCCGGCACGTGCCACGTTCATGGAGCAGATGCAGGCCCATGGCGTCGGCATTGGCTATCACTACCCGCCGATCCACCTGCTGAGCTTGTACAAGGCGCAGGGATTCAAGGAAGGCATGTTCCCGGTAGCGGAAAAAGTGGGTCGTTTGATTGTGTCGTTGCCGATGTTCACGGCGATGACGAAGGCAGATGTAGAGCGTTCTGTGGCGGCGGTCAAAGCGGTATTGAAGCGCGGATAAAACCTTTGCGGGAGCCGGTTGCCGGCTCCCGCAGCGGGATCACTCGCCGATGGCTGCCTTGTAACCGGCAGCGTCCAGCAGCTTGTCCAGCTCAGCCGGGTTGCTTGGCTTGAGCTTGAAGATCCAGGCGCCGTAAGGGTCGGAGTTCAACAGCTCTGGCTCGCCGCTCAAGGCGTCGTTCACCGCGATCACTTCGCCAGCAATTGGCGAGTAGATATCCGAAGCGGCCTTTACCGACTCAACCACACCCGCCTGCTGAGTCGCTTCAAAGACGTTGCCGACTTCAGTCAACTCGACAAACACCACATCCCCCAATGCTTCCTGGGCATGGTCCGAGATCCCGACGGTCACGGTGCCGTCAGCTTCCAGACGGGCCCATTCGTGACTTTCGGCAAAACGCAGGTCGGCAGGGATATCGCTCATAGTCTGTGTCCTCAAGAAAAAATGTCAGCGGCCATTGGCCCGCCGGAAACGTTAAATCAATGTTTTGCCATGACGCACGAAGGTCGGTTTGACCACCCGAACCGGGTACCACTTGCCGCGGATTTCCACCTCGGCCCGGTCAGCAGTCGCCGACGGCACACGCGCCAGGGCAATGGATTTGCTTAGCGTAGGAGAGAAACTACCACTGGTGATCTCTCCTTCGCCAACATTGGCGATGCGAACCACCTGATGAGCACGTAAAACCCCACGCTCCTCCAGTACCAGGCCGACCAGCTTGGACTTCACACCGGCAGCCTTTTCGGCCTCCAGGGCGGCGCGGCCGATGAAATTGCGCTCGGCCGGTTCCCAGGCGATGCTCCAGGCCATGTTGGCTGCCAGGGGCGAAACGTCCTGATGAATATCCTGACCGTAGAGGTTCATGCCGGCCTCAAGGCGCAGCGTGTCGCGGGCGCCGAGGCCGATGGGTGAAATACCTGCGCCCACCAGATCGTTGAAAAACGCCGGGGCCTGGTTGGCCGGCAGGACAATTTCCAGGCCGTCTTCGCCGGTGTAACCGGTGCGCGCAATAAACCAATCGCCGTCGGCCAGGCCTTCAAAGGGCTTGAGCTGGTGAATCAAGGTGGCGCGTGATTGGGTGACCAGCTCGGCGATCTTCTGCCGGGCATGGGGACCCTGAATAGCGAGCATGGCCAATTCTGGCCGCTCGTGGATCTGGGCCTGAAAGCTGCCGAGCCGAGCCTGCATCCAGGCCATGTCCTGGTCACGGGTGGCGGCGTTGACCACCAGCCGGTAACCGCTCTCGGTGCGGTACACGATCATGTCGTCCACCACGCCGCCCTGCTCGTTGAGCATGGCGCTGTACAACGCACGGCCACAGCCGTGCAATCGGTCAACATCATTGGCCAGCAAATGCTGGAGCCATTCCTTGGCCTGGGGGCCTGTGATATCGATCACGGTCATATGGGATACATCAAACACCCCGCAGTCACGTCGCACCTGATGGTGCTCCTCAACCTGCGAGCCGTAGTGCAAAGGCATATCCCAACCGCCAAAATCGACCATTTTCGCGCCAAGGGCGAGATGCAGGTCATACAGAGGCGTGCGCTGTCCCATGGGTTTCTCCTTCCGGGCGTGGCGAAGGTGCGGACGGTCGCCTTCGGGCCGCACGCCTTGAAATACAAGGCCTGTAGCCGCGTTCAGCAACCCGATCTGAAAGATCGACCGCACCGAATGCCGCGCATTGTAGCCTCAAGCCGTAGGACTGGCACCTAACCGATTCGTCTCGCCGAACGTCGGATCAACCCGATGACCGGTAACAGGCCCACCAACACCAGCGTCAAGGCAGGCAGCGAAGCCCGCGCCCACTCCCCTTCGCTGGTCATCTCGAAAATCCGCACCGCCAGCGTGTCCCAGCCGAACGGGCGCATCAGCAGGGTCGCCGGCATTTCCTTGAGCACATCGACAAACACCAGCAGCGCCGCGCTCAGGGTGCCCGGCAGCAAAAGCGGCAGATACACTTTGCAAAACAGTCGCGGCCCGCTGACGCCCAGGCTGCGGGCGGCTTCCGGCAAGGACGGTCGGATTCGCGCCAGGCTGTTTTCCAGCGGCCCGTAGGCCACCGCAATGAAGCGCACCAGATACGCCAGCAGTAAGGCCGACAAACTGCCCAGTAACAGCGGTTTGCCGGCGCCCCCCAGCCAGCCTGATACCGGGATCACCAGTTCACGATCCAGGTAGCTGAACGCCAACATGATCGACACCGCCAGCACCGAGCCCGGCAGCGCGTAACCCACGTTGGCCAGGCTGATGCCGGAGCGGATGGCCCGGGTGGGCGCCAAACGATGGGCGAACGCCAGCACCAGGGCCACGCTGACAGTGATCAGGGCCGCCATGCCACCCAGATAGAGGGTATGGACGATCAAGCCGGCGTAGCGCTCGTCCAGATCGAAGCGGCCACGCTGCCAGAACCAGGCCACCAGTTGCAGCATCGGAATCACAAACGCGCAGGCAAACACCAATCCGCACCAACCGCTGGCCGCCGCGGCCTTGAACCCTCGCAGGTGGTACAGCGCCTTGCCGCGAGGCCGCTCATTGCTCGGTCGGCTGGCGCCTCGGGCACGGCGCTCGCCGTACAGCACCAGCATCACCACCAGGAGCAACAGGCTGGCCAGTTGCGCCGCACTGGAGAGGCTGAAAAAGCCATACCAGGTCTTGTAGATGGCGGTGGTAAAGGTGTCGAAGTTGAACACCGAGACGGCGCCAAAATCAGCCAACGTCTCCATCAGCGCCAGGGCCACACCCGCACCGATGGCCGGGCGCGCCATGGGCAAGGCCACACGCCAGAACGCTTGCCACGGCGACTGCCCCAATACCCGCGCCGCCTCCATCAGGCCCTTGCCTTGGGCGAGAAACGCGGTGCGCGCCAGCAGGTAAACGTAGGGGTAGAACACCAGCACCAGCACGATGATCACGCCGCTGGTGGACCGTACGCGAGGCAGGCGCAGCCCCATGCCGAACCAGTCACGCAGCAGGGTTTGCACCGGACCGGAGAAGTCCAGCAAGCCAACGAAGACGAAGGCGAGCACATAGGCGGGAATCGCGAAAGGCAGCATCAACGCCCAGTCCAGCCAACGCCGGCCGGGGAATTCGCAGAGGCTGGTCAGCCAGGCCAGGCTGACGCCCAGCAGCGTGACGCCCACACCGACGCCCAGCACCAGGGTCAAGGTGTTGCCCAGCAGGCGTGGCATCTGGGTTTCCCACAGGTGGGACCAGATTTGATGGTCGATGGTCTGCCACGACAGCAACAGCACGCTCAGCGGCAGCAGCACCAGGGCGGCGACGGTGAAGACCGGCAGGTACCAGCGGCGTTGGGTGGAATGGGCCAAGGAACAGATCTCTGGGGATAATATTTTTAACTCGCCACAAAACAGTGTGGGAGCCGGGCTTGCCCGCGATGCACGCACCTCGGTGTGTCAGTCACACCGCGGTGATGCTATCGCAGGCAAGCCAGCTCCCACACTGTCTTGCGGTGTTTTTAAGCGTGTACTTAGTTCCAGCCAGCCCGATCCATCAAGCGAATAGCCTCAGCCTGACGCTTGCCCGCCACTTCCACCGGCAACGTATCGGCCACAAACTTGCCCCAGGTCGCGACTTCAGCCGACGGCGGCACGGCCAGGTTGGCCGGGAATTCCTGGTTCACATCCGCAAAGATCTTCTGCGCTTCCGGCGTGGTCATCCACTCCACCAGCGCCTTGGCTGCTTCCGGGTGCGGCGCGTGCTTGGTCAGGCCGATGCCCGAGAGATTGACGTGCACCCCACGGTCGCCCTGGTTCGGCCAGAACAGTTTCACCGCCAGGTCCGGCTTCTGCTTATGCAGGCGGCCGTAGTAGTAGGTGTTGACGATACCGACGTCGCACTGTCCGGCATTGATCGCCTCGAGCACGGCGATGTCATCGGAGAACACGTCGGTGGACAGGTTGTTGACCCAGCCCTTGACGATTTCTTCGGTCTTGGCCGCGCCGTGGGTTTCGATCAGGGTGGCGGTCAGCGACTGGTTGTAGACCTTCTTCGCAGTGCGCAGGCACAGGCGGCCTTCCCATTGCTTGTCGGCCAGGGCTTCGTAGGTGGTCAGGTCGCCCGGCTTTACGCGATCGGTGGAATAGGCGATGGTCCGCGCACGCAGGCTCAAGCCGGTCCAGGCATGGGCCGAAGAGCGGTATTGAAGGGGGATGTTCTTGTCGATCACCGCAGAGGTGAACGGTTGCAGGATGCCCATCTGCTCGGCCTGCCAGAGGTTGCCGGCATCGACGGTGAGCAGCAGGTCGGCGGTGGCGTTTTCACCTTCGGCCTTGATGCGCTGCATCAGCGGCGCTTCCTTGTCGGTGATGAACTTCACCTGCACGCCGGTCTTCTTGGTGTAGGCGTCGAACACCGGTTTGATCAGTTCGTCGATGCGCGAGGAGTAGACCACGACTTCGTCGGCCGCCTGCACGGTGGTGCTGCCGATCAGTGTGAGTGCCAGGGCAGTCAGGAGGCGCTTGGGTGCCAACATGGGTGCGGTCTCTCATTTGCGAAAAGAGGGCAAATGATAAGGACTCACATTTGGTAACGCTCGACGGAGCCGTTACCAAATGTTGCGCAGCCCCTCTCAGGTCTTGGCCAGTTCCGGCAAATCCCCGGACAAGCCCAAGGCCTGACGCACAAACAACGCTTTGGCCTCCGGCATCTGCTCAACCACCTTCAGTCCGGCATTACGCAGCCAACGCAACGGCAGCTGATCGGCCTGGAACAACCGCTCAAAGCCTTCCATCGCCGCCATCAGCGCCAGGTTGTGCGGCATGCGCCGGCGCTCGTAACGGCTGAGCACCTTCGCATCCGCCAGGCGCTCGCCACGCTCGTTGGCCGCCAGCAGTACTTCGGCCAGCACCGCCGCATCGAGGAAGCCCAGGTTCACGCCCTGCCCCGCCAACGGGTGAATGACGTGGGCTGCGTCGCCAATCAATGCCAGGCCTTCTGCCACGTAACGTTTGGCATGGCGCTGACGCAACGGCACGCACACCCGTGGATCAGCGCTTAATACTGTGCCCAAGCGCCCTTCGAAGGCGAGTTCCAGTTCACGGCAGAAGCTTTCATCGTCCAGTGCCATCAAGCGCTCGGACTCACTCGGGGTGGTCGACCAGACGATCGAGCACCAGTCTTCCTGCCCGTCCCGCACCAGCGGCAGGAACGCCAGCGGGCCGTTGTCGGTAAAACGCTGCCACGCCGTGCGCTGATGCGACTGACTGCTGCGCACACTGGTGACGATGGCGTTGTGCAAATAATCCCACTCACGGGTGGCGGTGCCGGTCAGGCGGCGCACGGCAGAGTTGGCACCGTCCGCCGCGACCACCAGCGGCGCGCGCAAGGTGCGGCCATCGGCCAGGGTCAGCAGCCAGTCATCGCCGGAGCGGCGCATCTGCTCCAGGCGCGCATTCGCCAGCAGGCCGAGGTCGCAGTCGTGCAGCCGATCGAGCAACGCATCCTGAACCACACGGTTTTCGACGATATGCCCCAGCACCTCGGCATGCACACTGGCTGCCGAGAAGTGGATCTGCCCGGTGCCGCTGCCGTCCCATACCTGCATCTCGCCGTAAGGGCTGGCACGCCGCTCGACGATGCCGTCCCACACGCCAAGGCGCTCGAGGATACGCTGGCTGGCGGCCGACAAAGCGCTGACCCGCGGCTCGAACGCAGCATGAGGGTCGAACGGTTTGACGCTCAGCGGGCTGCCGTCCAGCAGCAGCACCTGCAGGCCACTGCCCTGCAACGCCAGCGCCAGGGCGCTTCCGACCATTCCGGCCCCGACAATCAGCACATCTGCGCGCATGTCCATGCTTTAAGCCTGTCTCGCTTGCGGCTTGCGCCGCACGTAAAGGGTTTTGTCGACCCGCGCCACCAGGGTGCCGGAGCCGTCATGAATCTGCACCTTGAGCTGCGGCAAGTATTTCTCGCCGCCGGCGGTGTGCTGGCGAATCTCGTCCAGCAACCCTTGGTCGATGGAAAATTCGGCAAACACCGGGCCTTTGCCCGGCGAGATGAAATCGATGGCCGCAGCCTTGTCCCAGACAATGTAATCGCGCCCCAGATTCTCCATCAGCATCAGCATGTAGAACGGGTCGACCATCGAATACAGGCTGCCGCCAAACTGCGTGCCGACGTAATTGCGGTTGTACCAGCCCAGGCCCATGCGCACCTTGACCTCGCGAAAATCGCTGCCGATGTGCAACACCCGGACTCCGGCCCCGAGGTACGGCGGGTACAAGGTCATGATCCAGCGCAACAGCCGCGCCTTGCCCAGGCGTTGGGTCAGCCACTCACGCATCGGGACGAGTGCCCAGGCCCATGGCCTGACGCGCGAACCAGCGCTTGGCCGGCGGCAGCAGGTCCAGACCCAACAACCCCATGTTGCGGCCCAGCGCTACCAACGGTTGCGCACTGCCAAACAGACGGGTGACTTGGTCGGAGAAGCCGACGGTGAGTTTCTGGTCCATGCGCTGACGCTCGCGGTACGCCTGCAGTGTCGCCAGGTCGCCAGGGATCGCAGGCCCGGCCAGCAGCGCCTCGGCGAGCGCGTAGGCATCCCGCAGGGACAGGTTGAAGCCCTGACCGGCAATCGGGTGCAGGCTGTGGGCGGCATTACCGAGCACCGCCAGATGGGAGCGCACTTGCTCTTCGGCTTCCACAAGGGTCAGCGGGTACAAGTGACGTGCGCCGACCTGCTTGAGGGTACCCAGGCGGTAGCCGAACACGCCCTGCAATTCACTGAGGAAGCTGCGCTCGTCCAGCTCGGCCAGGCGCTTGGCGTCCATGCCGATGCGGGTCCAGACCAGCGCGCAACGGTTGTCCGGCAACGGCAGCAAGGCCATCGGCCCTTCGTCGGTGAACCGCTCGAACGCCTCGCCGTTGTGAGCTTCGCTTGGGGTGATGTTGGCGATCAGCGCACTCTGGTTGTACGGCCGCTTTTTAACGCCGATGCCCAGTTGTTCGCGCAAGCCGGAACGGCCGCCATCGGCCAGCACCGCGAGGTCGCACTCCAGCACGGTTTCGTCATTGAGGGTCAGGCGGTAGCCATCGGCAAGCGGCTCCATGCGGGTGACTTCCGCCGGGCAGCGCCAACTGACCTCCTCCTTGTCCAGGCCTTGCCACAGGCATTGGCCCAGCCAGGCGTTTTCCACCACGTAGCCGAGGGCGGGCACGCCTTCTTCCATCGCCGACAGGCGCGCAGTGGAGAAGCGGCCACGGTCCGACACATGAATCTGCTTGATCGGCTCGGCGCGACGGGAGATTTCCTGCCAGACGCCCAACCGTTGATAAATCTGCCGCGCGCCAAAAGACAGTGCCGAAGAACGCGCGTCATAGCTCGGCTGGTAACTGTCGCCGGGGGCAAACGGCTCGATCAGCACGATCTTCCAGCCACGGGCCTTGGCCCCGGCCTGCAACGCCAACGCGAGGCTGGCGCCCACCAGGCCGCCGCCGATAATCGCCAGATTGACCCGGCTCATCGGGCACCCGCCATCAGCGCTTCGATCTCGGCGACGGACTTGGGCACGCCACCGGTCAGAATTTCACAGCCTTGCTTGGTCACCACCACGTCGTCCTCGATGCGTACGCCAATGCCACGCCATTTCTTCGCCACGTTCTGGTTGTCCGGCGACACGTAAATCCCCGGCTCCACGGTCAGCGCCATGCCGACTTCCAGCACCCGCCACTCACCGCCTACCTTGTATTCGCCCACATCGTGCACATCCATCCCCAGCCAGTGGCCAGCGCGGTGCATGTAGAAGACTTTATAGGCTTCGCTGGCGATCAGCTCGTCGACGTCACCCTGCAACAATCCCAGCTTCACCAGCCCCGCAGTGATCACTTGCACCGTCGCCTCGTGGGCCTGGTTCCAATGCTTGTTCGGGGCGATTTCGGCAAAGGCGGCTTCCTGGGAAGCCAGCACGATTTCGTAAATCGCCTTTTGTTCAGCAGAGAACTTTCCGCTCACCGGCCAGGTACGGGTGATGTCGCTGGCGTAGCAGTCGATCTCGCAACCGGCGTCAATCAGTACCAGATCGCCATCCTTGAGCACCGCGTCATTCTGCTGGTAATGCAGGATGCAGCTGTTGCGCCCCGAGGCGACGATGGAGCCATAGGCCGGCATCTTCGCCCCGCCTTTGCGAAACTCGTAGTCGAGCTCCGCCTCAAGGCTGAACTCATACAACCCGGCGCGACTGGCTTGCATTGCCCGCACATGGGCCGCACAGGAAATCCGCGCCGCCTCGCGCATCACCTTCACTTCTGCCGCCGATTTATACAGGCGCATGTCGTGAAGCAGATGATCCAGGGCAACAAATTCATTCGGCGGCTGGGCGCCGAGGTGCGCTTTAGAGCGGATCACGTTGATCCACTCCATCAGGTGCCGGTCGAATTCGGCATTGCTGCCCATGGCTGAATACACCCGGTCGCGGCCTTCGATCAGGCCGGGCAGGATGTCGTCGATATCGGTAATCGGGAATGCGTCATCGGCGCCAAAATCGCGGATCGCGCCTTCGGTGCCCGCTCGCAGGCCGTCCCACAGTTCGCGCTCGGCATTGCGTTCGCGGCAGAACAGCACGTACTCGCCGTGCTGGCGGCCGGGCATCAGCACAATGACCGCTTCCGGTTCGGGGAAGCCGCTCAGGTACTGGAAGTCGCTGTCCTGGCGGTAGACGTGCTCGACGTCACGGTTGCGGATGGCCACCGCAGCCGCCGGCAGGATGGCGATGCTGTTGGGTTCCATCTGCGCCATGAGCGCCTTGCGGCGCCGGGTGTATTCCGCTTTGGGGATATGGATCATGGGCAGATGGGCTTCCTTTCTTAGTGCAGCGACGGCTTGGGTGCAGCGGGCTCAGCCGATTTACGGGTCTCGGTGAACAGCAGCAGCGGCGCGACGCGCAGGTATTCCATGACTTCCATGTAGTCGCTTTCGCCGTCTTCGGACTCTTCCAGGGCGTCTTGCACCTGGGAGATGGCGGCCAGGTCTTGCAGCACTTCCTGGGCATCGGTGCTCAGGTCCAGGCCGCCGGCGTTCACGCCGAAACCATGGAGGAAGCCTTGGCACCATTGGCCCAGCGCTGCGGCGCGCTCGGTGAGCGGCGCGTCATCGGTCGGCAGCAGCAACACGACGGTGACGTCATCACCGGTCAGCTCGCCTTTGACCATCTCTTGCAAGCCGATGAGGGCGTTGCGCACGTTCTCGGTGGGCTCGGTTTCCAGCAGCTCGGCGACGTCGGCCAGCCAGTTGTCGGCATCAAAGCCGACACCGGTGCAACTGCGACCCAGCAGCACGCCGTGCAACTCGGCAGGCGAGCAAGGATGACCGCTGGAGCTCAGCAGTTTGGAAAAAGCATCGTACGGGGAATTCTGAATAGGCATGGTGAGCTAGGCGCCAGGCGGCGCAATGTCTAGAATGAAGCGCTGTATCCTAGCATCGGCAGACGTACCAAGACTATCGAGGGCGTCAGATCGTTTATCCAGCAGTTGCCATTCATCAGACAAATCCAGTGGAACCCAATGGAAGACACCGACCTGCAAGCGCTGATGGCCAGACTCGAGCTGCTAATTAACCGGGTCGAGCAACTTAAGAGCCAAAACGGACTCCTATTAGCTCAGGAAAAGACCTGGCGCGAGGAACGCGCTCACCTCATTGAAAAAAACGAAATCGCCCGGCGTAAGGTCGAATCGATGATTTCGCGCCTGAAGGCCCTGGAGCAAGACTCATGAGTTCAAGCAATAGCGTCACCGTGCAGATTCTCGACAAAGAATATTCGATCATCTGCCCACAGGAAGAACGCAGCAACCTGGTGAGCGCTGCCCGCTACCTGGACGGCAAGATGCGTGAAATCCGCAGCAGCGGCAAAGTCATCGGCGCCGATCGCATCGCGGTGATGGCCGCCCTGAACATTACTCACGATTTACTGCATAAGCAGGAACGGCCTGACGTGCAGGCCAGCGGCTCGACGCGCGAGCAGGTGCGCGACCTGCTGGAGCGGGTTGATCTGGTACTTTCTACCGATCCAGAGCCACCCAAGGGCTGATTGCGGCGTCGGTTTCGGGTATACTCGCCCCACTCCCTGGCGTGCTTGCCAGTCGGCGATGTCCCTGAGCCGATTCGCACTACCCTGGAAGTTACACGTTGGGCTGGTGTGCATGTCCGCTAGACGGAAAGCCTTAAAGCCTACTGTTTCTTCCACCTTGAACTTTCGGGTTCAAGGGCTAAGTCGACAGCGGTTCTGTCGGGGAGCCTGATTCCCAAATCCAATGCCAGTCCTAGGACTGGCATTGTTTTATGAGCCGAAAACCATGACCGAACCTGCGCCGCTTTCCCGCCCGCAACTTCGACGCATGCTGCGCAAAGCCCGCCGCGCCCTGACGCCCAGCGAGCAACGCCAGGCCGCCCTGGGCCTGTATCGGCAACTGGCCCAGCACCCGCTGTTTCGCCGGGCCAAACACATCTCCTTGTATCTACCGACGGACGGTGAAATCGATCCGCGCCTGCTGCTGCGCGCTGCACAGCGCCGCGGCAAGGCGACGTACCTGCCGGTGCTCAGCGCGTGGCCGCGAACCAAGATGGTGTTCCAGCGCGTACGGCCCGGCGAAAAGCTGAGCCCTAACCGTTTTCGCATCCTTGAGCCACAGGTGAATGTCAGCCGGCAACGCAAGGTCTGGGCGCTGGACCTGGTGCTGTTGCCGCTGGTGGGCTTCGATGACGTGGGCGGACGGCTGGGCATGGGCGGCGGTTTCTATGACCGCAGCCTGGCCTACATGGCCCGCCGGAAATCCTGGCGCAAGCCGACGCTATTGGGCCTGGCCCATGAATGCCAGAAGGTCGAACGATTGGCGCAGGCAAGCTGGGATGTACCGCTTGAGGGCACAGTTACCGATAAGGATTGGTATATAGCAGAGACGCTACTGGAATCAGCAGCGCCTTGAAGACGGGTCAGCGCTTGAACGGTTGCGGCTGTTGCTGTGCGAGTTCAATCGGTGCGTCAGTCTTGTTCGACCACAAGCTCTGCGCATAGCCGGTGGTCACGACACCAAGACCAAACAAAATGACCAATATCCATAGTAAATCCGGTTTGCGTTTCATCGATTGCCCCCCTTCAGGCATCTTGCACACGATGACAGCAACGTTCCATAAGTAGTCCGTGCCAGCTGCGTCAAGCTCAAAACCCCGGCATTCTGCGTTAACGTGAACCAACACGCAAACCTTGACGTCAACCGACCGTCGGTTTGTCATAAAATTGCCGGACAACTTTCCCAATCGACTTTTGAGGAGCGAAAACATGGCCTATTGGCTGATGAAATCCGAGCCCGATGAACTGTCCATCAAGGGCCTGGAAAAGCTCGGCGAAGCCCGTTGGGATGGGGTGCGCAACTATCAGGCGCGTAACTTCCTGCGCGCGATGGCGGTGGGTGACCAGTTCTTCTTTTATCACTCCAGCTGCCCGGAGCCAGGGATTGCCGGCATCGGTAAAATCATCGAGGCGGCGTACCCGGACCCGACCGCGCTGGAGCCTGACAGCCATTACTTTGACGCCAAGGCCAGCCCTGAAAAAAACCCGTGGAGCGCGATCAATGTCGCCCACGTCGAGACCTTCCCAAAGGTCCTGGGGCTGGGCTATCTGAAACAGCAAACCGCCCTCGCCGAACTGCCCTTGGTGCAAAAAGGCAGCCGCCTTTCGGTGATGCCTGTCACCGCCGAGCAGTGGGCCGCCGTACTCGGCCTGCGCTGAAACAGCAGAACCCTGCGGTCACGCCCATGGCGCATGCATCTGCGCGTCAACCGGGTTAGGCTGGCGCTTCATTTGACCCGCATCAAGGGCCTTCGGGCAGGATCGGTCAAACTAGGACGCTAACGCCGCAGGATGCACCCATGTCGACGAACCACCGCACCTCCCATCTTTTCGCCATTCCATTGATTGTCTTGCTCCTGGCCGCCGGCGGCTTTGGCTATTGGCAATCCACCCAGGACCGCCTGCCCGAAGGCTTGAGCATGGGCAATGGCCGGCTGGAATCGACTGAAGTGCAGATCGCCGCCAAGATCCCTGGGCGCCTCGCCGAGGTACGGGTGGACGAAGGCGACAAGGTGCTCAAGGGCCAACTGCTGGCGCGCATGGACACCCGCACCCTGGAAGCCCAGCGCGCCCAGGCCGAAGCCGAAGTGTTGCGGGCCAAAGAGAATTTCGCCGCCGCCCAAGCCAATGTGCAACTGCGCCAGAGCGAACAACTGCTGGCCAGCCAGGAGCTCAAGCGCACCCAGGAACTGTACAAGCGCGGCTTCGCCAGCGGACAGTTGATCGACCAGCAGCAAGCCCGACAGAACACCGGCAACGCCGCCGTGGTCGCCGCCCAAGCCCAGGTCAATTCGGTGAAGGCCGCCATCGGCGCCGCCCAGGCCCAGGTCGCCCAGCTCACCAGCGAAATCGAAGACAGCAGCCTGCGGGCGCCCATCGACGGCATCATCCAGCTACGCCTGGCCGAACCCGGCGAAGTGCTCGGTGCCGGTGGCCGAGTGTTGCTGCTGATCGACCCCAACGACCAATACATGAACCTGTATCTGCCCGCTTCAGTAACCGGCGCCCTGACCGTCGGCAGCGAGGCGCGGATCGTCCTCGACGCCCTGCCGAAGCAACCGCTGCCGGCGAAAATCAGCTTTGTCGCGGCCAAGTCGCAGTTCACCCCCAAGGAAGTGGAAACCCGCGACGAGCGCCAGAAGCTGGTGTTCCGGGTCAAACTGCGCCTGACCCAACCGAGCGCCGTGCCCCAAGCCAAACCGGGCATGCCCGGCGCCGGTTACGTGCGCACCGCTGACCTGGACTGGCCGGCCAACCTGCAATGAGCGGCCTGGCGCTGCACGCCACGGGGATCAACCATCGCTACGGCAAGCAACAGGCGCTGATCGACATCGCCTTCAGTCTGCCCGCGGGCACCCGCTGCGGCCTGATCGGCCCGGACGGCGCCGGCAAGTCGAGTTTGCTGGGATTGATTGCCGGGGTTAAAAAGCTTCAGGAAGGTCAACTGGACGTGCTCGGCGGCTCCATCGAAGACCGCCGCCATCGCAACAGCCTGTACCCGCGCATCGCCTTCATGCCCCAAGGCCTGGGCGGTAACCTGTACCCCGAGCTGTCCATCAGCGAGAACATCCGCTTCTTCGCCACGCTGTTCGGCCTGTCGAAAGCCGATTGCGACCAGCGCATGCACAACCTGCTGCTGGCCACCGACCTCGCGCGCTTCGCCGAGCGCCCCGCCGGCAAACTCTCCGGCGGCATGAAACAGAAACTCGGCCTGTGCTGCGCACTGATCCACGACCCGGATTTGTTGATCCTCGACGAACCCACCACCGGCGTCGACCCGCTGTCCCGTCGGCGCTTCTGGGAGCTGGTGGAAACCGTACGCAGCGAACGCCCGCAACTGACACTGCTGGTGGCCACGGCCTACATGGAGGAAGCCGAGCAGTTCGAACACTGCCTGATGCTCGACCGCGGCAAGCTGATCGCCGACGGACTGAGCAGTGAACTGGCCGCTGCGACACCCAGCGGCAAACTGGACGAAGCCTTCACCCATTTCCAGGGCGACAGTACCCATAACAACGAACCGCTGGTGATTCCGCCACGGCAAAGCGACAACACCGACATCGCCATTGAAGCCCACGACCTGACCTTGCGCTTCGGCGATTTCACGGCGGTGGACAAGGTCAGCTTCGCCATTGGCCGGGGCGAGATCTTTGGCTTCCTCGGCTCCAACGGCTGCGGCAAGACCACCACCATGAAAGTCCTCACCGGCCTGATGCCCGCCACCGAGGGTACCGCCACGCTGCTGGGCAACCCGGTCAACGCCAAGGACCTGGCGACCCGCAAGCGCGTGGGTTTCATGTCGCAAAGCTTCTCGCTGTACGGCGAGCTCAGCGTGCGCCAGAACCTGGTGCTGCATGCGCAGTTGTTCGACCTGCCGAAGGCTGAAAGCGGCCAGCGCATTGATGAGTTGATCGAGCGTTTTGACCTGGGCGACGTTGCCGAACAGCCTTCCGGCGAGTTGCCATTGGGTTTGCGTCAGCGTTTGTCCCTGGCGGTGGCGGTGCTGCATCGCCCGGAAGTGCTGATCCTCGATGAGCCGACCTCGGGTGTCGACCCGGCCGCGCGGGATGATTTCTGGCGATTGCTGATCGAGCTGTCCCGGGAGCAGGGCGTGACGATCTTCCTGTCCACGCACTTCATGAACGAGGCCCAGCGCTGCGACCGGATCTCGCTGATGCACGCGGGTAAGGTACTGGCCTGCGACACACCAGATGCGCTGCAACAGCAATTCCATGGCGAAACCCTGGAAGCGGCGTTCGTCACCTGCCTGGAACAGGCCCAAGGCGCGCCCGAAGCGGCAACCGCGCCCACCGAAACCGTCAGCGAACCCATGACGCCGCCCGTCAGCAAACGCGGGTTCAGCCTCGCCCGCCTGTTGGCCGTGGCCAGCCGCGAAGGCAAGGAACTGCTACGGGACAAAGTGCGCATGGCCTTCGCCCTGCTGGGCGCGATTTTCATGATGGTGATCTTCGGCTACGGCATTTCCCTGGACGTGGAAAAGCTCGCCTTCGCTGTCTACGACCAGGATCAAACGCCGCAAAGCCGCGCCTACCTGGAAGCCTTTCGCAGTTCCCGTTACTTCGCCGAACAGCCGCCGATCACCGATTCCAACGAGCTGCACAAACGCCTGCAACGCTCGGAAATCAAACTGGCGCTGGAAATCCCACCGGGTTTCGGCCGTGACCTCTACGCCGGCCGCCAACCCGCCGTGGCCGCCTGGCTCGATGGCGGCATGCCGTTTCGCGCGGAAACCAGCCGCAATTATGTCGAGGCCGTGCACCAAGCCAATCTCCAACAACTGGCCGAACTGAACAGCACACCTCTCAACCAACAGGCCGCCGCCAAACTGGAAACCCGCTTTCGCTACAACCAGGACGTGGTCAGCGTGAACGCCATCGGCCCGGGCGTGATGGCGCTGATCCTCGCGTTTATTCCGGCGATGCTCACGGCCCTGGGGATCGTGCGCGAAAAGGAACTGGGCTCGATTACCAACTTCTACGCCACACCGCTGACCCGCCTGGAATTTCTGCTGGGTAAGCAGGCGCCGTACCTGGCCGTGAGCCTGATCAACCTGGGGCTGCTGGTGGCGATGAACCGCTGGCTGTTCGGCGTGCCGTTCAAAGGCAGCGGTGTGACCCTGGCCTTCGGCGGCCTGTTGTATGTGCTGGCCACCACCAGCATGGGCCTGCTGATTTCCGCATTCACCCGCACCCAGATCGCGGCGATCCTCGGCACCATGATCATCACCAGCCTGCCGACCATCCAGTTCTCCGGGCTGATCGTGCCGCGCTCGTCCCTGGAAGGCGCCGCCGCGTTGATGGGCATGCTGTTCCCGGCGGGCTACTTCCTCGACATTGCCGTGGGTACCTTTACCAAGGCGCTGGATCTGCGCCAGTTGTGGCCGCAGTGCCTGGCGCTGTTCGGGTTCTTCCTGGGGTTCACCGGGCTTAGCCTGATCATGCTCAAGAAGCAGGAGGCCTGAGATGCACAAGTTCGCCCATATCCTGCGCCTCGGCATCAAGGAACTGACCAGCCTGCGCCACGACAGCGTGTTGCTGCTGTTCCTGTTCTACGCCTTCACCGTCGCCATCTATATGCCCGCCGCCGGTTCGGTGATCGGCGTGCACAACGCGAGCGTGGCCTTTGTGGATGAGGATCACAGCGCGCTGTCCCGGCAACTGGCCGAAGCCCTGCAACCGCCGGAGTTCCAGGCCGCGGTACCATTGCCCTACGACCAGTTGGACAAGGTGATGGACAGCGGCCAGTACACCTTCGTGATCAACGTGCCGGCGAACTTCCAGGCCGACCTGTTGGCCGGGCGCCAGCCGGGGGTACAGGTCAACGTCGATGCCACGGCCATGAGCCAGGCATTCATGGGCGCCGGGTATATCGGGCGGATTTTCCAGCGGGAATTGCTGACCTATGGCGGCCAGGCTGATGCAGCCCAAAAGAGCCCTGCGCTGCTGACCACCCGGGCGCTGTTCAATACCAATCTGGAAGGTGGCTGGTTTCTCGCCGTAATCCAGATCGTCAACAACATCACCATTCTCGCCATCGTGCTGACCGGCACCGCGCTGCTGCGTGAGCGGGAACACGGCACCCTCGACCATCTGCTGGTGCTGCCACTGACGGCGCTGGAAATCATGCTGGCGAAAATCTGGAGCAACATGCTGGTGGTGGTGCTGTGCACATGGCTGTCGCTGGAGGTGGTGGTGAAAGGTTTGCTCGGTGTGCCGCTGGCCGGGTCGCTGACGTTGTTTTTGCTGGTGACGGCGTTGTACCTGTTTGCCAGCACCGCCTTGGGCATCTTCCTCGCCACCCTCGCCCGCTCGACGCCGCAGTTCGGACTGCTGGCGATCCCGGTGATTATCCCGATGCTGTTGTTGTCCGGCGGCAGCACGCCGCTGGACAGCATGCCGCAGTGGTTGCAATGGGTGATGCAGGGCTCGCCGTCGACGCACTTCGTGAGTTTGAGTGCGGCGATTCTGTTCCGGGATGCCGGCGTGAGTGTGGTGTGGCCGGACTTGTTGGCGCTGACGGGGATCGGGTTGCTGTTCTTTGCGGTGGCGTTGGCGCGGTTCAGGAAGAGCCTGGCTTCCTGAGGTGCCTGTCAGGGCCTCATCGCGAGCAAGCCCGCTCCCACATTCAACCGCATTCGCATGTTAGAACTCGGTCAAGTGTGGGAGCGGGCTTGCTCGCGAAGGGCGCGAAGCGACCGGCTTACTGGATGATCAGGTTGTTGAACAACAAATCCTCAACCTGCGGCTTGCCGGTCTCGTCGTTCATTACTTGCTGGGTCTGCTTCAGGGCTTCCTGGCGCAGTTTTTCCTTCCCATCAACGCTGCTCATAGCGTCGCTGGTTTGCTGGGTAAACAGCGCCACCAACTGGTTGCGAATCAACGCATCGTTGGCTTTGACGGCGGCCGCCGCCTCAGGGCCGGTGACACGCAGGGCGATATCCGCCTTGAATACCTTCAGCTTCGCGGTGCCATCCAGGCCGTAGTTACCGACAAACGGCGGGCTCAGGCTGATATAGCTGACCTTCGGCGCGTCGCCTTCTTTGGCTTCTTCGGCCAGGGCTGCCGTCGGCAGTGTCAGGGCCAGCATCAACAGGATCCACGCTTTCACAATTCATTCCTCAATTCGGTTGCCCAGTAGCATAACGCTAGCAGCCCTGAGCACAAGCTTATGGCGACTTATCAGGCCGGGGCATGCTCGTTGACCCGTCGCCCTGCCCACCTACACTTATCGGCCAACACGCCAAAAGGAATAGTCCGATGAAAGCTGTGCTGTGCAAAGCCTTCGGCCCCGCCGAAACCCTGGTGCTGGAAGACGTCGAAAGCCCGGCGATCAAGAAGAACGAAATCCTGTTGGACGTGCATGCCGCCGGGGTCAATTTCCCGGACACCCTGATCATCGAGGGTAAATACCAGTTCAAGCCGCCCTTCCCGTTTTCGCCGGGCGGTGAAGCGGCGGGCGTGGTCAGCCAGGTCGGTGAGAACGTCAGCCACCTGAAGGTCGGTGACCGGGTGATGGCGTTGACCGGCTGGGGCAGCTTCGCCGAGCAGGTCGCCGTGCCGGGCTACAACGTGCTGCCGATCCCGCCGAGCATGGAATTCAACACTGCCGCCGCGTTCAGCATGACCTACGGCACGTCGATGCACGCATTGAAGCAGCGGGCCAACCTGCAACCTGGGGAAACCTTGTTGGTGCTCGGTGCTTCCGGCGGTGTCGGCCTGGCCGCAGTGGAGATCGGCAAGGCCATGGGCGCCCGGGTGATCGCCGCTGCCAGCAGCGCCGACAAACTGGCGGTGGCCAAGGCGGCCGGAGCCGATGAGTTGATCAACTACAGCGAAGCCAGCCTCAAGGACGAAATCAAACGCCTGACCGGCGGCAACGGCGTGGATGTGATTTACGACCCGGTGGGCGGCGACCTGTTTGACCAGGCCGTTCGCGGCATCGCCTGGAATGGCCGGCTGCTGGTGGTGGGCTTTGCCAGCGGGCGCATTCCGGAGTTGCCGGTGAACCTGGCGCTGCTCAAGGGCGCGGCGGTGGTCGGGGTGTTCTGGGGCTCGTTTGCCCAGCGCCAGCCGCAGGACAATGCCGCCAACTTCCAGCAACTGTTCGGCTGGTTTGCCGAAGGCAAGCTGAAGCCGTTGGTGTCCCAGGTGTACCCGCTGGAGCAGGCCGCGCAGGCGATTAATGACCTCGGCCAGCGAAAGGCCGTCGGCAAGGTCGTGGTGCAGCTACGCTGACGATTGTTTCATTTTGTCCACGGGGTGCCTGGGCCCATGATCGGCCGAGGCACTATTCATTGGCAGGAAGAAAAATGGTCACACGGCTGCGCGCACTGTTTCTGGGGGTCTTGATGGTGGTGTCGGCCCAAGCCCTTGCCCATAAAGAAGACAAGGATGTACGTGGGCTGAGCAATGTGACGGTGCTGATCGTGCGCCACGCGGAAAAACCCGATGAAGGCCCGTTGCTAAGCCCCAAAGGCGAACAAAGGGCGGCAGCCTATGCCAGCTATTTCGACCCGCTGCTGTTGAACGGCATCTCCGTAGTGCCCCAGCGGCTGATCGCTACCAGCGACAGCAAGGAAAGCTCCCGCCCTCGCCTGACCCTGACACCGCTGGCCCAGCGCCTGCAACTCCCACTTGAAACACCCTACTCCGACGACCAAGTCGGCAAGCTGGTGAAGTCCCTGCGCAAGTCCAACCAGGCCCAAACCGTGCTGATCGCGTGGCACCACGGGCATATCGACAAGTTGATCGAAGCCTTTGGCGGGGACGGCCCGGCGCTCACCGGCATGAAGAAATGGCCGGAAAATGTATATGACTGGCTGATCGTGTTGCGCTTCGACGAACAGGGCCAACTGGTGGAGTCCCGCAGCCAGAAAGTCCAGGAACACCTGCTTCCGGGCGACGTGGCGGCCATCGGCCCCTGATCATTGGCCAATCTAGTTACATCCAGACACATCCAAACCTGAAAGCGCCCCTCACTTGCCTGCAAGCGACATGTTCGTAAAAGAACATGCAATTGCACTCAATTCCTATGCCCGCTGATAAGAGGCGGTGCTATTTTCGGTAACGAAACTGTAACATTCGCATCCGCAGTCAAAACAAGAAATTTGGAGCTCTTGAATGTTTGCTTTCTTCCGCCCTGCCGCACACCAGGCGCCCCTGCCTGAAGAAAAAATAGACAGCACGTACCGACGCCTGCGCTGGCAGATCTTCGCCGGTATTTTCTTCGGTTACGCCGGGTACTACCTGCTGCGCAAGAACTTCTCCCTGGCCATGCCGTACCTGATCGACGAGGGTTACACCCGTGGCCAGTTGGGCCTGGCGATGTCGGCGATTGCAATTGCCTACGGCCTGTCCAAGTTCCTCATGGGCCTGGTGTCCGACCGCTCCAACCCGCGCTACTTCCTGCCCTTCGGCCTCCTGGTGTCCGCCGGGGTGATGTTCATTTTCGGTTTCGCACCTTGGGCTACGTCCAGCGTGACCATGATGTTCATTTTGCTGTTCATCAACGGTTGGGCCCAGGGCATGGGCTGGCCGCCAAGTGGGCGGACGATGGTGCACTGGTGGTCGCAGAAGGAACGCGGCGGCGTGGTTTCCGTATGGAACGTGGCGCATAACGTCGGCGGCGGCTTGATCGGCCCGCTGTTCCTGCTGGGCATGGCGTGGTTCAACGACTGGCACGCGGCGTTCTACGTCCCGGCCACCGTGGCCCTGCTGGTGGCGGCATTTGCCTTCATCACCATGCGCGACACCCCGCAATCGGTGGGCCTGCCACCGATCGAGCAATACAAGAACGATTACCCGGAAGGCTACGACGCCAGCCACGAAGACGAATTCAGCGCCAAGGAAATCTTCGTCAAGTACGTGCTGCGCAACAAAATGCTCTGGTACATCGCCTTCGCCAACGTCTTCGTCTACCTGCTGCGCTACGGCGTACTGGACTGGGCCCCGACGTACCTCAAGGAAGCCAAGCACTTCGACGTGGATAAAACCTCGTGGGCGTACTTCTTCTACGAATGGGCAGGCATTCCGGGCACACTGCTGTGCGGCTGGATGTCGGACAAGATCTTCCGTGGCAACCGTGGCCTGACGGGCATTGTGTTCATGGGCTTGGTGACCGTCGCGACCCTGGTTTACTGGCTCAACCCGCCGGGCAACCCGATGGTCGACATGATCGCGCTGTTCTCCATCGGCTTCCTGATCTACGGCCCGGTGATGCTGATCGGCCTGCAGGCGCTGGAGCTGGCACCGAAGAAAGCCGCCGGTACTGCAGCGGGCTTCACGGGCCTGTTCGGTTACCTGGGTGGTTCGGTGGCAGCGAGTGCAGCCATGGGCTACACCGTTGACCATTTCGGCTGGGACGGTGGTTTTGTGCTGCTGATCGGCGCGTGCCTGTTGGCGATTGCGTTCCTGATCCCCACCTTGTGGCACACCAATAGCGTCAGTACCGCACGTTAATCGTCGGAACAGCCTTTGGAACACCGCTTGAGCCGCGCCTCCAGATTCTTGTCTGGCATGGCGTGGCTACGCAGGGCGTTGACGGTCTGCTCGACATAATCGCGAGTGGTCCCGTAACGCCCGCAAGCGCTTTGCAACACGTGATTCAGCACAATGTCGGGCAAATTCCCGGCGTAGCTGGGCAGGTGCCGCTCCAGTACAAATCCCAATGCCTGCACCTGGCTGCCATCTTCAAGACGGCAGGTGAGCCAGTGTGGCCGGTAGGACGGGTAAGGCATCTCGCGCTGCCACAAGGCATAAAGCGAAGCCTCCAGCTGATCTTCTGGCAAGCGGTAGGCAAACCCACTGCACGAGCCACCGCGATCCAGGCCAAACACCAACCCCGGTGTTTCCGGCGTGCCCCGGTGCTCATGGGACCACAGGTACAAGCCGCGGTGATAACCGTGGACCCGTGCCCGCATCCGTTGTGTCGACGAACATTCAGGCCGCCAGATCAGCGAACCATAAGCGAATAGCCAGACCGGCCCACCCTTATGCAAAGCCATGGTGGCTTGCATCGAGCTCATCAACTGTTCGTGAGTGAGTTGCGGCCCCAGATCGAGCCGCGGAGGGTAAGCCAATTGCAAAAGATCAGATTCAATGGCGGTCATGGCAAATCGCTTAGGTCTCCTTTGTCGTTACGAGAAGCTGTTACCAGTTGTAAGCAACTTTACCGTAATAGAACGCGCCGCTGTAACCGTACGGCGAAAAAGTGCTATAGGCCAAATTGCCACCACTGCTAGCGTAGGCATTGAGTTTTTCCGGGTACTTGTCGGTGACGTTGTCGCCGCCAACGGTGAAGGTCCAGTTTTTCAGCTTGTAGTCGGCTGACAGGTCCAACAGCCAGGCGGCCTTGAAGCTCTGGTCGTTGGCCGGGTCGGCCTGGTAGCTGGTAAATGAACCATAGCGCACCAAATTACTGTGCAGCGCCCAATTGCCGAAGCTCAGGTCGTTACCCAGGCTCAACTTGTGCTGGGGTGTGGTGTCGCCCAACAGGCCGATGCGTTCGCGACGATCCACCCGGACCAGGCTCGCACCCAGGCTATCCAGTACAGACGGGTTGGCTTTTACGTCGGTGACCTTGGTGTGGTTGTAGTTGTAGCCCACGGTGCTGTTCCAGCGCACACCGTTATCCAGCTGGTAGCGATAGTTGGCCACCAGGTCGACGCCATTGGTGGTGGTGTCGGTGGCGTTGGTGAAGTAACGCACGGTGGTGTAGTTGATGTTGCCGACGCCGTTGGCCTGCAGGTACGCCAGCGCAGCCGGGTTTTTGCTCAGGTCCAGGTTGGAGGACAGGCTGATGCGGTCGCTGATGTCGATACGGTAGACGTCGGCGGTCACGGTCAGGTTGTCGGTCGGCTCCAGCACCAGGCCGAGGCTGTAGTTGCGGGACTTCTCGGCTTTCAGGTCCTCCGCACCGAGCAGGCGCGCCACCTGGCTGTTGGCCGGGAACGTACCGGCTTCCTGGATGGTGTTGCCGATCAGCTGCGACGAGGTGTAGGCGAAGTTCTGCTGCGCCAGGGACGGCGCGCGGAAGCCGTTGGAAACACTGCCGCGCAACGCCACTTGCGGGGTGAAGTCGTAGCGCGCCGAGAGCGAGCCGCTGACGTTGGAACCAAAATCACTGTAGTCCTCATGACGCACGGCAGCCGAGGCGCTGAGTTTTTCGGTGAAGTTGGTTTCCAGGTCCAGGTACTGCGCCCAGTTATGGCGCGTGCTGGTGCCGGCGTCGGAATCACGGAAGCCACCCAGGCCCGAACTGCCGGTCTGGTAGTAGGACGCCGGGTCACCCGCCTTGATCTGATAACCCTGGTCCAGGTATTCGCCACCAAACGCTACCGACACCGGATACGGCAACCAGCCCAGGCTGAATTCCCGCGACAGGTCCAGGCTGAGTTGCTTCTGGTCATTGACCAGGGTGCCGTTGTCGAACTTGCGCGGCGTCGCCAGGCCCAGCGAAGTGTTTATGGTTTCGGTGCCGATCTGGTACTGGTTCTTGCCGTAGTTCACCGACACGTCGTAGTGCCAGTCATAGGCCAACAGGCCGCGCAGACCGACCGCCAGGGACGTGTCTTCCACGTCGCCGCGAATCAGCGGCAAGTAGCCGTTGGGGTTGAGCGCTGGAATGTTGTTACTCGCGTTGCTGGCCCGGTAGAACGCCGCCGTCTCGCCGCGGGTCTTGCTGTAGCCGCCAAACGCATAGAACTCGGCCGCATCGCTGAAGGAATATTCCGAGTTGAGAAACAGCTTGCCCTGGTCGGTGGCCGGCTCGCCCTGGCGGAACACCCGCTGGCCGTAGGTCGTCGAACCAACGCTGCCCGGACGCAGGTCCTTGCCGGCGCGGTTGGTGTAATCGTTGTCGGCGCCTTCGGCAGAGATGTTGATAAACCCGTTATCGCCCAGCGCAACACCGGTGTTGCCGCTGAGATTGCGCTGGATACCGTCGCCCTTCTTGTACTCACCGAACTTGCTGGTGATCGAGCCGCCGTGGTCGTCATGCTTGAGGATCACGTTGATCACCCCGGCAATCGCATCGGAGCCGTAACGGGCCGATGCGCCATCACGCAGCACTTCGATGTGATCCACCGCCGACAACGGGATGGCATTCAAATCCGCCGGTGCCGAGCCGCGCCCCACTGCGCCCCCGAGGTTGACGAAGGCGCTGGTGTGGCGGCGCTTGCCATTGACCAGCACCAATACCTGGTCCGGCGAAAGGCCGCGCAACTGCGCCGGGCGTACCAGTTCGGCGCCGTCTACCAGGCTCGGACGTGGAAAGTTGATGGACGGGATCAAACGAGCAAGTACCGCGCCCAATTCATCTGAGCCGGTGCTGCGCAAGGTGTCGCCTGAAATCACATCGATGGGGGACAGTGAAGCACTGGCGGTGCGCTCTTGGGCGCGGGTGCCGGTCACGATGACTGTGTCGAGTTTGGGTACATCGGCAGTGGCCGTTTCAGCGGCTGCCACTGGACTGAATCCCACAGCGGTCAGCAAATTAGCCGACAAAATCGCCGTGTACAGCAGGTGCTGCTTGTTGCTCCCCATACCGCTCCCCTTGGAATCAAAAGCCAGAACGTCAATGCTCTGAGCTCATACGATCGATCCGTGTGGCGGACGGTGGCGGTCATTTATTGGTTATTGGCAGAAAGTCGGTAGTCCGTTGTCATATAGCTTAATGATATTTATGTAACAAATTAAATACCTTTAAAGAATAAGCGAATGCATAAGCCCGGGCCGCTCCGCTCATCAGGATTGGCCGCCTCAATCCCTGTAGTTTCAGCGCAGGTTCAGCCTGGAGGCACGCTGAGCCTTCAAAATAGGCGCCTGTCACGACCCACTTAGCCGCCAACCGAACCGACTATCGAGGTCACACCATGAAATACCGACTTCCCAGCCTGTTGTTCCTTGCACAGGCCACCACCGCCCTGGCGGTGGAAGCGCCGCCCCAGGACGAAAAAGGCTTCTGGTACGCCCAGACGAGCGTCTACACCCGGCATTTTTCGCCGGACAAGGACCACAACAACAATCAGGACCTGATCGGCCTGGAGCGCAATGAAGCGTCAGGCCTGGTGTATGGCGGGGCGACGTTTCGCAACTCGTTCAGCCAGCGTTCGTACTACGCCTATGCCGGCAAACGCTACGACATGACCGCTTACCCGGTGTACTTGAAGCTGACGGGCGGCGTGATCCAGGGCTATCGCGGCAAGTACCGCGACAAGATTCCACTGAATGGGCTCGGGGTGGCGCCAGTGATCATACCCTCGGTGGGCACTCACTACGGGCCGGTCGCCGCCGAGTTGGTGTTGCTGGGGTTCAATGCGGCGATGGTGACGACGGGCGTTCGTTTCTGATTGAGCCGCTGAAGGGCTTCTGTGGCGAGGGAGCTTGCTCCCGCTGGGTCGCGAAGCGGCCCCTGAAGTTCATGCGGTCTTTCAGATAGAACACAGCGACTGCTTTGGGGCTGCTGCGCAGCCCAGCGGGAGCAAGCTCCCTCGCCACACGTTACGGGCGGGGCGCGTAGGCAAATACGTCAGCACGCATCTGGTGTGCATCCATGCCGGCTTCGACCAGCGCATCCAGGGTGCCGTAGATCATCGCCGGTGAACCGCTGGCGTAGACGTGCACGGCCTTGAGGTCGCTGATGTCTTCGCACACGGCTTCATGCAATAACCCGCAGCGCCCTTCCCACCCGCACAGGTCGCTGACCACTTTGTGCAGGAACAGGTTGGGCAGTTGCAGCCACTGGTCCCAGTGCTCGATGTCGTAGAAGTCTTCCGGTCGACGTACACCCCAATACAGGTGCACCGGGTGCTTGAAACCACTGGCGCGGCAGTGTTCGATCAAGCTGTGCATCTGCGCCATACCGGTACCGGCGGCGATCAGCACCAGCGGCCCGTCGGGCAGTTCGGCCAAGTGGGTGTCGCCAAACGGCATCTCGATGCGAGCCATCTGGTTACGCTGCAACTGCTCAAGCAGGCTGCGAGCACTGTCTTCCCGGGCCAGTACGTGCAGTTCCAGCTCGCGCCCGGCGTGGGGTGCGGAGGCCAGGGAGAACGCCGACTTCTCGCCGTTTTCCCGTTCGATCATCAGGTATTGCCCGGCGTGGTAACGCACAGCCTTGCCGGCGGGAGCCCGCAGGCGCACGCGCCACACGTCACCGCCCACTTCAACACATTCACTCAGTTGGCAAGACAATTTGCGCACCGGCAACTCTCCCGGCGCCAGCACGCCATCCCACAACACAATGCAATCTTCCAGCGGTTCGGCAATGCAGGTATAGAACTCGCCATGGTCACGCACCTCACCGGCTTGTTGCACCCGGCCCTCTACCAGCAGCGCTGCACATACGTGGCACACACCATTGCGGCACGCCTGAGGGCAATCGTAGCCCAGGCGGCGCGCGCCTTCGAGAATCCGCTCGCCAGGCGTCAGTTCAAGTACCGCACCGGAAGGCTGCAGGGTTACACGCATCAATCTATTCCTAATTCTTTCCAGAGCGCATCCACACGGGCAGTTACCGCTTCGTCCTTGACGATCACACGGCCCCATTCGCGGGTGGTTTCACCCGGCCATTTATGGGTGGCATCCAGGCCCATTTTCGAGCCGAGGCCCGATACCGGCGAGGCAAAGTCGAGGTAGTCGATCGGCGTGTTATCGATCATCACCGTGTCGCGCTTGGGGTCCATGCGCGTGGTGATGGCCCAGATCACGTCGTTCCAGTCGCGGGCGTTGATGTCGTCGTCGGTGACAATAACGAACTTGGTGTACATAAACTGTCGCAAAAACGACCACACACCCAGCATTACCCGCTTGGCGTGGCCGGGATACGACTTCTTCATCGTCACGATGGCCATGCGGTACGAGCAGCCTTCGGGTGGCAGGTAGAAGTCGGTGATTTCCGGAAACTGCTTTTGCAGGATCGGTACAAACACTTCGTTCAACGCCACGCCGAGGATCGCCGGCTCATCAGGCGGACGGCCGGTGTAGGTGCTGTGGTAGATCGGCTTGATCCGGTGGGTGATGCGCTCGACGGTGAACACCGGGAAACTGTCGACTTCGTTGTAGTAGCCGGTGTGGTCGCCGTAGGGGCCTTCATCGGCCATCTCGCCGGGGTGAATCACGCCTTCGAGGATGATTTCGGCGGTGGCCGGCACTTGCAGGTCATTACCACGGCATTTCACCAACTCGGTGCGGTTACCGCGCAACAAGCCCGCGAAAGCGTACTCGGAAAGGCTGTCGGGCACTGGCGTGACGGCGCCGAGGATGGTCGCCGGGTCGGCGCCCAGGGCCACCGAAACAGGGAATGGCTTGCCGGGATGT
The DNA here is from genome assembly GCF_900105735.1 of Pseudomonas yamanorum. Taxonomy (NCBI): domain Bacteria; kingdom Pseudomonadati; phylum Pseudomonadota; class Gammaproteobacteria; order Pseudomonadales; family Pseudomonadaceae; genus Pseudomonas; species Pseudomonas yamanorum. The sequence goes on along the minus strand of NZ_LT629793.1, from coordinate 3,728,775 downwards.
TTTTCGCACCATTCACGGAAATCCAGCGCGCCGCCACGGTGGCTCAGCCAGCGCATGATGACCTTGTTACGGCCGATCACTTGCTGACGGTAGATGCCGAGGTTCTGGCGGTCTTTGTTCGGACCTTTGGTGACGGTCAGGCCCCAGGTGATCAGCGGGCCGACGTCCCCAGGCCAACAGGTCTGCACGGGGAGCATGCCGAGGTCGACGTCATCGCCTTCGATGACCACTTCCTGGCAGACCGCGTCTTTCACGACCTTGGGGGCCATGGCGATGATCTTGCGGAAGATGGGCAGCTTCGACCAGGCGTCCTTCAGACCCTTGGGTGGCTCGGGCTCCTTGAGGAAGGCCAGCAGCTTGCCGATCTCCCGCAGTTCGCTGACGGACTCGGCGCCCATGCCGAACGCAACGCGGTCGGGGGTGCCGAACAGGTTGCCGAGTACCGGGATATCAAAGCCCACCGGGTTTTCGAACAGCAGCGCCGGGCCCTTGTTACGCAAGGTGCGGTCGCAAATCTCAGTCATCTCCAGGACCGGGGAAATCGGCACCTGGATACGTTTCAACTCTCCGCGCTGCTCAAGTTGCTGCACGAAATCCCGAAGATCCTTGAATTTCATTAACCATGCCACCCGTAAAATAGGCGTACATCCTACCTGCTCTTACGGTCGCTGGCAGCTTATTGAGCAGCATTGCCGACGACAATGACTCAAAGAGCCGAGGCCTGGGTTTCATTGCGCAAGGCCTTGAACAACGGTTCAAGGAACGCCTCGACATACCGCGAACCGACCGCCGAGAGGTGATTGTCGTCGGTGTACAGCGACTGACCGTCCAGTTCCACGCGACACCAGTCATTCGCACTGCATAGCTTGGGCGCCGGATCCATTACCTTTACCCCGGGATCCGCCGCCGCGATTTGCTCGAATACCTGACTGATATAGGCCTGACGCTGAAGGTGCTCAGCCAGGGGCATGCCTTCTTTGTCGGTGGGCCGACCGAGCATCGCCAACCGGCTGAGGCGGTAAGGCGGACTGAATTCCTGCAGCGGGACTTCCTTGACCAGCCACACCCGATGGCCGCTGGCGCGCAATTGCTGCACAAGGGCGCGCACGCTTTCGGCGAAGCGCTGCTCGGCGATAGCACGATCATAAGTACCGGTCGCCGGGTTGAGCAGTGAAGCCTCGGTGTCGCCATCGAGCTGCCCATAGACATAAAGGCTCCAGCGCGCTGCCAGTACTACGTCGCTAAAGGTTTCCTGACCCAGCAGTTGGGTGACTCGCTGGTTAAAGCTCAAGCAACCTGGAACGCTTTCCTTGCGATTAAACGGCAGGCAGCCGGCATACCCTGCCTGAGTGACGCTGACACCGTATTTGCTCGCGCCGTCTTGCAATGCCGGAACCAGCGCCGTGGCATGGCTATCGCCCCAGACCAGCGCGCGTGTCGGCGCGGACTGAGGTCCGAAATGACAAAATCCATGATGGCGATTTTTCCCACCATCCACCAGGCAGGCCATAAGGTCCGGGCTCCACTCGCGCGCCTGGGCAAATTGCAGCGCCTCGGGCGACAGGCGCCAAGGCAAGCCCTTCGTCAAGACCAGGCCTTTGCCGAGCAGTCCCACCCCAAGCAACGCGATACCCGCCGCCACCAGGATTTGCTTGCGTCCTGCCAACAGCCGACGCTCACGGAACGGGGCCTCGACAAACCGCCAGGACGCATAACCCAGCACCAGGCTCAACACAAACAGTGCACCAAGCTCCCACGTGCCCAGCCCGTCGACACTGGCGTACTTGCCAAACACGTACACCGGCCAGTGCCACAGGTACCAGGAGTAGGAGATCAGGCCAATCCCCACCAGCAAGCGGCTACCCAGCAGCTTGCTCGTCAGAGTAGTTTGCTGGCCGTTGGCCCAAATCAGGCAGACCACGCCCACCACTGGCAACAGCGCTGCGGCGCCGGGAAACGGCGTGCTCGGGTCATACGCGAAGACCGCCAGCAGGATCAGGCCGAGGCCGGCAAGGCTGACGGCCTGCGCCAAGGCCGGGCTCGCGCGGTACTCGCGTACCGGCATCACGGCCAGCATTGCGCCCGCCAACAGCTCCCAGGCACGCATCTGCAGCAGGAAAAAGGCTCTTTCCGGAGAGTGGGCCACCGCCCATGTACTCATGCCGAACGACACCAGTAGCAACACGAACAGCGCCGTACGCCAATATTTGAGCCGGCTCGACAGCAGTGTCAGCAGCAGTGGGAAGAGGATGTAGAACTGTTCTTCAACCGATAATGACCAGGTATGCAGCAACGGCTTGATATCGGAAGCCACATCAAAGTAACCGTCCTGGCGCATGAAAAACAGGTTGGAGATAAACACCACCTGGTTATGTATCGAGCGCCCCAACTCGCTGTAATCCTTGGGCGCCAGCAGAAACCAGCCCACCACCAGCGTGCCGAGCATCATCACGAACAGTGCCGGCAGGATGCGCCGCGCTCGACGGGCCCAGAAGCTGACAAAACTGAAACGGCCGGCCTCACGCTCGCGCCAGATGATCGAGGTGATCAAGTAGCCGGAGATCACGAAAAACACGTCGACGCCGACAAAGCCGCCGGTAAAGCCCGGTACACCAAAATGAAACAGCACAACAGCGAGCACAGCTATGGCACGCAGGCCGTCAATGTCCCTGCGATAAGCGAGAATGGTCATAAAATCTTGTAATTTGCCTGATCGGATGGACAGCGAGTGTAGTCACACACGCGAATTTGTTTCTAAACAGACACACACTAAAGCCAAACCTCCTTTTCCAGAAACAAAAAAAATGGCGCCCCATGGGGCGCCATCCTTTTTGACCGAAGCGTCGTGTTACTTGCGCTTCATCGACAGGAAGAACTCGTCGTTGGTCTTGGTGGTTTTCAGCTTGTCAATCAGGAACTCGATGGCAGCCACTTCGTCCATCGGGTGCAGCAGCTTGCGCAGGATCCACATGCGCTGCAGTTCGTCATCGGCGGTCAGCAACTCTTCGCGACGTGTGCCGGAACGGTTGATGTTGATAGCCGGGAACACACGCTTTTCAGCGATACGGCGGTCCAAAGGCAGTTCCATGTTGCCGGTACCCTTGAACTCTTCGTAGATCACTTCATCCATCTTCGAGCCGGTTTCAACCAGCGCGGTGGCGATGATGGTCAGCGAGCCGCCTTCTTCGATATTCCGCGCGGCACCGAAGAAACGTTTCGGTTTCTCCAGGGCGTGGGCATCGACACCACCGGTGAGCACCTTGCCGGAGCTTGGGATCACGGTGTTGTAGGCACGGGCCAGACGGGTGATGGAGTCGAGCAGGATCACCACGTCTTTCTTGTGTTCGACCAGCCGCTTGGCCTTCTCGATCACCATTTCGGCAACCTGCACGTGGCGGGTTGGTGGCTCATCGAACGTCGAGGCAACCACTTCGCCGCGCACGGTGCGCTGCATTTCGGTTACTTCTTCCGGACGCTCATCGATCAGCAACACGATCAGGTGAACTTCAGGATTGTTACGGGCGATGTTCGCTGCGATGTTCTGCAGCATGATGGTCTTACCGGCTTTCGGCGGGGCCACGATCAGGCCGCGCTGGCCTTTGCCGATCGGGGCGCACAGGTCGATGACACGACCGGTCAAGTCTTCGGTGGAACCGTTACCGGCTTCCATCTTCATGCGCACGGTCGGGAACAGCGGGGTCAGGTTCTCGAAGAGAATCTTGTTTTTCGCGTTCTCGGGACGATCGTAGTTGATCGTGTCGACCTTGAGCAGGGCGAAATAACGCTCGCCTTCCTTTGGAGGGCGGATCTTGCCAACGATGGTGTCACCGGTGCGCAAGTTGAAGCGACGGATCTGGCTCGGCGAGACGTAGATATCGTCTGGGCCGGCGAGATAGGAAGCGTCTGCAGAGCGGAGGAAGCCGAAGCCGTCCTGGAGAATCTCCAGCACGCCATCACCGGAGATTTCCTCGCCGCTTTTCGCGTGCTTTTTCAGCAGGGAGAAAATCACGTCCTGCTTGCGCGAACGGGCCATATTTTCTATGCCCATCTGTTCGGCCAATTCGAGCAGTTCGGTAATCGGCTTTTGCTTGAGTTCAGTCAGATTCATATAGGAATGACGTAATCATTTATGGAGGGGGGGAAATTAAGCTTTTGGCTTAATGAGGCCGCGCCGCAGAGAAGGCGACAGGATCGCGTACTAATCGAAAAGGAGAGCGTCGGCGACGGCTTGCAGGGGGCAGTGGAGAAACCAGTGCGGGGCCGAATGTACCACCTGAATTTCAGAGCGTCTAGCCCTGTTTCACGAAAAAGCCCCGCAATTTGCGTAATGCTGTTCACTTAAGCGGAGCAGCCTTACGGTCTACTGGAAATCGGGTTTTTGAGATCTTCACCGTCCTTGGCCTCGAAGGCCTTGGACGGTGATCCAGAAACAATCCTCCGATACCTGCCCTTAACTCTGCCAATCGTCTCCCTGTCGCTGAAATCGGGTTGGCCGCAGCCATCACAATCAATTGCACCGCGATGTACTGACAAGCCGGTTTGAAACGGATGTCCGAGGGCGCTCGGCCAAACGCCACCGCTGCCTGACTGGCTTCCCGACGAATTACGTTGTAAGCCAGCAAAAGTCCCCACACCTCCTGATAAATCAGCTCGACTTTTTTGCTGCGCAAGGTCATAGCGTTCTGTTGCATCGAACTCTTGATGTCCCTGAAGCCCAGCTCGATCTCCCAGCGTTCCTGATAAAGCTTGGCAACGGCCTTGGTGTTGTAGGTCTCGGCCGGCAAGGACGTCATGACGGTCTTCACTTTGCCTTGTATTTCATAGCTGACTTCACGTACCTCCCAGTGCGATGGAAGGACCGGATTTCGCTTTCTGGCCTGCGGTGAGACTTTCATGCGCACCAAACGGTCATGCACGCTGTAACGGGCCACTTCCTCACAGACCAGTCCTTTTTTTGCCGGGATCAACCAATGACGGTGGGTGCCCGAACGGCTCAAACTCGACAGTAGCTCGGCGCCCCAGAACCCTTTGTCGAACAGCGTCACTGAGTGGTCGGGAATCTGCTGCAAAAACTCGTCGGCCAAGCGCATTTCACTGCGTCGGTAAGGGCTCAATTGAGCATCCAGGATCACATGCGAACGCACATTCATCAGCGCCACCAGGCGCAGCATGGGAAACGGTGTCTGGCGCTCACTCGGGGTGTTTCCCGATCCAAAGTGATCTCGCAGCTCGGGCGTATCCGGAGTGCGTAAAAGTGCACCGTCCACCGCGAATACCTGCAGGTCGTGCCAGGCATCATCGTCGTAGCGCTCCGCCCCCCATTGAGTACCGGTCTTGCGAAACAGCCACTCAACAGGATCGGCACCGAGCCGCTTTCGCGCCTCGGTCACACCGCTGCGGGCCAACAAGTGGTCAGAAGCCAGGCCTTGGGCGCAGATGTTCAAACGTCTGGCCAATTCGTGAACCGGCTCATCTCGAAATAGCGCCATCCCCAGTACCAACCAAAGCACTTGATCAGCGGGCAGGCGACGCCGGCGAATGGTGGCCTGACTGGAAAGATCCAGCGCAGACGCTACCCACTCAATGGGAATATTTTGGGTAAAGGTGCTCAGGTCGCAGAAGTTGAAAAGGTCGCCGAGGTCAAGCAGGTCCTGTTGAACAGACATAAAAAATCCGATGCCAGAGGTCTGGTATCGGATTTTCTAGGAAGCCCGGCGTGGGCTCAAATGCTTAAGTGAACAGCATTACGCAATTTGCGGGGCTTTTTAAGGACGCTTAGATGTTGGCGTCGAGGAAAGCTTGCAGCTGGGACTTCGACAGCGCGCCGACCTTGGTGGCCTCGACATTGCCGTTCTTGAACAGCATCAGCGTAGGAATACCACGCACGCCGTGCTTGGCCGGGGTTTCCTGGTTGTCGTCGATGTTCAGCTTGGCAATGGTCAACTTGCCTTCGTAAGTGGTGGCAATGTCGTCCAGGACCGGAGCGATCATTTTGCAAGGACCGCACCACTCAGCCCAGTAGTCAACCAGCACCGGGCCCTGGGCCTTCAGTACTTCGGCCTCAAAGGTCGCGTCGGTGACGTGCTTGATAAGATCGTTGCTCATGGATGTCTCCGGGTTGTAAGCAAAAAAAACGTTGCCCATCATAGCCGCCCTTCCCGCGTTCAGGAAGCCGCAGCTGATTGACTCTTGCTATGGCGCTGCATGAGTTTGGGTATAGCCCAACTCATGGCGTTACGGGAGTGATGAAGGCAATGCCTGTACGCAACGCCGCGTTACGCACATGTTCCTGCATGCTTTTCTGCGCAGCCCCGCTGGCGCGCCGGGTAAGTGCACGGAGGATCTTGCGGTGCTCCTGCCAGGTCTCCATGGCCCGCTCCGGCCGGATGAACGGTAGCTTCTGACTCTCCAGAAACACCTCGGCACTGGCACTGAGGATGCTCACCATCGCCTGATTACCGCTGGCCAGCAGGATGCGCTGGTGGAATTCGAAGTCCAGCCGGGCCGCTGCCTCAAAGTCACCGGCCTTGAGCTCCTTGCGCATCGCCTCGACGTTATCTTCCAGGAGGTCCAGCTCATCGGTGGTCAACGTCACCGCCGCCAGCCCCGCCGCAAAGCCTTCCAGGGCGTAGCGCAGCTGAAAGATATCCAGCGGCGTCGCCTGCGCCGTAAACGGCCACGCCAACCCAGGGAGTTCTTCGGCCGCTTGCACGAACACGCCCTTGCCCGGCTGCACACTCACCACGCCCAACGCACTGAGGGACGACAAGGCTTCGCGCAATGAGGCCCGGCTCACGCCCAATTGCAGCGCCAAATCGCGCTGGGAGGGCAACGCATCGCCCGGCCCGAAGCCCCCGTCAGCGATCAGTTTGCGGATGGCCTGTAGCGCCACTTCCGGTACACCTTGGGCGATGGAATTCATAAAAACTCAAGTTTCCAGTCAACTGAACGGCTAGTTGTAAAGCTATTCGTGACGCCCGGCAAGCCACGCCCCAAAGGGGCTCGCAAGGTTTTTGAGGCGCTCGAAAAAGGTGCAAAAAGCCCTTTAACTGTTCAGACCAGTAAGACCGCCAGAACTCAACGGCCACCGGCCTCCCAGCTGGTTAATGCGCTACTGGCATGGGCTGTGCACTGGCAAAACTCAGAAAATCCTTTCGTCCTTTTCGGAGAGTTGCCATGACCAAGCGTTGCAGCGCCCTGCTCACTGCCCTGTTTGCCAGCCTGATGCTGAGCCAGGCGCCCGCCCAGGCCAACGGTCTGGACGATATCGTCGCCCGTGGCACCCTCAAGGTGGCCGTGCCTCAGGATTTCCCGCCGTTCGGCTCGGTCGGCCCGGACATGAAGCCCCGCGGGTTGGACATCGACACCGCAAAACTGCTGGCCGACCAGTTGAAGGTCAAGCTTGAACTGACCCCGGTCAACAGCACCAACCGCATCCCGTTCCTCACCACCGGCAAGGTCGACCTGGTGATTTCCAGCCTGGGCAAGAACCCCGAGCGCGAGAAGGTCATCGACTTCTCCAAGGCCTACGCGCCGTTCTACCTCGCCGTGTTCGGCCCGCCAGATGCGCCAATCAGTACCGTTGACGACCTCAAGGGCAAAACCATCAGCGTGACCCGCGGCGCCATCGAAGACATCGAGCTGACCGCCGTTGCGCCTAAAGAGGCGACGATCAAGCGCTTTGAAGACAACAACTCGACCATCGCCGCCTACCTCGCGGGCCAAGTGGACCTGATCGCCAGCGGCAACGTGGTGATGGTGGCCATCAGCGAACGCAACCCCAAGCGCGTGCCGGCACTGAAAGTGAAGCTCAAGGACTCGCCGGTGTACGTGGGCGTAAACAAGAACGAGCCGGCGCTGCTGGACAAGGTCAACCAGATCCTGGTCGCGGCCAAAGCCGACGGCAGCCTGGAAAAGAACGCAATGCAGTGGCTCAAAGAGCCGCTGCCGGCTGATCTCTGATCGCGGTAACGAGGGTTAGCTATGGCCTATCAATTCGACTTTGTGCCGGTTCTGGCCAATACCGATCTGTTGCTGCGCGGCGCGCTGTTCACCCTTGAGCTGACCGCCATCGGTGCAGTACTGGGCGTGGCGCTGGGAGTCGTCGGCGCCGTGGTGCGGGCGTGGAAGATCCAGCCGTTCAGCTGGATCTTCGGGGTGTACGTCGAGTTGATCCGCAACACGCCGTTCCTGGTGCAGCTGTTTTTCATCTTCTTCGGCCTGCCGTCCCTCGGTTTGAAAATCACCGAATGGCAGGCGGCGGTGCTGGCGATGGTGATCAACCTGGGGGCGTACTCCACGGAGATCATCCGCGCCGGGATCCAGGCGATCCCGCGGGGGCAACTGGAGGCTGCGGCCGCGCTGGCCATGACGCGTTTCGAAGCGTTCCGCCACGTGGTGTTATTGCCCGCACTGGGCAAGGTCTGGCCGGCCCTGAGCAGCCAGATCATCATCGTGATGCTCGGTTCGGCGGTCTGTTCGCAAATCGCCACAGAAGAGCTGAGCTTCGCCGCCAATTTTATCCAGTCACGCAACTTCCGCGCTTTTGAAACCTATGCACTGACCACCTTGGTCTACCTGTGCATGGCGCTGATGATCCGCCAATTGCTGAACTGGATCGGCCGTCGCTATGTCATGAGGAACGCCCGATGAGTGATTTTTCCTTCTGGGACATCGTGCGCAACCTGCTCACCGGCTTGCAATGGACCTTGCTGCTGTCGCTGGTGGCGTTTATCGGCGGCGGCGTGATCGGCTTGCTGGTGATGACCATGCGCATCAGCACCAAGGCTTTCCCGCGCAACGTCGCCCGTACCTATATCGAGCTGTTCCAGGGCACGCCGCTGTTGATGCAGCTGTTCCTGGTGTTCTTCGGCATTGCCTTGCTCGGCGTGGACATCTCGCCCTGGCTGGCGGCGGCGATTGCCTTGACCCTGTTCACAAGCGCCTATCTGGCCGAAATCTGGCGTGGCTGCGTCGACTCCATTGCCCACGGGCAATGGGAGGCGTCCGCGAGCCTGGCCCTCAACCCGCTTGAGCAATTGCGCTACGTGATCCTGCCCCAAGCGCTGCGCATTGCCGTGGCGCCGACCGTGGGCTTCTCGGTGCAAGTGGTCAAAGGCACTGCCGTGACCTCGATCATCGGCTTCACCGAGCTGACCAAGACCGGCGGCATGCTCGCCAACGCAACCTTCGAGCCCTTCATGGTCTACGGCCTGGTGGCGCTCGGTTACTTCCTGCTTTGCTACCCCTTGTCCCTCAGTGCGCGCTACCTGGAAAGGAGACTGCATGCCTCTGCTTAGAATTTCTGCCCTGCATAAGTATTACGGCGATCACCATGTACTCAAGGGCATCGACCTGACGGTCGAAGAAGGCCAGGTGGTGGCGATCATCGGCCGCAGCGGCTCGGGTAAATCCACCTTGCTGCGCACCCTCAATGGCCTGGAGTCGATCAATGACGGGGTGATTGAAGTCGACGGTGAATACCTCGACGCCGCCCGTGCCGACCTACGCACCTTGCGGCAGAAAGTCGGCATGGTGTTCCAGCAGTTCAACCTGTTCCCGCATCTGACGGTGGGCGAAAACGTCATGCTCGCGCCACAAGTGGTGCAGAAAGTGCCGAAGGCCAAGGTTGCGCAACTGGCGCGGCAGATGCTGGAACGGGTCGGGCTGGGGGAGAAGTTCGACGCTTTCCCCGATCGGTTATCCGGCGGCCAGCAGCAGCGCGTGGCCATCGCCCGGGCGCTGGCCATGTCACCCAAGGTGTTGCTGTGCGATGAAATCACTTCGGCCCTGGACCCGGAACTGGTCAACGAAGTGCTCAGCGTGGTGCGCCAACTCGCCAAGGATGGCATGACGCTGATCATGGTCACCCATGAGATGCGTTTTGCCCGGGAAGTGGGCGACAAGCTGGTGTTCATGCATCAGGGCAAGGTGCATGAAGTGGGTGATCCAAAAGTGCTGTTTGCCAACCCGCAGACCGCCGAGCTGGCCAACTTTATTGGCTCGACAGAGGCCCCGGACTGAGTCGTCAACCAGCAGGCACCAGCTCAAAACGCCCGCTGCCCTCCAACACGGTCTTATCGCGAACGGCGGTGGCCGTGTTGAAGAGATAAGTGTCGACCTGCACCTGAGCTGAAAACACGCGACCCACGGCGGGCAGCCCGGCAGCCAGCACCACCATGGCCTGGTCCGGCAACAATTGGCTGTTCCGCTCGGCCCGATGATGCAAAGGGGCCAACTCGACAGGCCTGCCGTCCAGCACTGGCTGCTGGAGGCTCAGGGTGAAATACCCCTGGTGGCCAAACCTGAAGCCTTGGCCCACAGCGGGCACGCCTCGAAAACGCACGGCGATGACCGTGTCTTGTGGGCACACCACATTCAAATGCACCGTGCGCTTACCAAAAAGTACGCCTTGGGCAGCAACCTGCCCACCTTGGCGTAACGCGCCAAGATCAACTTCTGGCCGGCTCAACGACAGACGACATTCTGCGGCATGGACCTCCCCCACCATCAACAGGCCGGATAACAGCGCGCCCGCAGCGCCTACCTTAACGGCAGGTCGCGGAAGCGGTTTCATAGGGTCGTTCATCATAGGATTGCTCCGCCAGGTCGAGTTGGAGTGTGCACGAGGCCCCGCTCGGCGATGACACCGTGAGGGTTTGCGCGCTATCGATATTGCTCAGGAAAATCATGCCGTCTGCCACCACGTTGGTCAGGAACGCATTACCTGCGCCAAGCACCGATGCCCCCTGAGGCAGAGGCTCGCCCGTCGTATCCGTGGCCCTCAGTAGCACGCGTCGAACTTTAACCACCTCGAAGTCGACCTTGCTGAATGAACCTCGCCCGGCCTCCAGCACTTTCGTACCGTTCTTGATATCCACCTGCCGCGGCAGGGACTTGCCTTCGATTTCAAGCTGACTGACTTGATAGGCGGGCAGCCCGGGAAGCACCGCCATGCCCCAGCGATCAGTCCACACAGGCCCTTGGGGAGTACTGATACGAGCCCCCGTAATATCCCCGGCCGAGGCAACGCCGAACGTATCCTCGACCCGGTACGGCGTAAAGGTCACGCCTCGATCATGGGCCACCACGGCGCCCTGCAATTGCCCGCTGTAGCGTGTACTGGAACCGTCCCGGTCAATGCCCGCACCGACCTGGGTATAACGCGACAACGTATTAACCCAACCGCCCACAGCCTGCTCATGATCGCCCCTCAAGTCTCTCTCGCCACGAAGCTCATAGTTAAGGGTCTCATCCACACGTTCGGTATACGTGGTAGCAATACTGGAGCGACGACCTTGGTGTCGTGCAACAGAGCTGAGGGACCGCTCGCGGCCCAGCGGAACGGCGACCTGCAAGCGAAACCCAACGCCATCCTTATCGCCCCGGGTAGCACCCGACGTACCCACCTGCGAGTCCACCGTCACACCCACGTTCGCGTACCTGAAGTCCTTGCTCCAAGAGCCGTAGATGTTTTGGGTGGTCCTGCTATTGAAATGAGCCGCCCGGGAATAGCCCAACGAAAACTCGCCAAACTCCCGTGCAGCCCAACTGAAGCCCGCGGTGTACTGATTTTTAAACCGTGCGTCCCCAGCGTCGCCGGCGGCAGTACGCAGGGTTTCGAGCACCTCACGATAGCCTGGGGTTTGAGTAGTGGCGCTCAGCGAAACCTGTACGTTGCCAGGCAACGTGCTTCCCACGGAAATGCTATTGCGCGCGCCCTGGCGCTTTTTTTTACGGTCCCGCGCAAGGTTGTTACGCAGCCCCAGGGAAAAACGTTCGCCAAAGCCGGTGTCCAGCGCAAAGCCCACCGAATTGTAGTTGTCGGTGCCCTGCACCCCGGAGCTGAAGGCGCTGCTCTTGCCAAACGCCCAGGTTCCGCTGGCCATTCCTAGCACAGGCTCTTTGGCGCCACTGCGGTCCACATCACGCACCTTGCCCAGCCCAGCCGTATAACCCGCCCTGACCGGTACCGCCGCGCGAAAAGACGCCGCCGGTACCACGAAACTACGTTGTGCCCCTCGTGTATCGATGACGCTGACCTGAAGGTCACTTGTGCCATTGAGCAACGGTAAATTGCTCAATGAAAAGGGGCCTTCGGGCACCACCGTGGTGTAAATCAGGGCGCCTGATTGACGCACTTCAACCCGTGATTGGCTGACGGCTACGCCCTCGACCACCACGCCACCGCCGCTCGAACTGCTCGCGATCCCGTCGGGAAACAACTGTGCGCCCAACAGTTGCACACCGCCAAATACCGGGCTGATGCCGGATATCTGCCCCAATTGGAACGTAGAAGCCAACGGCACTAAATCACGTTGCGCATAGGCAAACAGATGCTCGGCGGTGGAGCGCCCGTTGCTGGAGACGTACAGCTGGCGACTACGTGCAATCCAGTCTCCGAAGTTGAACCCTGCTTCTGTCGAAGCGGAGAAATAACGGCTGGTGTCCTCTCGCGAATGGCTATTACTGCCCTGCAGGTCATAGTTGAGCATCCCTGCGGTACCGCCCCGGGAATAGTGGCCAGACCCGCGTTGCAGTTCGCGCAATGCCTGGGTAGGCACCACCAGGAATACTTCCTCGCTTCCCGGGCGTAACGTTGCGACCGTCTTGGGATACTCAGAGAGGAAGTCATGGCAAGCCTGGTCACCCGCTGCGTCTTTGTTCAGTACCCGGGAAGGCACCTGCAAGCCCGCTCGGTCGAGCAAACCACGGGTGAAACACAACTCGCCTTCATGATTGAAACGCACATCCGCCAGCCCCACCCGGTCACCATTCACCGTGAGCCCGACAACGCGCACGCCTTCGGTGAAACGCGCAGCGCTACGGAAATAACGAGCGACGCCGGGGTCAATACCGCGAGCCTGTAAGGTCGCCAGGTCGAACCCCAGCAACTGGGTGCCGGGCTGGGCAGCGTAAGCCTGCTCAGTCATCCCCGACAGGATCGCCACACACACCAGGCCATTACGCCTGAATCGCTCATCGTCACGCTTGGTTTTAGATAGCTTTTTACTGACTGCACCGGGAACTCTTTTGACTTTTCTCATGACCGGTCAAGGCGCATTGGCTAGGAGTAATGCGTCGTAGCTGTCGACGGTAAATCCATAGATGGTGGCCGGCTCGAGGGTCACTGAAGTGGCGTCCGGTACGGCCTTCTTCAGGTCAACCCTCAACACTTCGCCCGGCAAGATGTAGGCGCGAGGAAGGTTGGCTTGAATGTTTTGCGGGTTGACCTTCACTTCAGTGCCCAGTCGGACCACATACGGACTGTCGTTGCGCACGATCAGCGTGCTGGCCTGCAGTTGCCAGGTCAGTAGCTCCCAGGGTGCTTCATTTCGAGGCAAGCCTTTGGGGTGCAGGATCAGGGGCAAATTCTGCCGAAGGCTGATACCGATCGTCGCACCCGAACCGGGTCGCGTCTGAGGAACGCCCTCGAAAGACACACGCTTCAAACGCTGAGTCTTGAGCGGCTCCTTACCAATTGCCAGGAACCTGACCATCTGCTGCTCCCCTGCATCGACTCGCGCAACAGGCGGCGTTATAAGCACCAGCGGCTCAAGGTCTTCAGGAATATCTTCGATCGTCGAATGAAGTAAGGCGGGCCCTTTATCGGTATTGGTTACGTTGATGCTGACTTCGCCCTCCGACTCGTTCAGCACAATAACAGTTGTTTCAGGACGCATACCATCTGCCCATACATCAGCAGCAAACACAAGACTCAAACAAACATACAAAGGCGCAAGAACTTTGAATCTCAACTTAGTCATTGACCAACCTTCCCATTACCTCAAGATTACAAACCAGTCGACGCAGGTTTTGGCAATTAACTTCCAGCCCTAACCTGCATCGACCCAATTCAAATGGTTCTTAGAGGTAACGCAGTTCCAAAGTCGCCTGACCATCAAGAGCGATTTGACTCGTCATATCAAGCTCAGAAGTTCTATTGATAACTGCCTGAATTTCCAGATTCCCGGCCAGTGTATTCAGTTGGAGTGGCGTATTGGTTCCAATGTGCCATGCCGCAATATTCGCGCCTTGCCCCAAAGCCGGCCCGCCCTGCACCCAACTGGTGCCATTGTTGCTACTGGTAAGAACGTTTACCGCCCGGCCATCAGCGACAGAATTACGCAGATGCACAACGTAACCGCCTATTTTCTGCGCTCTCGCGGTAGTGCCCAAACCGTAGTTATAGGTATCGGTGTAAGGCGCACCGAACTGGCTGACCATCAGGTTCGGGATACGGCTGCTGGCCCGGTTATCCACGGCCTTGATACCCACCTTGGTCTTTACACTGCTGGCGCACCTGATTGCGTAAGGCGTGGTCTTGGCGGCCAACTTGGTATAGTTGGTGGGGCTCAAGGTACTCGGATTGATAGCGCCGTAATCAATAACAGAGTTGGTGATTGTGAAACTGCAGCTGCTGGGCGCAATGGTGCCCTTGACACGAAGATCGGCGGCTTGCGCGCTCAGACCTGCAACAGCTAGAAACATGCCCACCCATACAGCAATATTTTTCTTCATCAGATAGTTACCTTTCAATGAGAGATACGGCTAATTACAGATGGACAGAAACGATCATTGCCCCGTCCGCGCGGACAAGTTCATGCCACATGACGTTCTGATCCATAAATAAATACCGCCACGGCACAAATGCCGAACCGAAGTATCGGCATATCGAGTCCACAATAAAGCCGGAAAAAATTGCAATCCTCGTATGAACCACCAACGCTATTGCCTTGAAGCTTCCGGCGCCGCCGTGCGAGTGAGTGCAAAATCGTTCAGGATGAATACGAAAACGTGTAGGACCTATCAGTTACCCCAGTAAGTGCTGGGTTGCATAAATATGGATTACATCAACTATTAACTTGGTAATACGAGACGAGCGAACATTTCCTACAACGGCAAGTCAACGGTCCCATGCCGGTGCTGGAAAAATTACTCTGGCACTACGCGTTGGCGTCAGCGGTTGATCGTGGCACGATGGCGAGGTTATCGACCGAGATCCCTTAACCATGCCGCAATCCCAAGCCAAGAATCTGTCCCTGATCGCCGCCATCGACCTGGGCTCCAACAGCTTTCACATGGTCGTGGCCAAGGCCCAGAACGGCGAAATCCGCATCCTTGAGCGGCTCGGCGAGAAAGTGCAACTGGCTGCCGGGATCGACGACGAGCGTCAGCTCAATGAAGAATCCATGCAGCGCGGGCTCGATTGCCTGAAGCGCTTTGCCCAACTGATCAACGGCATGCCCCCGGGCGCCGTGCGGATCGTCGGCACCAACGCCCTGCGCGAAGCCCGCAACCGCGGCGAATTCATCCGCCGTGCCGAGGAGATTCTCGGCCACCCCGTAGAGGTCATCTCCGGCCGTGAGGAAGCGCGCCTGATCTACCTCGGCGTGTCGCACACCCTGGCCGACACCCCGGGCAAGCGCCTGGTGGCCGACATCGGCGGTGGCAGTACCGAATTCATCATTGGCCAGCGCTTCGAACCGCTGCTGCGCGAAAGCCTGCAGATGGGTTGCGTCAGCTACACCCAACGCTATTTCAAGGACGGCAAGATCACCCCGGCCCGCTACGCCCAGGCGTATACGGCGGCGCGGCTGGAGATCATGAGCATCGAGCACGCCCTGCACCGCCTGACGTGGGATGAGGCCATCGGCTCGTCCGGCACCATCCGCGCCATCGGCCTGGCCCTCAAGGCCGGCGGCCACGGCACTGGCGAGGTCAATGCCGAAGGCCTGGCCTGGCTCAAGCGCAAGCTGTTCAAGCTGGGGGATGCCGAGAAGATCGACTTCGATGGCATCAAGCCTGACCGCCGCACGATTTTCCCGGCGGGCCTGGCAATCCTCGAAGCGATTTTCGATGCCCTCGAACTGCAACGCATGGACCACTGCGACGGTGCCCTGCGTGAAGGCGTGCTGTACGACCTGCTGGGCCGCCATCACCACGAAGACGTGCGTGAACGCACCCTCAGCTCGCTGATGGAGCGTTACCACGTCGACCTGGAGCAAGCCGCTCGGGTTGAACGCAAGGCGCTGCATGCTTTCGATCAGGTCGCCGCGGATTGGGACCTGGAAGACGGCGTCTGGCGTGAACTGCTGGGCTGGGCGGCCAAGGTCCATGAAGTGGGGCTGGACATCGCCCACTACCATTATCACAAGCACGGCGCCTACTTGATCGAACACTCGGACCTGGCGGGTTTCTCCCGGGAAGACCAACAGATGCTCGCCCTGCTGGTACGCGGCCACCGGCGCAACATTCCGAAGGACAAGTTTGCCGAGTTCGGTGACGAAGGCATCAAGCTGATTCGCCTGTGCGCGCTGCTGCGTTTTGCGATCCTGTTCCACCACATCCGTGGTACCCAGGAAATGCCACAAGTGGTGCTGCGGGCCAATGCCGACAGCCTGGACGTGGTATTCCCGAAAAACTGGCTGGATGAAAACCAGCTGACCCAGGCGGATTTCGCCCAGGAAGCCGAGTGGCTGACGCGGGTTGGGTTCACGCTGAATGTGCGCTGATAGGGGTGAGTGACGCGGAGCGTCACAGGATGTATTCCCACGCAGAGCGTGGGAACAATCTAACGCCACAAAACAAATGTGGGAGCGGGCTTGCTCGCGAAGGCGGAGTGTCAGTCAACAGATTCATCGACTGATCCACCGCCTTCGCGAGCAAGCCCGCTCCCACATTTTTGACCGCGTCGGCTTTTAGTTCACCGTCAGAATCGGGCTGCCCAGCTTCTCCAGCAACGTCGCCTGGGCGCTGCGCGGGTTCTGGTTGCCGGTCGGAGTATTGCGCACATAGCGCCCGTCCGACTGCAGGCTCCAGCTGTGGGTGTTGTCGGTGAGGTAACTCTCCAGCTCCTTCTTCACCCGCATGATCAGTTTCTTGCCTTCCACCGGGAAGCAAGTCTCCACACGCTTGTCGAGGTTGCGCTCCATCCAGTCGGCACTGGAGAGGAACATCTGCTCCTCGCCGCCATTGAGGAAGTAGAACACCCGTGTGTGCTCCAGGAAGCGCCCGATGATCGAACGCACGTGGATGTTATGGGAGACCCCTGCGATGCCCGGACGCAGGCAGCACATGCCACGCACCACCAGGTCGATACGAACGCCCGACTGGCTGGCCTTGTACAACGCACGGATGATCTTCGGATCGGTCAGCGAGTTGAACTTGGCGATGATGTGCGCCGGCTTGCCTTCGAGGGCGAACTGGGTCTCGCGGGCAATCATGTCGAGCATGCCCTTCTTCAGGGTGAACGGCGCGTGCAGCAGCTTCTTCATGCGCAAGGTTTTGCCCATGCCGATCAACTGGCTGAACAGCTTGCCGACGTCTTCACACAAAGCGTCATCGGAGGTCAGCAGGCTGTAGTCGGTGTAGAGCTTGGCGTTGCCGGCGTGGTAGTTGCCGGTGCCCAAGTGGGCGTAACGCACGATCTCGCCGGCTTCACGGCGCAGGATCAGCATCATCTTGGCGTGGGTCTTGAAGCCGACCACGCCATAGATCACCACCGCACCGGCCGCTTGCAGGCGGCTGGCCAGTTGCAGGTTGGATTCTTCGTCGAACCGCGCCCGCAGTTCGATCACCGCCGTCACTTCCTTGCCGTTACGCGCGGCGTCTACCAGCGCATCGACAATTTCGGAGTTGGCGCCGGAGCGGTACAGGGTTTGGCGTACAGCCAATACATGCGGGTCCTTGGCGGCCTGACGCAGCAGGTCGACCACCGGCGTGAAGGACTCGAACGGGTGCAGCAGCAGGATGTCCTGCTTGCTCACCACGCTGAAAATGTTCTCGCTGTTTTGCAGGAGTTTCGGGATCTGCGGGGTGAACGGCGTGTATTGCAGCTCCGGGTGGCTGTCCAGGCCGGTGATGCTGAACAGGCGCGTCAGGTTCACCGGGCCATTGACCTGATACAGCTCGGTCTCGCTCAGGTTGAACTGCTTGAGCAGGTAGTCGGACAGGTGTTTCGGGCAGGTGTCTGCCACTTCCAGACGTACCGCATCACCGTAGCGACGGGAGAACAGCTCGCCGCGCAGGGCGCGGGCCAAGTCTTCGACGTCTTCGGAGTCCAGCGCCAGGTCGGCGTTACGGGTCAGGCGGAACTGGTAGCAGCCCTTGACCTTCATGCCCTGGAACAAGTCATCGGCATGGGCGTGGATCATCGACGAAAGGAATACATAGTTATCGCCAGCGCCCCCCACCTCTTCCGGTACCTTGATGATCCGTGGCAGCAAGCGCGGTGCCGGGATGATCGCAAGGCCGGAATCGCGACCGAAGGCGTCGATACCTTCCAGCTCGACGATGAAGTTCAGGCTCTTGTTCACCAGCAACGGGAACGGGTGCGTCGGGTCGAGGCCGATCGGGGTGATGATCGGCGAGATTTCGTCGCGGAAGTAGCGGCGTACCCAGGTCTTGATCTTGGCGGTCCAGTGACGGCGCCGGATGAAGCGGACCTGATGCTTTTCCAGTTCCGGCAGCAGGATGTCGTTGAGGATCGCGTATTGGCGGTCCACATGGCCGTGCACCAGCTCGCTGATACGGGCCAGGGCCTGGTGCGGTTGCAGGCCGTCGGCGCCGGCTTGTTCACGGGCAAAGGTGATCTGCTTCTTGAGGCCGGCGACGCGAATCTCGAAGAACTCGTCCAGGTTGCTGGAGAAGATCAGCAGGAACTTCAGCCGCTCCAGCAACGGGTAGGACTCATCCAGTGCCTGTTCCAGCACGCGGATGTTGAATTGCAGTTGTGACAGCTCGCGATGGATGTACAGGCTGCTGTCATCCAGGTTGGTAATCGCAACCACCGGCGCCGGTGCGGCAGCGGGCGTTTCGACCACCACGGCAGGCGGTGCCGGCTCCAGCTCCGGCGGGGTCTCGGTGACTTGTTCGACCACCGGGTGAGCGTCTTTTACGGCAACTTCTGTGAGTCCTTCGGTATTCATCGAGTGTTCCTGTGAGGGCTAGTGTTGCTCTCTAAGCAATTGGGCGGCGCGGGCGGCGAAGTAAGTCAGGATGCCATCAGCACCCGCGCGTTTAAAGGCAGTCAGGGATTCAAGGATCACCCCTTCACTCAACCAACCATTCTGGATCGCGGCCATGTGCATGGCGTATTCACCACTGACCTGATAGACAAAGGTCGGCACCTTGAATTCATCTTTGACCCGATAAAGGATGTCGAGGTAGGGCATCCCGGGCTTGACCATGACCATGTCGGCACCTTCAGCCAGGTCCGCCGCCACTTCGTGCAGGGCTTCATGGCTGTTGGCCGGGTCCATCTGGTACGAGGCCTTGTTGGCCTTGCCCAGGTTCAGCGCCGAGCCCACCGCATCGCGGAACGGCCCGTAATAGGCGCTCGCGTACTTGGCCGAGTAAGCCATGATGCGCACGTTGACGTGGCCGGCCAGCTCGAGGGCTTCGCGAATCGCCTGGATGCGACCGTCCATCATGTCCGACGGCGCCACCACCTGGGCACCCGCTGCGGCGTGGGACAAGGCCTGCTTGACCAGCGCATCAACGGTGATGTCGTTCTGAACATAGCCTTCGTCGTCGAGAATGCCATCCTGCCCGTGGGTGGTGAACGGGTCCAGCGCCACGTCGGTGATCACTCCCAGTTCCGGAAAACGCTCACGCAAGGCACGGGTGGCGCGCTGGGCAATACCGTCCGGGTTCCAGGCTTCGGCGGCGTCCAGGGACTTGAGTTCAGACGGCGTGACCGGGAACAGCGCCAGTGCCGGAATCCCCAGTTCAACCCAGTTCGCCGCCTCTTCGAGCAGCAAATCAATGGTCAAGCGCTCCACACCCGGCATCGACGCCACCGCTTCCCGACGATTTTCACCGTCCAGCACAAACACCGGCAGGATCAGATCATTCACCGTCAGGACGTTTTCACGCACCAGGCGACGGGAAAAATCATCGCGACGGTTGCGACGCAAACGGGTGGCGGGAAACAGGCGGTTGGCGGGGGTAAAGCTCACGGCAGACTCCTGAGCCCGGGTTGACGGGCGAGCGTGACAGTTATAAGCGGCCATTATGACGAAGGAATTACAGTTGTGGTTACCTCATGCACCGTAAGCCAACCGGCATGTGACCTGTAGTCGCATTCGTCGTTTATGTAGGAATTGTTCACTTCGTGACACATCTCGATACTTTCATGAATGTTCACGAAGGCGTAGGCTGCGCGTTCATTTCGCCAGCACCCAGACCATGCTTCAACAATTTCTGCATGACTTCGGCTACTTTGCGCTGTTCCTCGGCACCTTCTTCGAAGGCGAAACCATCTTGGTTCTCGCAGGCTTCCTGGCGTTCCGTGGATACATGGATATCAACCTGGTGGTGGTCGTTGCCTTTTTCGGCAGCTACGCCGGCGACCAGCTGTGGTACTTCCTGGGGCGCAAGCACGGCCGCAAACTGCTGGCGCGCAAGCCGCGCTGGCAACTGCTGGGCGACAAGGCCCTGGAGCATATCCGCAAGCACCCGGACATCTGGGTGCTGAGCTTCCGCTTTGTCTACGGTTTGCGCACGGTGATGCCGGTGGCCATTGGTTTGTCGGGCTACCCGCCGGGCCGCTACCTGTTGCTGAACGGGATCGGCGCCGCCGTGTGGGCCGCGGCGCTGGGGGCTGCGGCTTACCATTTCGGCGCGGTACTGGAAGGCATGCTGGGCAGCGTCAAGAAATATGAGCTGTGGGTACTGGGCGCACTGCTGGTGCTGGGCCTGGGCTTGTGGATCCGCCGGCGCGTCAAGAACGCCCGCCTGACCCGCGAAGCCTGTGCCGCCGAGAAGGTTCGCCTGGCGGCCGGCGAACCTGAAAAAGCCGAAAAGCCTACGACGCCAGTCGAGTAAGCCGGTTTCTGCAACAGTAGAGGCCGATGCCGCTGAGCAAGCTGTAACTGACCAGGCCCAGCCAGCCCAACGAGCTGGCCGGCCACAGCCCCACCAGCGGCGCCAGCCATACCAAAGGCACATTCAGTGCCAGGCGCACCAGCTCAGCCTTCAACGCCCACGGGCGATTCTCCAGCGCCACCCCCAGGGTGAACAACCCCAATGCCATCGCGCTCCAGCCCAATACCAGGGCGGCGGTCGGCAAGCCCTCGCCGAAATTCATCAAATAGCTGCCAAAACCCACGTACACGGCAAACTGCAGGGCGATGTAAATTTGTTGGCGCCCATCCAACGGCACCTCGAATTTGCGGAACTGGCTCAAGTCCGGCTTGGCCATCGGGTACTTCGCCGCCACGTCCGCCGGGCGCCAGCCGGTGCGCATGAACCAGATCCGCAGCTTGTCCCACCCACTTTCGGTACGCCGTGCATCACTCCACAACTGTGCATAAAACTGCAGGTTGGCCCACAGCGGGTTCCAACTGGCCAAGGGTGTCGTCACGCCAAAGATCACCGGTTCGTTATCGTCTTCTTCCTGGAAGGAGCCAAACAGGCGGTCCCAAATAATGAACACCCCGCCGTAGTTGCGATCCATGTAGAGAGCGTTCTGTGCATGGTGGGCCCGATGATTGGACGGCGTGACGAAGAACCACTCGTACCAGCCGAGCTTCGGCACATGGCGCGTGTGCACCCAGAATTGATACAGCAGGTTGAGAGATGCCACGCTGATAAACACCACCAGCGGCACGCCGAGTACAGCCAGCGGCAAGTAGAAAATCCAGCTCAGCAGAAAGCCGGTGCTGGTCTGGCGCAAGGCGGTGCTGAGGTTGTAGTCCTCGCTCTGGTGATGCACCGAGTGGGCCGCCCAGAGGATGTTGCGCTCATGGCCCATGCGGTGCAGCCAGTAATAGCAGAAATCGTAGAAGACAAAGGCGAACACCCAGGTCCAGACGCTCTGGGCCGACAGCTCGATGATCGCCAGGTGCTTGAGGGCGAAGGCATAGGTGAGGACGCCCACGCCTTTGGTCAAAAGCCCGGTGGTGGTGGACAACACGCCGGTGCTGAGGCTGTTGATGGCATCGGCCACCCGGTAGTTGCGTTGGCCGCGCCGGTAGTCGGCCAGCAGCTCCACCACGATCAAGGCAATGAAAAACGGTACCGCGTAAGGGACGAAGTCCATGGGCAAGTCCGGTCAATTATTGTTACATCTAGAGTAGGTGTAGCGGCTGGATATCCCATTGGCAATGAGTGACAAATGAGTAGACATTTAACGCCATGAATCAGGAGAAATGCCCATGAGCAAAAAGATTGCAGTGATCCTTTCCGGCTGTGGCGTGTACGACGGGGCTGAGGTTCATGAGAGCGTGATCACCCTGCTGCGCCTGGACCAGCGCGGCGCCGAGGTGCAGTGTTTTGCGCCGAACATTGCCCAACTGCACGTGATCAATCACCTCACGGGCGAGGAAATGCCTGAGTCGCGCAATGTGCTGGTGGAGTCGGCGCGTATTGCCCGTGGCGAGGTGAAGGACATTCGTGAGGCCAACGCCGAGGATTTCGACGCACTGATCGTGCCCGGCGGGTTTGGCGCGGCGAAGAACCTGTCGAACTTTGCCGTGGAAGGCGCCGGGTGCAGCGTCAACCCGCAGGTGCTGGAACTGGCCGAGGCGTTTGCCGAAGCAGGCAAGCCCGTCGGCCTGATCTGCATCTCGCCGGCCCTGGCGGCGAAGATCTATGGCCCCGGCGTGACGTGCACCATCGGTAACGATGCCGACACCGCAGCCGCCATGGACAAGATGGGCGCCACTCACCAGGAATGCGCGGTAGACGACATCGTCGAAGACAAGGCGCGCAAGCTGGTGAGCACCCCGGCCTACATGCTGGGCAAGCGCATCAGTGAAGTGGCTTCAGGCATCAACAAGCTGGTGGACCGAGTGCTGGAACTGACCCACCAGAACGATTAAGCCTTCATCAATCGGGTCAGGATCCGATCCAGTGAGTTGGCAAACGCCTGTTTGTCCTTGTCCCCATGGGGTGGCGGGCCACCGCCCATCTGCCCCTGCTCCCGCAGATCGGTGAAGAGGTTACGCACCGCCAGCCGCTCGCTCATGTTCTGCGGGCTGAACTCCTTGCCTCGCGGGTCCAGCGCCGCCACGCCGTTTTTTACCAAGCGGTCGGCCAGCGGCACATCGCTGCAGATCACCAGCTCGCCAGGCACCGCGTGTTCCACCAGGTAGTCATCGGCCGCGTCCGGGCCGCTGGGCACCACAATCAGCTTCACACACGAGAAGCTCGGTTTGATCTGGCTCTGCCCGGCCACCAGCACCACTTCGAACTGGCGTTTGAGGGCGAACTTCACCACCTGGTCCTTGGCCGCCCGCGGGCAGGCGTCTGCATCGATCCACACGCGCATGGTTACGCCACCACCCGGCGCTTTTCAGCCAGCCGGCTGCGGCCGTACAGCACCACAATTGCCAGGATGGCCACGGCCTGGGCACTCAGGGAATAAGCGTCGGCGTGAATGCCCAGCCAGTCGAAGTCAAAGAACGCCACCGGCCGGGTGCCGAAGATCCCGGCTTCCTGCAACGCCTTGACGCCATGCCCGGCAAACACCACCGACAGCGCACACAGCAACGCCGCGTTGATGCCGAAGAACAGCGCCAGCGGCAGTTTCGCCGAGCCCCGCAGAATCACCCAGGCCAGGCCCACCAACAGCACCAGCGCCGTGGCACCACCGGCCAATACCGCGTTGCGCCCGGCGGGGCCTGCCTGCAACCACAGGGTTTCGTAGAACAGGATCACTTCGAACAGTTCGCGGTACACCGAGAAGAACGCCAGCATCGCAAAGCCAAAACGCCCGCCACCGCCCACCAGGCTGCTCTTGATGTAGTCCTGCCAGGCGGCCGCGTGGCGGCGGTCGTGCATCCAGACCCCGAGCCACAGCACCATCACACTGGCAAACAGCGCCGTGCAGCCTTCCAGCAACTCGCGCTGGGCGCCGCTGACGTCAATCACATAAGCCGCCAACGCCCAGGTGGCCAAGCCGGCCAATAGCGCCAGGCCCCAGCCGACGTTGACGCTGCGCACCGCCGATTGCTGGCCGGTGTTACGCAGGAACGCGAGGATCGCCGCCAACACCAGGATCGCCTCCAGGCCCTCGCGCAGCAGGATCAGCAAACCGGAGATGTAACTCAGGGACCAGCTCAAGCCATCGCTGCCCAACAGGCCGGCCG
The DNA here is from genome assembly GCF_900105735.1 of Pseudomonas yamanorum. NCBI lineage: Bacteria > Pseudomonadati > Pseudomonadota > Gammaproteobacteria > Pseudomonadales > Pseudomonadaceae > Pseudomonas > Pseudomonas yamanorum. The sequence continues at coordinate 3,704,680 of NZ_LT629793.1, read as the reverse complement.
ACTCGGTGAGCTTGCCTTTGGCCACGTCCAGGCGTTGCTGCACCTGCTCGATCGGCAACCCGTCCTGCAAGGACTGCCGGTAGGCCATCAGGGCTTTTTCGGTGTCCTTGCGCACGCTGGCGTCGACGTTGTCGAGGGAGCTTTCAACCAGCTCGAAACCTTCCAGGTACGCCGCTACCGACAGGTCGTAGGCCTGCTCATGTTCGCCATTGCGGAAGGCGGCGAGGCTTTTGTCGAGGGTGGCGGCGGTGTAATCGAGCAACTGCGCCGGGCCACGCTTGACCTGCGGCGGCTGGGCGCGCTGGGCACGGAACGTCGCGACTGCGTCCGGGCCTTCGGCGGCCAGCACTTCGTTGGGGGTCTGGCGCGCAAGGTCGGCGAGGTTGAAGGACTTTTCGCTTTTCGCTGCAGCCGGGTCGGCGGTGAAGCCCGCAATATAGGTGGCCAGGTCCCAGCGCTGGCGGTCGTCCAGCTGATCGGCAAACGACGGCATGTCGGTGCCTTCCACGCCCAGCCCAAGGGTGTTGTAGATCGCGTAGAGGCTCAAGCGGTCGAGGCGTGCAGCATCCCGAAGGTTGGCGGGCGGTGGGGTCATGCCAACGCCTGCGGGGCCATCGCCGGCACCCGTGGCGCCGTGGCAGACCGAACAGTTCTGGGCGTACAGCGGCGCACCACGTGTTGGGTCGGGCGTAATGGCTGGTGCCTGGCTGACTTCATAGGCCACCGCCAGCTTGGCGCCCAACTGCCGGGCTTGGTGCGCAACCACCGCGCCGTCCTGATGGGCCGTTACGGCGGCCAGCAGTTCATCCACCCCTTTTATCAACTCGGCGCGCTCGGGCTTTTCCGGCAGTTCAGCCACCAAGCCTTGCAGGACCCCGAGAAACTCCACCTGCTCGCGGTATTCCGAATCATCGATAACCTTGCCCGCCTCCACCGTCGGGGGATAGTCCGCACCGATGTAGTCCAGTAAATGCAGGGCTTGGGGGGCGCCCTCGGCCGTTGCGGCCAGCAGGTTGAAACTGCACGACATCAACGCCGGCAGCACCAGCCAGGCAAGAAAACGGAAGGGGGCAATCATGAATGAATCTCAAATGGAAATACGAAGTAACACATTGTCAAACCTTACGGGTTTTGACTCAAGGTGTTAGTGATCTGGGTTGGGATTACCAAGGGGCGGATGCTGGCATCCTCTCTGGAAATAGGATCCAAAAGGCCATTGTTTTGCCAGCAATGCAGCTTATAATGCCGCGCCTTCGTTATTGCGAAATGGCATTTTGGCTCCTCTTTTTATGAGGAATTGGCAGGATTGCGACACCTTCCTGCCATTGGTGATTCGGCCCGACCAGCACATTCGGCCGATTACGTTCAGGGAAGAAGCTCCTCAATGGTATCTCGCGCCTTTACCTCGCTCGCGCTCGCAGCAGTCACCTTGCTGTCCGGTTGTTCGATGTTTCGCAGCTACGACACTGAGCTGCAAGCCACCAATCAGCAGTTGGCCACCGGCAATGTCGACGGCGCGCTGACCCTGCTTGAAAAGAACAACACCGGCGACGACAAGGACCTTCTCTACTACTTCGAAAAGGGCGAGTTGTTGCGGGCCAAGGGCGACCTGACCGGCAGCCAGACCGCCTGGCGCAGTGCCGACCTGCAAGTCTACAAGTGGGAAGAGTCGGTCAAGTTCGACACCGACAAGTACCTCGCGCAGTTCGGTGCCTTCCTGGTCAATGACAAGGTCCGCCGCTACGAAGGCTACGACTACGAAAAAGTCATGCTCACCACCCAGATGGCCCTGAACCTGCTGGCGCTGAACGACTTCGACGGTGCCCGTACCGAGATCAAGAAAACCCACGAACGCGAGGCAGTGATCGCCGACCTGCGGGACAAGGAATACCTCAAGAGCGAGAACGAAGCCGAGCGCCAGGGCATCAGCACCCAGTTCAAGGACCTGCGCGGCTACCCGGTGGAAAGCCTCGACGCCCCGGAAGTGGTCGGCCTGAAAAACAGCTACCAGAGCGCGTTCAGCCATTACCTCGCCGGCTTCGTCTACGAAGCCCTGGGCGAAAAAGACCTGGCCGCACCGGGTTATCGCAAGGCTGCCGAGCTGCGCCCCAACACCCCACTGCTGGAACAGGCCCTGCTCAACCTGGACAAGTCCAAAGTCGGCGCCGACGAGACCGACGTGCTGATCGTGGTGCAAAGCGGCCTGGCACCGGCTCGCGACTCGATTCGCCTGCCGTTGCCGATCCCCATCGACGGCCACCTGGTGATCACCCCGCTGTCGTTCCCGGTGATCAAGCCCGACACCTCCACCGCGACCTTCGCCCAGATCGGTGTCGACGGTCAGCAGCAGAACCTCACGGCCCTCAACAGCACCACCGTCATGTCCCGCCGCGCCCTGCGGGATGACATGCCGGGCATCATCCTGCGCACCACCGTGCGCGCCGTCACCCGCGGCATCACCCAGAACAACCTGAACAAGACCAACCCCATGGCGGGCCTGGTACTCGGCATCGCCTCGGCCGTCACCGAAGGCGCCGACACCCGCACCTGGCGCACCCTGCCGGACATGACCCAGGTGACTCGCCTGCGCCTCAAGCACGGCGAACACCAGGTCAGCCTGCCCAACGCCCTGGGCGGCACGCTGGTGACGGTCAAGGCCGATCAGCGCTACCAGGTGATCACCCTGCGGGTGGTCGGCAACCAGGTCTTCGCCGGCGGTCTTGCGGCCCATGTGGTGCAGAGCAATCCGCCCCAGGCCGTCGCCACTCTCAAACAACCTTAAGGAGCACGCTATGCGTCATTTCATCCTCGGCGCCCTGGCGCTGATCCTGCTGGCCGGTTGCGCCACCCCGCCACCGCCGGAACCCGGCAGCGCCGCGAGCAAAATCGTGGTGATGGGCAAGTTCAAGGGCATCGCAGTGGGCGCCATCCGCGTCGCCCGGGAAAACGGTTTCCTGACCGCCAAGGTGCAGTTGAGCAATATCACCAGCAGCAACCAGATGATGTATTACCGCTTCGCCTGGCTGGGTGCCGACGGCTTCCCGGTGGGCGACGAAGATACCTGGAAAGTGCTGAACCTCTACGCCAACCAGGCGACCTTCCTGCCGGCCATCGCCAATCTGCCCCAGGCCGCCGACTTCCGCCTGGAAGTGAAGACGCCTTGATCCGCCCACTCATTCAGTTTCAGAGAGACATCCCCATGTTTGCACGCTTCTCGTTCCTCGCCGTGGTGGCCGTTCTAGCCAGCGGCTGCGCCAACACCTCGCCGGTACTGGGCGGTAAAAACATCAGCTACGGCGACACCAAAGCCGTGGAACTGGTGACCAACGAGTTCGGTTCCACCGACCTGCAGATGATCGCCGAAAGCATGACCCGCTCCCTGGCCCAGTCCGGCATCCTCCAGGGCCGCCCGGTGGTGCAGGTGTATGACGTGAAGAACAAGACCAGCGAGTACATCGATACCCGCGAGATCACCACCTCGATCAAGACCCAGCTGATGAAGACCGGCACCGCCCGCTTCGCCAGCGACAACACCGACATGCAAAGCCAGGTCGACCAGCTGAAGCTGCAGAACCAGAGCGGCCTGTACAAGAAGTCGACCGTCAGCAAGACCGGCAACATGGTCGCCGCCAAATACCGTCTGGAAGGCTCCATCAGCTCCATCGTCAAGCGCAGCTCGGACTACAAGGACGTGTTCTACAAGTTCAGCCTGCAACTGATTGACGTTGAAAGCGGCCTGGCCGAATGGATGGACGAAAAAGAAATCCGCAAGACCACGGAGCGCTAAACAATGCGTGCATGGATCGGCATGATCGGCCTGCTGTGCGCCTTTGGCGCCTCGGCCGCACCGAAGATCGCGGTGACCGACCTGGCCTACGAGGCCCGGGTGGAGGAGTACATCCACCAGGTCGCGGCCAGCAACAACTTCCAGGCCAGCGCCTACAACGCCAGCGGCGGCTCGAGCTACAGCGAGTACGAGAGCCGCAACAGCTACATCGAGCAGACCGAACTGCGCAAGTTCAGCGGCGACATCAAGGGTGAAATCCTCAAGTCGCGGCAGTTCCAACTGGTGCAGGGCACGCCTTACACCGCTGACGCCAAGGGCGATGTGTATGACGTGATCAAGCGGATCAAGGCCGGTAACTTCAAGGGCGCGGACTACGTGTTGTTCGGCACCTTGTCGGACATCGACTTCACCCAGGACGTCAACGCCCTGGACCACACCAACAGTTATTCGGCGGTGCTGGGCCTGACGCTGGTGGCGGATTTCAGCCTGATCAACACCCGCACCTTTGAGATCACCTCGGCGTTTACCGCCATGGGCGAAGGCCAGGACACCAAGCTGGTGAACAACCGTGACGTGCGCGTGAGCCTGAACCGGCCTCGCGTGGTGCGGGAAGTGTCGAAGGCGTTGGGCGAGGATGTTGCGCGGCAGTTGGCCGAGCAACTGGGCGGTGTTTATCAGGAGCAACCGGGGCAGCCTGCATTGCGCAATAACCTGCCACGGGATGAAGCGCCGAAGATCCTGCGCTGAACGAAAATCACGCTACCGACATAAAACCAATGTGGGAGCTGGCTTGCCTGCGATGCAGACACCTCGGTGTATCAGTTACACCAGGGTGATGCTATCGCAGGCAAGCCAGCTCCCACATTTTTGATCCGGTTTCGTGAATTACGCCGTTGCGCGATGCAAACTGGCCAGGAACCCTGCCGCGCCGACGAACAAGCCAGCAAACGTGCGGTTCATGCGTTTCTGCTGTTTCGGTGTGCGCAGCAAGCGCAACACTTTCGATGCGAGCCCGGTGTAGCCAGCCATCACGATCATGTCCACGCAGATCATCGTCGCGCCCAGGATCAGGTACTGGTTCAGCAACGGCGCCTGCGGGTTCACGAACTGTGGCAACACCGCCAGCATGAACACCAGGGCCTTGGGGTTGCTGGCGTTGACCAGGAACCCACGGAACATCATCGCCATCGGTTTGCCGATCGGGCGAATCGCCGCGTCATCGCTAAGGTCGGTTGGCAGCGCGCGCCATTGCTTGATGGCCAGGTACACCAGGTACGCCACACCGAACCACTTGATCGCATAGAACGCGGTGGAAGATGCCGCGAGAATCGCACCCAGGCCGCCGGCAACCACGGCGATTTGCATCGCCAGGCCCAGTTGCAGGCCCAGGGCATTCCAGTAACCGCGCAGGAAACCGTATTGCAGGCCGCTGGACATCGAGGCAATGGCGCCAGCGCCAGGAGAAAGACTGATGATCCAACTGGCCAGGAAAAAGGCCAGCCATGTGTCGAGCGCCATTACACACCTCAGAGCTGAGTTTGCTGAATGTTTCTAAACTAACGCTGCTGGCCGAGAAATGGCTACAAAAATTTTGGGGTGCGCCTTTGTGGCGAGGGAGCTTGCTCCCGCTGGAGTGCGTAGCGCTCCCGGCTTTTTTTGGGGCTGCTACGCAGCCCAGCGGGAGCAAGCTCCCTCGCCACGGCAAGCTCTCTCGCCAAAGGTTAAGGCAGTATGTCGCTGCCGCGCCAACGGCGCACCGAGCGCTGGAAGAACAGGCTGTTGGGCACTTGCACCATGACACTGCCGGTACCGGCCTCTTCCACTTCGATCAGCGTGGTGTAGAGCAGGTTGATCGCCACCACCCGGCCTTTGACGCCGGGCTTGTCGACGGTGTCCACCAACTCGACCACGTCGCCCAAGCGGAACGGCCCGACGGTGAAGATCAGAATGGCGCACAGCAGGTTCGACAACACCGACCACATGGCGAAGAACGCCACTGCGGCCACCGCCACAAAGCCCGACAACGCCGTCCACAGCACCGTGGCGGACACGCCCAAGCGCTCCAGCACAAAGATCAGCGCACTGCCCATGATCAGCCAGCGCAGGCCGCCGCGCAGGGGCATCAGCAACTGCGGCGGGAACGGATAACGTTCCCCCAGGCGGTTCAGGCATTTGGCGACGAAACGCTGAGCGAGATAGCCGGCCAGCAGGATCAGCAGAATCTGTACGGCCACCCAGATCGGCGCGATCCATTGGGCCGGCAGTGGCAGTTGCAGCGCCTCCATCAGGACAGCGCCTCCAACTCCGCTTGCAAGGACTCCAACAGTTCGAGGGCTTCCATCCAGGTCTCCTCCAACTGTGCTTCACGTACCTTGAGCTTGGCCTGCTCGGCCAGCAGGTCGCGCAATTCATCCTTGCGGGCCGGCTCGTACACGGCGCTGTCACCGAGGCTGGTTTCGATCTTCGCCAGCTTCTCGTGGATCTTGCCCAACTCGGCCTCCAGCTTGTCGGCTTCACGCTTGTGCGGTGCCAACTGCTGTCGCAGGGCAGCAGCGGCCTGGCGCTGGGCCTTCTTGTCGGTCTTGTCCGGGTTGACCGGGGTGTTGCTGACCGGCGCGTTGCGCAGGCGGTAGTCCGACAGCCAACGGGCGTAGTCTTCCAGGTCGCCGTCGAACTCCTCGACCTTGCCGTCAGCCACCAGCAGGAAGTTATCCGTGGTGCTCTTGAGCAGGTGCCGATCGTGAGACACCACCAACACCGCGCCGCTGAATTCCTGCAGCGCCATGGTCAGCGCCAGGCGCATTTCCAGGTCCAGGTGGTTGGTCGGTTCGTCGAGCAGCAGCAGGTTTGGCCGGTCCCAGGCGATCAACGCCAGGGCCAGGCGGGCCTTTTCGCCACCGGAGAAATTCAGCACTGGCTCGTCGATGCGCGCACCGCGGAAGTCGAAACCACCGAGGAAGTCCCGCAGGGTCTGTTCGCGCTCAGTCGGCGCCAGGCGCTGCAAGTGCAGCAGCGGGCTGGCCTTGGCGTCGAGGGAGTCCAACTGGTGCTGGGCGAAATAGCCCACCACCAGGTTCTCACCGCGCACCAGGCGACCGGCCAAAGGCTGCAATTCGCCCGAGAGGTTTTTGATCAGGGTCGACTTGCCCGCACCGTTGGGGCCGAGCAGGCCGATCCGCGCGCCGGGGGTGAGCTGCAACTTGACCTTCTCGAGGATGGTCTTGTCGCCATAACCCAGGCGGGCGTCGGACAGGTCGAGCAGCGGGCTGGAGATTTTCACCGACTCGCGAAACACAAAGTCGAACGGTGAATCGACGTGGGCCGCCGACAGTTCTTCCATGCGCTCCAGGGCCTTGATCCGGCTCTGGGCCTGACGGGCTTTGGTGGCCTGGGCCTTGAACCGGGCGATGTAGCTTTCCATGTGCGCGCGTTGCGCCTGCTGCTTCTCGTACGCCTGCTGTTGCTGGGCCAGGCGTTCGGCGCGGGCGCGTTCGAAGGCGCTGTAGCCACCGCGGTACAGGGTGATTTTCTTCTGGTCGACGTGAGCGATGTTGTCGACCACGGCGTCGAGGAAGTCCCGGTCGTGGGAAATCAGCAGCAAGGTGCCCGGGTAGCTTTTCAGGAAGTCTTCCAGCCACAGGATCGCATCGAGGTCCAAGTGGTTGGTCGGTTCATCGAGCAGCAACAGGTCCGAGGGGCACATCAGTGCCTGGGCCAGGTTCAGGCGCATGCGCCAGCCGCCGGAGAAGTCGGCGACCGGGCGGTCCATCTGTTCGTTGGTAAAGCCAAGGCCGGCCAGCATCTTGCGGGCGCGGGCGTCGGCGGTATAGCCGTCGGCGCTGTCCAGTTCCGAGTGCAGGCGGGCCTGTGCGGCACCGTCCTGGGCTTTCTCGGCCTCGGCGAGGTCGTGTTGCACCTGGCGCAGGCGCAGGTCGCCATCGAGCACGTAGTCGATCGCAATGCGATCGAGGGTGTCGATCTCCTGGCGCATATGGGCAATGCGCCAGTCGGCCGGTAGCAGACAGTCCCCGGAATCAGGCGTCAGCTCACCCAGCAGCAAGGCGAACAATGTGGATTTGCCGGCGCCATTGGCACCGATCAGGCCGGCTTTGTGACCGGCGTGCAGGGTCAGCTCGGCGTCTTCGAGAAGACGTTGCGGGCCACGCTGTAATGTTAGGCTTTGAAGTCGGATCATAATGGCGGCGGAGTCTACCAGCTTCGTTGGCCGCTGGCTTGGGTGTGAATATGTGCGCTGACCTGTGGAGCTTTGCCCTCTCGACTTACGCCCGCCCGGGCGTCGAGGACGCGTGCCTGCGCTTGCAGGCGCAAGGGGCTGATGTGTGCCTGATGTTGTGCGGGTTGTGGCTGGAGCAGCGTGGCGTGGCGCCGGAAACGTCGCGTTTGCAGGCACTGCGGCAGGTCGCTGAGCCGTGGCAGGCGGAGGTGGTCGGGCCGCTGCGGCAAGTGCGCACGCAATGGCGGGCCATGGCGCAGCAGGATGCTGAGCTGGGAGCGTTACGGGAGCGGGTCAAGGCCCTGGAGCTGGAAGCTGAGCGGCTGCTGTTATCGCGCCTGGAAGGCGTTGCGCAGGTTTGGCCGATGGCCAAGGCGGGAGCTCAAGCGTGGCTTGAAGGACTGGCGGCCGAAACCGCCAACCTTGACCACGACGCGCTGCATCAGCTGCGCGCCGCAGTCACCAACACTTAGGAAGCGCTGGTTGGGGTGACGCTTGGCGCTGCCGGTGCAGGCGTGCTGCTGGCCGGAGCGGTTGGCGCTGCGGTGCTGGCAGCCGGTGCGGCCGGTGTTGCTGGCTTTGCAGCTGGGGTAGCTGGCTTGGCCGGTGCAGGCTTGGCGGCTGCTGGTTTTGCGGCTGGTTTCGCAGCAGCAGGCTTAGCGGCCGGCTTGGCAGCTGGTTTCGCAGCAGCAGGTTTAGCGGCTGGCTTGGCAGCTGGTTTCGCAGCAGCAGGTTTAGCGGCTGGCTTGGCAGCTGGTTTCGCAGCAGCAGGCTTAGCGGCTGGCTTGGCAGCTGGTTTCGCAGCAGCAGGCTTAGCGGCTGGCTTGGCAGCTGGTTTCGCAGCAGCAGTTTTAGCAGCTGGCTTGGCGGCTGGTTTTGCAGCAGCAGTTTTAGCAGCAGGCTTGGCGGCTGGTTTTGCAACAGCAGTTTTAGCAGCTGGCTTGGCGGCTGGTTTTGCAGCAGCGGTTTTAGCAGCAGGCTTGGCGGCTGGTTTTGCAGCAGCGGTTTTAGCAGCAGGCTTGGCAGCTGGTTTTGCAGCAGCGGTTTTAGCAGCAGGCTTGGCGGCTGGTTTTGCAGCAGCGGTTTTAGCGGCTGGTTTGGCAGCTGGTTTTGCAGCAGCGGTTTTAGCGGCTGGTTTGGCAGCTGGTTTTGCATCAGCGGTTTTAGCGGCTGGCTTGGCAGCTGGTTTTGCAGCAGCGGTTTTAGCCGCTGGTTTGGCGGCTGGTTTTGCAGCAGCGGTTTTAGCAGCTGGCTTCTTGGCAGCTGATTTAGCCGGTGCTTTTGCCGCAGGCTTGGCCGCAGCTTTTGCAGGTGCCTTGGCGGCGACTGCTTTGCTGGCTGGCTTCTTCGCTGCGCTGGCTGCAACAGCTTTGGCCGGAGCACGGGTGCTCAGCACTTTGCCTACAGCTTCCTTCACACGACCAACACCCTGAGCCAGTTTCAGGCTCTCGGAAGCATCACGCTTGAGTTGGGAAATGTAGGTGCGGGTTTCGGATTGACGATCCTTGAGGGCGTCGAGCAAGTCCTCAAGTTCTTTGACGGCGTCCTTGGCCTTGGCTTGTGCCTTGGCTTTGCCAGCGGTCGCTGCGCCTTGCAGTTTGGTGCGGGATTTGTGCAGTTTTTCCTGAGCTTTGCCGCGTTGTTTTTCAAGCTTGGCGAGCAACTTCTCAGCATCAGCCAAGGCTTGTGAACAGGCGCTTTCCAAATGTTCGAGCAGGCTGCCCGAAAGTTGTTGGAGCAAATGCAACGGGGTATTTACAGGCTTCTGTTTGGCCGACATGGTTTACCTCCTGGCTGACGTGGGTGCGGCTCATACTAGCCCTCTGCTCTTACCGCCGCTAGGGCATGTTGACAGTATCGATTGGCTTGCGTTGCACCGCACGAAAATTCTTATTGATATAACGAAAATCCACGCCACTTTTTAAGCATTCACACTGGCATAATCCATCGCACTTTCGGCTGGAGAACGCCCATGTCGCGTTACCTTTTTTTAGTGTTGAGCGTGGCGCTTTCGGTGGCCAATGCGAGTGAGAAATCCCCGTCCAAAGATGACCACGACCTGGCCTACAGCCTGGGCGCAAGCCTGGGTGAGCGACTGCGCCAGGAGATGCCGGGCCTGCAAATCGAGGCACTGATCGACGGACTCAAACACGCCTATCAAGGTAAGCCACTGGCTCTGGACGACACACGCATCGAACAGATCCTTGCCCAGCACGAAGCGCAAAACGCACCAGACAATCGAGCCCCACAAAGTGAAAAGGCACTCGCTGCCGAACAACAGTTTTTAGCCAGTGAGAAATCCAAAAGTGGTGTGCGCGAATTGGCAGACGGCATCCTGCTGACAGAACTGACCCCTGGCAGCGGAAAAAAACCGGCGGCCGATGATCGCGTGCAAGTGAATTATGTTGGGCGGTTACCCGACGGGACGGTCTTCGACAAGAGCACACAACCCCAGTGGTTTCGCCTGGACAGTGTGATCAGCGGCTGGCGCAGCGCATTGCAGCAGATGCCGGTAGGCGCGAAATGGCGGCTGGTGATTCCATCCGACCAAGCCTATGGCGCTGATGGTGCGGGCGAGTTGATCCCACCTTATACGCCGCTGGTATTCGAGATCGAATTGCTTGGCGCGGGTGCCTGAACCCAAACGAAAAACGGTGCGCAATGCGCACCGTTTTTTTGTGTTGCGGCGGGTCAGGCTTTAGCCGTCAACTCTTCCTTGTGAGCGTTGTGCAGCACTTCGATCAGGCAATCTTCCAGTTCGAAACGCTCGTGAAGCAAACCGCCCAGCTCTTTGAATTTTTCTGCAACGCACTTGCCGGCATCACACAGGTCGTTGAACGCCAGCAGCTTCTCGGTGATGACATCGATGCGCGGGTAAATCGTCTCTGCCAAGTCCAGGCCACGTTGATCGTCGAAAGCCTCGGCCTCTTTGGTCAACTGCTCGTAGACACCGAAGTGCCCCGCCGAGACGTAATCCACCAATACCCCACAGAATTCCTGCAACGGCTTGCGGTTCTCGCTGAGCGCTTCGGGTTTGGCACCGAGAGCATCAAAGGCCCGAACCAGTTCGTGACGCGCTTTCAACCAACCATCGATCAGTTTATGCACCCCACCCCAGCGTTCCTGAGCATTCTGACAACTTTCCAGCATGATGATCTCTCTTCCCTATAGGGGCGCCGCACACTGCCCGCGCAACACTTCAAGGTTAAAGCGGCAACCGGGCAACGGTGCATCGAACAGTCTGTTTCAATAACGCGTGCGGGCCAGATTATGCCCGCATGACTATGGCATCAAGGTACGCAGGAGAGAAAGTTCATACAAGTGTTTAATCCCTTCCTACAACCTGCGGGCACCTCTCAGTGCCGTGCAAGGCCAAAACGCTGGCTCAGCAGCAACCGCGAGAACTGCGCTACGCCAAGGATCAGCATGGCCACGAAGAACAGCAGGCTCCACTCGGGAATACTTAAGTCGAACAGGGTCCAGTTGATTTCCACGCAGTCGACGGTGCCCTTGAAGATCAACGCCAACGCCTCCCGGAGCGACAGGTTTTCGATCATGGATTGAAGGCCTGGCCAACAGGCAGGCAGCTGTTCCGGCGGCGTATTTTGCAGCAGCACCTGGCGTACGGCGGTGATGGCGCCCAACACTGCACAGCCCATGCTGGATGCCCAATACAGGTAGATCCCGGACCGCTTGGGCCCATGAATCGCCGCCACCAGGTTGATCAGCGTGAAGGCAGCTACAAGAATTCGTTGCACCTGACACAGGAAACAAGGCCGCAAAAGCGCGGCATATTCCAGGTAAAAGGACGCGCCCAGCGTCAGCGCACCAGCCAGGAACGCCAGAAGGAACAGGGAGCGTGAGGGGGCCAAAGACATTGTTTATCCGCAACGCAAGAGATAGGTAGTTACGGTAGAGGAAAGGCCTTACCCCTTTCAATACGCGCCAGAGCAGACGATTCCGCGAGAGCGTAGGGATATCCCGTCAGAAGATGAGCGATTAAACGCGCGTCTACGTAGGAGTTTACTACAAGCTATATTGACTACAGCTATAGGGCGCTATTGAAGGGTTGGCCACCAGAAAATCCTGAGGCAACCCTTACACTGTTTCCTACATCAAACCCGTGCCGGCACCGGCAGCGGTGACGCCAGCAGACGCTTGTCCAGCAGGCCCAGGCCTTCCTGGAATAACTGGTTGCTGCGCTCGGTGTCACCCAACTGCGCCAGCAGGCGCGCCAGCTCGGCACAGGCTTCGGGGTTGCGCTGCACCTGCAGGCTGCTTTCCAGGTAGTCCCGCGCCTTGCCCCACAGGCTGTTTTGCAAGCACAGGCGTCCCAGGGTCAGCAACAGGCTGGCATCGCCTGGATGATCCTTGAGCCAGCCTTCGGCAAACTTCAGTTGCTTCGCCGGATCGCTGCCACGCAGCAGGCCGTAGAGCCTGATCAGATGGCTGTCGTACTCGCGCTTGAGCGCACCGCGCAGCACTTCTTCAGCCTTGCCATCCGCGCCCAATTGGCGCAGCTGTTCGGCGTACGCCAGCACCAGTTGCGGTTCCTGGCGCTGGGCGGAAGTGAGTTGTTGCCAGGCTCGCTCAAGGGATTGCTGACCGGCCTCGCCCTGCTCTTCGCGCTGGGCCGCCAGGGTAAGGTTCTCGCCCCAGGCGCGACGCTCCAGGTCGGCCAGCTCGGCGGGTGGCAACACCTTGTCCTTGCGCAGCTCCGGCAACAGCCGGATTACCGAAGACCAATCACCACGCTGTTGATAAAGCCGTTGTAGCTGGCGCAATACCTGGACGTTATGCGGATGACGTTCATGCATCGCCTGCAAGGTGACCAGGGCGCCATCAGTGTCGCCACGGTCCATCTGCAACTGCGCATGACTCAAGGCCACCGCCAGTTCGGCCTGTGGCTGGCGCTCAAGCGCGCGCTCCAGCAGGCCGTCCGCCTCCTCATAACGCCCCTGCTCGTTAGCCGCGCGGGCGGCGCCGAGGTAGTAGAGCAATGGCTGGCGTTCCGCTTCGGCCGCTCGGTGCAAGTGACGCTCGGCACTGGCCCAACGCCCTTCGGCGAGATCCATCTGGCCCTGTTCAATGGCGACCTGCACCCGACGGCTGCGATTGCGCCGCGACCACGGGTTGACCACACCACCCGAAGTCAGCACCAGGCTAAGCAGCACCCGGACCAGATAGATCGCCAGGCCGATGGCAAACAGCGCCACCAGCGTCGACCACAGCCCTGACTCGTAACGCAGCACATGGGGATAGGTAATCAGCACATAACCGGTGTGTTTCGAAATGCCCACGGCCAGTGCCAGGGCGATCGCAATCGCCAGCACCAGGATCACATAGAAGCGCTTCATCGGCCTTACTCCTGGGTCGCCGGCTTGCCAGCGGAAGCCTTGGCTTCTTCGGCAGACAGGTGGCGACGGTCAAGGTAAGCCTGCACGGCAGCCAGGCTCGCGGCCAGGTCCGGCGTTACCACCGAGACGGCCTTGGGCTCGAGCTCGGCAATACGCGCCAGCATGGCTTTGCTTTGCGGGTTGTCTTGATTGAAGTTGTCCTGCAACACGCTGCGGGCCTCGCCCAGGGAGCGGCTGTACACCGCCGGCTCGCCATTGAGCGCCGCCCACTGCGCCTGCTCCAGCGCCAGGCTCAGGGCCAGGCGCACCTGGTTCAGGCCTTGCCCTGCCAGCAGCGGACGAATGTTGTCATCGGGGTTGAAGTCGATGCGGAAATACCGCGAGATCTGCTCCCACCACTGGCTCCAGCGGTTGTCCGTATCAGTCGTCGGACGCCCCTCGTTGGCCGCTTCCGGGAGTTGGTATTCCGGAGCGATGGCTGCCAGTTGCACGACCTGATCGCGCAATGCCGCCAGTTGCAGGTACAACCCGGTACGGTCGGGCTGTTCGATATTGCGCAACGCGGCGAGGCTCTTGGCCAACTGCTCACGGGCGGCGTACGAGCCGGGGTCACTTTGTTCGCGCAGGATTTCGTCAGCGCCCTGGACCAGCGCCTGGGCGCTGTTGATGTCCTGCAAGGCGGAAAGACGCAGGCTGGCCAGGCGGATCAAGTGCTCGGCCTCAGCCAGGCGCCAGTCTTGACGGCTGGCGCCCAGCACGGTTTCCAGGCGCTGGCTCAAGCGCTGCTGATCGCCCTGCAATTGCGCCACCAGCCGACGGCGCTCTTCGAGTTCGTCAGCACCCGGCAGTTGCCCCAGGCGCGCAGACAACTGCTGCTGGCTCTGCTTGAGGCTCTGGGATTGGTCGTCCAGATTTTGCACTTGGCCCAGCTGTTGCTGGCTGCTCGCCTGCAGTGCGCGGACCTGCCAGATCCCCCAGCCACCGGCTGCAACACCGGCTGCGCCAAGTAACAAGGCCACGATAGCCAGGCCGTTGCCACGGCGCGGGGCGGTGGTGACCGGTGTCTCAACAGGCGCATCAAGCGCGGGCTGAGCTTCATCTTTAGGCAAGGCTGTTTCGCTCACGTATCCATCCTTTGCGTATTAGAGAGTGGGAACGGAGAAACTCCGTAACGCCACTAACAAAGCCGCGGCACTGGCGCCACGACAATCCACAACTTTTTGCGCGCCAGCGGCACGCGCCATTTCGGCGACTCGCGGGCTAGGCACAAACAACGGCAGTTGTGCCACCAGGGGCCAATCTGTGCCGGCCAGGGCTTGCAGGTGTAAAAAACCCTGCCCACTGCTGACCACCACGCCGTTCAAGCGTTCCACGTTTATGCGTTGGGTCAGGGTCGCACTGTCGTAATCCGGCAGGAAACGGCGGTACAACTCCAGATAGTCGACACTAGCACCTTGCTCGCGTAAACGCTCAGCCAGCAGCTCTCTCCCGCCCTCGCCCCGCAGGATCAGCACCCGGGCACCGGGCTGTGCAATAGCCTCGCGCAGGGCAGCCAATTCAAGCAAGGCCTCACTGTCGTCACCTTCCTTAGGACAACTGACGTCAAGGCCGTGGTCGGCCAACACCTTCGCCGTAGCGGCGCCGACGCTGAACCATGGCAACGCCGGAGGTTGCGGCCAGTGTTGCGCCAACAACTGCACGCTCAGGCGCGCCGCCGGCTTGCTCACCACGATCACCGCACAATAACGGTCCAGCTCGTGAAAGATCGCGTGTTGCTCAAGCGTGACGGGCAGCGCTTCGATCTCCAGCAACGGCAGGCTGCTGCTGAAAATACCTTCCTCAGATAACGTCGCCGCCAGGGCCGCCGACTCCTCGGCGGGCCGCGTCAGCAGCACACGCCATTGCGTCACTGCGGGCCGGCCTCGCCGTACACCGCTTGCAGGATGGCACCGGCGCCTTTTTCCAGCAGTTCTTCGGCGACTTTGATACCCAGGCTGGTCGCCTCGCTTTGCGGCCCGCGAATCTCTGCAGTGAGCAGCAGCCCACCACTCGGGTCGCCCACCAGGCCACGCAGCCAGAGGTTTTCGCCCTCAAGCACGGCGTAACAGGCGATCGGCACCTGGCAGCCACCGTTGAGGTGCTTGTTCAGAGCGCGTTCGGCGGTGACGCGAATTTCAGTGTCTTGGTGATCCAGCGGCTTGAGCAGCGCATGAATTTCGCTGTCGGCGGTGCGGCATTCGATACCCACGGCGCCCTGCCCGCCAGCCGGCAAGCTGTCTTCAACGCTGATGGCCGAGGTGATGCGGTCTTCAAAACCCAGGCGGATCAGGCCGGCTGCCGCGAGGATGATCGCGTCATATTCACCGGCATCCAGCTTGGCCAGGCGGGTATTGACGTTGCCCCGCAGGAAACGAATTTGCAGGTCTGGGCGACGGGTCAGCAACTGTGCCTGGCGACGCAGGCTGGATGTGCCGACGACACTGCCCAGCGGCAGTTCATCAAGAGAGGCGTAGGTATTGGAAACGAAAGCATCGCGCGGGTCTTCGCGCTCGCAGATGCAAAACAGGCCCAGGCCTTCGGGGAAGTCCATGGGCACGTCTTTCATCGAATGCACGGCGATGTCGGCTTCGTTCTCCAGCAGAGCGGTTTCCAGTTCCTTGACGAACAGGCCTTTGCCGCCGATTTTCGACAATGGCGAATCAAGCAGCTTGTCGCCGCGACTGACCATGGGTACCAGGGACACCTTCAGGCCGGGATGAGCCTGCTCGAGGCGTGCTTTGACGTATTCGGCCTGCCATAAGGCCAGGGCGCTTTTACGGGTGGCGATGCGGATTTCGCGAGAGGACATGGATCAATCCGTACTGAATAGATACGGCAGATAATAACAGCTCAGGCAAATGCGCTTTGATTTGAATCAGCAAGTGCGGGGCCTCCCTGGCCGCGTCGCACCGGGATATGGGCGGTGAAGCTCGCATCAGCCCTTGGGCTAAAGCTGCTGCATCATCTTGCGCACACCGGCGACATGGCGCCGGCTGACGATCAAGGCGTCGCCATTGAGGCCCTTCAGGAACAGCTGAAAGTGTCCAAGCGGCGTGCGCTGCAGACGTTCGATACGCTCACGCGCCACCAGCGCGTTGCGGTGGATGCGCACAAAGCGGTCGCCAAATTCATCTTCCAACGCCTTGAGTGGCTCATCGAGCAGCACTTCACCGGCCTCGTGACGCAAGGTCACGTACTTGTGATCGGCGATGAAATAGACCACCTGATCCAGAGGAATCAGTTCGATGCCCTTGCGGGTGCGGGCGCTGATATGGCTGCGCGGCCCGTTGCCGCCCTGGGCTGCGGGCTGGGTCAAGGCGGCCAGTTGGACACGATTGGGACGCTCGGCCTTTTTCAAGGCGCGTAGCAACGCATCGGCATTGATCGGCTTGACCAGGAAACTGGCGCCGCTGGCATCCAGAGCCTCGGAAGAGAACTCATCCTGGGAGGCGCACAGCACCACCGCAGGCGGCGACTCTCGCTCGCTCAGGCGGGCAGCCACCTGCAAGCCATCAAGGCCCGGCATGCGGATGTCGAGTAACACGACGTCCGGCTTGAGGCTGTCAATAAGGGCCAAGGCCTCCTCGCCACTGGTGGCGCTCGGCTCAAGGACACTGTAGCCCTCGAGTTCACTGACCAAACGGCTCAGTCGCTCGCGGGCTTGGGGTTCGTCATCAACGATCAGGACATTCATATTGCGCTGGATTCCTGCGTGAGTCTCGCACAAGGATAGCGTAGACAGGTGCGGTGACTTCCGTCACGGCGATCCACGCTAAGACTAGCGCGAGCGGCAAAAAGTGCCCCGAGAGTGGCACCAATATTTACCCGGACCTGTTCAATCGCGCCCAAAGCCTGCTGCCTTCGGGCATCGTCGTAGGGTTTGCTGATACACAATATGAACACCCCCTTTCTAATGGATAGCCTGGAGTTCGACCTCATCGCCCGGCATTGGTGCAGTACACCGTCTGTCAGCGCGACGCTCTATCTGTGCAACTGTAGACGCTCGCGAAGATGATATTGCTCAATCGTCAAATATCGTTTCAATAAACACGCTTTGTTTATCCAAGGACCGTTAGTTTCAAACCCCCGTTCGGTCCTGGCTCCAGTCTCGTCCTGCGCGAGGCCGGCGGCAAGGCACTTAGCCATCTTGGAAACAAATAAAAATGCCCCGCCCCGGCATCATCGCCTCCGGGGGCAACCCTGTTATTATCGGCGCCACACTTTCATGCCCTCTTTCCAGCAGATCACGAGCGAATCCATGAGCACCGACAAGACCAACCAGTCCTGGGGCGGCCGCTTCAGTGAACCCGTCGACGCCTTCGTCGCGCGCTTCACCGCCTCCGTCACCTTCGACCAGCGCCTGTACCGCCACGACATCATGGGCTCGATCGCCCACGCCACGATGCTGGCCAAGGTCGGCGTACTGACCGATGCCGAGCGCGACAGCATCATCGACGGCCTCACCACCATCCGTGGCGAGATCGAAGCCGGCACCTTCGACTGGCGCGTCGACCTGGAAGACGTGCACATGAACATCGAGGCCCGCCTCACCGACCGCATCGGTGTGACCGGCAAGAAACTGCACACCGGTCGCAGCCGTAACGACCAGGTGGCCACCGATATCCGCCTGTGGCTGCGGGACGAGATCGACCTGATCCTGGCCGAAATCACCCGCTTGCAAAAAGGCCTGCTGGAGCAGGCAGAGCGTGAGTCCGGCACCATCATGCCCGGCTTCACCCACCTGCAAACCGCACAGCCTGTGACCTTCGGCCACCACCTGCTGGCCTGGTTCGAAATGCTCAGCCGCGACTACGAGCGCCTGGTGGACTGCCGCAAGCGCGCCAACCGCATGCCCCTGGGCAGCGCCGCACTGGCCGGCACCACCTACCCGATCGACCGCGAATACACCGCGCAGCTGCTGGGCTTCGACGCCGTGGGCGGCAACTCCCTGGACGGCGTGTCGGACCGTGACTTTGCCATCGAATTCTGCGCTGCGGCCAGCATCGCGATGATGCATTTGTCGCGTTTCTCCGAAGAGCTGGTGCTGTGGACCAGTGCGCAATTCCAGTTCATCGACCTGCCGGACCGCTTCTGCACCGGCAGCTCGATCATGCCGCAAAAGAAAAACCCCGACGTGCCGGAATTGGTGCGTGGCAAAAGCGGCCGTGTATTCGGCGCGCTGATGGGCCTGTTGACCCTGATGAAAGGCCAGCCGCTGGCCTACAACAAGGACAACCAGGAAGACAAGGAACCGCTGTTCGACGCCGCCGACACCCTGCGCGACTCGCTGCGGGCCTTTGCCGACATGATCCCGGCGATCAAGCCCAAGCACGCCATCATGCGTGAAGCGGCCCTGCGTGGCTTCTCCACCGCAACCGACCTGGCCGACTACCTGGTACGCCGCGGCCTGCCGTTCCGTGACTGCCACGAAATCGTAGGCCATGCCGTGAAATACGGCGTGGACACCGGCAAGGACTTGGCGGAAATGAGCCTGGAAGAACTGCGCCAGTTCAGCGACCAGATCGAGCAGGATGTGTTTGCGGTGCTGACCCTGGAAGGGTCGGTGAATGCCCGTAACCATATCGGCGGGACTGCGCCGACGCAGGTGAAGGCTGCCGTGGTTCGCGGCCAGGCATTGCTCGCCAGCCGCTAAAAGCTTAGCGAGCAAGCCCGCTCCCACATTCGACTGCATTCCAAAGATGGCACTCGGTCAAATGTGGGAGCGGGCTTGCTCGCGAAAGCGTCATCACAAACACCCAAGATTTATTTCTTGGCAGCAACCATCGCCATAAACGCCGGCATCGCCGCTTCCTTGTCCGCCGCCACCCGCTGGGCATTCGGCAACGCCTGCAAGCGTTCCAGCAACGCCTTGGCCTCCGGCAACTCAGCCAACAGATCCAGCCCGAACAGCTTCCCGGCCACCCCACAGGCCAGGTCCACGCTGTACACAAAATACAAATCCGTAATCGTGAAACTGTCCCCCGCCACATACGGCGCGAACTTCCCGTGCCGCCCCAGCGATGCGATCCCCAGCAATAACTCCGCCTTGGATTTCTCCTTGATCGCCTCCGGCACCGGCATCCCGAAAAACGCCTCGGCAAAACACGCCCGGGCCGGCAACTCGATGTACAACTCGATTTCCCTGCACAACGCCAGCACCTGGGCACGCTGGAACGGATCGCCGGGCAACAGCGATGGCCCGCCCTGGGTCTGTTCGATGTATTCGAGGATCACGCTGGTTTCGTTGATAAAGCCTTGCTCGACACCCAGCACCGGCACCTTGCCCCGGGGGCTCACGGCCAATGCTTCAGGGGTCTGGCCTGCGTAGAACGGCACCTCTTCGAAGGGCAGCCCTTTCTCCAGCAGTGCCAGTTTGACCATGTTGTAGTAGTTGCTGACCGAAAATCCATAAAGCTTGAGCATCACAAAGCCTCCAGGCCGTGTACGGGGTTGGCAGCAGTGGTTATAGAACGGGATGCCACGCCTGACCAGCAGCATCAGCCGAGTGAATGGGGGTAGACTGGCGCCCTTTCCTCCAGGAGCCTGCCATGAGCGAGCCAACCGATATCGACAACGACGAAGAAGAGTTCGCCGAGACCACCTTGATTGAAGCGATCGAAAACCAGATCGAAAGCGACAACCCGCCCGCCGCCAAGGCCACCTTCAACAAGCTGACCCTGGTGGGCTACGAGCGCGAAGACATCCTGCAAATGATGGCCCACGTGCTCGCCATCGAAATCGACGCCCTGCTCGAAGAAGACCGCGCCTTCAATACCGAATGGTATGAAACTGCCTTGCGCGCCCTGCCAGAGCTGCCGCCCGAGAAGCAATAAGCCCGACACCGCGCTGGCCAGCAAGCGCTTGCTGGCCACAATCCTGCCCCACATCAACACTGCATGAGTTCCGACTGGACAGCTCGCCCAAGTGCGTTCACCTTATGGCTGCTAGCGTCTAAAAATTCCTAGAAAGTCTGGAGTCCTTATGTCGTATACCCCTGAGTTGGTTGCCGAACTGGAAATCCTTGCACTCTTCAACCTGGGCAGCTCCCAGGAAGGTCTGAAAGTTCATCAGACCGCCGCTCCCACTGCCATCGCCGCTGCCCGGCGCCTGTTTGAAAAAGACCTGATCGACCAGCCAGATGGTGGCTACCTCACCAGCCTTGGCCGGGATGCTGCCGAACACGCACAAAGCCTGCTGACTATTCTGACGACCAGCAAAGAAGCCGCCTGACACCTTGTATCGCCCACGGGATCCTCTTTCACGGATTCCGCGGGCATTCCTGCGCCCGGGATAAAATTCTGGCGCCAAAAACAAAATCCCGCTAAACCTCCTACGCTACTGGCTGTAAACTCCCACACGGCCGCCCACGTCGGGCCCTGCGAGCCACCGAGTTCGACATGACCCGCACCCACGAAATCCGCCCCGACCTGGACGAAGGCATCGACCGCAAGGTGCTGACCCAGTTGCGCGCGCGATTTCTGGCCCTGAACGAGGGCCGCATGGCCCGGGCCGTTGAAGGGCTGACGCCGCGCCAGCAAAGCGTACTGACGCTGCTGCCGCTGTTTTTCCACGTCAATCACCCGCTGCTGCCGGGTTATGTGTCGGGCAGCACACCGGCCGGCCTGTCGAACTTTGAACCCGACGCGCAAGCGTTGGCAGAAGCTCAGCGCCTGACCCGCACGTTTTCCTACAAGCCCCGGCACGGCAACCCACCGCGCCCTATTCATGGCCTGTTCCTGATGGGCAGCCTGGGCACCCTGGCCCAGGCCGATCAAAGTGATATGGACGTGTGGGTCTGCCACGCTGCCGATCTCAGTGAGAATGAGCTGGCCGAGCTACGAAAAAAATGCCACTTGCTGGAAACCTGGGCTCTGACCATGGGCGCCGAGGCGCATTTTTTCCTGATCGAGCCGACACGGTTTATCCAGGGTGACCGCGACACCCAACTGAGCTCGGAAGACTGCGGCACCAGCCAGCATTACCTGCTGCTGGATGAGTTCTACCGCACCGCCATCTGGCTGGCAGGGCGCACGCCAATCTGGTGGCTGGTGCCGGTGTATGAAGAAACCCGCTACGCCGAATTCACCCACGCGTTGATCTCCAAGCGCTTTATCCGCGCCGATGAAACCCTCGACCTGGGCCATCTGGCCCACATCCCGCCGGGTGAATTTATCGGCGCCGGCCTGTGGCAGTTGTTCAAGGGCATCGAATCGCCCTACAAGTCGGTACTCAAGCTCCTACTGACCGAGGTCTACGCCAGCGAACACCCGAAGGTGCAGTGCCTGAGCCTGCGCTTCAAGCGGGCGGTGTTTGCCAACCAGATGGACCTGGACGAGCTGGACCCGTACATCGTGGTCTACCGCCGCATCGAGGAATACCTCAAGGCCCGCAACGAACCGGAGCGCCTGGAACTGGTGCGGCGCGCCCTGTACCTGAAGGTCAACCGCAAGCTCACGGCCGGCCAGCGCACCGACCGCTGGCAACGTTTGCTGCTGGAGCGCCTGGCCCATGAATGGGGTTGGGACCAGCGCCAACTGGCCCTGCTGGACAGCCGCAGCCAATGGAAAGTCCGCCAAGTGGCCTCCGAGCGCCGGGCGCTGGTCAACGAGCTGAACTATAGCTATCGCTTCCTGACCCAGTTTGCCCGCACCGAACAGACCGTCAGCCTGATCAACAAGCGCGACCTCAATGTGCTCGGCCGGCGCCTGTATGCCGCCTTCGAGCGCAAGGCCGGCAAGGTTGAGTTCATCAACCCCGGCATTGCCCCGGACCTGGCCGAAGACACCCTGACCCTGGTGCAATCGCCCAACCGTAAAGAGCCGGGTCAGCACCATTGGGGCTTGTACAACGGCAGCCTGACCGCCCTGGAATGGGAGCACTTCGCACCGATCAAGCGCAGCCGCGACCTGCTGGAAATGCTCACCTGGTGCCACCGCAACGGCGTGATCGACAGCAGCACCCGCCTGGCCTTGCACCCCGGCAGCAGCGACATGACCGAATTCGAGCTGTTCAACCTGCTGGGCAGCCTGCAACAGACCGTCGCCCTGCCCTTGGCCAGCGTCGATGAAGAACGTCTGTTGCGCTCGGCGGTGCCCGAGGAAGTGCTGCTGCTGATCAACGTCGGCGTCGATCCGCTCAAGCACCACCGCGACCTGAACATCCTGATGACCACCGAGCGCACCGACTCCCTGAGTTACGCCGGCGTACGGGAAAACCTGGTGCTAACCCTGGACCAGGTCACGCTCAACAGCTGGAACGAGGTGATGGTCAGCCGCTACGACGGCCCCCACGCGCTGCTCGACTGCCTGCGGGATTACCTGAACCAGCTGCCGGCCAATCACCTGCCGCGATTGCGGGTGCGTTGCTTCTGCCACAACCGTGCGCAATTCATTGCCCAGCGCGTGGAAGAAATCTTCGACACCGCGCAAAACCTGATGCTGAGCCAGGAAAACCACCGCTACCTGGTGCAGGTGCAGCAGCACTACCACGTGATGGAACTGACACCCGGCCAAGCCAACCATGTGTCACTGGCGACCCAGGACGCGCTGATCGCCTACCTCAGTGAAGAACTGGCCAGCTACAGCCCGCTGCACCTGGACACCATGGCCCTCGAAGACCACGACCTGGCGCTGTTGCTGCCCATGGGCCTGCCCGACTGTGTGCAGGTGTTCTACCGGATCAACGAAGGGGTTGCCGAGCTGTACGTGCTGGATGAATTCAACGCGCTCTGGCAGCAGCGCCTGCCGTTTCACGACGAGCAAAGCCTTCTGGTGCCGCTGCAGCGCTTCCTGCAATCGATTATTTATCGGCGCGACGCGCTGCTGCCGCTGGACCCGCAACAGCCACTCGGCGCGGTGCAAATCCTGTATTACCAGCTGTTGCCGTCAGGCAGCGGCCGCGCACGCCGGGCCGAACCGCGCCCAGCGCCGCAAACCCCGGCCAATAAACCGTTCTACGACGTGCAGGCGATTATCGGCAAGGCAGCACCGGGCCAGGTGGGGATCACCTTGTACTGCAATCAACGGGAGTTTTCCGAGCTGGAATTTGGCGACCAACTGTTTGCGGTGGTCGCCCAGCAAATCGTCGGGCAACGCCGGGAGGCCGAGCGCTACCGCTGCTACATCACCGATCTGGACCTGTCCGGCCTGCTCGGTGATGTTCAAAGCCCGAGCAATCTGTACCTGCGCTACAAGGCTGATCTGGAACTGGCGCTCAATGAAGCGCTGAACCAGGTTTAGAGAGGAAAGGCACCACCGTCTTTCGGCTGGCCTTCGACGCCGAGCAATTCAAGCTTGAGGGTTTTGCCACCTGGTGCTGGCCAGTCGATGTGCTGGCCGACTTGCAGGCCCAACAAAGCGCTGCCCACCGGCGCCAGGATCGAGATTTTGCCTTCGTCGGCGTTCGCGTCCTTGGGGTAGACCAGGGTCAGGTGATAGTCCTTGCCACTGCCTTGTTCACGGCAATGCACGCTGGAGTTCATGGTCACGACAGTTGCAGGCACTTCATCGTGGCCAACCACTTCTTCGGCGCGGTCGAGTTCGTGTTGCAGGGCTTCAACGCCCGGCGACGCCTCGCCTACACGGTCGATCAGTTGCTCAAGACGCTGCACGTCAAGACGGGTGAGGATGATGGAAGGTGCGGTCATGATTCAGGCAGACTCCTTTTTTCTGCACAAAAAAGCAAAACCCCGCCAGGAAAAGGCGGGGTTCTCACGGACCTCGATGAGTTGAGGTGTATCCGGACACTACCACAGCACAATAAATAAACAAGACGGCCTCAGGCGGAGGCCTTGCGCTGCTCGGCCTGGGCGACGATCACGCGGCGCCGCGCATCGTCGGCGGAGCGCCATTCACGGATGTCTTCTACATGACGAAAGCAGCCGAGGCAGACTTTGTGCTCATCCAGCCGACATAAACTGATACAAGGTGACGGCACCGCCGGGCTGACATTGCTGAACAGCGGCTTGGGCGGGCGTACGGGTACGGGCTGCGTCACGATCAGATCTCGTCGAAGTCCAGCTCGACGCCGGTATATTCATGAATCAGGCGCGTGAGCATCTCGCCCAACAACTCTTCGCTCTTGTCGCACTGCCATTTGCCGCTTTCTTCGTCGTAGTCGAAGTGAACGCCACCGGAGCGCGCAGCCAGCCACAGCTGACGCAGCGGTTCCTGGCGACTGAAGATCAGTTGCTGGCCACTCTCAAACTTGACGGTCAGCACACCGGCCGAGTTCTCCAGGTCCACATCCAGGCCGCTGTCGTCGAAAATATCCTCCAGCGCTTGCTGGGTCGAATCCACCAGGTCGTGAAAACGGGCTTCGGTCAAACTCATTGTGGGAACCTCGAAAAGTGTCTGGTCTCGCTCAAGCGCCGCACAATACGGACGCGCCATCATGATTGCAAAGGATACCGATTTCATTACCCGCAGCTGCGTGAATTATCCCTGATTGGTGTAAGCGCAATCGCGACAAACTCGGCAAAGCCCCGCCGGACGGGTATTTCGGCGCATAGGCAATCCGGCGGGTGGTCGGTATACTCGGGCGCAATTAATGCATATTCAAGGATTTCGCCATGAAGCGCCTGATCTCTTCCCTTGCTGCGCTCGTCGCGGTCGCTTGCCTCGTTAGTGCCTGTGGTCAAAAAGGCCCGCTGTATCTGCCCGATGACAGCAAAGACCCGAATGAACAGGCGCAATCGTCGCAAACCAAAGCGCACAAGCACGACACCTACTAAGGGAACATCATGGACGCTTTTAACTACCGGGACGGCGAGCTGTTCGCGGAAGGTGTCGCGCTGTCCGCCATTGCCGAGCGCTTTGGTACCCCGACCTACGTGTACTCCCGTGCCCACATCGAAGCGCAATACCGCTCCTTTGCCGACGCGCTGGAAGGCACGCCAAGCCTGGTGTGCTACGCGGTAAAAGCCAACTCCAACCTGGGTGTACTCAATGTCCTGGCGCGCCTTGGCGCCGGTTTCGACATTGTGTCCCGGGGCGAGCTTGAGCGTGTGCTGGCCGCTGGCGGCAAAGCTGACAAGATCGTGTTCTCCGGCGTCGGCAAGAGCCGCGAAGACATGCGCCGCGCCCTGGAAGTTGGCGTGCACTGCTTCAACGTCGAGTCCACCGACGAGTTGGAGCGCCTGCAAGTGGTGGCCGCCGAGATGGGCGTTCGCGCACCGATCTCCCTGCGGGTCAACCCGGACGTAGACGCCGGCACTCACCCGTACATTTCCACCGGTCTCAAAGAGAACAAGTTCGGCATCGCCATTGCCGACGCCGAGGACGTGTACATCCGTGCCGCCCAACTGCCAAACCTGGAAGTATTGGGCGTCGACTGCCATATCGGCTCGCAACTGACCAGCCTGCCACCGTTCCTCGACGCCCTCGACCGCCTGCTGGCGCTGATCGACCGCCTCGGCGAATGCGGCATCTACCTGCACCACATCGACCTCGGTGGCGGCGTGGGCGTGCGTTATCGCGACGAAGAACCGCCGCTGGTTTCCGACTACATCAAGGCCGTGCGCGAGCGCACCGAAGGCCGCGACCTGACGCTGATGTTCGAGCCAGGCCGCTACGTCGTCGCCAATGCCGGCGTGCTGCTGACCCAGGTCGAGTACCTCAAGCACACCGAACACAAGGATTTCGCCATCGTCGATGCGGCGATGAACGACCTGATCCGCCCGGCGCTGTACCAGGCCTGGATGGATGTGACGGCCGTCAAGCCACGTGCTGGCGAAGGCCGCAGCTACGACGTGGTCGGCCCGATCTGCGAGACCGGCGACTTCCTGGCCAAGGAACGTCAGCTGGCCCTGGAAGAAGGCGACCTGCTGGCCGTGCATTCGGCCGGTGCCTACGGGTTTGTCATGAGCTCCAACTACAACACCCGCGGGCGTACCGCCGAGGTGCTGGTGGACGGTGATCAAGCGTTTGAAGTGCGTCGCCGCGAGACGGTAGCCGAGTTGTTTGCTGGCGAAAGCCTGCTGCCGGAGTAAGGCCATGTTGCTGCGTTTTACCAAGATGCACGGGCTGGGCAATGACTTCATGGTTCTCGACCTGGTCAGCCAGCACGCGCATATCCTGCCCAAGCACGCCAAGCTGTGGGGCGACCGGCACACCGGTGTCGGCTTCGACCAGTTGTTGCTCGTGGAAGCACCGAGCAACCCGGAAGTGGATTTCCGTTACCGGATCTTCAACTCCGACGGCTCCGAAGTGGAACAGTGCGGCAACGGTGCCCGCTGTTTCGCCCGCTTTGTGCTGGACAAGCGCCTGACCGCCAAGCGGCAGATTCGCGTCGAGACCAAAAGCGGCATTATCGAGCTGGATATTCGCAGCGACGGCCAGATCGGCGTCAACATGGGCGCCCCACGGCTGGTGCCGGCGGACATTCCGTTCCAGGCCACCGAGCAAGCCCTGAGCTATGCGGTGGATGTGGACGGCAAGACCGTCAACCTGGCTGCCGTGTCCATGGGCAACCCCCATGCCGTGCTGCGGGTCGATGACATCAACAGCGCACCGGTTCACGAACTGGGGCCGAAGATCGAAAACCACCCGCGCTTTCCAGCGCGGGTTAACGTGGGTTTCCTGCAGGTCATCGACCGTTCCCGTGCGCTATTGCGCGTCTGGGAACGCGGTGCCGGCGAAACCCAGGCTTGCGGTACCGGCGCCTGCGCCGCTGCCGTAGCCGCGATCAGCCAGGGGTGGATGGATTCGCCACTGCTGATCGACCTGCCCGGCGGACGTCTGTCCATCGAATGGGCAGGCCCTGGCCAACCGGTGAAAATGACCGGCCCGGCCACCCGCGTCTACGAAGGACAGGTCCGTCTATGAGTGAGAAAATCTAATGACTGATAAGCCTCAAGTACCCGCGAACGCATCCCCAAGCGAAAGTCTGGAGGCCGCAGCCGTTGCGGCGTATCTGGAGGCTAATCCGGACTTCTTCGTCGAACACGAAGAACTGCTGCCGGCCCTGCGCATTCCCCACCAGCGCGGCGATACCGTGTCGCTGGTGGAGCGGCAGATGAAGATCCTGCGCGAGCGCAATATCGAGATGCGTCATCGGCTCTCGCAGCTGATGGACGTGGCCCGCGACAACGACCGCCTGTTCGACAAGACCCGCCGCCTGGTCCTGACCCTGATGGACGCCGCCAGCCTGGAAGAAGCGGTTATTGCCGTCGAAGACAGCCTGCGCCAGGACTTCCAAGTGCCTTTTGTCAGCCTGATCCTGTTCAGCGACAACCCGATGCCGGTAGGGCGCTGGGTCAGCGGCAGCGATGCCCAGACCGCCATTGGCGGCTTGCTGTCCGAAGGCAAGACCATCAGCGGCACCCTGCGCGAGCATGAGCTGGACTTCCTGTTTGGCGCCGAACAGCGCCAGCAGATCGGCTCCACCGCTGTGGTCGCCCTGAGTCATCAAGGTTTACACGGTGTGCTGGCCATCGCCAGCCGTGATCCACAGCACTACAAAAGCTCGGTGGGCACGCTGTTCCTGAGCTACATCGCCGAAGTGCTGGGTCGCGTCCTGCCGCGCTTCACCACTGCCCTGCGCGCGGTGCGCTAACCATGGAACGACAACTGGACGCCTACTGCGCTCACCTGCGCAGCGAGCGCCAGGTGTCGCCGCATACCCTGGAAGCCTACCGTCGGGACTTGAACAAGGTCCTGGCGTTCTGCGAGAAGCAACACATCAGCAGCTGGAAGGCCCTGGATATCCAGGGTCTGCGCAGCCTGATCGCCCGCCTGCACCAGCAAGGCCAATCCTCCCGCAGCCTGGCGCGCCTGCTGTCGGCGGTACGCGGCCTCTATCACTACCTGAACCGCGAAGGCCTGTGCGACCACGACCCAGCCAACGGCCTGGCGCCGCCCAAGGGTGAACGCCGCCTGCCCAAGACCCTCGACACCGACCGTGCCCTGCAATTGCTCGACGGCGCCGTGGAGGACGACTTCCTGGCTCATCGCGACCAGGCGATCCTCGAACTGTTCTACTCCTCGGGCCTGCGCCTGTCGGAGCTGACCGGGCTCAACCTCGATCAGCTGGACCTGGAGGATGGCCTGGTGCAGGTGCTCGGCAAAGGCAGCAAGACCCGCGTATTACCGGTGGGCAAGAAGGCCCGCGAAGCCCTGCTGCTGTGGCTGCCCCTGCGTGCCCTGGCCAACCCGGCGGATGACGCCGTGTTTATCAGCCAGCAAGGCCGCCGCCTCGGGCCACGGGCCATTCAGTTACGGGTCAAGGCCGCCGGCGAGCGCGAGCTGGGGCAAAACCTGCACCCGCACATGCTCAGGCACTCCTTTGCCAGCCACCTGCTGGAGTCGTCCCAGGACCTGCGCGCGGTGCAGGAACTGCTTGGCCACTCAGACATCAAGACCACCCAGATCTACACCCACCTGGACTTTCAACACCTGGCAACGGTGTACGACAGCGCCCATCCACGGGCCAAACGCATTAAGGGCAGTGACTCATGAGCATCAAGCTGATCACCTTCGACCTGGACGATACGCTCTGGGATAACGTGCCGGTCATCATCAGCGCCGAGGCGTCAATGCGCGAGTGGCTGGCGACCCATGCCACCAAGGTGGGCGACTTGCCTCTGGAGAAGTTTGCCAGCCTGCGCCAACAGGTGCTGGAGCGACATCCAGAGCTGAAATACCGCATCAGCGTGTTGCGTCAAAAGGTGCTGCAACATGCTTTCGAGGAAGCCGGATACCCGTTGCCGGAAGCGGCGCAGATGGCGGACGTGTGCTTTGAAGCGTTCATCCACGCCCGGCATCAACTCACCGTATTCCCCGAAGCGGAACCGATGCTGCAAGCGCTTCGCCGCGACTATCTGCTGGGGGTGATTACCAACGGCAATGCCGATGTGCAGCGTGTGGGGCTGGCGGATTACTTTCACTTTGCACTCCGGGCTGAAGACATTGGTATTGCCAAGCCGGATGCGCGGTTGTTCCAGGAGGCCCTGCAGCGCGGTGGCGTAGCGCCGAGCGCTGCGGTGCACGTTGGCGATCATCCGGGGGATGACATAGCCGGTGCGCAGCAGGCGGGGCTGCGGGCGGTGTGGTTCAACCCGGCGGGCAAGGTCTGGGAGGCCGAGAAGTTGCCGGATGCCGAGATTCGCAGCCTGACCGAGTTGCCAGCACTCCTGACCCGCTGGAAGTGACCCCGAACTTACCGTAGCAGCTGCCGAGCCTTGGCGAGGCTGCGTTTGCGGTGTGTCAGGCAGGCCGCCAACGCAGCCTCGCCAAGGCTCGACAGCTGCTACGAGAACGGACGAAATCCCATTTTGTAGCGCTCATGAAAAAGCCCGCAGCGACGGCGGGCTTTTTCAGCAAGCAAACAGCAAGCCTTAGATAGGCCGGCTGCCGTACTTGTTATCAGGCTTCTTCGGTGGATCTGCCACCACGTTAGCCTCGACTTCCTGCACTTTGCCGCCTTTAGCGAGGAACTCTTCCATCGCACGGGCCAGCGCATCGCGCTCTTTGTTCTTGGCTTCTACGCTCGGCAGTTCGTCAACCGACACCGCAGCCTTGGCTTTGCCCTTGGCTACCGGGACCGGTGCATCATCGCCACCGTCGTCGTCAGCCACGTCTTCGGCAGCCGCCTCAAGACCTTCTTCGGTTTCGTCGTCGTCGCCTACTTCGAGGTCGTCGTTTTCCAGATCATCGTCGCTCATGTTCTACCTCATGACTTGCGAAAAGCAGATTAGTTATAGCCCAGCTTCGCCGCCTGTCGACGGCCGCCGGAAAAAAATCAACATCCACCGGATCACCAGTGGCTTATGCCCCATCACCGTGCAAGGTGGCGAGGACTTTACGAGCACCGCCATGATCACGGTGCTCGCCCAGATAAACACCTTGCCAGGTCCCCATCGCCAAGCGGCCGGCCCTTACCGGCAAACTCAGCTGACAGCCCAGCAGACTGGCCTTGAAGTGCGCCGGGAGATCATCCGGACCTTCGTCGTTGTGTTCATATCCCGCCATGCCTTGCGGCACCAGCGCATTGAAAAAACGCTCGAAGTCACGGCGAACCGCCGGGTCGGCATTCTCGTTGACCGTCAACGAGGCCGAGGTGTGCTGCAGCCACAAATGCAACAGGCCCACCCGACAGGCCTTCAATTCAGGCAAGCCGGCGAGCAACTCGTCCGTCACCAGATGAAAGCCCCGGGGCTTGGCCCGCAGGGTTATCAGGGTCTGTTGCCACATACAGTTCTCCGCCTATCGGCGCGCATTCTAGCGCGCTCAGGGAAAAAACAAAGTGCCGAATACGCCTACATGCCTGTAAGACATTCGCACGCTGAAAAGTGCGGTGTGGATCCCATCACAAAGTCGCCAAAAAACCCATACACCTTTAGCCACAGACAAACCCCAGGCAAAAAAATGCCCGGCAAGCCGGGCATCTTTTTTTCGCGTACTTACAAGTTGTAGCCGCGCTCGTTGTGTTGCGCCAGGTCGAGGCCGACAGCCTCTTCTTCTTCGGTCACCCGCAGGCCCATCACAGCGTCCAGCACCTTGAGGATGATGAACGTCACGATGGCGGTGTAGATGACGGTGAAGCCGACGCCTTTGCACTGGATCCAGACTTGTGCAGCGATATCAGTGGTGGTGGCGTTGAAGCCGCCCATCGCTGGTGCCGCGAACACACCGGTCAGGATCGCGCCGAGGATACCGCCGATACCGTGTACGCCGAAGGCGTCCAGGGAGTCGTCGTAGCCCAGTTTGCGTTTCAGGGTAGTGGCGCAGAAGAAGCACACTACACCGGCCGCCAGGCCGATCACCAGGGCGCCCATCGGGCCCACGGTGCCCGCAGCTGGAGTGATTGCCACCAGGCCAGCAACCACACCCGAGGCAATGCCCAGCGCGCTTGGCTTACCGTGGGTGACCCACTCGGCGAACATCCAGCCCAGCGCCGCCGCAGCGGTAGCGATCTGGGTGACCAGCATCGCCATACCGGCAGTGCCGTTGGCCGCAGCAGCGGAGCCGGCGTTGAAGCCGAACCAGCCGACCCACAGCATGGCCGCGCCCACCAGGGTGTAACCGAGGTTGTGCGGTGCCATTGGGGTGGTTGGGAAGCCTTTGCGCTTGCCGAGTACCAGGCACGCTACCAGGCCGGCAACACCGGCGTTGATGTGCACCACGGTGCCGCCTGCGAAGTCCAGTACGCCCCAGTCGCCCAGCAACGAACCCGGACCGCCCCATACCATGTGGGCAATCGGTGCGTAGACCAGGGTGAACCAGACGCCCATGAAGATCAGCATCGCGGAGAACTTCATACGCTCGGCGAACGCACCGACGATCAGCGCCGGGGTGATGATCGCGAAGGTCATCTGGAAGGTCACAAACACGGCTTCAGGGAACAACGCCGCCGGGCCGGTGATGCTGGCCGGGGTCACACCCGAAAGGAACAGTTTGGACAAGCCACCCACAAAGGAGTTGAGGTTGACGACGCCTGCTTCCATACCGGTGGTATCGAACGCCATGCTGTAGCCGTAGACGAACCACAGGATGGTGATCAGGCCGGTGATGGCGAAGCACTGCATCATCACGGAAAGAATGTTTTTGGAGCGAACCATGCCGCCGTAGAACAGCGCGAGGCCTGGAATGGTCATGAACAGTACCAGCGCGGTGGACGTAAGCATCCACGCAGTGTCGCCGGAATTGAGGACTGGAGCTGGTACTGGGTCCGCCGCCATGGCCAGGGCCGGCATTACGAGGGACAACAGGGCTCCTAGCCCTGCGAATTTACGCAGAGTCATATTGTTTTCTCCTGGGGCGTTGGGGTTTGGCGGCTTAGATTGCGTCGGTATCGGTTTCGCCGGTACGGATGCGAATAGCCTGTTCCAGATTGACCACGAAGATCTTGCCGTCACCGATCTTGCCGGTGTTGGCGGCCTTGGTTATCGCCTCGATAACCCGGTCAAGATCCTTGTCGTCAATGGCGACATCAATCTTCACCTTTGGCAGGAAATCGACCACGTATTCCGCGCCGCGATACAGCTCGGTGTGACCCTTCTGCCGACCGAAGCCTTTGACCTCAGTAACGGTAATGCCCTGCACGCCGATCTCGGACAGTGACTCGCGTACATCGTCCAACTTGAACGGCTTGATGATGGCAGTGACTAGCTTCATGAAAACTCTCTCCCGAATTGGTGGACTTGCCCCAGGAAAACAAACCCGTCTCAAGTCTAAGCGCAGTGCCTGGCTTTGTAACGCTTCGTCGCCTTGGCATTTGCCATTGCGACGCTCGCTAACCACTGGTGACGAAACACCTACCCCGCTCCGTCGGCGCACTGCATCGTCACAGCGACTGCATCAGTGCATGGGTCATGATCGTCTAAGCAGAAAGCTTGCCAGCTCCGTAAAAATCACTGAAATCAGTCCTTTGTTCGCTCGCGCCCACCTACCGGGCGCCACGACGGCGAAGATACGCACGAAAACGGTGCGCGACCGCCCGTCCCCATGCGCGAAAAGCGTGCGCCACCGCTGCTGGAAATGACTATAGACGCTGCGTGATACACTGCCGGCCAACAGATTTTCCGGACGATTTCCCATGCTCGCGCCCAAAGACCTCCTCGACGCCCTGAGCGGCCACGCCTCCCGCCTGTTCAGCAGCGACACGCCGCTGCCACGCAATGAAATTGAAAGCCAGTTCAAGGCGCTGCTGCAAAGCGGTTTCAGCAAGCTGGATCTGGTAAGCCGGGAAGAGTTTGATAGCCAGATGGTGGTGTTGGCGCGCACTCGGGCGCGGTTGGAAAGCCTTGAGGCCAAGGTGGCGGAGCTGGAAGCGCGATTGACGCCGGCCGCCGAATAAACCGGCCCAACCGGGGCAGGTTTCGCCTGTCCCCGTTAAACCGCTGTAACCCTCAGCTCACCCGCTGATACCCGCCGACAACGCCCTTCTTCGACAATACCCACTGCCACAACTGGATATCCCGCGCGCGAAACGCCCCTGCACACGACAGCAGGTAATAGCGCCACATCCGGTAGAAACGCCGCCCGAAGGTTTCGGCGAAGTCCGGCCAAGCCAGTTCGAAGTTCTCGCACCAGGCCATCAGTGTCTTGTCGTAATCGGCGCCAAAGTTGTGCAAATCCTCGGCAACAAACAGCCCGTCCATGGCGTCGCCGATCTGCCCGATCGAGGGCAAATCACCGTTGGGAAAGATGTATTTGTCGATCCACGGGTCCGGCGTGCTGTTGCGTTGGTTCTTGCCGATGGTGTGCAACAGGAACAGGCCGTCGTCCTTCAGGCAGCGGTTGGCCACCTCCATATACGCCCGATGGTTCTTGCGCCCCACATGCTCAAACATGCCGACGCTGGCGATATGGTCGAATTGCTCGTCGATGTCCCGATAGTCCTGCAAACGAAACTCGATCGGCAGATGTGCATACTTGGCGCGGCCCCACTCCGCCTGCTCCTTGGAGATGGTCACACCCACGCACTCCACGCCATAGTGCTCGGCCGCATGGCTCATGAAACTGCCCCAGCCACAGCCGATATCCAGCACGCGCATGCCCGGCTTGAGACCGAGCTTTTTACAGATCAGGTCCAGCTTGGCGAACTGCGCCTGCTCCAGGGTGGTGGCATCTTTCCAGTAGCCACAGGTGTACGTCATGCGCGAGTCGAGCATGCGCGCGTAGAAGTCATTGCCAAGGTCGTAGTGCGCCTCGCCGACTTGCCAGGCGCGCTTCTTGTTTTGCAGATTCAGCCAGCGGGAGCTGAACGCGTGAAACAACAAGGTGGCCGGGTTGGCCTGGTCGATCACCCCAGAGCGCATGAGGCGGTAGAAAAACTCATCCAGCGCCTCGGCGTCCCAACCGCCATCCATGTAGTCCTCGCCAAGGCCAAGGTTGCCTTTGGCCAGGGCCAGGTCGAACGTAGCACTGTGGTGCAGTTGCATATCCGCAGCCGACGGCCCGTTTACCTCAATCTGCGCCTGCGCCAGCAACTCCTTAACGAAGCGCGCTCCCTGAGACATCTCATCAGAACCGGAAAAAGAATGACGCGTTTTGTTAAGCACAATTGCTCTCCAGAAATAGCGTTGCCTTTGATTCATACACTGCGAGAAATCTGGCCATGGAAGCGTCTGGCAAGGCCCTCAAGGCATCACCGGGTACGCTGGCTGGGAACAGATGTAACAAATCTTATCCAGCCATTTTTTAAAGATATAATGAATTAATCTTATGAAAACCATGCGAAATTGGAATGCAAAATGGACATCAGGGCGCTTCGTTATTTCGTAGAAGTCGTGGACCAGCAGAGCTTTACCAAAGCCGCAGTAAAGCTGCACCTGACCCAGCCAACGGTCAGCAAAATGGTGCAGCAACTTGAAACGAGCCTTGGCTTGAGGCTGCTGGACCGCATGGGAAAACGCTTCACCCTGACGGACGCCGGTGAAATTGTGCTCAAGCGCGCCAAGGAAATGATCGCACTGCACGATGAGATGACCGTTGAGCTGCAAGACTTGCAGCAAGTCGAACGCGGCGCCCTGCGCATGGGACTGTCGCCCTCCACCCACCTCGCACTGGCGCCGATCTTTGCGGAATATCACGCCCGCTACCCGAAGATCGAACTGAAACTGTTCGAAAGCGGCGGCAACGTCACCATTCAGGACCTGCGCCAAGGCACCCTGGAGTTCGGCACCATCCTGGACTCGCCGCGCGTGGCGGATATCTGGTCCGAATTTGAATCCATGCCCTTGTTCGAATCGCCGCTGTGCCTGCTCGCGCCCCATGATTCGCCCTGGCAGGGACGCAGCTCGGTGGAGCTGAGCGAACTGCAAGCCTGCGAATTCATCTTTTACGATGACACCTTCACCCTGAACCAATTCGTACTCGACGCCTGCGCCCTGGCCGGTTTTGAGCCGCGTATCAGCGGGCGCAGTAGCCAATGGGACTTTATCGCCTCCCTGGTACGCCTGGGTGTGGGCATCACCCTGCTGCCCCGGGCGTTCTGCGACACCCTTGATGCCAACCAATTCAGCATCGCGGAAATACAGTCGCCGGCCCTGAACTGGCGGCTGATGCTGGCGTGGCGTCGGCAGTGCAAGCTGTCGTTTGCGGCGCAGGCGTGGTTGACGTTGGCGAAGGAGTTTTTGTGTGTGCCACCGCCCAGCCAGTAGCCCGATACGTTCTGTAAAACCTCGCCGCTGCGTTGCGCCAGCGCTGGACTACCCTTGAAAAACCGCAGGAAGCGGCCACTCATTTCAAGGAACGAGCATGTCCCTCGCCATCGTCCACAGCCGCGCCCAGATTGGCGTTGAAGCCCCCGCCGTCACTGTCGAGGTGCACATGGCCAACGGCTTGCCTTCGCTGACGCTGGTAGGCCTGCCGGAAACCGCCGTCAAGGAAAGCAAAGACCGCGTGCGCAGTGCCATTCTCAATTCTGCGCTGCAATACCCGTCCCGCCGCATCACCCTCAACCTCGCGCCCGCCGACCTGCCCAAGGACGGCGGGCGTTTTGATTTGGCGATTGCGTTGGGGATTCTCGCCGCCAGTGTGCAGGTACCGGCGCTGACCCTCGATAACGTGGAATGCCTGGGAGAGCTTGCACTGTCAGGCGAGGTGCGGGCGGTAAAAGGGGTATTGCCAGCAGCGCTGGCGGCGCGCAAGGCCGGGCGCACTTTGATCGTGCCACGGGCCAATGCGGAAGAGGCGTGCCTGGCCTCGGGATTGAAGGTGATTGCGGTGGATCATCTGCTGCAAGTGGTGGCGCACCTGAACGGTCACGTGCCGATCGAACCCTTCGTTTCCAGTGGCCTGATGTACTTGAACAAACCTTACCCGGACTTGAGTGAAGTGCAGGGCCAACTGGCAGCCAAACGCGCACTGCTGATTGCCGCCGCGGGCGCCCACAACCTGTTGCTCAGCGGGCCACCGGGCACGGGCAAAACCTTGCTCGCCAGCCGTCTGCCGGGGCTGTTGCCGCCCTTGAGTGAACAGGAAGCGCTGGAGGTGGCGGCGATTCAATCAGTGGTCAGCCTGGCGCCGCTGAGCCATTGGCCGCACCGGCCGTTTCGCCAGCCGCACCATTCGGCATCAGGCCCGGCGCTGGTGGGCGGCGGCTCGAAACCGCAGCCGGGGGAAATCACCCTCGCCCATCATGGTGTGTTGTTTCTCGACGAACTGCCGGAGTTTGATCGCAAGGTCTTGGAAGTGCTGCGTGAGCCGCTGGAGTCCGGGCATATCGTGATTGCCCGCGCCCGCGACCGGGTGAGTTTCCCGGCGCGCTTTCAGTTGGTGGCGGCGATGAACCCCTGCCCTTGCGGCTATGTGGGCGAGCCCAGCGGGCGCTGTCGCTGCACGCCGGAGCAGATCCAGCGCTATCGCAACAAGCTCTCGGGTCCGCTGTTGGACCGGATTGACCTGCACGTAACCGTCGCCCGGGAAAGCACTGCGCTGAACCCCGGCAAACAGTCAGGCGACGATACCGCCAGTGCATCCGCCCTCGTGGCCGAGGCCCGGGAGCGTCAGCAACGGCGCCAGGGCTGCGCCAATGCCTTTCTTGATCTGCCGGGGCTACGCCAGCACTGCAAGCTGGCGAAGGCCGATGAAGGCTGGCTGGAGAGTGCGTGCGAACGGCTGACGCTGTCGCTGCGGGCGGCGCATCGTTTGCTCAAGGTCGCCCGCACTCTGGCCGACCTGGAACAGGTGGAAGCCATCGCCCGCCATCATCTGGCGGAAGCTTTGCAGTACCGGCCCGCTAGCGCTTCTTAGGCAACGCCAGGAGCAGCCCCGCCACTTCCATCACCTCATCCATTACCGCCTCAGCGGATTCAACGGAGGGTTTGAGCATCAAGTCATCGGCATAGCCCATGGCGACGGCGAAGAGCTGCCGCGCGGCGCGTTTGGGCGACTCACAGTGGAAAACTTTGGCCGACACACCTTGCTCGATGATCTCGGCGAGCATCGCTTGCCATTGGGCGTTGATCACCAGGTAAGCCTGGGCCAAAGGCTCGTCATGCATGGCTTCATCCCAGGCATCCAGCCACAGCGCCCAACCGGCATCTGCCGTGGAGGGCAAGCAGTCACGCAGGAAACCTTCGAGCGCTCTCAGTGGAGACAGACCTTCCAGCGGCACCCGCACCTCGTCCAGTTGCTCGTTGGCAAACCGCACAAACGCTTCGCGGCGCAGATCTTTCCAGTCGCTGAAGTAATGATAGACGTGGCTGCGGGACAGCCCGGCGTGCTCCGCCAAGTCGCGGGTGGAGACATCGGCGAAGCCTTTGCTGCGAAACAGCTCCAGGGCGGCGGCGATGATCTGGTCTTTACGGTCGATACGCGACATGAGGCTTTTCCTTCAGGCACCGGCAGATCGACGGCGCTTGCTTTTTGAGCGATCGCTCAAGGATACTTGAGCAGTCGCTCAATACTAGCGCTTATCTCACCCTTGGTGCACCCCATGTCATCCGTAACACCGCAAATCCTGATCGAAGAAAGCAAAAAGATCGGGCAACAATCCGCCAGCCAAACCCTCAAGGCGATCGCCAGGGCTTACCCCGGCAAGCTGTTCTGCACCTTGTCGCTGGTGGCCCTGGAAAACGCGTTGCTGCTGGCCTACCCGCTGTTTGCCGGGTTCGCAGTGGACTCAATTATCCGCGGCGACGCCGGCAGCGCGCTGTTCTACGCCGCCGTGGTGCTGGCGTTCTGGGTGGTCGGGGCAGCGCGAAGGGCGCTGGATACGCGCACCTTCACCCGTATCTACGCGGACCTGGCGGTACCGGTGATTCTCAACCAGCGCCTGCAAAACCACAGCACCTCAAGGGCAGCGGCGCGGGTGGTGTTGGCGCGGGACTTTGTGGATTTCTTCGAAAAACATGTGCCGATCATCGCGACGGCGCTGGTGTCGATCGTCGGTGCAGCAGTGATGCTGTTGGTAATCGAGCCGTGGATCGGCCTGGCCTGCCTGACGGCGCTGGTGCTGTGCACAACCTTGTTGCCACGTTTCGCCCGGCGCAATCAGGAGCTGCACGAGCGCTTGAATGACCGCCTGGAAAAGGAAATCGGCCTGGTGGAAAAGGTCGGCGCGCAGACCTTGCAGCGCCACTACCAGGTGCTGTCACGCCTGCGGATCTGGCTGTCGGACCGCGAAGCTGCAGCGTTCCTGTTTATCGGTACGCTGGCCGCGCTGTTGTTTGTGGTCGCCATCAGCCAGTTGGCGCTGTCGCCGGCGGTCAAGGCCGGCCACGTGTATGCGGTGATGACTTACCTGTGGACCTTTGTCAGCAGCCTGGATGAAGCGCCAGGGATGGTTGATCAACTGGCGCGACTCAAGGACATTGGCAAGCGTGTGGACCCAGGGCTGGGCGACCGATCCGACGTTTGAGGCGTCGGGTCGGCCGTCATCGCGGGCAAGCCCGGCTCCCACAGTGGACCGCGTACTCCAGAACAACACGGTCAACTGTGGGAGCGGGCTTGCCCGCGATGAGGCCCGAACAGTCAATCAACGAAACCGGTCAACCTCAT
The DNA here is from genome assembly GCF_900105735.1 of Pseudomonas yamanorum. NCBI lineage: Bacteria > Pseudomonadati > Pseudomonadota > Gammaproteobacteria > Pseudomonadales > Pseudomonadaceae > Pseudomonas > Pseudomonas yamanorum. Next base: position 3,665,818 of record NZ_LT629793.1, on the reverse strand, counting down.
GCCGCAAGCCCGCCGCCAGGGTCTCCAGTTCCTTGGCGGTGATCGCAAGGTTGGACACCACTTCACGCTGCTCGCTGTTGGCCAGGGCGATGCTCTGCAAGTTGCTGCTTAGCAGGGTCGCCGTGCTGCTCTGCTCCTGGGTCGCCGTGGTAATCGCCGCAAACTGCTGGCCCGCCGAGCGGCTTTGCTCATCGATCCGCGCCAGCGCAGAAGCCACGTCAGCATTGCGCGCAAGGCCCTCCTGCATCAGCACGTTGCCTTGTTCCATGGTGCTGATGGCGTTGCCGGTTTCCTGCTGGATGCTCTGGATCATCCCGGAAATTTCGTCCGTGGCCTGACGAGTACGCGACGCGAGGTTGCGTACTTCATCCGCCACCACCGCAAACCCGCGCCCTTGCTCACCGGCCCGCGCCGCTTCGATGGCGGCGTTGAGCGCCAGCAGGTTGGTCTGTTCGGCAATCGCGGTGATCACACCGACGATCCCGCCAATTTCCTGGGAGCGCTGGCCCAAGGTATTGATCACCGTGGCCGTGCTGTTCAGCGCGGTGGCGATGTGTTCCAGGGACGACGACGCTTCTTGCATCGAGGTGCGGCCGATCTTGGTTTGCTGGGCGTTGTCCTGGGCCAGGCGCTCGGTGTTGCCCATGTTGTCGGCAATGTTCAGCGAGGTGGCGCTGAACTCTTCTACCGCGCCGGCCATGCTGGTGATTTCGCCGGACTGCTGCTCCATGCCTTCGTACGCACCGCCGGACAAACCCGATAGCGCCTGGGCACGGCTGTTAACGTCTTCAGCCGCCTTGCGAATGTGCGACACCATGGTCGACAGCGCTTCGCCCATCTGGTTGAAACTGCGGGCCAACTGGCCGATTTCGTCATGGCTGGAAACATTCAGGCGCGCGCTCAAATCACCGGCGCCCAGGGCTTCTGCCTGACGTACCAGGTCGCCCAAAGGCTGCAACTTGCTGCGCAGCAGCCAGACCGCCGCGCCCACCGCCAGCAGCATCGCGAGCAAACTGCCGATCGCCAGGCGAATCCCCACCGACCAGGTCACCGCGCGAATTTCGGCTTTCGGCATGCTCGCCACCACCGACCACGGGCCGCCTTCAAACGGCACCGCGACGCTGTAGAAATCTTCGTTCTTGTCGCTCCAGAAACGGCCTTTTCCAGGTTTGGCGGCCAGGTCGAGCATGACCGGAATCGACTGATCCAGCGCCTGCACCCCAGCTGGCGGGACCAACCAGTGTTTCTGTTCGTCCAGCAGCGCCAGGGAACCGGTCTGGCCGATGCGGAAGCGCTTGAGGTTGTCGAACTGGGCGTTCTGCGCGTCGGTGTAGTCGAAGCCGACAAACAGCACCGCAATCACTTTGCCGCTGGCATCGCGCACCGGGCTGTACTGGGTCATGTAGGAGCGATCAAACAACACCGCGCGGCCGACGTAGCCCTGCCCGCCGAGCAAGCGTTGATAGGCCGGGTGCTGATGATCCAGCGCCGTGCCAATGGCGCGGCTGCCGTCCTGCTTGGTCAGGGATGTGCTGACGCGGATAAAGTCCTCGCCGCTGCGTACGAATACGGTCGCCACGCCGCCGGACATCTGCTTGAACTCATCAACTTCAGCGAAATTGTTGTTGAGCACTTCCTCGCCCAGGTACAGGCCCGGCGTCTGCACGCCCGCCACCGCCACCGGTTGCTCAGGGCGCGTACTCAAACCGGCGCTGAAGCGCTTTTCAAACAGCCCGCTCAAACGCTGGGTACTTTCGCGCAAGGTGCTGTGGAAGGTATTGAGTTGGTCAGCCAGCAAGCGAGCCTCGCTGGCCAGATGCTCCTCGCGGGTGTCGAGGTTGGCGGAGTCCAGCGAACGCAAGGCGAACACTGTGCTGCCGCTGATGACGACAGCCAGTATCACGGCGAGGGCGAGCCCCAGTTGAGAGGCGATCCGGGCGCGAGGTTGAGACATGAAGGCTCCTGGCCGAGGCCAGGATCATCCTGATCTCATAGCGCTGCTCGGCAAAATTCTAATAGGGGAAACGTTGTAGAACGGTAGTTCCAACAACCCTACTTCGGCGGGCAGGCTCAATACTTGAGCGAATCACAGGGGTATCACGCAAACGATTGCTGCCCGGTGCGCAATCCGCTCAGGCGAGGCGCTCTACCTGGGGCAATTCCATGGCCTGCACCTCGCTCTGGAGAAAGTCACCCAGCCGTCGCAAACGCTCACCGCCGGGCCGGGTCTTTGGCCACACCAGATAGTAATTTTCCCCACTGGCCACCGCGGTGGGCCATGGCAGGCTCAGGCGGCCCTGGGCCACGTCTTCAGCCACCATCAGCAAGTCACCCATGGACACGCCGTACCCCCGCGCGGCGGCAATCATGCCCAGCTCCAATGTGTCGAACACCTGCCCGCCCTTGAGCGATACCTGGGATGACAGCCCCATGCGCTCCAGCCAATAGCGCCAGTCACGCCGGTCCGGCGTCGGGTGCAGCAATTCGGCAGAGGCCAGCCGCGTGACGTCCCAGGGCCCGTCGCTCAACAGGTTCGGCGCACCCACTGGAATCAGCAGTTCAGGAAACAGGTAGCAGGCTTCCCAGTCCGGCGGGAAGTGACCGTTACTCAGCAATACCGCGCAATCGAACGGCTCCTGGTTGAAGTCCACCTCATCGACACTCATCCAGGCGCTGGTCAGTTGCACTTCATTGCCCGGCTGCAAATGCCGGAAGCGACTGAGCCGTGCCAGCAGCCAACGCATGGTCAGGGTGGACGGCGCCTTCATGCGCAGGATGTCGTCCTCCGCATTCAATGTATGGCAGGCGCGCTCCAGGGCCGCAAAGCCTTCGCGCACGCCCGGCAGCAACAGGCGCGCCGCCTCGGTGAGTTGCAAGGTGCGGCCGCTGCGTTGGAACAGGCGGCAGGCGAAGTGCTCTTCCAGGGTGCGAATGTGCCGGCTTACCGCACTTTGGGTAATCGACAACTCTTCCGCCGCCCGGGTGAACGAGTTGTAACGGGAAGCCGCTTCAAACGCCCGCAAGGCGTAAAGAGGAGGAAGACGACGAGACATGGCGAAAGCTCCGACGGCGCAATCTCGAAACCCTACCAGAATCACTCAGGCATGAGTTTTAATCATGCGCGCCATCGGATTTATCCCTTTGTGCAATGCGCTGTGGGCGCCGAGAATCAACCCTTCCACCCTTCCCTGACTTTTTGAGCGTGATGATCATGCAGCATCCGGCACGTACCGAACTCTGGGCCATTCTGCGGCTGTCAGGGCCGTTGATTGCCTCACAGTTGGCCCACATGCTGATGGTGCTGACCGACACCCTGATGATGGCGCGGCTGAGCCCCGAGGCCCTGGCCGGCGGCGGCCTGGGTGCGGCGAGCTATTCGTTCGTGTCGATTTTCTGCATCGGCGTGATCGCCGCCGTGGGCACGCTGGTCGCGATCCGCCAGGGCGCGGGCGACATTGAAGGCGCCACCCGCCTGACCCAGGCCGGGTTGTGGCTGGCCTGGTTGATGGCGCTGGTGGCCGGCTTGCTGCTGTGGAACCTCAAGCCGGTGTTGCTGATGTTCGGCCAGACCGAAACCAACGTCGCGTCCGCCGGCCAGTTCCTGACCATCCTGCCGTTCGCCCTGCCCGGCTACCTGACGTTCATGGCCCTGCGCGGCTTCACCAGCGCCATCGGCAAGGCCACACCGGTGATGGTTATCAGCCTTTGCGGCACAGTGATCAACTACCTGCTCAACCACGCGTTGATCGAAGGCATGTTCGGCCTACCGAAACTCGGCCTGGTGGGCATTGGCCTGGTCACGGCCATCGTCGCCAACTGCATGGCACTGGCGCTGATCTGGTACATCAAATACAACCGTGCTTACGACGCCTACCCGCTGCGCAAGGGCCTGCTGCGGCCGAACCTGCATTACCTGCGGGAACTGTGGCGCCTGGGCCTGCCGATTGGGGGCACCTACGCGGTGGAAGTCGGGCTGTTTGCGTTCGCCGCTTTGTGCATGGGCACCATGGGCAGTACGCAATTGGCTGCGCACCAGATTGCCCTGCAGATTGTGTCAGTGGCGTTCATGGTCCCGGCGGGCATGTCCTACGCAATCACTATGCGCATCGGCCAGCATTACGGGGCCGGGAACCTGCTGGAAGCACGGCTGGCCGGGCGGGTGGGCATCGGCTTTGGCGCATTGGTGATGCTGGGCTTTGCAGCAGTGCTGTGGTTGTTCTCGCATCAGTTGATCAGCTTGTTCCTCGACCAGCATGACCCGGCGTTTCGCGACGTGATCAACCTCGCCGTGAGCTTGCTGGCGGTGGCCGCGTGGTTTGAGCTGTTCGACGGTGTGCAGACCATCGCCATGGGCTGCATTCGCGGGCTCAAGGACGCCAAGACCACCTTCCTGGTCGGGTTGGGATGCTACTGGCTGATCGGCGCACCGGCTGCGTGGTTGATGGCGTTCAACCTCGGCTGGGGGCCGACTGGCGTGTGGTGGGGCCTGGCGCTGGGCCTGGCGTGCGCGGCAATCAGCCTGACCTGGGCGTTTGAACGGAAGATGAAGCGGATGATTCGCCAGGAGCCTGAAACCCAACGCGGATTTCAAGCCGCGCAGCCTGAGTAACGGCTGTACTCGGTCAAATGTGGGAGCGGGCTTGCTCGCGAATGCGGTGGGTCAGCCATGAATGGGTTGGCTGAAATACCGCATTCGCGAGCAAGCCCGCTCCCACATTTTTTAGATCGGGCTCACACCATCAGATCACGCCGCCCACCAGTTCCTGGCTGTCACCAAACGTCAGGTAGTCCACCAGCTCCGCCAGCGGCAACGGCTTGCTGATCAGGTAACCCTGAGCCTGATCGCAGCCGAACAACCGCAGCAACGCCAGTTGCTCTGCGGTTTCCACGCCCTCGGCTACTACTTCCAGGTTCAGGTTGTGGGCCAGGTTGATCATCGCGTGGACCAACTTGCGATTCTCTTCGCGCTCTTCCATGCCGCCGACGAAGCTTTTGTCGATCTTCAGCAAGGCAATCGGCAGGCTGTTGAGGTGCACGAACGACGAGAAGCCGGTGCCAAAGTCATCCAGGGAAAAGCGCACGCCCAGGCGGCCAAGGGCGTCCATGGTCTGCTTGACCAGGTCGCTGCGGCGCATCACGGCGGTTTCCGTCAGTTCAAATTCCAGCCACTGAGCTTCCACGCCACGCTCGGCAATCAGCCGGCTGAGGGTGCTGAGCAATTGGCTGTCCTGGAACTGGCGGAACGACAGGTTGACCGCCATGTGCAACGGCGCAATCCCGCGTTCGCGCAGGTCCTGCATGTCGCGCAGCGCCCGGGAAATCACCCAGTAGCCCAGCGGCACGATCAAGCCGCTCTGCTCGGCCAGGGGCACGAACTCGCTCGGCGGCAACAGCCCTCGCTCGCCGTGGCGCCAGCGCACCAGCGCTTCGAGGCCGACGATATGCCCGTCGTCGAGGTCCAACCGCGGTTGGTAATGCAGTTCCAGCTCGTCACGGCGCAACGCCCGGCGCAGTTCGCTTTCAAGGTCGGCGAGGCTGCGGGCATTGCGGTTGATGCGTTCGTTGAAGATATGAAAGGTACAGCCCTGGGTGCTCTTGGCTTGCTGCATGGCGATATGGGCGTGCCACATCAGCGGGTCGGCACCGGCCCTGGCGCGGGCATGTGCCACGCCGAGGCTGCAGCCGATCAGCAGGCTTTCGCCATCGACCCAATACGGTTCGGCCATGGCTTCGATGATGCGTTCGGCCATCCATTCGGCGCGCTGGGGCGCACGGCGGGTATCGATCAGCAGGGCGAATTCATCGCTGCCCAGGCGTGCCAGTTGATCGCCGGCCTCCAATTGGCTCTTGAGCCGCGAGACCACTTGCAGGATCAGCCGGTCACCGGCCTGGTGACCGAGGGCATCGTTGGCGTGACGGAAGTTGTCCAGGTCGAGGTGACCGAGGGCGACGCCACGGCCTTCGTTTTCCGCCAGGCGGGCGGTCAACAGGGTCTGGAAGCCCTGGCGGTTGGCGATGCCGGTCAGCGGGTCCTGCTCGGCCAGGCGTTGCAGGGTGTTTTCCAGCACACCGCGCTCGCGCACATGCCGCAGGCACCGGCGCAATGTATCGACATCCAATGCATTCAGAATCAGCCAGTCGCTGACGCCAAGGGGCGAAACCAGAGGTTCCTCTTCCAACAGCAATACCGTTGGCAAGCTGCAACGACCGGGGCCGGGCTGAAGACTGGCCGTGGTCAACAACACCGCACTGTGATCGTCGTCGAACAGATTGCTCACAGACTCCCAGTTTGGCGCGCTGATCAGCACAGCTCCGTCGCCCATCGGCGCCAGGCACTCGCGCAATAACGCTGCCCACGCTGGCTCATCGGCCAGTAGCAGCAAACGCAAGGGTTCGACAGGCGTAGACAAGCTAGCTCCCTAGACTCTGCAAAATTTCGTTGGCGGCGGGCATTATGACGTGCGACCTGATAATGACCAATGATATGGGTTATCAAATACACACTGTGCGGCGCTAGACCGAACAATAGTCCTAAATGCCCTGCACATCCTGCGGCAAAGTAACAAAACCGGCAAATTTAGATCGAGTGGTACGTCACACTGTCGTTCAGAGGCAGCAGAATCTTGCCAGCCTGTTAAAATGCCCGCCCTTTTGATCAATGACTCCCTGAATTCTGTATGTCCCGACTCAATCCCCGGCAGCAAGAAGCCGTGAACTACGTCGGCGGCCCTCTATTGGTGCTCGCCGGTGCCGGTTCCGGCAAGACCAGCGTGATCACCCGCAAGATCGCGCACCTGATCCAGAGCTGCGGCATCCGCGCCCAGTACATCGTCGCCATGACCTTTACCAACAAGGCGGCGCGGGAAATGAAAGAGCGCGTCGGCACCCTGCTCAAGGGTGGCGAAGGCCGTGGCCTCACCGTGTGTACCTTCCACAACCTGGGGCTGAACATCATCCGCAAGGAGCATGTGCGGTTGGGCTACAAGCCGGGCTTCTCGATCTTTGACGAGACTGACGTCAAGGCGCTGATGACCGACATCATGCAAAAGGAATACGCGGGCGACGACGGCGTCGACGAGATCAAGAACATGATCGGCTCGTGGAAAAACGACCTGATCCTGCCCGCCGAAGCCCTGGAAAACGCGCGCAACCCCAAGGAACAGACCGCCGCCATCGTCTACACCCACTACCAGCGCACGCTCAAGGCGTTCAACGCGGTGGACTTCGACGACCTGATCCTGCTGCCGGTGAAGCTGTTCCAGGAACACGCCGACATCCTCGAAAAGTGGCAGAACAAAGTCCGCTACCTGCTGGTGGACGAATACCAGGACACCAACGCCAGCCAATACCTGCTGGTGAAGCTGCTGATCGGCAAGCGCAACCAGTTCACCGTGGTGGGCGACGACGACCAGTCGATCTACGCCTGGCGCGGCGCCCGCCCGGAAAACCTGATGCTGCTCAAGGACGACTACCCGTCCCTGAAAGTGGTGATGCTGGAGCAGAACTACCGCTCCACCAGCCGCATCCTGCGTTGCGCCAACGTACTGATCTCCAACAACCCCCACGAGTTTGAAAAACAACTCTGGAGCGAGATGGGCCACGGCGACGAGATCCGCGTGATCCGCTGCCGCAACGAAGACGCCGAAGCCGAGCGCGTGGCCGTCGAACTGCTCACCCTGCACCTGCGTACCGACCGGCCCTACAGCGACTTTGCGATCCTGTACCGCGGCAACTACCAGGCCAAGCTGATCGAGCTGAAGCTGCAGCACCACCAGATTCCTTATCGTCTGTCGGGCGGCAACAGCTTTTTCGGACGCCAGGAAGTGAAAGACCTGATGGCCTACTTCCGGCTGATCGTGAACCCGGACGACGACAACGCGTTCCTGCGGGTAATCAACGTCCCACGTCGGGAAATCGGTTCGACCACCCTGGAAAAGCTCGGCAACTACGCCACCGAACGCAAGATCTCGATGTACGCCGCCACCGACGAAATCGGCCTGGGCGAGCACCTGGACACCCGCTTCACCGATCGCCTGGCGCGCTTCAAGCGCTTCATGGACAAGGTGCGCGAGCAGTGCGCCGGCGAAGACCCGATCAGCGCCCTGCGCAGCATGGTCATGGACATCGACTACGAGAACTGGCTGCGCACCAACAGCTCCAGCGACAAGGCCGCCGATTACCGCATGGGCAACGTGTGGTTTCTGATCGAGGCGTTGAAAAATACCCTCGAGAAGGACGAAGAAGGCGAGATGACCGTCGAGGACGCCATCGGCAAGCTGGTCCTGCGGGACATGCTTGAACGCCAGCAGGAAGAGGAAGACGGCGCCGAAGGCGTGCAGATGATGACCTTGCATGCGTCCAAGGGCCTGGAATTCCCCTACGTGTTCATCATGGGCATGGAAGAGGAAATCCTCCCGCACCGCTCCAGCATCGAAGCCGACACCATCGAAGAAGAACGGCGCCTGGCCTACGTGGGCATTACCCGCGCGCGTCAGACCCTGGCCTTCACCTTTGCCGCCAAGCGCAAGCAGTACGGCGAGATCATTGATTGTGCCCCCAGCCGGTTCCTTGACGAACTGCCGCCGGATGACCTGGCATGGGAAGGCAACGACGACACACCAACCGAAGTCAAAGCCGTTCGCGGCAATACCGCCCTGGCGGATATACGCGCGATGTTAAAGCGCTAGAATCGACTACTTTTTAATCTACTTTCGGCGCGTGTTGCGCCAACAGAGGAAGCTTTCGTGGAAGCACTGCACAAGAAAATTCGCGAAGAAGGCATCGTGCTTTCCGATCAGGTACTCAAGGTCGACGCCTTTCTGAACCACCAGATCGACCCGGCGCTGATGAAACTGATCGGTGATGAATTCGCTGCGTTGTTCAAGGATTCGGGCATCACCAAGATCGTCACCATCGAAGCCTCGGGCATTGCACCGGCGATCATGACCGGCCTGAACCTCGGCGTACCGGTGATTTTCGCGCGCAAGCAACAGTCCCTGACCCTGACTGAAAACCTGCTGTCGGCGACGGTGTATTCCTTCACCAAGAAAACCGAAAGCACCGTGGCGATCTCGCCGCGCCACCTGACCAGCAGCGACCGCGTGCTGATCATTGATGACTTCCTGGCTAACGGTAAGGCATCCCAGGCGCTGATTTCGATCATCAAACAGGCCGGCGCGACCGTTGCAGGTTTGGGGATTGTGATCGAGAAGTCGTTCCAGGGTGGCCGTGCGGAGCTGGATGCACAGGGTTATCGGGTTGAGTCGCTGGCGCGGGTGCAGTCGTTGGCGGGTGGGGTTGTGACCTTTATCGAGTAATTTGCAGCACTGCAAATCCCGAGTGAACACAATTCAAAATGTGGGAGCTGGCTTGCCTGCGATAGCGGAGTGTCAGTCGACAGAGATGTCGACTGTCAGGCCCTCATCGCAGGCAAGCCAGCTCCCACATTTGATTTGTGGTGTTTGTTAGTGCGCGGTGGCTTGTAGGCCCGCTAGCAGCAGCCGCTGGTACAGGTCCTCTTTCAACCCCTCCGGCTTATCCAACCCCATCCGCACCAAATGCTCGGGAAACGCCTCCGGCTCCGGTGCATCCAGCGCCGCCTTGCCCAGTTCCACAATCTCCGTCAGCTTGAATTTGCTCTTGAGCCAGTTCAACGCCCGCAGCAAATCCCGCTCTTCATCGGTGAAATCACAGCCCAACGGATACTCCGGGAACAACCGTGGATGCCGCGCCTGAATCGCCTGCAGACGCTCCGGCGTGTTGTCGGCAAACCGCGGATCCAGCTGGAAATCCTTCGGCAACTTCCCGGCCTTCTGCGCCTGTTCGATCAAGTCTTCCTGGAACCGTGAGTCGGTGATATTCAGCAGCGCCTCGATTACCTTGGCATCGGTCTGCCCACGCAAATCCGCGATCCCGTATTCGGTGATGACGATGTCCCGCAGGTGCCGGGGAATGGTGCAGTGGCCGTATTCCCAGACGATATTGGAACTGACCTCGCCCCCCGATTCGCGCCAGCTGCGCAGGATCAGGATCGAGCGCGCGCCTTCCAGCGCATGGCCCTGGGCGACAAAGTTGTATTGCCCGCCAACGCCGCTGAGCACCCGGCCGTCTTCCAACTGGTCGGCCACGCCCGCGCCCAGCAGCGTCACCGTAAATGCACTGTTGATAAACCGCGCATCCAGGCGCTGCAAACGCTTGAGTTCTTCCTGCCCGTACAGCTCGTTGATGTAGCTGATGCGGGTCATGTTGAATTCCAGACGCTTGCTCTGGGGCAAATCCCGCAGGCGCTCGTAGAAACTTTGCGGGCCGAGGAAGAAGCCGCCGTGCACCGAAATGCCGTCGGTCTGCGCGGCTTCGTCCAGGGTGCCGGCGTTAGCCCGCTCCTGAGTCGCCACGTCCGGGTACACCTTGCGCCGCACAATCCCGGCGTCGGCCAGCACCAGCAGGCCGTTGACGAACATTTCGCTGCAACCGTACAGGCCACGGGCGAAGGGTGCGACGCCACCTTCATGGCTGATCAGCGGCGCCCATTGGTACACATCCAGGTCGGTGAGCAACAGGCGATACGCCTCGTTGTCCGCCTGACGCGCCAGCAAGGCGGCGGTCAGTGCGTCGCCCATGGAGCCGATGCCGATCTGCAGGGTGCCGCCGTCGCGCACCAGGGTGCTGGCGTGCAAACCGATAAAGTGGTCCTGGAAACCTACAGGCATGTTCGGCGTGGAGAACAGCGTGGTGCTGTCCTTCTCGTCGATCAGGAAGTCGAATTCGTCCATGCCCAGTTCGGCGTCGCCGGGCATGTAGGGCAAATCACTGTGAACCTGGCCCACCACCAGGATGGTTTCACCGGCCTCGCGGCGCTTGGCGATCATCGGCAACAGGTCGAGTGTGATGTCGGGGTTGCAGCTCAGGCTCAGGCGATCCGGGTGTTCGGCGCTGCTGGCCACCAGCTGCGCAACGAGGTTCAGGCCGGCGGCGTTGATATCACGGGCGGCGTGGCTGTAGTTGCTGCTGACGTAATCCTGCTGAGCCGAGGCGCTGTGCAACAAACTGCCGGGCTGCATGAAGAACTGCTGCACGTGAATGTTGGCCGGCAGATTGTCCTTGTGCAGGGCGGCGAGGAAATCCAGCTCGGGATAGTCGCCGAAAACCCGTTCGATAAAAGGTTCGAGGAAGCGCTTCTGCAAGCCATCGCCCAAGGTGGGGCGGCCCAGGACCAGGGCGGTGTAAATGGTCAGCGCCCGATCCGGCAGCTTGGCGACACGCCGGTACAGCGCGTTGACGAACAGGTTGGGTTTGCCCAGGCCCAGGGGCATTCCCATGTGAATATGCGCCGGCAGCCGTGCCAGTACGTCGTCGACCGCTTGCTCGATTGAACACAACTGCACCATCCGACTTCTCCCGAACATTCCATGAATTGGGGTTGGACCGAGCTTGCCGGGTCTTTGCTGCAAAGAACAGCCTAAAAAGGCAAATCGCGGGCACAAAAAAGCCGCTGGTCAGCGGCTTTTTTGGCGAAGATCGGTTTATTTAAGACCCGACATCTTCTCGATCGCGCCTTTAAGCTCGGCATCCGAGCAGTCGGCGCAGGTGCCTTTGGGTGGCATTGCATTCAGGCCGGTGATGGCCTTGGCCAGCAGGCCGTCGAGGCCACCCTGGTGGTCCGCGCGGTCTTTCCAGGCGGCGGTGTCACCAATTTTCGGGGCGCCCAACAGACCGGTACCGTGGCAAGCGTTGCAGTGCTTGGCGATCACGTCATCCGGCGATTTCGCGCCACCGCCGCCGCCCGCAGCCACTGCCACTTCCATCCCCTTGCACTCTTGCCCCTGGACGCACACCTGGCCGACAGGCTCCAGGCGTTTGGCAATTTCATCATTGGTCGCAGCTTGAGCGCTGACAGCCCATAGGGCCAGTACGGTTGCTGGTGCAGCCAGCATTTTCATAATTAGGTTCACGCGTTCACCCTCAATGGTGGCTATTCACGCCTGCGGCCACGGTTTCGCAGGCGGCGAAAGTATAACGGTTAGCCCGCCGCGCCGAAACAACCCTATTAACCAAGGGGAGATTCAGCAGGGCGGAATGCTGCTATGGGAGTCTCTGCGACATAGGCAGGACGCCTCTTTTCTTAAAAGTTCGCGGGTGTGGCTGCGCTGATTAGTCGCGCCGGCACTTCGAACGGATTACGAAAACGGTGCGGCTTAGTGCTTTCAAAGTAGTAGCTATCGCCGGCTTCGAGCACAAAAGTTTCAAGACCGACTACCAGCTCCAGGCGGCCTTCCACCAGAATCCCGGTTTCCTCGCCCTCATGGGTGAGCATCTCTTCGCCGGTATCAGCACCTGGCGGGTAGATCTCGTTGAGGAACGCAATCGCCCGGCTCGGATGCGCGCGGCCCACCAGTTTCATGGTGACGGCGCCGTCGGAGATATCGATCAGCTCATTGGCTTTATAGACGATCTGGGTCGGTTTTTCCTGGAGGATCTCCTCGGAAAAGAACTCCACCATCGACATGGGAATGCCGCCCAGCACCTTGCGCAAGGAGCTGATGGAGGGGCTGACACTGTTTTTTTCGATCATCGAAATGGTGCTGTTGGTGACGCCCGCGCGCTTGGCTAGCTCACGCTGGGAAAGACCTTTCAGTTTACGGATGGATTGCAGTCGTTCGCCGACGTCCAATGCAGGAGCCTCCTAGGATTCAGGCGTTGTTGTAATTGAGCGTTATCATGGCGACAGCGTTCAGTATTTACAACACTTTGGCCTAAATCCCGGGATCCGCCATTCGTGGGTGCCGCTCAAGCGCCGGAATAGAGCCGTGGCACCCGGCGCAGGTTGCAGAAGATCTGGTACGGAATGGTGTCGGCGGCGGTGGCAACGTCACTGGCGAGGATGTTTTTGCCCCACAACTCGACGGTGGAGCCGAGCCCGGCCTGAGGTACGTCGGTCAGGTCGATACACAGCATGTCCATCGACACACGGCCCAGCAGTTGACTGCGCTGGCCGGCCACCAGCACTGGGGTGCCGGTGGGCGCGTGGCGCGGGTAGCCGTCGGCATAACCCATGGCAACCACGCCGACGCGCATCGGTTTCGGGGTGATGAACTTGGCGCCGTAGCCCACCGGCTCGCCGGCCGGCAGTTCACGTACGCAGATGACTTTCGACTCAAGGGTCATCACCGGCTGCAAGCGCGCGGCGATGGCCTGGTCCTCGCCAAACGGCGTGGCGCCGTAAAGCATGATACCCGGGCGTACCCAGTCACTGGACACGTTCGGCCAGCCCAGCACCGACGGCGAATTGCGCAGGCTGACCTGGGCCGACAAGCCCTGGCGCGCCGCTTCAAACACCGCGACTTGCTCTTCGCTGCTGGTGCTGTCGAGCTCATCGGCACGGGCGAAGTGGCTCATCAGCACGATCTTCGCGACTTTGCCGCTGGCCAGCAGGCGCTGGTAAGCGTCGTGATAATCCTTGGGGTGCAAGCCGACACGGTGCATGCCCGAATCAAGCTTGAGCCAAACGGTCAGCGGCTTGCTGAGCTGCGCCTGTTCAATTGCATCCAGCTGCCACAGCGAATGCACCACGCACCAGAAATCATGCTCGATGATCAGCGGCAGCTCGTCGGCTTCGAAAAAACCTTCCAGCAACAGCACCGGCCCGTGAATGCCGGCGGCCCGCAGTTCCAGCGCTTCCTCGATGCAGGCGACGGCAAACCCGTCCGCCTCGGCTTCCAGCGCCTGAGCAACGCGCACGGCACCATGGCCGTAGGCATCGGCCTTGATCACGGCGAGGGCCTTGGCCCCACCCGTGACTTCACGGGCCAGTTGATAATTGTGGCGCAGGGCTTGGAGGTCGATCAGGGCACGGGCAGGACGCATGGCGGCAGGCTTCTAGGCGGCAGTGAGAAGAAAAAACCGGCACCCACTGACTGCGCGGGAACCGGGAGAGGAGTTTTGCTTAAGGCAGAGCGGCCACAACCGACAGCTCCACCAGGATTTCCGGTTCGCAGAGTTTCGCTTCAACCGTGGCACGGGCCGGCGCGACGCCTTTTGGCAACCACTTGTCCCATACCGCGTTCATCCCGGCGAAATCGGCGTCGATGTCTTTCAGGTAGATGGTCACCGACAGCAGCTTGGTCTTGTCGGTACCGGCCAGGTCCAGCAAACGCTCGATATTGACGAGGGTTTCGCGGGTCTGCTGTTCAATCCCGGCACTCATGTCGTCGCCGACCTGACCTGCCAGATACACGGTACCGCTGTGAACAACGATCTGGCTCATGCGCTCATTGGTGAGCTGGCGCTGGATTGACATGTTTTGCGGACTCCTGGTGGTTGCCATAACGGGAAATATCAAGACCTTCGGCACTGATTTGCGGGGTTTTCTTCGCCATCAAATCGGCCAGCAAGCGACCAGAGCCACAAGCCATGGTCCAACCGAGGGTGCCGTGGCCGGTGTTCAGGAACAGGTTCTTGAACGGGGTGGCACCGACAATCGGCGTGCCGTCTGGCGTGGTCGGGCGCAGGCCGGTCCAGAAACTGGCCTGGCTCAAATCGCCGCCCTGAGGATAAAGGTCGTTGACGATCATCTCCAGGGTTTCCCGCCGGCGCGGGTTCAGCGACAGGTCAAAACCGGCTATTTCAGCCATGCCACCGACGCGGATACGGTTGTCGAAACGGGTGATCGCGACCTTGTAGGTCTCATCGAGAATGGTCGAAGTCGGGGCCATCGCCGCGTTGGTGATCGGCACGGTCATCGAGTAGCCCTTGAGCGGGTACACCGGCGCCTTGATTCCCAGTGGCTTGAGCAGTTTCGGCGAGTAGCTGCCGAGGGCCAGCACGTAGCGGTCGGCGGTTTCCAGCTTGCCGTCGATCCACACACCGTTGATCCGGTCACCGGCGTAGTCCAGGCGCTGGATATCTTGCTCGAAGCGGAATTCGACACCCAGTTGCTTGCACATGTCGGCAAGGCGGGTAGTAAACATCTGACAGTCGCCGGTCTGGTCGTTCGGCAGGCGCAGGGCACCGGCGAGGATATCGGTGACGCTGGCCAGGGCTGGTTCAACCCGGGCAATGCCGGCGCGGTCCAGTAGCTCGTAAGGCACGCCAGACTCTTTCAACACGGCGATGTCCTTGGCGGCACCGTCCAGCTGGGCCTGGGTACGGAACAACTGCGTGGTCCCCAAGGTGCGGCCTTCGTAGGCAATGCCCGTCTCGGCGCGCAGCTCATCGATGCAGTCGCGGCTGTACTCGGACAGGCGCACCATGCGCTCCTTGTTCACCGCATAACGGCTGGCGGTGCAGTTGCGCAGCATCTGCGCCATCCACAGGTACTGATCGATATCGGCGGTGGCCTTGATCGCCAGGGGTGCGTGGCGCTCCAGCAGCCATTTGATGGCCTTGAGCGGCACACCCGGCGCAGCCCATGGCGAGGCGTAGCCCGGCGAGATCTGCCCGGCGTTGGCGAAACTGGTCTCCATGGCTACAGCCGGCTGACGGTCGACCACGACCACTTCAAAACCAGCTCGTGCCAAATAGTAGGCACTGGCCACGCCAATGACACCGCTACCCAAGACCAGAACGCGCATTTTTATTCCCTCATCACGGCTTGACCGCTGACGTTTGTTGTTCAGCACAAAGATGTGGGCAGTATAAAAAGCAATCACCAGTGTATTTCACTATATAACTGCCTATATTTGGCGACAATTCTCGGCAAAAACCCTTTTCACGGAGGAGCATCCCCTATGCGGACCAACACTCAAACCAAGCGGGAGCTGGACAAGATCGACCGCAACATCCTGCGCATCCTGCAGGCAGACGGGCGAATTTCGTTTACCGAGCTGGGGGAAAAGGTCGGCCTGTCGACCACGCCATGCACCGAGCGGGTCCGGCGCCTGGAGCGCGAAGGGATCATCATGGGCTACAACGCCCGGCTCAATCCGCAGCATTTGAAGGGCAGCCTGCTGGTGTTTGTCGAGATCAGCCTCGACTACAAGTCCGGCGACACCTTTGAAGAATTCCGACGCGCCGTGCTGAAACTGCCCCACGTGCTGGAGTGCCACCTGGTGTCGGGGGATTTCGACTACCTGGTGAAGGCGCGAATCTCGGAGATGGCGTCGTACCGCAAATTGCTCGGCGATATCCTGCTCAAGCTGCCCCACGTAAGGGAGTCCAAGAGCTACATCGTGATGGAAGAGGTGAAAGAGAGCCTGAACCTGCCGATCCCGGATTAAGACAGCACCACAGGCCAATGTGGGAGCGGGCTTGCTCGCGAAGGCGGCATGCCAGCCAACCCTATATCCACTGATCCACCGCATTCGCGAGCAAGCCCGCTCCCACACTAGTTGATCGGGGACATCCGCTAGACCAATACCTGACGCGTCGACGCCATGTACGCGTGAATCTGCTTTTCCACCCGTGGGTGGATCAACTCCACCGGGCGGCGGTCGTTGGGGCATGGCAAGGTCGGCGTGGTGCCGAACAGCCGGCAAATCAGCGGGCGTTCGTCGTACACGGTGCAGCCATTGGGGCCGAGGTGCACGCAGTTGAGTTCATCCATCGCCGCTTCCTGCTCGGCAGCGGTCTTGCGCGGCAGGCGCGACATTTCCTCGGGGGACGTGGTCACCGGCCCGCAGCAGTCGTGGCAACCCGGGACGCACTCGAACGAGGGAATCTGCCGGCGCAGCGCGTTGACTTTCTGACTGTTGCAACTCATCGACACAGGGACCGAACGGCGAATAGGCGTGGATTCTGCCCTAAAAGCCCGCGGTGAGACAGCTTCGCCCGACCGCTGTATCCTGCGTCAAATTTTCCAAACAGGGATGCTCCCCATGACCGCCAGCGCCCGGCACGCCAATTCCTACTACGCCGCCAGCAGTTTCCCGCAGCCTGATTATCCGGTGCTGACAGGTGAAATCGTGGCCGATGTGTGCGTGGTCGGCGGCGGCTTTTCGGGGCTCAACACCGCCCTGGAACTGGCAGAACGGGGTTTCAGCGTGGTCCTGCTGGAAGCCCGCAAGATCGCCTGGGGCGCCAGCGGGCGCAATGGCGGGCAACTGATTCGCGGCGTCGGTCACGGCCTGGATCAGTTCACCAACGTCATCGGCACCGAGGGCGTGCGTCAGATGAAACTGATGGGCCTGGAAGCCGTGGAAATCGTGCGCCAACGGGTCGAGCGTTCGCAGATCGCCTGCGACCTGACCTGGGGCTACTGCGACCTGGCCAACAAACCCCGCGACCTGGAACACCTGGCCGCCGACGCCGAAGAACTGCGAAGCCTCGGTTATCGCCATGAAGTACGCCTGCTGCAAGCCAGCGAGATGCCCGGCGTGATCGGCTCTAACCGCTATGTGGGCGGCATGATCGACATGGGCTCCGGCCACCTGCACCCGCTGAACCTGGCCCTCGGTGAAGCAGCGGCTGCACAACAGTTGGGCGTCCAGCTGTTCGAGCATTCCGAAACGGTGCGCATCGATTACGGCCCGGAGGTCAATGTTCACACGGCTCAGGGCAATGTACGCGCCAAGACCCTGGTGCTGGGCTGCAACGCTTATTTGAACGGCCTCAACCCGCACCTGAGCGGCAAAGTGCTGCCCGCCGGCAGCTACATCATCGCCACCGAGCCGTTGAGCGAAGCCCAAGCGGCCGAGCTACTGCCACAGAACATGGCGGTGTGTGACCAGCGGGTGACGGTGGACTACTTCCGGCTGTCCGCCGACCGACGCTTGTTGTTCGGGGGTGCCTGCCATTATTCCGGACGGGATCCGAAGGACATCGGCGCCTACATGCGTCCGAAAATGCTGCAGGTATTCCCACAACTGGCCAACGTGAAAATCGATTACCAGTGGGGCGGCATGATCGGCATCGGCGCCAACCGCCTGCCGCAGATTGGCCGGCTGGCCGACCAACCCAATGTGTATTTCGCCCAGGCGTATGCTGGCCACGGCCTCAATGCCACCCACCTGGCAGGCAGACTGCTGGGCGAAGCCATCAACGGCCAGCAAAGCGGGCGGTTCGATCTGTTTGCGAAGGTGCCACACATCACCTTCCCGGGCGGCAAGCATTTGCGCTCGCCGCTGCTGGCGCTGGGAATGCTCTGGCACCGGTTGAAAGAACTGGTCTGAATCAACCGCGCCAGAAGGGTTTTAATCCTTCCTGGCGCGCCTGTTCGACACTCAGGCCCACGTCACGCAGTTGTTCAGGGGTCAACTCCAGCAAGGTCTTGCGCGTGTGCATGCGGTGCCAGAACAACGCCCATGAGCTGAGTGCGGGGGCCGTGGTCCGCGCCGCCATGCGCCGCTCCTGCCCGGCTTCCAGTTCCTGACCGTGTAACGCCAACCGCACATCGCTCAACCCGCTCATTTTTCCTGCCCCTCATTTGCGTATTGCCATGAGTACGTAGGATGAGCCAGTGCGCGAAACCATGACAGATTCAACCACCCAGTATTAAATCCATACAGATACTGCCTATTGGCGGCTGAATCCTGTATTTTCAGCCTATCTGTACTGGTAGCCGGGAAGCATCGCCATGACCCTATACGTCAACCTCGCCGAACTGTTGGGCACGCGCATTGAGCAGGGCTTCTATCGCCCGGGCGATCGATTGCCGTCAGTGCGGGCCTTGAGTGTGGAGCACGGGGTAAGCCTGAGCACCGTACAGCAGGCCTATCGGATGCTGGAAGACAACGGCCTGGCGATGCCAAAACCCAAATCCGGCTACTTCGTACCCGTGGGCCGCGACTTGCCCGCACTGCCCGCCGTCGGCCGCCCGGCCCAGCGCCCGGTGGAGATTTCCCAGTGGGACCAGGTGCTGGATCTGATCCGCGCAGTGCCACGCAAAGACACCATACAGTTGGGTCGGGGCATGCCGGATGTATTGTCGCCGACCATGAAACCCCTGTTGCGCAGCCTGGCCCGGATCAGCCGCCGCCAGGACATGCCAGGGCTGTATTACGACACCATCCACGGCAACCTGGAGCTGCGCGAACAGATCGCACGCCTGATGCTCGATTCAGGCTGCCAACTGACGCCCCAGGATCTGGTGATCACCACCGGTTGCCACGAAGCGCTGTCCGCGAGCATCCACGCCATCTGCGAGCCGGGCGACATCGTTGCCGTCGACTCGCCGAGCTTCCATGGCGCCATGCAGACCCTGAAAGGCCTGGGCATGAAAGCCTTGGAAATCCCCACCGACCCACTCACGGGTATCAGCCTGGAAGCGCTTGAACTGGCGCTGGAGCAGTGGCCGATCAAAGTCATCCAGCTGACCCCCAACTGCAACAACCCACTGGGCTACATCATGCCGGAGTCGCGTAAACGTGCGCTGCTGACCCTGGCCCAGCGCTTCGACGTGGCAATCATCGAAGACGATGTGTATGGCGAACTGGCCTACAGCTACCCGCGTCCACGCACTATCAAGTCCTTCGACGAAGATGGCCGCGTCGTACTGTGCAGTTCCTTCTCGAAAACCCTGGCGCCCGGCCTGCGGATTGGCTGGGTAGCACCCGGTCGTTACCTCGAGCGCGTCCTGCACATGAAATACATCAGCACCGGCGCCACCGCGACCCAGCCGCAGATCGCGATTGCCGAGTTTCTGAAAAATGGCCATTTCGAACCGCATTTGCGGCGGATGCGTACGCAATACCAGCGTAATCGCGACCTGATGCTCGATTGGGTCAGCCGCTATTTCCCGGCCGGCACCCGCGCCAGTCGTCCACAGGGCAGTTTCATGCTGTGGGTGGAGCTGCCGGAAGGCTTCGACACCCTGAAGCTCAACCGGCTGCTAGTGGATGAAGGTGTACAGATTGCCGTGGGAAGTATCTTTTCCGCCTCCGGCAAGTACCGGAATTGTTTGCGCATGAACTACGCTGCCAAACCGACGCCGCAGATTGAAGAGGCCGTGCGCAAGGTCGGCGCAACCGCCATCAGGTTGCTGGCCGAAGCGGTGGACTGACCTTTTGCGGGAAATAGCCGTCATATGCCGACAATCGCCCTGACTCGGAACCCATGTCATTGATGACCCAACGGCTATTACCGTTTTTCCTGCTGGGCATCCTGGCCCTGGGCGGCTGCGCAACCATCGACCAGCCGCGCACGCCCAGCGAGGCGCTGCCGGCCAGCGAGTCGTCCTTCGGCCGCTCGATCCAGGCCCAGGCCGCGCCGTACAGAGGCCGCTCCGGTTTCCGCCTGCTGCCCAACAGCAGCGAGGCCTTCATGGCTCGCGCCGAACTGATCCGCAACGCCCAGACCAGCCTCGACTTGCAGTACTACATCGTCCACGACGGCATCAGCACCCGCATGCTCGTGGATGAACTGCTCAAGGCCGCCGACCGTGGCGTGCGCGTGCGTATCCTGCTGGACGACACCACCAGCGACGGCCTGGACCAGATCATCGCCACCCTCGCCGCCCACCCGCAGATCCAGATTCGCCTGTTCAACCCGCTGCACCTGGGCCGCAGCACCGGCGTGACCCGGGCCATGGCGCGGCTGTTCGACCTGTCGCTGCAACACCGTCGCATGCATAACAAGCTGTGGCTGGCGGACAACAGCGTGGCCATCGTCGGCGGCCGCAACCTGGGGGATGAATATTTCGACGCCGAGCCCAACCTCAACTTCACCGATATCGACATGCTCAGCGTAGGCCCGGTGGCCGAACAACTGGGCCACAGTTTCGATCAGTACTGGAACAGTGCGTTGAGCAAGCCCATTGGCGATTTCGTCAGCAGCGCCTCCAAAGGCGACCTGGCCAGCGCCCGCGTACGCCTGGAAGAATCCCTTGCCGAGTCTCGCCAGCAAAACCATGCCCTGTACAACCGCCTGCGCACTTACAAGACCCAACCGCGCATGGACATCTGGCGCCGCGAACTCATCTGGGCCTGGAACCAGGCACTGTGGGATGCGCCGAGCAAGGTGCTGGCCAAGGCCGATCCGGATCCACGGCTGCTGCTGACCACCCAGCTGGCACCTGAGCTGGAAGGGGTGAGCCACGAGTTGATGATGATCTCGGCTTACTTCGTGCCGGGCCAGCCTGGCCTGGTGTACCTGACCGGTCGTGCGGACGCCGGCGTCTCGGTGAGCCTGCTGACCAATTCCCTGGAAGCTACCGACGTGCCCGCCGTCCACGGTGGCTATGCGCCCTACCGCAAGGCATTGCTGGAGCACGGAGTGAAACTGTACGAGTTGCGCCGCCAGCCGGGAGACGGCGGCGGCAGCGGCCCTCATCTGTTCCGCAAAGGCACTTTCCACGGCTCGGATTCCAGCCTGCACAGCAAGGCGATCATCTTTGACCGGGAGAAATCCTTTATCGGCTCATTCAACTTCGACCCGCGCTCGGTGCTGTGGAACACCGAAGTCGGGGTGCTGGTGGACAGTCCCGAACTGGCGGAACACGTGCGCAACCTGGCACTGGAGGGCATGGCGCCCCCGTTGAGCTATCAGGCGAAACTACAGGATGGCCAGGTGGTGTGGGTGACTGAAGACAACGGCCAACTGCACACCCTGACCCGCGAACCGGGCAGTTGGTGGCGCCGGTTCAATGCCTGGTTTGCCACATCCGTCGGGCTGGAACGCATGCTTTAAGAACAGCGCAGAGCCCTGTGGGAGCCGGGCTTGCCCGCGATTGCGGAGTATCAGGCACAGGATGCGCAAGCTGACACTCCGCTATCGCAGGCAAGCCAGCTCCCACAGTTGTTCGCATTTCAAGTTCAGGCCGGCTGGGCGCCGCCGAATGCACCTTGGCGAAGCAGCAGAATCACCAATCCCAGCGCCCCCGCTGCCATCAACAGCGGCAACGCATGCCCGCTGATCCACTGGCTGCCGGCACCAGCCACCAGTGGGCCGATCAGGCAGCCAATGCCCCACAGCTGCGCGATATGCGCATTGGCGCGCACCAGTGCGTCGTCGCGGTAGCGCTCGCCAATCAGGATCAGCGACAAGGTGAACAACCCACCGGCGCTGGCCCCGAACAGCACCCACACCGGCCAGATCAGCAGCGTATCCAGCAACAGCGGAATTGCCAGGCTCGTCGCCAGCAGCATCAGCGCGCAGCCGAGAAACAGTGTGCGTCGAGGCAGGTAGTCCGCCAGCGCGCCAATCGGCAGTTGCAGCAACGCATCACCGACCACCACCGTACTCACCATCGCCAGGGCAATCTCGGCGGTGAAGCCCTGTTGCAGGCAATACACCGGCAACAGCGTCAGAATCATCGCCTCGAACGCGGCGAATAACGCCACCGCCCAGGCAATCGCCGGCAAACCCTGGCAGAAGCGCAGCAAGTCGCCGAAGGTCACGCTGAAGGACTCGGCAGTCGGCGCACCGGTGCGGCCCAGCAGCAGGATCGGCGAGAACGTCAGCAGACCAACGCCCACCCAGAAGCCAATGTCGTTATCCGTACCCAGCGCGCCCAGCAGCAATGGGCCTGACAGTTGGCTCAAGGCATAGCTACAGCCGTACAGCGCCACCAGACGGCCGCGCCAGCGCTCGATCACCAGTTGGTTGATCCAGCTTTCGCCGAGGATAAACACGATGGTCAGGATCACCCCGATCATCAGCCGCAGCACCAGCCATACCGGGTAGCTGGGCAATACCGCCAGCAAGCCGATGGAAATCGCCCCGGCCCACAGGCACAGGCGCATCAGGTTCGCCGTACCCAGGCGCGAGGCCAGGCCGCTGGAGACCTTGGCACCCAACAGCACACCAAAGGCCGGCATCGCCGCCATCACGCCGATGGCGAAGCTGCCGTAGCCCCAGCTTTCCAGGCGCAGGGACACCAGCGGCATGCTCACGCCCAAGGCCAGGCCCACGCTCAAGACCGACGCCAACACGGCGAAATAGGTCGCCCAACGCATTTCCACGCTCCTGTGGATGATTTGGAGATCACACAAAACAGTGTGGGAGCGAGCTTGCTCGCGAATGCGGTGTACCAGTCAATACATCGGCGACTGTGCTACCTCATTCGCGAGCAAGCCCGCTCCCACATTTTTTACGGCGGTGTTTCTGGAAGCTTACAACTTGATCCAGGTCGCCTTCAGCTCGGTGTACTTGTCGAACGCGTGCAGCGACTTGTCGCGGCCGTTACCCGACTGCTTGAAACCACCGAACGGTGCAGTCATGTCGCCGCCATCGTACTGGTTGACCCACACGCTACCGGCACGCAGTGCCTTGGCGGTCAGGTGCGCCTTGGAGATGTTCGACGTCCACACCGCAGCGGCCAGGCCGTATTGGGTGTCGTTGGCGATCGCAATGGCTTCTTCCACGCTGTCGAAGGCAATCACCGACAGCACCGGGCCGAAGATTTCTTCCTGGGCGATCTTCATGGCGTTGGTCACGCCGTCGAAAATCGTTGGCTCGACATAGGTGCCACCGCTTTCCTGCAGCGTGCGCTTGCCGCCGGCCACCAGCTTGGCGCCATCGGCATGCCCGGCTTCGATGTACGACAGCACGGTGTTCATCTGCTGGGTATCCACCAGCGCGCCAACCGTGGTGGCCGGGTCCAGCGGGTTGCCCGGCTTCCAGGCCTTGAGGGCCTCGATCACCAGCGGCAGGAATTTATCTTTGATCGAACGCTCCACCAGCAGGCGCGAACCGGCGGTGCACACTTCGCCCTGGTTGAAGGCGATGGCGCCGGCCGCGGATTCGGCGGCGGCTTGTAGGTCCGGGGCATCGGCAAACACGATGTTCGGGCTCTTGCCGCCAGCTTCCAGCCAGACGCGCTTCATATTCGACTCACCGGACCGGATCAGCAGTTGCTTGGCGATCTTGGTGGAACCGGTGAACACCAGGGTATCGACGTCCATGTGCAGCGCCAGGGCGTTACCCACGGTGTGGCCATAACCCGGCAGCACGTTGAACACGCCTTTCGGGATACCGGCTTCAACCGCCAGCTCGGCGATGCGGATCGCGGTCAGCGGCGACTTTTCAGACGGCTTGAGGATCACCGAGTTACCGGTGGACAGCGCCGGTCCGAGTTTCCAGCAGGCCATCATTAGCGGGAAGTTCCACGGCACGATGGCCGCGACAACGCCGACGGGCTCACGGGTCACCAGGCCAAGCTGGTCGTGGGGAGTGGCTGCGACTTCATCGTAGATCTTGTCGATGGCCTCGCCGCTCCAGCTCAGGGCTTGCGCCGCGCCCGGGACGTCGATGTTCAGGGAGTCGCTGATCGGCTTGCCCATATCCAGGGTTTCAAGGAGTGCCAGCTCTTCGGCGTTGGCCTTGAGCAAGCCGGCGAAACGGATCATGGTGGCTTTGCGCTTGGCTGGCGCCAGGCGCGACCAGGCACCGGAATTGAAGGTGGCGCGGGCGTTTTCAACCGCGCGCTGGGCGTCGGCGACGTCACAGCTGGCAACCGTTGCCAGCAGACGGCCATCGACCGGGCTGAGGCATTCGAACGTATCGCCGGAAACGGCGGCGGTGTATTCGCCATTGATGTAGGCGCGGCCTTCGATCTTCAGATCCTTGGCGCGTTGTTCCCAGTCGGCACGGGTCAGGGTGGTCATGCGAGTGTCCTCCTCTTATTGAATACAAGGGCCGGGCGATGTACCCAGGCGCCTTCGAAGAATGCTTGCCCAGCCAGCCAGCTGTTCGGCTCAAGGCAGCTGCCACCCTAAACCAGCGACGATGGATGTTTCAATATATTTGACATAACGGCAGCAAACGCCCTTGCGATGTTCATTTTAATAAACATAGACTTTGAGCTCTCCAACCGCAGGCCAGACGGGACACGCCCATGAACATCCAGAATATCGTCGACTTCAGCCAGGCCAGGACTGAGCCTGACCGCTACCGTCCGGCCGCGGAGAAAATCCTCAAGGGCGACCCTGAGCAAACCGTCTACAACCACTACAACAGTCCGTGCGGCCAGATGAGCGCCGGGGTCTGGGAAGGTGAAGTCGGGCAGTGGAAGGTCAATTACACAGAGCATGAGTACTGCGAGATCGTGCAGGGCGTCTCTGTATTGCGCGACGCCGACGGCAACGCCAAGACCTTGCGGGCCGGTGATCGCTTCGTCATTCCGGCCGGCTTCAGCGGCACTTGGGAAGTGCTGGAACCCTGCCGCAAGATCTACGTGGTGTTCGAAGAAAAGGCCTGATCAATTCTTCAGGCACAAAAAAAAGCCCGCATCGTGAGATACGGGCTTTTTTTCACAAGAAAGAAAACCAATTACTTGATTTTGCCTTCTTTGTAGATCACGTGCTTGCGAACGCGCGGGTCGAACATTTTCTTTTCGAGCTTGTCCGGGGTAGTACGCTTGTTCTTGTCGGTAGTGTAGAAGTGACCAGTACCGGCGCTAGAGATCATTCGAATCAATTCACGCATGATTTAGCTCCTTAGATTTTGCCGTCGCGGCGCAGTTCGGCCAGCACGACAGTGATGCCGCGCTTGTCGATAACACGCATGCCTTTGGCAGATACGCGCAGACGGACAAAACGTTTCTCTTCTTCAACCCAAAAGCGGTGATGCTGCAGGTTTGGCAGGAAACGACGACGGGTTTTGTTGTTTGCGTGGGAAATGTTATTCCCAGTCACCGGACCCTTACCGGTAACTTGACAGACTCTCGACATGCCTCAGCCCTCTAAAACCACATGCCCAACCCGGCATGGGTTGGCCGCTTAATCTCTCAGTCATTTGGCGCCAGGCGCCGCGTTTCTTTAGGGTCTTACCGGCTACACCTACTAGCGAAGGAACCGGGCCCCTAGAAAAGAGCGCTGCTTTATACCAGAAAGACCCCAGTGCAACAACAGGCCGTGTACTTTTATACGCGTAAATCCAGGCCATGGACGCCTGAACCGTTGCCAGGGTGGGCTGCTATAGAAGCTAACCGCTCGTCGCACAGAATGATTTACAGCGCCCGCGCGCACTGCAAAGTGCTCGGCAAAACGACCTGAGGCGCCATCAAAACAGTATTTGAGGCAAAAGCACAGGCAAAAATGGGCTAGTCATTTGTCAATCCGCCCACTACGGTAGGACTTTTCCAGACTGCACTCGCAGATGGGCCTTCGATCTGCAAAGGAAACCGAATATGCGCCTCGCTGCCCTACCGCTATTGCTAGCCCCTCTTTTTATTGCTGCACACGCCCAGGCGGCCACCACCCTGAGTGTCTGCACCGAAGCCAGCCCCGAAGGCTTCGACGTGGTGCAATACAACTCGCTGACCACCACCAACGCCTCGGCAGACGTATTGATGAACCGTCTGGTGGACTTCGACGCTACCAGCGGCAAGCTGGTCCCGAGCCTGGCGGACAGCTGGGACGTCTCGCCGGACGGCCTGACCTACACCTTCAAGCTGCATCCGGATGTGAAATTCCATCGCACCGAATACTTCACTCCAAGCCGTACCCTGACCGCCGAAGACGTGCGCTTCAGCTTCGAGCGTATGCTCGACCCGGCCAACCCGTGGCACAAGATTGCCCAGAGCGGCTTCCCCCACGCCCAGTCGCTGCAACTGCCCACATTGATCAAGAAGATCGACGCCCTCGATCCGCTGACGGTGCGCTTTACCCTGGACCACGCCGATTCAACCTTCCTCGCCGCGTTGAGCATGGGCTTTGCCTCGATCTACCCGGCAGAATACGCCGACAAACTGCTCAAGGCGGGCACACCTGAAAAACTCAACAGCCAGCCTATCGGCACCGGCCCGTTTATTTTCGGGCGTTTCCAGAAGGACGCGACGATTCGCTACAAGGCCAACCCGGACTACTTCGCCGGCAAGCCTGCGGTGGATAACCTGATCTTTGCGATCACCCCGGACGCCAACGTGCGCCTGCAAAGGTTGCGTCGCGATGAGTGCCAGATCGCCTTGTCGCCCAAGCCCCTGGATATCGATGCCGCACAGAAAGACGCCGACCTGAAGATCGAAAAAACAGCGGCCTTCATGACCGCGTTTGTCGCCATCAACAGCCAGCATCCGCCGCTGGACAAACCGGAAGTTCGCCAGGCAATCAACCTGGCCTTCGACAAGGCCAGCTACCTCAAGGCGGTATTCGAAGGCACCGCTGAAGCCGCCAACGGCCCGTACCCGCCCAATACCTGGAGCTACGCCAAGGACTTGCCAGGCTATCCGCAGGACATCGCCAAGGCCAAGCAGCTACTGGATCGCGCCGGGCTCAAGGATGGCTTCAAGACCACCATCTGGACCCGCCCTTCGGGCAGCCTGCTGAACCCCAACCCAAGCCTCGGCGCACAACTGCTGCAAGCGGATCTGGCCAAGGTCGGCATCCAGGCTGAAATCCGCGTGATCGAATGGGGCGAACTGATCCGCCGCGCCAAGGCCGGCGAGCACGACCTGCTGTTCATGGGCTGGGCCGGCGATAACGGTGACCCGGATAACTTCCTGACGCCGCAGTTCTCCTGCGCGGCCGTAAAGTCCGGCACCAACTTCGCCCGCTACTGCGACCCGGCGCTGGACAAGCTGATCAGCGCTGGCAAGACCACCAGCGAACAAGGCGTGCGCAGCAAGCTGTACCAGCAGGCCCAGGCGCAGATCCAGCAACAGGCGTTGTGGCTGCCACTGGCGCACCCGACGGCGTTTGCGCTGACGCGCAAAAATGTCGAGGGGTATCAGGTGAGCCCGTTCGGGCGCCAGGATTACTCCAAGGTCAGCGTCAAACCCTGAACCCTGTCAGGGGCTGGCGTGCCAGCCCCTACATCCACCCATATTCCGCCATCGACAGCGGATCACCCTCCCCCACAATGATGTGGTCCAGCACACGCACGTCCACCATCTCCAACGCCTTTTGCAGCACTCTGGTCAGTTTTCGATCAGCAATGCTGGGCTCGGCGCTGCCGGAAGGATGGTTATGGCACAGGATCAGCGCAGCAGCGTTGTAGTCCAACGCGCGCTTCACCACTTGCCGGGGGTAGACGATGGCGTTGTCGATGGTGCCTTGAAACAGCTTCTCGAAGCCCAGCACCCGGTGTTTGGAGTCGAGAAACAGGCAGCCGAATATCTCGTGAGGCTCATGGCGCAGTAGCGCTTTGAGGTAGTCGCGCACGGCCTCCGGACTTTCCAGCACCGAGTCGCTGCGTAGGCGCTCGGCCAAATGACGGCGGGCCATTTCCAGTACGGCTTGAAGCTGGGCGAACTTCGCCGGCCCCAGGCCCAGGTGCTGGCTGAACACCGTCTGCCTGGCCTCCATCAGCGCGCGCAAGCTGCCAAATTGCGCCAGCAGATGCCGCGCCAGGTCCACGGCACTTTTACCGGATACCCCGGTGCGCAGGAAAATCGCCAGCAATTCAGCGTCGGAAAGATTCTCTGCGCCCAGCTCCAACAACTTCTCCCGCGGACGCTCTGCCGCAGGCCAATCGCGAATACTCATGGCACCTCCGTGTGCATGTGCGCCGCTGTTGCATGGCGGACGCTGTGGTATCTTAGGCCATCTTTTTGCGTGCGATTTCACCTGGGGAGGGGGCATCGCAACGCCATCACTGAACTGGAAAGGCAAGCCAATGCAGCGTCTGTATCGGAAACGCATCGTTCTCGGCGTCGGCGGCGGCATTGCCGCCTACAAGAGCGCAGAGCTGGTTCGCAGGCTCCTCGACCAGGGCGCCGAAGTGCGCGTGGTCATGACCCGGGGCGGCAGTGAATTCATTACCCCGCTGACCATGCAGGCCCTGTCCGGCCACCCGGTTCATCTCGACCTGCTGGACCCCGCAGCCGAAGCTGCCATGGGCCACATCGAGCTGGCCAAATGGGCCGACCTGGTGCTGATCGCTCCGGCCACCGCCGACTTGATCGCCCGTCTGGCCCAAGGCATTGCCGACGACCTGCTGACCACCCTGGTGCTGGCCACCGACGCCACCGTCGCCATCGCCCCGGCCATGAACCAGGCCATGTGGCGCGACCCGGCCACCCAAGCCAACACCCAACTCCTGCAAAGCCGTGGCCTCAAGGTCTTCGGGCCGGCCTCCGGCAGCCAGGCCTGCGGCGACGTGGGCCTGGGCCGCATGCTCGAAGCCACCGACCTCGCCCAATGCGCCGCCGACTGCTTCCAGCACCTGGCCCTGACCGGCAAGCACGTGCTGATTACCGCCGGCCCGACCCAGGAAAACATCGACCCGGTGCGCTACATCACCAACCATAGCTCAGGAAAAATGGGCTTTGCCCTGGCTGAAGCGGCGGTCGAGGCAGGCGCCCGGGTAACCTTGATCACCGGCCCGGTGCATCTGCCGACTCCGGATCGTGTCACCCGAATCGACGTAGTCAGCGCCCGCGACATGCTGGCGGCCTGTGAAGCGGCGATTCCCTGCGATCTGTTTATCGCGTCGGCTGCGGTAGCGGACTACCGCCCGGAAGTGGTTGCACCGCAGAAACTCAAGAAAGACCCTACAAGCGGCGACGGCCTGCTCCTGCAAATGGTCCGTAACCCGGACATTCTGGCGACCATCGCCACCCGTGAAGACCGCCCGTTCAGCGTCGGCTTCGCTGCCGAAACCGAGCATTTGCTGGACTATGCCGCACGCAAATTGAAAGACAAGAATCTCGACCTGATTGTCGCCAACGATGTCGCCAACCCGAGCATCGGCTTCAACAGCGAGGAAAATGCCATCAGCGTGATCGACCGCGAGTTGCACGCTACCGTTTTCGCCCAGACCAGCAAGGGCAAGATTGCCCGCCAACTGATCTCTTTTATCGCCCTACGGCTGAACCAGGTTTAATTTCCATGCACGCTTTGCAAGCCAAGATCCTCGACCCACGCATCGGCAACGAATTCCCGCTGCCGGCCTACGCCACTCCAGGCTCCGCCGGCCTCGACCTGCGCGCCATGCTCAAGCAGGACACCGTGCTTGAGCCGGGCCAGACCATTCTGATTCCGACCGGCCTGTCGATCTACGTGGGCGACCCTGGCCTGGCGGCGCTGATCCTGCCGCGCTCCGGCCTGGGCCACAAACACGGGATCGTCCTCGGCAACCTGGTGGGCCTGATCGACTCGGACTACCAGGGCGAGTTGATGGTGTCCTGCTGGAACCGTGGCCAGACCGCGTTCAACATTGCCGTCGGCGAGCGCATTGCCCAGCTCGTGCTTGTGCCGGTGGTGCAGGCGCACTTCGAGCTGGTCGAAGAGTTCGACGAAACCCAGCGCGGTGCAGGTGGCTTCGGACATTCCGGCAGCCACTGACTAAGCTGAAATGACTTAGCCGGACAAGCCGGGTGCCTCACCCGGCCTGACGCCAACGCATGGCCTTTCAGGATGAAGAATGCGCGGAACTTATCAGCAAGATTTCCCCAGTGAAATCAGGGCATTAAGCGGGCGAAAGGGCGGTGCTTCGGCGCCGATGGCACTTTTGCACCACGAACTCTATGCCAAAAACGCCGTCTTACCCTTCAGTTTGAGCCTGCCGGTCAGTACCCCTGAGGCCAGCCCCGCCCCTTATCGATGGAGTTCCCCCCCGCAATGAGCAACGCAGCCCGAGTCGCCCCGACGGTTCCCGACAGCATTTTCCGCGCCTATGACATCCGTGGCGTGGTCCCCAAGACCCTGACCGCCGAGACCGCCTACTGGATCGGCCGTGCCATTGGCTCCCAGAGCCTGGCCCAGGGCGAGCCCAATGTTTCCGTAGGCCGTGATGGCCGCCTGTCCGGCCCCGAGCTGGTGGAGCAACTGATCCAGGGCCTGGCCGACAGCGGCTGCCATGTCAGCGACGTGGGCCTGGTGCCGACGCCTGCGCTGTACTACGCGGCCAACGTACTGGCCGGCAAGTCGGGCGTGATGCTCACCGGCAGCCACAACCCGTCGGACTACAACGGCTTCAAGATCGTCATCGCCGGCGACACCCTGGCCAACGAACAGATCCAGGCCCTGCACACCCGCCTGAAGACCAACGACCTGACCAGCGGCACCGGCAGCATCACCAAGGTGCAAATCCTTGAGCGCTACTCGGACGAAATCACCCGCGACGTCAAACTCGCCCGCCGCCTGAAAGTGGTGGTGGACTGCGGCAACGGCGCGGCCGGCGTGATCGCCCCGCAACTGATCGAAGCCCTGAATTGCGAAGTGATCCCGCTGTTCTGCGAGGTCGACGGCAACTTCCCTAACCACCACCCGGACCCGGGCAAGCCTGAGAACCTGGTGGACCTGATTGCCAAGGTCAAGGAAACCGGCGCCGACCTGGGCCTGGCTTTCGACGGCGACGGCGACCGCGTCGGCGTGGTGACCAACACCGGTAATATCGTGTTCCCGGACCGCCTGTTGATGCTGTTTGCCCGTGACGTCGTGGCGCGCAATCCGGGCGCCGAGATCATCTTCGACGTCAAATGCACCCGTCGCCTGACGCCGCTGATCAAGGAATACGGCGGTCGTCCGCTAATGTGGAAGACCGGTCACTCGTTGATCAAAAAGAAAATGAAAGAAACCGGCGCCCTGTTGGCCGGCGAAATGAGCGGTCACGTATTCTTCAAGGAACGCTGGTTCGGTTTTGACGACGGTATTTACAGCGCCGCTCGTCTGCTGGAGATCCTCAGCAAGGAAAAATCCACCGCCGAAGACCTGTTTGCAACCTTCCCGGATGATATTTCTACGCCAGAGATCAATATCCATGTGACCGAAGAGAGCAAATTCAGCATCATTGACGCACTGCACGATGCGCAATGGGGCGAAGGCGCCAACCTGACCACCATTGACGGCGTGCGGGTCGATTACGCCAAAGGCTGGGGCCTGGTTCGCGCATCCAACACCACACCGGTGCTGGTGCTGCGTTTCGAGGCGGATTCCGAGGCTGAGTTGCAGCGCATCAAGGACGTGTTCCACGCCCAGTTGAAACGTGTTGCCCCTGATCTCCAATTACCGTTCTGATTTTTGTACCGGAGCCCTGAATGACCCTCGAACGCGAAGCCGCCGCCAATACCGCCAAGGTCCTTTCCGAAGCGTTGCCTTACATTCGACGCTACGTCGGCAAGACGCTGGTGATCAAGTACGGCGGCAATGCCATGGAAAGCGACGAGCTGAAAACCGGCTTTGCCCGCGACATCGTGTTGATGAAAGCCGTCGGGATCAACCCGGTGGTGGTACACGGTGGCGGCCCGCAAATCGGTGACCTGCTCAAGCGCCTGTCCATCGAGAGTCACTTCATCGACGGCATGCGTGTCACCGACGCCCAGACCATGGACGTGGTGGAGATGGTCCTGGGTGGCCAGGTGAACAAAGACATCGTCAACCTGATCAATCGCCATGGCGGCAGCGCCATCGGCCTGACCGGCAAGGACGCCGAGCTGATCCGGGCGAAGAAGCTCACCGTGACCCGCAAGACCCCGGAGATGACCCAGCCGGAAATCATCGACATCGGCCAGGTGGGCGAAGTGATCGGCATCAACACCGACCTGCTGAACCTGCTGGTGAAAGGCGATTTCATCCCGGTGATCGCGCCAATCGGCGTGGGTGCCAACGGTGAGTCCTACAACATTAACGCTGACCTGGTGGCCGGCAAGGTGGCTGAGGCGCTGAAGGCCGAGAAGCTGATGCTGCTCACCAACATCGCCGGCTTGATGGACAAGGAAGGCAAGGTCTTGACCGGCCTGACCACCCAGCAAGTGGACGACCTGATCGCCGACGGCACCATCTACGGCGGCATGCTGCCGAAGATCCGCTGCGCGCTGGAAGCGGTGCAAGGCGGTGTTGGCAGCTCGTTGATCCTGGATGGCCGGGTTCCGAATGCGATCCTGCTGGAAATCTTCACCGACACCGGTGTGGGTACGCTGATCAGCAATCGCAAGCGCCCTTAAAGCGCTGCAAACAAAAAAAAGCCCCCGCTCAATTCGATTGAACGGGGCCTTTTCTATGTACTCGGTCTGAAAATGTGGGAGCGGGCTTGCTCGCGAAAGCGGCGGGTCAGTCGACACATATATCAACTGACAAGCCGTATTCGCGAGCAAGCCCGCTCCCACATGGATCTTCTAAACGCCGAACTGCTCGCGATAGGCCTTGACCGCCGGCAAATGCTGCTTGAGCTGCGGGTCGTCTTCCAGGAACTGCAGCACTTGGTTCAACGAAACAATGCTCACCACCGGAATCCCGAAATCACGCTCCACTTCCTGGATCGCCGACAATTCACCGTTGCCACGCTCCTGGCGGTTCAGCGCGATCAGCACGCCGGCTGCCTTGGCGCCGTCCTGGGAAGCGATGATCTGCATCACTTCGCGAATCGCCGTACCGGCAGTGATCACGTCGTCGATGATCAGCACGTCGCCCTTGAGCGGCGCGCCCACCAGGCTACCGCCTTCGCCATGAGCCTTGGCTTCCTTGCGGTTGAAGCACCAAGGCAAATCCAGCCCGTGATGTTCGGCCAACGCCACGGCGGTCGCGGCGGCCAGGGGAATGCCCTTGTAGGCCGGGCCGAACAGCACGTCGAAGGAAATACCGCTTTCAACGATGGCGGCCGCATAAAAACGACCCAACTGCGCCAGGGCAGAACCTGAGTTGAAAAGGCCGGCATTGAAGAAGTAAGGGCTGGTACGCCCGGACTTCAGGGTGAACTCACCGAAGCGCAATACGCCGCGATCGATGGCAAAACGAATGAAATCGCGTTGATACGCCTGCATGAAAAAAGCCTCAGATACCACGGATTTAGCTAATTAGGTAGACGGCGTGTATCATACACGCACGCGATTTTTGGGGCCATTTATGCGGATCATCAGTGTGAACGTCAATGGTATTCAGGCTGCAGTCGAGCGTGGTTTGCTCAGTTGGCTGCAAGCCCAGAATGCCGACGTCATCTGCCTGCAGGACACCCGCGCCTCCGCCTTTGAACTGGACGACCCAGCCTTCCAACTGGATGGCTACTTCCTTTATGCCTGTGATGCCGAAGTTCCCGCCCAAGGCGGCGTGGCTTTGTATTCGCGGTTGCAACCCAAGGCGGTCATCAGCGGCCTCGGCTTCGAGACAGCCGACCGCTACGGGCGCTACCTGCAAGCCGATTTCGACAAGGTCAGCATCGCGACCTTGCTGCTTCCATCAGGGCAGAATGGCGATGAAGACTTGAACCAGAAGTTCAAGCTAATGGACGATTTCGCCCGTTATCTGGATAAACAGCGGCGCAAACGTCGCGAGTACATTTACTGTGGCTCGCTGTACGTGGCGCAACAGAAGCTGGATATCAAGAACTGGCGCGACAGCCAGCAATCCCCGGGTTTCCTGGCGCCGGAACGGGCCTGGATGGACGAGATTGTCGGCAACATGGGCTATGTCGATGCCCTGCGGGAAGTCAGCCGCGAAGGCGACCAGTACAGCTGGTGGCCGGATAACGAACAGGCCGAGATGCTCAACCTCGGCTGGCGTTTTGACTACCAGTTGCTGACGCCAGGCCTGCGACGATTTGTGCGCAGCGCACGCCTGCCACGCCAGCCGCGCTTCTCGCAGCACGCGCCGCTGATCGTGGACTACGACTGGACATTGACCATCTAAGGTCTTTTTCCAGGCACAAAAAAACCGACGTCGCTGTCGGTTTTTTTGTGGGCGGTGGTTATTTGATCAACCGCAACGTCCACGGATAACGATAAGCCACGCCCTTGTTGGCCTTGATGCCCCCAATGATCGTCATCACCACCGCGCCGATCACCAGGACGGTCATCAACACGAAGCCGATCACGATAAAACCCAGCAGGAAGCAGACCGCCCAGGCAATGCCCACGGTGATCTGGAAATTCAGCGCTTCCTTGCCCTGATCATCAATGAACGGGTCCGTATCCTTCTTCACCTGCCAGAGAATCAAAGGCCCCAGCAGGCTGCCGAACGGGAACATCAAGCCGAAAAACGCCGCGAAGTGACAGAGCATCGCCCACTGGCGAACTTCCTTGGACGGTGTCGGCAGTGGAAGTTGACTGTCACTCATGGCGTAGCTCCTTGGGTTTGAATCAGTCGGCCAGTGCGGCGTTCTGCAATTCGAAGATATCGGTCATGCCTTTCTGGGCCAATGCCAGCATGGCATTCAGGTCCGCCGGCTGGAATGGCGCGCCTTCGGCGGTGCCCTGCACTTCGATGAAACCACCGGTGCTGGTCATCACCACGTTCAGGTCGGTCTCGGCAGCCGAATCTTCAAGATAGTCCAGATCCAGCACTGGCTCGCCCTGATACATGCCTACCGATACAGCCGCGATCATCTGCTTGAGCGGATCGCCGCCTTTCAGGCCGCCACGCTTCTTGATGACTTTGAGCGCATCGACCAGGGCAACCATAGCGCCGGTGATGGACGCCGTGCGAGTGCCACCGTCAGCCTGGATCACGTCGCAGTCGACGTACAGGGTCACGTCGCCCAGCTTGGACATGTCCAGCGCAGCACGCAGGGAACGACCGATCAGGCGCTGGATTTCCAGGGTGCGCCCGCCTTGCTTGCCACGACTGGCTTCACGCTGGTTACGCTCGCCGGTGGCGCGCGGCAGCATGCCGTATTCGGCAGTCAACCAACCCTGGCCCTGGCCCTTGAGGAAACGCGGCACGCCGTTTTCGACGCTGACGGTGCAGATAACCTTGGTATCGCCAAACTCGACCAGTACAGATCCCTCGGCGTGTTTGGTGTAGTTGCGGGTGATGCGGATCGAGCGGAGCTGATCGGCAGCGCGACCACTTGGACGTTTCATAGGGGATACCTGTACGGAGGACGAAAAACTGCCGAGCATTATAGAGCCGCCAGCCCTGATCAGCACTTCTAAAAAATCCTGTTACAAACCCGGTCACCGAAGCCACTGTTTGGGGCCATCCGTCCCGTTGAGCTACAATCCTGCGCCTTCGCAGCCTGTCGGCTTCAATCTACCCATCAGCCCGCCTGTTTGCGGGACTGCATCGCGAGGTACTTCCATGGTGCACAGCATGACCGCCTTCGCCCGCGTCGAAAAAGCCGGCGTCCAAGGCACACTGAGCTGGGAGTTGCGCTCGGTCAACAGCCGCTACCTGGAGCCGCACCTGCGCCTGCCGGAATCGTTTCGCGACCTCGAAGGCGCCGTCCGTGAAGCGCTGCGCCAGGGCATCTCTCGCGGCAAGCTGGAATGCACCCTGCGCTTCACCGAGGAAACCACCGGCAAGCCGTTGCAGGTGGATCGCGAGCGCGCCGCCCAATTGGTCGCCGCCGCCGAAACCATCGCCAGCCTGATCAAGCAACCTGCCGCCATCAACCCGCTGGAAGTCCTGGCCTGGCCCGGCGTGCTGGTGGCCGACGCCACCGACCCGCAGGCGTTGAATGCCGAAGCCCTGGCCCTGTTCAACCAAGGCTTGAAAGAACTCAAGGCCGGCCGCGAGCGCGAAGGCGCCGAGCTGGCCCGCCTGATCAGCGACCGCCTGACCTCCATCGAAGAAGACGTGGTCACCCTGCGCGAACTGGTGCCGCAGATGCTTGCCACCCAGCGCCAGAAGGTCCTCGACCGCTTCGCCGACATGCAGGCCGAACTGGACCCGGTGCGCCTGGAGCAGGAGATGGTACTGCTGGCGCAAAAGAGCGACGTCGCCGAAGAACTCGACCGCCTGAGCACCCACATCCTGGAAGTGCGCCGAGTGCTCAAGTCTGCCGGTGCCGCCGGTCGGCGCCTGGACTTCCTGATGCAGGAACTCAACCGCGAAGCCAATACACTGGGCTCCAAAGCCTTTGATCCGCGCAGCACACAGGCTGCGGTCAACCTCAAAGTGCTGA
This sequence comes from Pseudomonas yamanorum, assembly GCF_900105735.1. NCBI lineage: Bacteria > Pseudomonadati > Pseudomonadota > Gammaproteobacteria > Pseudomonadales > Pseudomonadaceae > Pseudomonas > Pseudomonas yamanorum. Next base: position 3,629,230 of record NZ_LT629793.1, on the reverse strand, counting down.
TCGAGCAAATGCGCGAACAAGTACAGAATATCGAGTAAGGCACCCTGACATGACCCACAGCACCGGCACCCTTTACATCATTTCCGCCCCATCGGGTGCGGGCAAAAGCAGCCTGGTCAAAGCCCTGACCGACGCTGACGAGCAGATCCGTATCTCGGTGTCCCACACCACCCGCGCCATGCGCCCGGGTGAAGTGAACGGCGTGCACTACCACTTCGTCGAGCGCACCGAGTTCGTCAAGATGATCGAGCACGGTGATTTCCTGGAGCGCGCCGAAGTCTTCGGCAACCTTTACGGCACCTCCCAAAGCCACCTGCAGCAGACCCTGGACGAAGGCCACGACCTGATCCTGGAAATCGACTGGCAGGGCGCCGAGCAAGTGCGTCAACTGATGCCCAAGGCCCGCTCGATCTTCATCCTGCCGCCGTCGCTGGAAGCGTTGCACCAGCGCCTGACCAACCGCGGCCAGGACAGCGACGAGATCATCGAAGGTCGCATGCGCGAAGCCGTCAGTGAAATGAGCCACTACGTCGACTACGACTACCTGATCATCAACGACGATTTCGCCCACGCACTGGACGACTTGAAGGCGATTTTCCGCGCCAATCAGCTCCAGCAAAAGCGTCAGCAGCAGCGTTTCGGCAAATTATTGGCCGAACTGCTCGGTTGATTGGCTCTTCCCAAAACCGCTGCAAGGGCTTTACATTGGCACTTGTAGCGCGTTTGCGATGGCCTGCGAAAAATCAGCGCTTCCCTAAACGCTGGTGATTTTTTAAACTGTTCAGTCCGCTCGCCCAACCGGGCAGCGCGCATATTGCATTCGCTCCGAGGAATACCATGGCCCGCGTAACCGTTGAAGACTGCCTAGAACACGTGGATAACCGCTTTGAGCTGGTCATGCTCTCTACCAAGCGTGCCCGTCAACTGGCCACTGGCGGCAAAGAGCCTCTGGTCCAGTGGGAAAACGACAAGCCTACCGTTGTAGCCCTGCGTGAAATCGCTGAAGGCCTGATGAGCTACGAGTTCATCGCCAACGCCGAAATCGTTGAAGACGAACCGCTGTTTGCAGCGTTCGAGGACGAGTCCAACGAGGCCGTCTAAGCCTATGCCTGGTCGACGTAGCACGGCGCGGGGTCACAGCCAACGGCAGGAGTTAATACTTTGCCGAGCATAGACGCCCTCGCCGATCGCTTATCGACCTACCTCGGCCCAGACCAGGTCAACCTGGTCCGCCGAGCGTATTTCTACGCCGAACAAGCCCACGACGGCCAACGCCGCCGCAGTGGCGAGGCGTATGTCACGCATCCTCTTGCCGTGGCAAACATTCTTGCCGACATGCACATGGACCATCAGAGTTTGATGGCCGCAATGCTGCATGACGTGATCGAAGACACCGGCATTGCCAAGGAAGCGCTCAGCGCGCAATTTGGCGAAACCGTGGCCGAACTGGTCGATGGGGTCAGCAAACTGACCCAGATGAATTTCGAAACCAAGGCCGAAGCTCAGGCAGAAAACTTCCAGAAGATGGCCATGGCCATGGCCCGGGACATCCGGGTGATCCTGGTCAAGCTGGCCGACCGGCTGCACAACATGCGCACGCTGGAGGTGCTGTCCGGCGAAAAACGCCGGCGCATCGCCAAGGAAACCCTGGAAATCTACGCGCCCATCGCCAACCGGCTGGGCATGCACGCCATTCGTATCGAATTCGAAGACCTCGGCTTCAAGGCCATGCACCCGATGCGTTCCGCGCGCATTTATCAGGCGGTCAAACGCGCCCGGGGCAATCGCAAGGAAATCGTCAACAAGATCGAAGAGTCCCTGAGCCATTGCCTGGCGATCGATGAGATCGAGGGCGAGGTCAGCGGCCGGCAGAAACACATCTACGGCATCTACAAGAAGATGCGCGGCAAGCGTCGGGCCTTCAACGAGATCATGGACGTGTACGCGTTCCGGATCATCGTCGACAAGGTCGATACGTGCTACCGCGTGCTGGGCGCTGTACATAATTTGTACAAACCCCTGCCGGGTCGTTTCAAGGACTACATCGCGATTCCCAAGGCCAACGGCTATCAGTCGCTGCACACCACGCTGTTCGGTATGCACGGGGTGCCGATCGAGATCCAGATCCGCACCCGCGAAATGGAAGAGATGGCCAACAACGGCATCGCCGCCCATTGGCTGTACAAATCCACCGGCGACGAGCAGCCAAAAGGCACCCACGCCCGCGCCCGCCAGTGGGTCAAGGGCGTGCTGGAAATGCAGCAACGTGCCGGCAACTCCCTGGAATTTATCGAAAGCGTGAAGATCGACCTGTTCCCGGACGAGGTCTACGTGTTCACGCCAAAAGGCCGGATCATGGAGCTGCCAAAAGGCTCCACGGCGGTCGACTTTGCCTACGCGGTGCACACCGACGTGGGTAACAGCTGCATAGCCTGTCGGATCAATCGTCGACTGGCCCCGCTGTCGGAACCGCTGCAAAGCGGCTCCACGGTGGAGATCGTCAGCGCACCGGGCGCACGCCCGAACCCGGCCTGGCTCAACTTTGTGGTCACCGGCAAGGCCCGCACCCATATCCGTCACGCCCTGAAACTGCAACGCCGTTCCGAGTCCATCAGCCTGGGCGAACGCCTGCTGAACAAGGTGCTCAACGGCTTCGACAGCTCCCTGGACAAGATCCCGGCCGAGCGCGTGCAGGCGATGCTCCACGAGTACCGTCAGGAACTGATCGAAGACTTGCTGGAAGACATCGGCCTGGGCAATCGCATGGCCTATGTAGTCGCCCGCCGCCTGCTGGGCGAAGGCGAACAGTTGCCAAGCCCCGAAGGCCCGCTGGCGATTCGCGGCACCGAAGGCCTGGTGCTCAGCTACGCCAAGTGCTGCACGCCGATCCCGGGCGACCCGATTGTCGGCCACCTGTCCGCGGGCAAAGGCATGGTGGTGCACCTGGACAACTGCCGCAATATCAGTGAAATCCGCCACAACCCCGAGAAATGCATCCAGCTTTCGTGGGCCAAGGATGTCACCGGCGAATTCAACGTCGAGCTGCGGGTCGAGCTGGAACACCAGCGCGGCCTGATCGCCCTGCTGGCCAGCAGCGTCAATGCGGCCGACGGCAATATCGAGAAAATCAGCATGGACGAACGCGATGGCCGCATCAGCGTGGTCCAACTGGTGGTCAGCGTGCACGACCGCGTGCACCTGGCCCGCGTGATCAAGAAACTGCGCGCCCTGACCGGGGTCATCCGCATCACCCGCATGCGCGCCTAGCCCATCCATTACAAGGAGTCATTCATGACCAAGACTGTTATCACCAGCGACAAGGCACCAGCAGCAATCGGTACTTATTCCCAGGCGATCAAGGCGGGCAATACCGTCTACATGTCCGGCCAGATTCCACTGGACCCAAAAACCATGGAGCTGGTTGAAGGCTTTGAAGCCCAGACCATCCAGGTCTTTGAAAACCTGAAGTCGGTTGCCGAAGCTGCGGGCGGTTCGTTCAAGGACATCGTCAAACTGAACATCTTCCTCACCGACCTGAGCCACTTCGCCAAGGTTAACGAGATCATGGGCAAGTACTTCGAACAGCCGTACCCGGCCCGCGCCGCCATCGGCGTTGCCGCCCTGCCAAAGGGCGCGCAGGTTGAGATGGACGCCATTCTGGTCATCGAGTAAAACATCCGGCGCAGCGCTTCCACGGGAAGGCTGCGCCGAATTGGTTCTTGGAAGGATTTCGTAATGCGCAAAGCGCTCGTTGCCTCTTCGTTGCTCGCCCTGCTGCTCGGCGGCTGCGCCAGCAATCCCGCCGACCTGGATGTGAGCGGCACCTGGATCAACCAGGCCGCCATCGACGCGGCAGCCAAGGGCGGCCCTTTGCGTGAAGCCCTGCAGAGCTACGGTCCGAACCTCGAATGGGAGGTGAACACCAAAGCATCCCAGGCCCGCTACTACAACGGTTTTGAAGTAGCTGAAGGCAAGTTGCTGGGTGAAAAATCCGGCGCCTGGAGCGTCGATTTCTACGGCGGCTCCGCCACCGAACTCAAGCGTAAAGGCAAACTATTGCTGCAAGGGGCCAATGATAACGAGCCCGAGCAACTGTTCGCCCGTGCCAAGGACCCGGCCCCTGAAGGCGCGCCACTGGGCGCCAACTTCGAACGCACCCTGTATGCCGCCTATATGGGCGGCACCTGGAAAATCAGCAGCGGTAATGGCGAAGGCGCGACGGTGCAGTTCCAGGCCAATGGCCAGGTGACCGGCTTGCCGGGTGCTGATCAGTACTCGCTGTGCCTGGCGGGCGATTGCGCTTCCATGAGCGGCGGCTACGACAGTATCTGGTTGCAGTTGAACGGCCAGGGCAACCCGTGGATCTTTGCGCGCAAGGGCAAGCAACTGGAGATCTTCCAGGCGATCAACACCGCCCAGGCCGACGAGGTGCCCTCGTTTACCCCCGGGCCGCGACAGTGGTTGCTGGAAAAACAGTGACGCAAAAAAGGAGCCCTAAGGCTCCTTTTTCTTAATGCCGCAATCAACCCTCAAGAATCGCCGCATACCCTTCGCGATAACTCGGATAACGCGGCACCCAGCCCAACGCCTTGGCCCGGGCATTGCTACATTGCTTGCTACCGGCGCGTCGTACGCTGGCGTTCTCAGCCCATTCGGTCACGCCCAGGTATTCGCGCAACCAGCCAACCACCTCGGCCAGCGGGGCCGGAGCATCGTCGACGCCGATGTAGCAATTATCCAGCACACCGCCCTGCTCCACGTGCTGCAGCAAAAACGCCAGCAAACCCGCTGCGTCATCCGCGTGAATCCGGTTGCCATATAAAGGCGGATCAATCGCCACGCGATAACCCTGGCGCACTTGGCTCAACAACCACTCCCGACCTGGACCATAAATCCCGGTAAGGCGCACGACACTGGCGGGAATCCCACTATTCAATGCCACTTGCTCGGCTGCCAGCATCACTTGTCCGGAATAACCGCCTGCCTTGGTCTCGGAGCTTTCGTCGACCCACTCACCGTTCTGCTGCCCATACACACTGCTGCTGGACACAAACAGCAAGTGTTTAGGTTCCTGGCCGTAGTCGTTCAACCATTCCAGCACATGCCGCAACCCTTGCACGTACGCAGCACGATAGCCCGCCTCGTCGTGATCGGTGGCCGCCGCGCAATACACCAGGTAATCCACCCCGCCCACCGGCCAGGTGTCGGGACAGTCTTCATTGAACAGGTCGCCGGCAATCCCGATAACGCCCTTGGGAAGGCGCGAGATATCCCGCCGCAGGCCATGAACCTCCCAGCCCTGGGCCAGCAATTGGGTGGCCAGACGGCTACCGACATCGCCGCAACCGGCAATCACCACAGAAGGCGCAGACATCACAAAACTCCATTCTTAAAGGTCAAGATTAGCCCCCGCAGATGACCAGCGGCCAGCAAAACGACAAATAAAGTAACTGTATTACTTCTGTTAACAAGAATTACTTGCAATAATAACCGCCCATTTGTCCTCGACCCGTTACGGTCTGGAAGGACGCTCACTCATTTTTTTATCTCAGGTCCGGCCAGCATGACACGCATTACATCCCCCGCTTCGCCAACCAAGCCTCACAGCCCATCCCGCGCCTGGCGTGCGATTGCTGCAGTGCTGTTCAGCGTTCTGCTGGCACCGACCGCCGCCTTCGCCGACAACACCGCGCCGGCCGCCCCGCCTGCAGCGACCGCGCCAGCCCACGAGCAAAACGCTGCTGCGCCAGCCGCCGCACCGGCCGCTACCGACCCGGCCCTGGCCGCCGAAGGCGCACCGGCTGACGATTCCGGTGTCGTGCTGGAAGAAGACAACAGCCTGGGCATGGCCCACGACCTGTCGCCCTGGGGCATGTACCAGAACGCTGACATCATCGTGAAGATCGTGATGATCGGCCTGGCCATCGCCTCGATCATCACCTGGACCATCTGGATCGCCAAAGGCTTCGAGCTGCTGGGCGCCAAGCGTCGCCTGCGTACTGAAATCGTCCACCTGAAAAAAGCCACCACCCTTAAAGAAGCCAGCGAAAGCGCGGCGAAAAAAGGCACCCTGGCGCACCTGCTGGTTCACGACGCACTCGAAGAAATGCGCCTGTCGGCCAACAGCCGTGAAAAAGAAGGCATCAAGGAACGTGTCAGCTTCCGTCTTGAGCGCCTGGTTGCCGCCTGCGGTCGCAACATGAGCAACGGCACCGGCGTGCTGGCCACCATCGGTTCCACCGCGCCCTTCGTCGGCCTGTTCGGTACCGTGTGGGGCATCATGAACAGCTTCATCGGCATCGCCAAAACCCAGACCACCAACCTCGCCGTCGTGGCTCCCGGCATCGCCGAAGCCCTGCTGGCAACGGCACTGGGCCTGGTTGCCGCGATTCCTGCGGTAGTCATCTACAACGTCTTCGCCCGTTCGATCGCCGGCTACAAGGCCCAGGTGTCGGACGCTTCGGCAGAAGTCCTGTTGCTGGTCAGCCGTGACCTCGATCACCTGCCTACCGAGCGCAGCTCGCAACCGCATATGGTGAAAGTGGGGTAATCGGCCATGGGCCTGCATTTGAATCAAGGCGACGACGAGCTCGTCGAGAACCACGAAATCAACGTCACACCGTTTATTGACGTGATGCTGGTGCTGCTGATCATCTTCATGGTGGCCGCACCACTGGCCACTGTGGACATCAAGGTCGACCTGCCCGCTTCCAGCGCGAAACCTGCGCCGCGGCCGGAGAAACCGATATTCCTCAGCGTCAAGGCGGACCAGCGTCTGTTCCTGGGCGAAGAAGAAGTCAAATCCGAAACCCTGGGCGCGGTGCTCGACGCCAAGACCCAGGGCAAGAAAGACACGACCATCTTCTTCCAGGCCGACAAGGGCGTGGACTACGGCGACCTGATGAGCGTGATGGATGCCCTGCGGGCAGCCGGCTACCTCAAGGTAGGCCTGGTCGGACTTGAGACGGCAGCCAAGAAATGATCACGACGCGCCACAAACTGACGCGTTATGGCACCAGCCTCGCCGTCGTGCTGGGCGTCCACGCCGTCGCGATCATCATCGCGCTCCAGTGGTCGGCGCCACACATGGTCCAGCTGCCTCCGGCTGCCATGGTCATCGACCTGGCACCGATGCCGGCGCCACCACCTCCGGCCCCGCCGAAGGTGATCACGCCGCCACAACCGCCTGCTCCGGTGGAAGAGCTGCCATTGCCGAAGCTGGCCGAGGCACCGAAGCCGACGATCCAGGTGCCAAAGCCGGTCAAGCCCAAGCCAAAACCACAGCCGCCCAAGCCTGTGGAGAAGAAGCCCGATCCGCCCAAGGAAAAACCTTCCGAAGAGCCGCCGAGCGAAACTCCGCAGAACAACGCGCCTACGGAGAAGTCCGCTCAGCCACAACCGGGCCCTTCACCGCAGCAGATCGCGGCCAAGGCCACCTGGGAAAGTACCCTGCTGGGCCACCTGCAGAAGTACAAGAAGTACCCGCCGGGCGCCCAGGCCCGTGGCAAGGAAGGCCTGAACCGCTTGCGTTTCGTGGTGGATGCCGATGGCAACGTGCTGTCCTATGAACTGGTGGGCCGCTCTGGCAACGCCGATCTGGACCGCGCCACCCTCGACATGATCCGTCGCGCCCAGCCGCTGCCCAAGCCACCGGCCGACATGTTGAAAGGCGGCAGCATCGAGATCGTTGCGCCGTTCGTTTACAACATCGAAAAACGTCGCCGGTAATCCTCACCGTAGGCACCCTCGGGTGCCTACGGTTGCTGCTCACTCCCCCGCACATCCCGCAACCTGAACCAGGCTTGAACAAGCTGGCACCTAACACGATCTTCACTTGTAACATTTAAAGACAAAGCCAATTATCCGCGAATCGTTCTCATTAGCGGACATTCGGCATGCCCAACCTTGCCCGGCTGGCTCTCCTCCTACTGGTTTTTCCCGTCGCAGCGCAGGCAGATCAGCTGGTCACCCTGGTCATTCAAAACCACACCTTCAGTCCCTCGACGTTCGAGGTGCCGGCCGGTGAGCGTTTCCGCATTCAACTCACCAGCCACGACGAAAGCGTCGATGAGTTCGAAAGCTACGACATGAAATTCGAAAAAATCATCGTCCCCGGCAACACCGTCACGGTGTTTGCCGGCCCGCTGCATCCCGGCACCTACACCTTCTTCGATGACTACCACCCGGACCAGGCCAAAGGCACGGTCACTGCTGTCGCGGCCAAGGAGTAAGCCATGCTGGCCTGTCTGTTGATCGTGTTTCGAGAAGTGCTGGAAGCCGGGATTGTGGTGGGCATCGTGATGGCCGCCACCCAAGGTCTGGCTCGGCGTGGCCTGTTTATCGGTGGAGGGATTGCGGCCGGCGTACTCGGTGCCGGCATCTTGGCGCTGTTTACCGGCGCAATCACCCAGGCGCTGCAAGGCTTCGGCCAGGAAATCTTCAACGCGGCCATTCTGGTGGTCGCCGTGGTGATGCTGGGCTGGCACAACCTGTGGATGGCCAGTCACGGACGCGAGCTGGCGACCCAACTGCGCAGCGCCGGCAATGCGGTACTCACTGGCGAAAAATCCCTCTGGGCCCTGGCCGTGGTCATCACCGTGGCCGTGCTGCGCGAAGGCTCGGAAATCGTGCTGTTCCTTTACGGCATCGCCGCGTCGAGCCAGGCAGACCCGCTCTCGATGCTGGCAGGCGGCGTGCTCGGCATCGCCGCCGGGGCCGCGTTGTCTTGGCTGATGTATCGCGGCCTGGTCGCCATCAGCCTCAAGCGTCTGTTCTCGATTACCGGCTGGATGATCGCCTTGCTCGCCGCCGGCATGGCCGGCCGGGCCGCTGCGATCCTTGCCGGTATCGACCTGATTCCCGCCTGGGGCTACCAGCTCTGGGACACCTCCTGGCTGGTCTCCGAAGCCAGCCTTACCGGCCGGGCACTGACCGCGCTGGTGGGCTACACCGACCGGCCGCTGGGGGTCCAGTTGGTCGCCTGGTCCGTCACCCTCGCGCTCCTGGTGCTCGGTAACCGCTTGATGCATTCACGCCCGACGCAATCACGTTAACGTCCCCGAGGAGCCCCACCATGAAACACCTGCGCAACCCCTTGGCCACCGCACTGGTACTTGCAAGTGCCCTGGCCGCTTCCGCCCTGGTCCAAGCCCGCGAATACCCGATTGGCGGGCCCGTCCAAGTCAACGACATGGAAATCGCCTCCTCGTATCTGGTGGGCATCGAAATGGCCCCGATGCCGCCGGGCATGGTGATGAGCAAGGACTCGGTGCACCTTGAAACGGACGTGCACGCCACCGCCGACAACAAGTACGGCCTGTCCAATGGTGAATGGGTGCCCTACCTGACCATCACCTACTCGCTGGTCAAGCAAGGCTCGCCCGACTACAAGGAAATCGGCACGCTGCTGCCGATGGTGGCCAAAGACGGCGCTCACTACGCCAACAACGTGAAAATGGACGGCCCCGGCACCTACACCGTGGTGCTGCGCTATGAAAGCCCGCAAATCAAAGGCTTCTTCCACCATGTGGACAAGGAAACCGGCGTACCGGAATGGTGGGGGCCCTTCACCAAAACCTTCACCTTCAAATACCCGCAAAGCTGAAAGCATGAATGCGATACCTGATTACCAGGTGTCGTAAACCCCATGCTGTCTGATAACGTGCGTCTATCGATTGCAGCCGGTATGCTTGGCCCGCAACCTCATGGACGCCCGCTATGACTCTTACAGAATTACGCTACATCGTTACCCTCGCCCAAGAGCAGCACTTCGGCCACGCGGCCGAGCGTTGCCACGTCAGCCAGCCGACGCTGTCGGTGGGTGTGAAGAAGCTTGAAGACGAACTCGGTGTGCTGATTTTCGAGCGCAGCAAAAGCGCCGTGCGCCTAACGCCCGTCGGCGAAGGCATCGTTGCCCAGGCCCAGAAGGTTCTGGAACAGGCCCAAAGCATTCGCGAGCTGGCCCAGGCCGGTAAAAACCAGCTAACCGCCCCGCTGAAAGTCGGCGCCATCTACACCGTCGGCCCGTACCTGTTCCCGCACTTGATTCCGCAACTGCACCGCGTCGCGCCGCAGATGCCGCTGTATATCGAAGAAAACTTCACCCACGTGCTGCGCGACAAACTGCGCAACGGCGAGCTGGACGCGATCATCATCGCCCTGCCGTTCAACGAGGCAGACGTGCTGACCCTGCCGCTCTACGATGAGCCGTTCTACGTGCTGATGCCGGCGTCCCACCCGTGGACGCAAAAAGAAACCATCGACGCCGCCCTGCTCAACGACAAGAGCCTGCTGTTGTTGGGCGAAGGCCATTGCTTCCGCGACCAGGTGCTGGAAGCCTGCCCGACCCTGACCAAAGGCAACGACGGCGCCAAGCACACCACCGTGGAGTCCAGTTCCCTGGAAACCATTCGCCATATGGTCGCGTCCGGCCTGGGCATTTCGATCCTGCCGTTGTCGGCGGTGGACAGCCATCACTACGCCCCCGGCGTGATTGCCGTACGCCCACTGACGCCGCCGGTGCCATTCCGCACCGTGGCAATTGCCTGGCGCGCCAGCTTCCCGCGCCCGAAAGCGATTGAAATCCTCGCCGACTCGATCCGCCTGTGTTCGGTGGCCAAACCGCCTGCTGCGAGCTAAGTAACGGTATGACTGAGCTGTCGCAGGTGTCGGTGACGGCACTCAAGGGTGTCGGGGAGGCCATGGCCGAGAAATTGGCCAAGGTCGGCCTGGAAAATCTCCAGGACGTGTTGTTCCACCTGCCCCTGCGTTACCAGGACCGCACCCGCGTGGTGCCCATCGGCCAGTTGCGCCCGGGGCAGGACGCGGTGGTTGAAGGCACCGTCAGCGGCGCCGACGTGGTGATGGGCAAGCGCCGCAGTTTGGTCGTGCGCCTGCAAGACGGCACCGGCGGCCTGAGCCTGCGCTTCTACCACTTCAGCAACGCCCAGAAGGAAGGCCTCAAGCGTGGCACCCGCGTGCGTTGCTACGGCGAAGCCCGGCCCGGCGCCTCGGGGCTGGAAATCTACCACCCGGAATACCGCGCCATTACCGGCGACGAACCGCCACCGGTGGACACCACCCTCACACCGATCTACCCGCTCACCGAAGGCCTGACCCAACAGCGCCTGCGCCAGTTGTGCATGCAAACCCTGACGATGCTCGGGCCAAAAAGCCTGCCCGACTGGCTGCCTCAGGAACTGGCGCGCGACTATCAATTGGCACCACTGGATGATGCGATCCGCTACCTGCATCACCCACCTGCCGACGCCGATGTCGACGAACTGGCCCTCGGTCATCACTGGGCCCAGCATCGCCTGGCGTTTGAAGAACTGCTGACCCACCAACTCTCCCAGCAACGCCTGCGCGAAAGCATGCGCTCCCTGCGCGCACCGGCAATGCCCAAGGCTACACGCCTGCCCGCGCAATACCTGGCCAACCTGGGGTTTGCACCAACCGGCGCCCAGCAACGGGTCGGCAATGAAATCGCCTACGACCTGAGCCAGAAAGAACCCATGCTGCGGCTGATCCAGGGCGACGTGGGCGCGGGTAAAACCGTGGTCGCCGCCCTCGCCGCCTTGCAGGCCCTCGAAGCCGGTTATCAAGTGGCGCTGATGGCGCCCACCGAGATTCTCGCCGAACAGCACTTCATCACGTTCAAGCGCTGGCTCGAACCACTGGGCCTGGAAGTCGCGTGGCTGGCCGGCAAGCTCAAGGGTAAAAACCGTGTAGCCGCCCTGGAACAGATCGCCGCTGGCGCCCCGATGGTGGTGGGCACCCACGCGCTGTTCCAGGACGAAGTGAAGTTCAAGAACCTGGCGCTGGTGATCATCGACGAACAACACCGCTTCGGCGTGCAGCAGCGCCTGGCCTTGCGCCAGAAAGGCGTGGGCGGCCGCATGAGCCCGCACCAGTTGATCATGACTGCCACGCCGATCCCGCGCACCCTGGCCATGAGCGCGTACGCCGACCTCGACACGTCAATCCTCGACGAACTGCCGCCGGGCCGAACGCCAGTCAACACGGTGCTGGTCACCGATACCCGCCGGGTCGAAGTGATCGAACGGGTGCGCGGTGCCTGTGCCGAAGGGCGCCAGGCGTATTGGGTGTGCACGCTGATCGAAGAGTCGGAAGAGCTGACTTGCCAGGCCGCCGAAACCACCTATGAAGACCTCACCAGTGCCCTGGGCGAACTCAAGGTCGGGCTGATCCACGGCCGCATGAAGCCGGTGGAAAAGGCCGCGGTGATGGCCGAGTTCAAGGCCGGCAACCTGCAATTGCTGGTGGCGACCACGGTGATCGAAGTCGGCGTGGACGTCCCCAACGCCAGCCTGATGATCATCGAGAACCCCGAGCGCCTGGGCCTGGCGCAACTGCACCAATTACGTGGCCGCGTCGGCCGGGGCAGCGCTGCCAGCCATTGTGTGCTGCTGTACCACCCGCCGCTGTCGCAGATTGGCCGCCAGCGCCTGGGCATCATGCGTGAGACCAACGACGGTTTCGTGATCGCCGAAAAAGACCTCGAACTGCGCGGCCCAGGCGAAATGCTTGGCACCCGCCAGACCGGCCTGCTGCAATTCAAGGTGGCCGACCTGATGCGCGATGCCGACCTGTTGCCCGCCGTGCGCGATGCCGCCCAGGCGTTGATCGAGCGCTGGCCTGAACATGTCAGCCCGCTGCTGGATCGCTGGCTCAGGCATGGGCAGCAATACGGCCAAGTGTGACGGCTGACTCACTTAGACGACCCTCACTTGTATCAAGCTGGTTATACTCCAATGACTGTAGGAAATTGGATTCAGGCCATGTCAGAAGTTGCCCTCGCCACAGCCCCACCGACCGCACCCTCGGTGATTCGGACGCTGCTTGCAAAGCTCGCTATCAGCTACACGGAAGTTACCGAACGCCCTGGCCTGAACCCGGCACAGAAGGTTCAGGCCGTGCTGCTCGATGATGCCGTGGGTGCACTCATGGTGCTGTTTCCGCAGAACCAACTGCTGGACCTCAACCGCCTGGCCGAACTCACCGGCCGCCGCCTCACGGCCGTATCGCCGGAGCGCCTCGAGCGCATGCTCGGCAAGCACAGCCTGAGCCTGCTGCCCGGCCTGCCGCCGCTGACCAGCTCCCCGTGCCTGTACGAAGAAAGCCTGTTGCGCGAGCCGACCGTGCTGGTGCACTCGGGCGAAGCCGGGCTGCTGCTGGAGATTTCCAGCGAGGCCTTCAAGAGCATGCTGACCAAGGCCAGCGCCGCGCATTTCGGCGAACCGCTGAGCAACATCCGGCCAAACCTCGATCGCCCCAACGACGACCGCGAGGAAATCACCCAGGCGATGCAGGCGTTCACCGCCCGCCGTATCCAGCAGCGCCTGGAAGCGACCATCGAGATTCCACCGCTGGCCGATACCGCGCAAAAGATCATCAAGCTGCGGGTCGATCCCAACGCCACCATCGACGACATCACCGGCGTCGTCGAAACCGACCCGGCCCTGGCCGCCCAAGTGGTGAGCTGGGCTGCGTCGCCCTACTACGCCTCGCCGGGCAAGATCCGCTCGGTGGAAGACGCCATCGTTCGCGTGCTGGGCTTTGACCTGGTGATCAACCTCGCGCTGGGCCTGGCCCTGGGCAAGACCTTGAGCCTGCCCAAGGACCACCCGCAACAGGCCACGCCGTACTGGCACCAGTCGATCTACACCGCCGCCGTCATCGAAGGCCTGACCCGCGCCATGCCCCGCGCCCAGCGCCCGGAAGCCGGCCTGACCTACCTGGCCGGCCTGCTGCACAACTTCGGCTACCTGTTGCTGGCCCACGTCTTCCCGCCGCATTTCTCGCTGATCTGCCGGCACCTGGAGGTCAATCCGCACCTGTGCCACAGCTACATCGAACAGCACCTGCTGGGCATCAGCCGCGAGCAGATTGGTGCGTGGTTGATGCGTTATTGGGACATGCCGGACGAACTGTCCACGGCCCTGCGCTTCCAGCACGATCCGACCTACGACGGCCAATATGCGGAATACCCGAACCTGGTGTGCCTGGCCGTGCGCTTGTTGCGCAGCCGTGGCATCGGCTCCGGGCCGGATGAAGCCATCCCGGACGAACTGCTGGAGCGCCTGGGGCTGGCCCGGGACAAGGCAGAGGATGTGGTGAGCAAGGTGCTGGACGCGGAAACGTTGTTGCGCGAGTTGGCGTCGCAGTTCAGTCAGGGATAAATCGGGCGCCTGTGATACCGCTATCGCAGGCAAGCCAGCTCCCACACTGACCGAGTTCTACCTATAGAAACGCGGTACATGTGGGAGCTGGCTTGCCTGCGATGAATTCACCTCGGTCTTAAGCCTTCGGCTTTTTCTTCGGCTTCAAATACTTGGTCAACCCCTGGAACCAGATCACCAGCGCCGGGTTGCCCTTGATCTGGATCGACTTGTCCTGAATCCCCGTCATGAACGCCAGTTGCTTGTTCTTCGCCTGCATCGTGGCGAAGCCGTAGGCAGCGTCTTTAAAGGCGATGGCGAACGCAGGCGCGGGATGAACACCCGAACGGCTGGTAATGCGCTGGTCTTTGACGATGAAGTGACGGGCAACCTTGCCGTCGAGGGTCTGCAGCTGGAACGCCAGGTCCTTGTCACCCAACTGCTGCTGGAACGCAGGGTTGGTGCGGCTGGCTTTGCCCATCAACAGGCCAAGCATCCAGAGAAGAAAACGAAATTTCATGCACACGGCCTCAGTGTAATTATTGGGTGGCCGCAGCAGTTTAACGATTTGTGCAAATAACGCTACCGATCTCCCGTTTTAGCAGGAGATCGGTTGGCGTTTACCGCTTATAGCAACAACTTTGCTTAGACGTTAGGGCAAGGAACCGGTGCCCAGTCCGCCAGGTTTGGATCACGGCAAGTGCCTTCGATCTGCGCTTTACCGGCGCTGGCAACCTGCTTGCTTTCGGCTTGCTTGGTCTGGGCGGTCTGGATGGTTTTCTCGGTGGCTACGGCTTCTTTCGGCACGGTTGGCAGTACCGGCTTTTTCGCGACTTTTACCGGCTTCTTGCCTTTGGTCGGCGTCACCACCGGCGCGGTATCGGCAGTCGCAACAGTGACTACGTCAGCACGTTGTACCCCCACTTGTTGCAGATCCTGCTCGTACGCCTGGGTGTAGTTGTTCAGGTCTTCGCTGGCCTTGCCGTTGACCGCGACAATCAGGTCGTTGGACTCTTTCAGGCCGGAGACGATTTCTGCCAGACGCTTGCGGCCTTCGACGTCGTTGACGGTCTTGGCCTTGCGGTCAGCCACCAGCTTGGTGAATGCGCTTTGGTAGCACTGCTGGGACGCCTTGGCGTACGCGGTGCTGCGGTCGATGTCGGAAGCGCGCTTGTTGACGTCAGTGGCGTAGGAGGCGATGCGCTGGTTGTCATCGGTGATCTGCTTCTGGCGCTCGGTGTAGTAACCCGCAGCACCACCGGCCAGGGCGCCGCCCGCTGCACCGATGGCAGCATTGCGGCCGCGCTTGTCGGAGTCACCGGTCAGGGCGCCCAGCAAGGCACCACCGGCTGCACCCAGAGCGGCACCGGTAACCACTGACTTGGTCAGGTCCGAATCAGTAGCGCGCAGGTGCTGCACCGGCTCGTAGCAGTTCGGGTAGTACTCGACCTTGGTGGTCGAGGCGACCTTGTTGGTCGGCGACGTTGCGCAACCGGTCAGCACGGTGCTGAAGCCAGCGGCAATCAACAGCAGATGACGCTTGGAAACTGCCTTACGGGAAAAAATCATCGTTGTGTTCTCTTTTAAGTTTGACTTGCCCAGCACGGCCCACCGCCGCCTGAGTCCCTTCCAAGCTCGCCATACAACCAGCGGTCAAGACCGCTGACCGCTCGCTGCGAGCAATTCCTTCAAAATCGTCGCCGGGTCGGCCCGCTGTTGCTTGCGGTAGTTGCCCACATGGCGAACGAATAACGTCGCACGCGTCACCAGGCTCTTGCCCAGTACCGGCTTGCGATCCAACTCTTCCTTGATCCGTTGAAACTGCGCCTGGATCACCGCATCGGTGTAGCGCGTGCCGGTGGCCAGGTTGTCGATGTAGATCGCCACCGCGCCGTCCAGCGCACTGCGCCCATTGGTGATCGCCGTGGCGAACAGCTGCGCGCTGGCTTCGTCCTTGGCGTCGATGGCCTGCTGGCGGCTCTTCTGCAAATTGATCAGGCGGATGTTGTAGTTGTTGATGGTCTCGGCCACCAGGGCCGCAGACTGAATCAGGTTGCCGGCCGCTTCTTCGCGCTGCTGGGCGATCAGCGAAACGTTGCGCTTGAGCTCTTCGTTGACCAGCCCGAGTTCGGCTTGCAGGCGCGGGTCGACGCTGGCGGCGATGATGCTGTCCAGGCGCTTGGTCGGGTCCTGGGCGTCGTCGATGGCGTCGGTCAGCGAGGCCAGGCGGCCTTCTTTCTGCCACTGGGCGAACAGCTCCTTGTAGCGCGAACGCGGCGCCGACAAGGCGCCAATCGCCACGCGAAAGCCGGTGGTCTCGTTGCTTTGTTCGGTGCCGTCGGCGGCGAACAACGGATACTCGCGACGCATGCCGGTGAACAGCGTGCCCTCGCCTTCCAGGTAGTTGCCGCCCTTGACCACGAACCCGCCATAGGTGCCCTGACGACGCCCGGCGTGCACCAGTTGGAAGGATTCCTGGACCATTTCCGCCGCGTTGCCAATCACATCGAACATGCCGATCGGGTTGGGCAACTTGGTGCCGATGGGCATCAACCGCGCCGCTTGGCCGGTGCCACCGGCGACTTGGTTGAACACCGCATAATCGGCGAGCGGGCCGTCGCTTTCGCTGCCCTCGGTGCGCCGTGGGAACAGCCGGCCTTCCAGGTCCTGACGGCTGACCGCCTGGCCGCCGCGTGCGGCGAACTCCCACTCCACTTCGGTAGGCAGGCGCACAAAGCCCAAGCCGCCGTCATCTGCCGAAGCACCGCGACCACTCACCGGCAACAGCTCGCGGTGGTATTTCATCAACCAGGCGCTGTACACCGCCGAGAAGCGTTCCGCCTCAAAACGCGACAGCTTGACCTTGGGCAGGCGCGCCGCCATGCCGGTGGGAACGTCACAGGCCGGGGCGGGTTCGCCGCTGGCCAGGGATTGCGCCTGGGACATGACCTGCGCGTATTGCCGCGCGGTGACTTCGTACTTGCCGATGAAGTACAGCATCGGCTTGAGCGGGGTCTTGGCGTCGGTCTTGGGCATCAACGGCGCGATGACTTTGTTCCAGTCCTTAGGCAGGTCCTTGAGGGTGAACTGGCCGTTGATAAAGTCCCGGCGATAACCGGAAATAAACGACTGCTGGTAGCCCGCCTCGCCCTCGCTGAACGGGTAGCCGAGGCTGATCTCGCGGTCATCCAGGGTGCCCTGGGCCAGCACGTAGGCGTAGCGGAACACCATGTTGCCTTCGCAGGGCAGCGGCAGGCTGACGTCGTCCGGCAACGGCTTGGGGTTGTCCAGCTTGTCGCTCGCCTCATCGGCCCAAGCCACACAGGACAGGGCCAGCGCCATGGCGGCGCCCAGTAACTTATACATCTCTGATTCCTTCAGAAGCCTGGATACGCGTCACACGCCAACCGCCACAGGCCGCCGCCACGGCGCTGACGCCAAGGACAGCTGCCAAGGCCAAACCGTAATGACGCGCCAGCAGATGACTGGCGTACTCGCCTGGCACCTGCACGAATAATTGATTCAGACCTGACTGCGCCAGGCCATACAACACGCCACTCAATACAGCGGCAAACCCCGCGCTGTAGAGCGCCTGCACCACCACAAACAGCAACAGCCCAGCGGTGGAAAACCCCAACAGCCGCAACACCGACAACTCCCGGCGCTTGCGTGCAACCGATGCCAGCGCACCGGCAAAGATCGCGGCAAACGCACCCGCCAACGCCAGCCCGGCGATGATCCAGAACACGATCGACAGGTTGCGGCTCAACGACTGCACCTGGGCGATGGTCTGGGCCTGGGTCGACACCAGCAGATTCTGTCCGGCGAAATACACCCGCAGCGGTTCCACATCCATCAGGCGCCGCGCATACAAGCGGAACGCCGGGTATACCCGCTGCTCGCTCACACCCACCGCATCGCCGTCCCAGCCAAACGCCGGCACCGCGCGGCCATCGCGATAATCTTCCGCCGCTTCCAGCAAGCCCAAGGGCGCAAACAGTCCATCCCGGGCGAAGGCTTCCAGCGGCAATACGTGCAGCACTTGAACCCGAGTGCGCTGCGACTCGACCCGCCCCGCCACTTGGCGACCAAAACTGGCCTCCAGCCAATCACCGGCCTTCGCCCCGAGCTTCTCGGCGGCGGTCTGGCTCAGCACGATCTGATCCAGGCCCTTGGGCATCGGCATGCCGGCCAGCAATGGATCGTTGTCGGCGGTCGGCAGCATCTCCACCGTCACGGCGCCCAACTGCGCCGTCGCTGCAATCTGCCGGGTGCGCGGCAAGGCAAACGCCACGTCATTGCGCTGGCGCAGTTGCTCGACAAATTCACTGCTGAATCGACCACCGCCCAACGGAATAATTTCCCGGGTGGCCGGGTCGTTTTCCAAACGTTCGGTCAAACTGCTAACCAGTCCATATTTCAGGCCAAATAACACCAGCAGCGGGGCGATCACCGCCACCAGCGCGAGCACCGAACACACCGACAGCCACGCGTCGTTGCGGTAATCCTGCCAGGCCAGGGAAGCCACCAGCGCGATACGCATCAGCAGGCCTCCCCGAGGGTCGCGGTGACGCCGCCGTCGGTGTCGCGACGGCAACTGATGCGCCGTACCTGCAGGCCACTGGCCCGGGCCAGGGGTTCGTCATGGGTGGCGATCACGCAGCACGCGCCGCTATTCCGGGCCTGGGCCAACAGTGCCTGCATCACCCGTTCGGCGTTCAACGGGTCGAGCGCAGCGGTGGGTTCATCCGCCAGCAACAGCTGCGGACCGTGGGCCAGTGCCCTCGCGCAGCTGACTCGCTGACGCTGGCCGACGGACAACGCCGCCGGCTTCTTATCCAACTGATCCGTGATCTCCAACTGCTCGGCCAGCCGCGCCACGCTGCCATCGTCCTTCAACCCCAGGAGTTGCCGCGACAACGCAATGTTGCCGCGCACATCGAGAAAACCCAGCAGGCCACCGGTTTGCAGCACATAACCCAGGTGCCGACTGCGCAGGTCCGCCAGCGCGCTTTGCTGGTTGCCGCGCCAGAGTCCGGCGATGTCGACACGGTTGAGCTCGAACTGCCCGACCTGATCCGGCGCCAATACCAGCGCGAGCAAATCCAGCAAGGTGCTCTTGCCACAGCCACTCGGCCCGACCACCGCCAACTGTTCACCCGCACGCAGTTGCAGGCCCGGAATCACCAGGCTGTAGCGCTGGGCACCAACGCCCCGGCTCTTGTGCACTGCGCTCAAGTTCAGCATTACGGCAGCGTCGACAGCGGCACGCGGTACAACGCATCACCCGGCTCGGCATCGCCGAAACGGACCCAATTCGCCACGTCATTGTGGAAGGTTTCGTAGAGGCGGATCTTCGAATCCAGCTCGTCGATAAAGTCTTCCTGCTCGGCCACGCTCAACGACAGCCACAAGTCCTGGGTCATGTTCAGCGACTTGCTGCGATACGGCAGGCCTTCCAGGTATTCGCCAAGGATGCCGCCGTCCGCCAGGTTGCCGCCTTTTTTCAAGGCCTGTGGATCGCGGCTCATATAGGCCGAGGCGCTGGCGATTTCCTGGAAGAAATCCTTCGGTGAGGTCTGGGTTTTGCGCGCAGCGTCGACGATCAGTTTCAAGGATTGCTGCAAATCGTTGAGCTGCAATTTGGTCAGCATCACGCACACCTGGAAGGCCGGCAGCGCGGTGTTGGTCAGGTCGCGGTCGGCAGTCCAGGCGCTCACCAGTTGCGGCGCCTGGCTCGCGGTTTTGCGCCCGAGGAAATCCATGTGCATCGCATAGCCAACGGCTGCAGACTTGTCCGCCAATGTAGGCGCGGCACTGAGCAGCGGCACCGGCTGCGGCGTGTTACTGCGCACCTGATGCACCAGGTTGGCGAACACCGTACCGATCTCGTCGACCCGCTCGCCGAACTTGCGCACATCGCCACCGGGCACCGGCGTGTACAGGTCGCCGATCTGCGGGTTGGCGTCGGCGGTGAGTGTGCGGTACTGGGTTTCGGCGCCGCTGTGGGTTTTCTTGCCGGCATCGGTGCGCAGGTGCAAAGCGTAGATCTTGATCTGCTTGCCCAATGCAGCCTGGCGTACTTCGGCTTCGTTCATCTGGGTGGTGGCGAACGGGTCGTTCTTGCGCAACGCACCGGCGTCAGTCACCAGCAGGATCAGGCGCCCGCCGTAGCCGGACCAGTCCATGCCCTCCACCGCCTGCATCACCCCGGCGAACGCATCTTCGTTGAACGAATGGCTGGACACAGTGGACGCCTTCACCTGCCGGGCCATGTCGAGGAAGCGTTGCGGGTCGCGGCCCTGATCGAGGGTGATCAGGGTCTTGGCCACGTATTCCAGGCCCGGAGTTTTCTTGATGCTGTTGCGAAAACCCACCAGGCCGAAGCTCACGCTGTCCAGCTCGCCACGCTCGGCGATGCGGGTTTGCAGCTCGTGGACCACGTCGCGAACCTGATCGATGTAGGGCTGCATCGACACCGTGGTGTCGACCACCAGCACCACGGCGGTGCGGAAGGCGTCTGCGCTGGCATCGGTCACTGGCGTTCGGCCGACAGCTTTGGCGATGACATTAGGCGTGTTGCCCGGGTCGATGGAGGCAACGTTGAGCAACTGCACCGGCTGGCCGTTTTCGTCGAAGCTCTCTTTGGAGTCGAAGATCGGCAGCAGGTAAAACTGGTTCTGCGGCACAGCACTGGCGGCCGGTTCCAAGGCCAGCACTTGCTGGTTGTCCTCGCTGTTTTTCTGCACCTTGAGCAGCAGGTTTTTCGCTGCGGCAGGATCGGCCAGCAGCTTTTCCACTTCCGCAGATTGGCGCAGGAACATCACCGGCGCCCGGCCCGAACGCTCGGTGAACTTGAGCACAAGGCTCTGCTTCCAGTCGCTGACTTGCGCCGCCGGCAACCAGCCGTCGCTGCGCCCGTCGGTGGCGGCGCCAACCCGCAGCCATGGGCTGCCGTCGACATCCTTGCGCTGGTAGACGTAAAGCACGGAAAACGCCGGCAAACCTTCGCCTGCCGCGCCGCCCGCGTCACTCGACAGTTTTGCGCCGGGCTTGCTCAGTACCCGCTGGAACAGGGTTTTCTTGCCAGCCATCAGTAACGGGCGCTGGCCACCATCGGCCTGCGCCGCCACAGGTTGCGCGGCAGGCGGCGTGGCAGTCGGCGTGGAGGTCTTGGCCGCCTCGACAACCGGCGGCGCGGCGGGCGCATCATCTTTCAACCACCAGTAACTCGCGCCCCCAATCGCCAGCGCCACCGCCACGGCAACCGCTGCCAACGCCAGCACCGGCCCACGGTTTTGTTCGGACACGGCGGAGTGTTGCGTCGGCGTCACCACCGGTTGACGCACCGGTTGCGGCTGCGGTTTGTCGGTCGGGATTTCGATGGAGACCGGCGTGAGTCCGGCCAGGTCATTCGAGACCGCCACCGGAATCGGCAGAGGCCGAATCAACGTCGCCTCGACCTGCTCTTCCTTCGGCAACTGATCCAACGCCCGCAACAACGCCGCCGCATCCGGGAAGCGTTCCGCCGGGTCTTTGGCCAGCAGCTTGCGCAGCACCTCCTGATAACGCCCATGGTGCACCGGCAACTCCGGCAGCGGTTCAGTCAGGTGCGCCAGCGCGGTGGAAAGCGCATCGGTGCCGTTGTAAGGCAGCTTGCCCACCAGGATTTCGTAGAGCACCACGCCCAGCGCATACAGGTCGGCGCGGCCATCAATCTCCTGGCCCCGCGCCTGCTCCGGGCTCATGTAGCTCGGCGTGCCAACGGCAAATCCGGCCTGGGTGAACTGCGTGCGGTCATCCAGGGACTTGGCGATACCAAAGTCCGACAACACCGCCGTGCCATCCGCGCGGAACAGAATGTTCGCCGGCTTCACGTCACGGTGGACCAACCCCTGGGCGTGGGCATAACCCAGCGCCGACGCGATCTGGCGGATATACGTCAGCCCCTGCTCCGGCGTCAGGCCAGCGGCGATGCGCTCCTTGAGCGTGCCATTGGGCAGGTATTCCATGGCCATGTAATACAGCTCACCGACATTGCCGATGTCATGGATGGTCACGGTGTGCGGGTGGGACAGGCGCGCCAGGGTCTTGCCTTCGCGCAGGAAGCGTTCGCAGAAGCTCGGGTCGGCCGCCAGCGCCGCTGCCATGATCTTCAGCGCCACCTTGCGCTCCAGGGAACGCTGGGTCGCCAGGTACACGCTGGCCATGGCGCCAACGCCAATTTCGCCTTCGATGTCGTAGCCGGGAATGACGATGTTCATGTCGACACCTTCACAACGATGGCGGTGATGTTGTCCGGCGCGCCGCGATTGAGCCCCAGGTGCACCAGGCTGCGGACGATTTCGTCGGGCTCGGCATGGCTCAACACTTCGCGAATCTCGTGGTCTTCGACGGTCTTGTTCAGGCCGTCGCTGCACAACAGGTAACTGTCGCCTGGGGCGATCAACAGGTCGACCGACGACAACGCCAACTGCGCTTCCACGCCAATCGCACGGGTGACGATATTCGCCCGTGGATGCACTCGGGCATCGGCTTCACTGAGCAGGCCGCTGTCCTGCAAGTCCTGCACGTAGCTGTGGTCGCGGGAAATGCCTTCCAGCACGCCGTCCCGCAGGCGATACAGTCGGCTGTCGCCGGCCCACAAGCACACGCCGCGCAAGCCGCGAGTGGCGAGCAACACCACGGTGCTGCCCATCATCGTCACGCCACGGTGGGCGGTTTCTTCGCGCACCGCGCCGTTGACTCGCAGCAGGTCGCTGCGCAACGCCGCCGTGTATTCCTCAAGGGAACGGCCCACAGGAATGCTGCGCAAGCTGTCGACAATCAGGCTGCTGACGTAATCCCCTGCTGCGTGCCCGCCCATGCCGTCGGCCACCACCCACAGGCCGTTTTCCGGCAGGTCGAGACAGGCGTCTTCATTGACTTGGCGAACCATGCCGACGTGGCTTTTGCTGGCGGATTTGAACGTGGACCGCATCTACACAACACCTTCTTGGCCAAGCAAAAATTGCGCAAAATCGTCGGCGGCAGGCAGGCCCTGACACCGCAATAAACCGGGGGAAATCTGTTGCGAACCACGGCCCCACCACAGGCTTGCACCTTCGCAGGCCTGTTCGGCAAGCGCAGTCATTCGCGCTTGCGGGTCTGTGGCAGCGACGCGTTGCAGGCCGGCAAAGCGGCTACCCAAGGTGCGTGGTTGGCAGGCTGGAGCGCCGAGGGATTCGATCCCGTCGCTGAAACCTTCGAAGGTGGCACCGGCATCCAGCGTGCTCAGCAGCAGTTCTTCCACCTGTTCAAACCAAGCGTCCGGGCCGCTGACGACGGAGGCCGGATCGCTGTCGTGATCCAACAGCGCAGCCACGGTCAGCGGGAAATAGCGCCCTACCCGGTCGATGCTCGGCATCACCACGCCCACCGCCGCGTCCGGCCCGCACACACCCGGTGCCAACACAAAGCGCCACAGCGGGCTGACCAGGTAAGCGTTCAACCAGTCAGCCCCCAGGCGGGTCTGGCTGGCGAGCAATCCGGACGCCAGCCAGCGGTCCCAAGGACCGATAAAACTCTGGGGCAGCGCACGGCTGACAAAGTCGCCGCGGCACGCCAATTTGCCGTAGAAACCCAGCGTGGTCATAGACGCTCCGGCAGGCTGAAGCCGTTAAGCACGCGACTCTTGAACGGGTTGAAGGCGCTGTTGGCCCGCAACTCGTAGGAGATGCTCGCGCCGTCGACCCGCAGGCGCAGGTTGAAACGGTCCGGTGAATTACCGGCGGTCAGGTCCGATTGCTCCAGCAACCGGAACCACGCCCACGGGCCGTCCAGCGTCACGCCGGAGCGTCCGCTGGCTGACGGCGGCATGATGGAAATGCGCACCACACCAATGCTGCCGGGATTCGGCCACTGCATCGCAACCGGGCGGCTCGGGCCGTGGTCGTAGCTCAGTTGCTGGCCGTCCAGGTCCAACAGGAACTGGGTGATGGTCGCGTCCATCGCCACCGGCTTGAGTTCAAAGCGCACGATCGGCTGGGTGCCACCGGCGCGGAAAAACGCGTCACGAATGGTCGCCGCGCGCTGGAAGGTTTGCAGCACGCCCGGCGCGATGCCGAGTTTCTGCGCCGCGCCCGGCTGCCAGCGCCAGGTTTGGGTGGAGGTGTCGACGTAAGGTTGCAGGTACTTGCGGAAGTAATTGTCCATCACCCCGCCCACCCCAAAGAACTGCCCGAAATCATCCAGAGTCGCGTCCCGCGCACTGCCGGGCGACATCGGATAGCGCCCGGCCAGGGACTGGCGGTACACGTTCACCACTTCGCTGACCCACGCCGCATTCAGCTGGTTACGCACCCCGCCCATCATGCTGTTGGTGGTGGAGTTGACCACCGACTTGACCATGCCCTGCACCAGCGGCGGCTGGCGTTCGGCATTCAAGCTGACCCGCGTGGCCGCAGCCGCCGCCTGGTTTTTCGCTTCGCCGAGTAATGCATCGCCACTGGCGCCGACCATGGCGCTGACCTGCACATACAGCGCATTCATGTCCGCCAGCAGGCCATCAATTGCCGCTGGTTCGCCTTCGTTCTTGCTGACGATGCTATTGAGTTCGGCGAAGTGCGCCGTCACCGGATCTTCACTGGCCGCTGGTGCATTTGCAGTTGGTTGGTCCTGGCCGAGCAAGCCGCCGAGGCGTTCCTTGAGCTTGTCCACGCCACCTTCCACCGGTGCGCCCTTGGCGGCCAGCAGGCGTTCTTCCGCCTGCAGGTCTGTCTCCTTGGAGACCGCCACCAGCAGCTTCTTCAGCGGCGAGGTCGGCCCGGAAATCACCCGCAAAACGTCGGCCGCCTGGGCCACGCTGGTAATCGGCACAAAGTCGATGTCAGCCAGCAAGGCGTCCCACTGGCGTTGATAGTCCTGGAAGTACAGGCGGCGCACGTCGGCTGCGAGGCTGACCACGTTCTGTTGATCCGCCGGCTCGCGGCCCAGCACCCATTGCTCTTCAGCGAGGGTGCCGGTCTGGTTCAGGCTGGTCAGCAGAAAGCCCTGGCGATAACCCTTGGCGGTGAAGAAGCCGCTCAACGGCTCACCCAACGGCTTGCCACTTTTGCGACTGAACACCAGCGCGGCATCACGGCCCGCCGCTTCGTTGATGCGAAAGTCCGGCACGCCTTCCGGCAGTTTCTGGCGCTTGATCCGGTCGTAGACGCGCTGGGCCACCGGCAGTTGCTGCAGTTGCCGGCGCAGATCGTCAATCAAGCGCGGGTCCAGCCGGGCGCTGGGTGGGTGCCGCTCGAACAAGGCCTGCAAGTGTCCGATCAATGCCTGGCGCTGATCCGCCGGCAGGTCCCGTGGCAGGTTGCGGTCCCAGTCCAGGGCGATCCAGGCCTTGATGAAGTCCGGGTCGTAATGCTCGCTGTCGGCGAGCATCAGGTAGGCCTTCAAGCCTTCGTAGAGGAAGTCGGAATTGCCGCCGCCGTGCAGTTGCTCTTCGATGCGCGTCACCAAACGGGGCGCGAACACGGCGATCAACAGCTTGCGGTAGACGCTGGCGGATTCGGCTTCGAGCATGTCGCCCTGATACAGGCCTAACCCTTCGGACCAGCTCGGCGAGTCACCCGCCAGGTTCTTCACGGCGTTGAGCAGCGGCAGCACCGCCAGTACTTCGCGCTGCGCCGGGCTCAGGTTCTGCACGGTCTGGCCCAGCGGTGCGACCTTCTGGTCAACCTGGGCGATGTAGGCCTGGTTGGCGCGATAACTCACCCACCACAGGGTACTGACCACCAGCACCAACGCCACGGTTGCGGCCAACACGCCACGGGCAATCCACTTGCGACGGCGCTCGACCTTCGGATTGACGCCCACCAGGCCACGCTCGGCAAACGCCACGGCGGTGAACAGTTTTTCGATGAAGTAGCTACGCCCGGTGCCGGTCTGACGCGCCAGGTGCTGGCGGTCCAGGTTCATGCTCTGGGCCATGGCGCCGATCAAGCGGTCAATCGGGCTGCCCTCCTGGGTGCCGCTGGTGAAGTACACGCCGCGCAGCAAAACCCGCTCTTCAAAGGCGTTGGGTTTGAACACGCCTTCGAGGAAGCCTTGCAGGCAATCCTTCAACGCGCCGAACTGCTGCGGGAAGCCGTAGATCAGGTCGCGCCGCGCCGGGTCGCGTTCCTGTTGCAGGCGTTCCACCAGGCGCTCGTTGAGGCGCTGCTCCAGACCGGCGAATTCGCTTTGCAAATGGGCCAGCGGGCTGTCGCTGTTCTTGCCGTCGTCGAGGGCGAAGGTCATGCCCCACACCTGGGCGCGCTCTTCCTTGCTCAGGTTGTCGAAGAACTCCATGAAGCCCGGCACCAAGTCGAGCTTGGTCAGCATCAGATAGATCGGGAAGCGCACGCCCAGTTGGGTGTACAGCTCCTGGATACGCAGGCGGATCGCGGCGGCATGGGCGGCACGCTCGGCGTCGCTGCCCAGCAGCAGGTCCGAGAGGCTGATGGCGATAAACGCACCATCAATCGGGCGCCGGGAACGCTGCTTTTTCAGCAGGTCGAGGAAGCCCAGCCAAGCGGCTTTATCCACCGTGGAGTTGCTGTCCTGGGTGGTGTAGCGGCCGGCGGTGTCGAGCAATACGGCTTGGTCGGTAAACCACCAATCGCAATTGCGCGTACCGCCCACGCCCCGCACAGCACCGGCACCCAACTGCGCGGCCAAGGGAAAGTGCAGCCCGGAATTGACCAGCGCGGTGGTCTTGCCCGAACCCGGCGGGCCGATGATCACGTACCACGGCAGCTCATACAGGTTGCGGCGCTCGTCACCGCCCAGCTTGGCCTTTTTCAACAGGGCCAGGGCTTCGTCCATGCGCTGGCGCAGGGTCGCCAGCTCTTCGGCGGTGGCGACGCTGGCCGGGTCTGGCGGGGTTTCCGCGGCGAGGCTGCGCATCACTTCGGCGGCCTGGCGACGGGCCTGGATAATCCGGAACACGCGGTAGGCAATCCACACCGCGAACACCAGGATGATCAGCGCCCAGCGGCGTCCTTCCGGCACCAGCACATCGAGCAACGGCCCCACGAACCAGATGATCAGGCTCAAGGCGATCAGGCCCAGCAACGGGATCACCCAGCGAATCACAAAACTGAAAAACGCCTTCACTCGACCCCCTCCGCCAATACGGTGATTTCTACCCGGCGATTGCGCGCACGGCCTTCAGCAGTGGCGTTGGTCGCCACCGGCTCGGTGTCGCTACGGCCCTCGGCACTGAAGCGTTCCGCCTGGCCGGTCTTGGCCGCGAGAATCTCCAGCACCGACTTGGCCCGCGCCTCGGACAGCGCCCAGTTGGACGGGAACCGCAGGGTCGCAATCGGGCGGTTATCGCTGTGGCCGGTGACCCGCACCTGGCCCTTGACCTTGCGGATGGCGTCGGCAATGCGCAGCATCAGTGGCTGGAAGTCATCGACGATGCTGGAGCTGGCCGAGGCGAACAGTTCATCGCCACGGATGGTCACCACGGAGCGGTCGACAGCATCTTCCACCGCCACGCGACCGGCCTTGATGTCTTCCACCAGGAAGCCCGCCAGGCGTGGCCGCTCGATGATTTTCGGCTGTGCGACCGGACGGTCGATGGCCTGCACCGGGATCTCGCCCAGGGCATGAATATTCTTGAACACCGGCTCGGCATCCGACGCCAGTTTCATCCGCAATCCGAACAGCAACGCCAGCAACAATGCCACGCCGATGGCCACGGCGATCCACGGCGGCATGAACTGCGCCAGGCGATCACGGGCCACGGTTACGCCGCGCCAATGGGGCGACAGCTCGCGCTCATGTTCGCCACGGGCACTGCGAATCGCCGCCGCGGTACGCTCGCGCAAGGCTTCCAGCTGGCTACGGCCGTCGTTCATCACGCGGTAGCGACCTTCGAAACCCAGGCACAGGCACAGGTACAGCAGTTCCAGCAGGTACAGGCGCTCCCGCGGGCTTTGCAGGCAGTGATCCAGCAACTGGAAGACCTTTTCGCCACCCCAGGCTTCGTTGTGCACGGTGATCAGCAAGCTCTGCTTGCCCCAGTCACTGGCACTGCCCCACGGCGTACTCAGCACAGCTTCATCGAGGGCGGTGCACAGCGCGTAACGCGCCAGCAGCACGTCATTGCGGGCCACGCCGGCAGCCTCGGCACGCTCTTCAAACTGGCGCAGGTAGGCCAGCAATTGTGCGCGCAGGCTCGACGGCGCCGGGTGCGAAATCGTGTTGCGCAAGCGCGTCAGCAGCGACAGCAACGGGCCGGCGGCGCTTTCCAGCGGGTTCAGGCCCTGGGCCTTGCCGGTCAGGATCGGCGCAGCGGGCATCGACAGCGGCGCCGGCTCTGCACGAACAGGCTCCGGTGCGCGGCCACCCGGGCGCGGCATGAACTGGGTGCGGTCATCATCATTGGGATGCATCGCTGATTATCCTCGGATGGCCCAGAAAGCCAGGTTCAACCCCGGGAACTGGCCGGCGATGTGGAACGCAAAACCGCCGGAATTACTCAGTTGCTGCCAGTGCTCGCTGCCCCGGTCCAACTCGTAATAGGTGCTGCCTGCGTGGTACGGAATCTGCCGTGGCGCCACCGGCAGCGGCAGCAGGCCGATGCCCGGCAGTTGCAGGTTGACCAGGTCGCGGATGTGTTCCACCGAGCCGACTTTGCTTTGCTGGCCGAAACGCGCGCGCAGAGTTTCGCCCGGCACATCGGCACGCACCACCAAGATGAAACTGGCGCTGTCGATCAAGGTTTTGTCGGCCAGCATCGCCACGTGCACGCCGTAGGCTTTCTCGACAATCGGGATCGGCGTGGCCTTGCTGTCGATCAGCATCGACAGTGCTTCACGCAGGGCCTGCATCACCGGGGTGAAGCTCAGGGCCAGGTCGTCATGTTGGTATTGCGGGTATTCCTGGGGGCGGCGGCCAGTGGTGGAGAAGGTCGAGAACTCGCCGGCCAGGCTCACCAGCTCACTGAAGAAACGCTCCGGGTGCAGCGGGCTCAACTGGCTCAGGTGCTGGATCAGCGGCTGGGCGCGGTTGACCAGTTGCAGCAGCATGAAGTCGGCGATTTCCGAAGCGCCACCAGCGCCCGAGGCCACTACGCGCCCGGCCAACGCCTCGCCGCGCTGGTGCAGCAGGCCCAGCAGTTCGCTGCGAAACGCGGTCAGCGGTTTGCTGGCGGCCACGTCGAGTACCGGCGGGATGTAGCTCTCGTCCAGCACCAGGGCGCGGTCGGCGCGTTTTTCCTTGATGCGCACCAGGCCGATGGCCGCGTAATCGCTGATGCCATCCTGGGCGGTCAACAGCCGCAGGGCACGAGAACCGACCGCCACCGGCGCACGGTTTTCAAAGGGGGCGTTGTCGTCGCGCACTTCGCGCACCTGGCTGACATAGCGCGCCGCTTCCAGGGCTTCGCCTTCGTCGACGGTGTCGCGGGCGCCGGCACGCTTGAGGGGCAGCGCCAGGTAGACCAGGCCATCACGCAGGTGGTCGTCGATGTTCAACGGGCTCGGCGCCAGGTCGTCCTGGGGAATATTGAACGGCGTGCCGTCGGGCAACAAACCGCGCGCCGAGACAATCGCCAGCTTGCCCTGGGCCAACAGGCCCTGGTCGATCAACAATTCGGAGAAGCCCCAGGCCCCTGCCGACAACGGGCGGCTGCGCGCATCGATCAGGTTTTCCAGGTAACGGTCATGCTGCTGGAAGTGCTGCGTTCCGATGAACATGCCTTCCGACCAGACCACGCGATTGTTCCAGGACATGGGGGCTCCGATTCTTATTGAGCAGGGCTGGATGGGGGAACCACGACGTCGGCACGCACGGCATGCACATCGAGGCTGATCTGGTATTCGGTGTATTGGCGCGCCGGCACGTTAAGCACGGTGCGCCACACGGCGCGATCCAGTTCGCGATAGCCCACCAGCAGGCCAATCTGGCGGGTGGACGGGTCGAGGTCGCGCTGGATGCTCAATTGCTGGCCGGGCTGGATCACCACTTCGTCCTGGTCGAGCAGGTCGAGGCCGAGGGTCGACTGGGCGCGATCGGCCAAGGCGAAGTAGTCGGAACGGCTGAAGGTGGCGGCGTTTTTCAGTTCGAAAATCCGCACCCGTACCGGGGCTGCCTGGCCATTGGCACCGGGGTTGAGCCCGGCGATGGCGTGGAAATGCAGCTCGACGGCGGCGGTGTCTGCCTCAGCCTCGGGGGCTTCGGGTTTGGCCGCGTCCTTGGCACACGCCGTCAGCAGAAGCGCGGTGGCGGCTGCGAGTAAAAACCTGGGAATCATCCTGCGTCCTCAATGACGTACTTAGCTATCCGTTGTTCCATGTACTGCGTTGTTAGTGACGCTGTCGGCTGCTGTGCTCTTCGTAGGCACGGCTGAATTCACGCCCGAACAAGTCCTGGAAATCTTCCTGGGCCTCGCGGGAAATATTGCTGTAGAGCTCGGTGAACTGCTGCCAGTACTGGGCCTGGCGCGAACCGTTGAAAATGCTCGACAGCCCGCCGGGCTTGCCCATGCGTTCTTCGAGCTGCGCCGGCTCAAAGCGCGTCAGCAGGTGCTTGATGGCGGCTTCGACCCCGGCCATGACGGCCAGTTGGTGAGCGCGCAGATCGTCGAAACTGTCGCGAACCGCCACGTCCGGCGCCATAAACGCTTGGTTGCTGTGACGAAGGAGCAGCAGTAACGCTTCATCGGCGTTGGGAGCGAATTTCAACGGATTGTTTTCCACCGGTTGAATCACCGTCTGTTGCATGCGGAACTCGCCCTTGAGGCTGCTGCGGGCACGCAGTACGTCGATCAGGCCTTCGACCATCAACCGGTAGCTGCGGCCGATGCTTTCCATTTGGGCTTCGGCCTGGGCCTTGTCCAGGCGCAACTGATCGAGGCCGGCACCGCGCAGGAAGGCTTGCAGCAAATCGGGTTGGTTGGCGTCAGCCACCGGGAGCGGCTGCTCAACCTTGGGCGGCTCGATGATCGGTGTTGGAGCAGGTAGTGGTGGCGGCGCAACAGGCTTGGGTGCCGGGGCATCGCCAAACAAATCCCAGTCGTCGGGAATGATTGAGCCCGAGGCTACCGGCGCAGGCGGTTCAGCCACGGGCAGCGGTGTGGGCGGGCGGAAGTCGTGTAGCTCGGCCGGCACGTGATCATGCACGGTAGCCGGCGGGACGCTGGTGGGTGCGAGGAAGTCGAACAGATCCGGCAGGGTGTCCATCGACGAGGCGCCCTGGAACTGCGGCGCGATCACCGGTTGTGGCGTCGGGGCCTTCACGGCGGCGCCCATCAGGGCTTCGAAACTGTTGGAGGCATCACCAGTGAAAGACGGGGTATCTGTCACTTTCAGGTTGAAATCGATACGTGCCTGGATTTCGTAATCACCGATGCGGATCAGTTCACCGTCTTGCAATGGCTCACTGTTTCCCCGGCGCAAACGGATGCCGGCGTTGACTAACTCAACACCGTTAGTGCTGTTATCAGTTAAATAATAACGACCATCTTTGTATTGAATAACGCAATGCTGCGTGGAAACCAGGCGCTCGGGATCAGGCAGTATCCAGTCATTTTCGGGACCACGGCCAATAGCCATCACTCCCTGATTCATGGACTTTTCAGGGCACTGGCCAGGGGTAATCTTGTGATAACTAGTGATAGTCAAACACAGCGACATCATGCCTCCTTGCTGATACTTCACGCGCGGCCGTTCCCTGGGAGAACTGCTCCCGAGGGATCCACGACAGATCCTTCCAAAACCTTGAAAGCCTGCTTCAACCCGCGTAATTGCTGATCTTAACCGGCCTGTATGACAAAAATCCTGCCTCGGCACCTGCTTCGACTGATCAGTCGCGCAGGATGTTAAGCACCGCACATCTGTCATAGAGGGCGAATAGCTTACCTTGACAAGGCATAAGTACTACACCAAAAATGCACAACTTCTTGAACACCAATGATGGCACTTTGAAATCAGCATGATGTCAAAGCGCTAAATATGACCAAGAAAACATGCAAAGTTCCTCGCGCAACTAATGCATGAGTTGCCCGTTATTTAACGGGCTGATAGGGAGATCGAATTTAGTGGATGTGCCTCTGCTGCTCGCCGCCGTTTCCGCGACTTCGCCTTGTGGCGAAGACTTGGAATATGACGCCGATTATTTGCATCTTGAGCGTGCCGCACAGGGTCAACCCGAGCGCAGCATGGGCGACTCGATCCTGCCTGCCGAACCTCCGGAATGGCGCAGCATCCAGCAGCAAAGCCTCGACCTCCTGCAACGCAGCAAAGACCTGCGCATCACCCATTTCCTGTTGCAAAGCGCCCTCGCCCTCCAAGGCATCGCAGGGCTTGCCGACGCGCTCACGTTGATCAACGCGCTGCTGCGCGAATACTGGGCCGACCTGCATCCGCGCCTGGATGCCGATGACGACAACGACCCCACCGTGCGCATCAACGCCCTCAGCGGCGTGACCAGCGACGCGAACATCCGCCTGCTGCGCGAAGCCATTCTGACCCGTTCGCGTACCTTCGGCCCCGTCAGCCTGCGCGCTGCGCTGAATGCCAGCGGGCTGCAGAGTTTCCCCGGCGAAAGCCTCGGCGCCGAACAGCTCAACGGCGCGTTCCTCGACAGTGATGCCGAGCAACTGCAGGCCACCCACGACGCGCTGAACGCCGCCCGCGCCGCCTGTGAAGCCATCGAACAATACGTCAGCGACAAGGTCGGTTCCGCCCAGGGCGTGGACCTTGGCCCCTTGAGGCAACTGCTCAAGCAGGCCGTGCAGATACTCAACCAATACGCCCCACACAGCGGCGCCGCCAGCGAGCCCGAGGTTGTCAGTGACGACAATGCCCCCTCGGTTGAATACGCCGCCGCGCCCGTTGCCGCACGCCCGACCGGGGACATCGCGAGCCGCGATGAAGTGCTGCGCAGCCTCGACAAAATCCTTGCGTACTACACCCGCCACGAGCCTTCGAGCCCGCTGCCGGTGCTGTTGAACCGAGCGAAGAATCTGGTGCACGCCGACTTTGCGGCCATCGTGCGCAACCTGATTCCCGACGGCATGTCCCAATTTGAAAATCTGCGCGGGCCGGACAGCGAATAAGCGTACGGATCGCGCAGTTACAACACCGTCGCTCAAGCGACCAGGAGCAGCAACGTGGCGAAGCAAAGTTCTCAGAAATTCATCGCGCGCAACCGTGCGCCTCGGGTGCAGATCGAGTACGACGTCGAGCTCTACGGCGCCGAGAAAAAGGTCCAGCTGCCCTTCGTCATGGGCGTGATGGCCGATCTCGCCGGCAAGCCCGCGGAGCCTCTGGCGCCTGTGGCCGACCGCAAGTTCCTTGAAGTGGACGTCGACAACTTCGACTCGCGCCTCAAGGCCATGCAGCCACGCGTCGCGTTCCACGTACCCAACGAGCTGACCGGCGAAGGCAACCTGAGCCTGGACATCACCTTCGAAAGCATGGACGACTTCAGCCCCGCTGCCGTGGCACGCAAGGTCGACTCGCTGAACAAGCTGCTCGAAGCCCGCACGCAGCTGGCCAACCTGCTGACCTACATGGACGGCAAGACCGGCGCTGAAGAAATCATCATGAAAGCGATCAAGGACCCGGCATTGCTGCAGGCCCTTGCGAGCGCGCCGAAGCCGGCAGGGGACCAGTAATCATGACCGAGAATACCGCCCGCGAAGGCGTCCAGAACCTGGGCGCTACCGAAGAAACCAGCGAGTTCGCGTCGCTGCTGCTGCAAGAATTCAAACCCAAGACCGAGCGTGCTCGCGAAGCCGTGGAAACCGCCGTGCGCACCCTGGCCGAGCAGGCACTGGCCCAGACCGACCTGGTGTCCAACGACGCGATCAAGTCGATCGAATCGATCATCGCCGCCATCGACGCCAAGCTCACCGCCCAGGTCAACCAGATCATCCATCACCAGGATTTCCAGCAACTGGAAAGCGCCTGGCGTGGCCTGCACTACCTGGTGAACAACACCGAGAGCGATGAGCAGCTGAAGATTCGCGTGCTCAACATCTCCAAGCCGGACCTGCACAAGACCCTGAAGAAATTCAAGGGCACCGCGTGGGACCAGAGCCCGATCTTCAAGAAGATGTACGAAGAAGAATACGGCCAGTTCGGCGGCGAACCGTACGGTTGCCTGGTGGGCGATTACTACTTCGACCAGTCGCCTCCCGACGTGGAACTGCTGGGCGAGCTGTCGAAAGTCTGCGCCGCGATGCACGCACCGTTCATTGCCGCTGCTTCGCCGACCGTAATGGGCATGGGCTCGTGGCAGGAACTGTCGAACCCGCGCGACCTGACCAAGATCTTCACCACCCCGGAATACGCCGGCTGGCGCTCCCTGCGTGAATCGGAAGACTCGCGCTACATCGGCCTGACCATGCCGCGCTTCCTGGCGCGCCTGCCGTACGGCGCCAAGACCGACCCGGTAGAAGCCTTCGCCTTCGAAGAAAACACCGACGGTGCCGACAGCTCCAAGTACACCTGGGCCAACGCGGCCTACGCGATGGCGGTGAACATCAACCGTTCGTTCAAACATTTCGGCTGGTGCTCGCGCATCCGTGGCGTGGAGTCTGGCGGTGAAGTCGAGAACCTGCCGGCCCACACCTTCCCGACCGATGACGGCGGTGTGGACATGAAGTGCCCGACCGAAATCGCCATCAGCGACCGCCGTGAAGCGGAACTGGCGAAGAACGGTTTCATGCCGCTGCTGCACAAGAAAAACACCGACTTTGCTGCCTTCATCGGCGCCCAGTCGTTGCAGAAACCGGCCGAATACGATGACCCGGACGCCACCGCCAACGCCAACCTGGCCGCGCGCCTGCCGTACCTGTTCGCCACCTGCCGTTTCGCTCACTACTTGAAGTGCATCGTGCGCGACAAGATCGGCTCCTTCAAAGAGAAGGACGAGATGCAGCGCTGGTTGCAGGACTGGATCCTCAACTACGTGGACGGCGACCCGGCACACTCCACCGAAACCACCAAGGCCCAACATCCATTGGCGGCTGCCGAAGTGATCGTGGAAGACGTTGAAGGCAACCCGGGGTACTACAACTCCCGGTTCTACCTGCGCCCGCACTACCAGCTTGAAGGGCTGACCGTGTCGCTGCGCCTGGTATCGAAACTGCCTTCGGCGAAAGGCGCGTAATAAAGATCCGCCGGGATCGGGCTTTTTGTGGGAGCCGGGCTTGCCCGCGATGCAGGCGACGCGGTCTGTCAGTCAGACCGCAGTGATGCCATCGCGGGCAAGCCCGGCTCCCACAGAAAAGCACCGCCCTTGGGTTAACCAAATATCGTGGCTGAGTCCACACAGGGAGAAAACATGGCTGTTGATATTTTCATCAAGATCGGCGACATCAAGGGCGAGTCCATGGACAAGGCCCACAAGGACGAAATCGACGTATTGAACTGGAGCTGGGGCATGGCCCAGTCCGGCAACATGCACGTTGGCGGTGGTGGCGGCGCAGGCAAGGTGAACATCCAGGACCTGTCGCTGACCAAGTACGTCGACAAGGCCTCGCCTAACCTGATGATGCACTGCGCCAGCGGCAAGCACATCGACAAGGTCACGCTGACCGTGCGCAAGGCCGGCGGTGAAAGCCAGGTCGAGTACATGATCATCAACCTGGAAGAAGTGCTGGTTACCTCCCTGAGCACCGGCGGTTCGGGCAGCGATGACCGCCTGACCGAAAACGTGACCCTGAACTTCGCTCAGGTGATGGTGGACTACCAGCCACAGAAAGCCGACGGCACCAAAGACGGCGGCGCGATCAAGTTTGGCTGGAACATTCGCTCCAACACCAAACGCTGATTGCCCCTGTAGCCGCCACCCCAAGTGGCGGCTGCAAGCCCCCTGTTCCTCTCGCAACCCGTCCGTGGAGCTGCTTTGGTGGTAACTGAAATTGCTTCCCGCGATCGCCTGCAACCGTCCCTGCTGGACCGGTTGACCGACGATGACCCGACCAATCCCAAGGAAAGCGCCGACAAACGCGTGCTGTCCCTGAGCCAATTGAAAGCCTCGGTGCTGCGTGACCTGACGTGGCTGCTCAACACCACTTCACTGCTCAACGCCGATGCCACGCTGCACACACCGGCCGGTACTTCGGTGGTCAATTACGGGCTGCCTGCCCTGGCAGGCAACAGTGTCTCCAGTGTCGACGTCAGTGCCCTGGAAGCCTTGATTCGACAAGCTATCGCCACCTTCGAACCGCGTATCCTGCGTCATACCTTGCGGGTCAAGGCACGCGTGGGCCATGGCGAGATGAACCATAACGCCCTGAGTTTCGAGATCGAAGGCGACCTGTGGGCGCAGCCGGTGCCGTTGCGCCTGTTGCTGCAAACCGACCTGGACCTGGAATCCGGCCATGTGCGTGTGGTCAACGCCGACCAGCGGAGACGCCCATGAACCCGCGCCTGCTGGAGCTGTACAACCAGGAACTGCACCACGTGCGCGAAAGCGCCGCCGAGTTCGCCAAGGAATACCCGAAGATCGCCAGTCGGCTGACCCTGTCCGGCATGGACTGCGCCGACCCGTACGTCGAGCGTTTGCTCGAAGGCTTTGCGTATCTCACAGCCAGGGTCCAGCTCAAGCTCGACGCCGAGTACCCGACCTTCACCAACAACCTGCTGGAGATCGCCTACCCGCATTACCTGGCGCCGACCCCGTCGATGACCGTGGTGCAGTTGCAGGCCGATCCCGATGAAGGCTCCCTCACCAGTGGTTTTCCACTGCCCCGCGACACCGTCCTGCGCGCCGCGCTGGGTCGCGAAACCCAGACCTGCTGCGAGTACCGCACCGCGCACCCGGTGACGCTGTGGCCGT
Organism: Pseudomonas yamanorum; assembly: GCF_900105735.1. Lineage (NCBI taxonomy): Bacteria > Pseudomonadati > Pseudomonadota > Gammaproteobacteria > Pseudomonadales > Pseudomonadaceae > Pseudomonas > Pseudomonas yamanorum. The sequence continues at coordinate 3,592,232 of NZ_LT629793.1, read as the reverse complement.
TGCAGGTCGCCCAGGCCGAGTACTTCGGCAACCCGTCCGCGGTGCTCGGGCGGTTGGCCGCCAGCGAACCCAAGGCCAAGGCCGGCCTGCGCCTGACCTTGCGTACCGGCGCCGAACTGCCGTTCAACAGCCTCGCCCTGGATAACTTGCCGCTGTACCTCAGCGGTGCCGACGAACAACCGTTCCGCCTCTACGAACAACTGCTGGGCAATGCCTGCGCGGTGTTCGCGCGCAAGCCCGGCGGTGATTGGGTGGAACGCCTGCCGCCGGATGCCTTGCGCTCCCGGGGTTTCGACGACGCCGATGCGGCAATGCCGGTGGTGCCTCGGGCATTCCAGGGCTATCGCTTGCTTCAGGAATACTTCGCCCTGCCCCACCGTTTTCTGTTCGTTGAATTCGCTGAGCTGAGCCGCGCAGTCAAGCGCTGTGACGGCCAGGAGCTGGAACTGATCGTGCTGTTCGACCGCCACGATCCGAGCCTGGAAGGCAGCGTCGGCAAGGCGCAATTCGTGCCGTTCTGCACCCCGGCGATCAACCTGTTTCCCAAGCGCGTGGACCGAATCCACTTGTCCGAGCGGGTCAACGAACACCATGTGATCGCCGACCGCACGCGGCCGATGGATTTCGAGATTCACTCCTTGAGCGGCATCACGGGCCACGGCACGGGACCGGAGCAGCCGTTCTTGCCGTTCTACGCAGTACGCGATCCGTCGCGCTATGGCCGTGACCAGGCTTACTACACGGTGCGCCGCGAACCCCGCGTGTTGTCCAGCGACCAGCGTCGCAACGGGCCGCGCTCCACCTATGTGGGCAGCGAAACCTTCGTCAGCCTGGTGGACACCCAGCAAGCGCCGTACCGCCATGACCTGCGCCAACTGGGCGTTACCGCACTGTGCACCAACCGCGATTTGCCGTTGTTCATGAGCGTGGGCAACGGCAAGACCGACTTCACCCTGGCCGACAGTGCGCCGGTCTTGGCCGTGCGTTGCGTCGCCGGGCCAAGTCGCCCGCGCGCCAGCCATGCCCATGACGCCAAGGCCTGGCGCCTGATCAGCCAGTTGTCGTTGAACTACCTGTCGCTGAGCGAGCAAGGCCAGGGCGCCGCCGCCCTGCGCGAATTGCTGCGCCTGTATGGCGACAGCAACGACGCCGCCCTGCAATTGCAGATCGAAGGCCTGCGGGAAGTCAGCAGCAAAGCGGTGACCCGCCGCCTGCCGATGCCCGGCCCGATCGTGTTTGGCCGGGGCCTTGAGATCACTCTGGAATTTGATGAAAACGCGTTCCGCGGCACCGGCGTGTTCCTGCTCGGTGCGGTGTTTGAACGGTTCCTGGCACGCTATGTGTCGATCAACAGTTTTACCGAGACGGTGATCCGTACCACCGAACGCGGCGAGATCATGCGATGGAAAGCCAAGCCCGGACGCCGTCCGACCCTGTGAGTACCCTGGATGCGATGCATCAGGAGCCCTGGGAATATGACTTCTTCCAGGCGCTGCGTCGTATCGAGTGCGAATCGCCGGAGCTGCCACGCCTGGGGCATTCCCTGCGCCTGGCGGATGATCCGCTGCGTCTCGGTCAGCAGGCCGATTGCACCTTTGCGCCGGCCACACTGGCCTCGGTCGAACCTGGGGCTGAAGGCCAGCCGGCACGGCTGGAGCAGTTCTTCTTCGGCCTCGGCGGCCCCAACGGCCCGCTGCCGCTGCACATCACCGAGTACGTGCGTGAGCGCCAGCGCAACAACGCCGACAGCACCAGCAAGCGCTTCCTGGATGTGTTCCACCACCGCCTGCTGACCCTGTTTTATCGGGCCTGGGCCGAGGCGCGGCCTACCGTCAGCCATGACCGCCCGGACGATGACTACTGGTCAGCGCGCCTCGCGGCACTGAGCGGTCGCGGTACACCGAGCCTGCTCAACCAGGGCCTGATCCCCGACACGGCGAAGCTGCATTACAGCGGCCACCTGTCGGCGCAAACCCGCTACCCGGATGGCTTGAAAGCGATTCTTGGCGAGTACTTCGGCCTGCCGGTGGAGATCGAAGAATACGTCGGCCAATGGCTGGAACTGCCCGAGCGCAGCCGCGTGAGTGTTAGCGCCAACCAGCTGGGCGTGGACTTTTGCCTGGGCAGCCACGTGTGGGACCGCCAGCACAAATTCCGTATCCGCCTCGGCCCGCTGAAGCTCGATGCCTACATGGGCATGCTGCCCGGCAGCCAGCCTTTCAACGAGCTGGTGGCGTGGGTCGCCGAGTACCTGGGCCACGAACTGGACTGGGACCTGAACCTGATTCTGCAACAACCGGAAGTGCCGGCCCTGCAACTCAACGGCCAGTTCCGCCTGGGCTTCAACACCTGGCTCGGCCAACCCGAGCATGACGCCAACGACCTAATCCTGGCCCGGCATTACGCCGAACACGCCAACACCTCAAGGAATCCAGAGCATGGGTGAAATCAGTCGCGCCGTACTGTTCGGCAAACTCAACAGCGTGGCCTACAAGGCCATCGAAGCCGCCACCGTGTTCTGCAAGCTGCGGGGCAACCCGTATGTGGAACTGGCCCACTGGTTTCACCAGTTGCTGCAACTGCAGGACTCGGACCTGCACCGCATCATCCGGCAGTTCAACGTCGAGCCCGCGCGCTTGGCCCGTGACTTGACTGAAGCCCTGGACCGCCTGCCCCGTGGCTCGACGTCGATCACCGACCTGTCATCCCATGTGGAGGAAGCGGTCGAGCGTGGCTGGGTCTATGGCAGCCTGATGTTCGGCGAAAGCCAGGTGCGCACCGGTTACCTGGTGCTGGGGATTCTCAAGACGCCAAGCCTGCGCCATGCGCTGTTGGGGTTGTCCGGTGAATTCGACAAGATCAAGGCCGAAGCCCTGAGCGAACGCTTTGACGAATACGTCGGCGACTCGCCCGAAAATGCACTGAGTGCCAGCGACGGTTTCAACGCCGGTGCTGTCCCGGGCGAGGCCAGCGGCGCCATGGCCCCGAGTGCGATGGGCAAGCAGGAAGCCCTCAAGCGCTTCACCGTCGACCTGACCGAACAGGCCCGCAGCGGCAAGCTCGACCCGATCGTCGGGCGTGACGAAGAGATCCGCCAACTGGTGGACATCCTCATGCGTCGCCGCCAGAACAACCCGATCCTTACCGGTGAAGCCGGTGTCGGCAAGACCGCCGTGGTTGAAGGTTTCGCCCTGCGCATCGTCGCCGGCGACGTGCCGCCAGCGCTGAAAGATGTGGAACTGCGCAGCCTCGATGTCGGCCTGCTGCAAGCCGGCGCCAGCATGAAAGGCGAGTTCGAACAGCGCCTGCGCCAGGTCATCGAAGACGTCCAGGCCTCGCCGAAACCGATCATCCTGTTTATCGACGAAGCCCACACCCTGGTAGGTGCCGGTGGCGCCGCCGGGACCGGTGACGCGGCCAACCTGCTTAAACCCGCACTCGCCCGTGGCACCTTGCGTACCGTGGCCGCCACCACCTGGGCCGAGTACAAGAAGCACATCGAAAAGGACCCGGCCCTGACCCGCCGTTTCCAGGTGGTGCAAGTGGCCGAGCCGTCGGAAGACAAGGCGTTGCTGATGATGCGCGGCGTGGCCTCGACCATGGAAAAGCACCATCAGGTGCAGATCCTCGATGAAGCCTTGGAGGCTTCGGTGAAGCTGTCCCACCGCTATATTCCGGCGCGTCAATTGCCGGACAAATCCGTGAGCCTGCTGGACACCGCCTGCGCCCGCGTCGCCATCAGCCTGCACGCCGTGCCGGCGGAAGTCGACGACAGCCGCCGTCGAATCGAGGCGCTGGAAACCGAGCTGCAAATCATCGCTCGCGAGCATGCGATCGGCATCGCCATCGGTGCGCGCCAGACCAACAGCGAAGCGCTGCTGAGCGCCGAACGCGAGCGCCTGGCCACCCTGGAAACCCGTTGGGCCGAAGAGAAAACCCTGGTGGATGAGTTGCTCGCCACCCGTGCAACCCTGCGCGAAAAAGCCGGTGTGGTGGACAGTGATGCGGGTAACCACAAGAGCGACGAACTGCGTGCAAAACTGGTCGACCTGCAACAGCGCCTCTCCACACTGCAAGGCGAAACCCCGCTGATCCTGCCGACCGTGGATTACCAAGCGGTGGCCTCGGTGGTCGCCGACTGGACCGGCATCCCCGTGGGCCGCATGGCCCGCAACGAACTGGAAACGGTGCTCAACCTCGACCAGCACCTGAAGAAACGCATCATCGGCCAGGACCACGCCTTGCAGATGATCGCCAAGCGCATCCAGACCTCCCGCGCCGGCCTCGACAACCCGAGCAAGCCGATTGGCGTGTTCATGCTTGCCGGCACCTCCGGCGTGGGCAAGACCGAAACCGCCCTGGCCCTGGCCGAGGCCATGTACGGCGGTGAGCAGAACGTCATTACCATCAACATGAGCGAGTTCCAGGAAGCCCACACCGTGTCCACCCTCAAGGGCGCGCCACCGGGCTACATCGGCTACGGCGAAGGCGGCGTACTGACCGAAGCCGTGCGGCGCAAACCCTACAGCGTGGTGCTGCTGGACGAGGTGGAAAAAGCCCACCCGGACGTGCATGAAATCTTCTTCCAGGTGTTCGACAAAGGCGTGATGGAAGACGGCGAAGGTCGGGTGATCGACTTCAAGAACACCTTGATCCTGCTGACCACCAACGCCGGTACCGAGCTGATTTCCCAGGTCTGCAAAGACCCGGCGAACATCCCCGAGCCCGAGGAAATCGCCAAGGCCCTGCGCCAGCCGTTGCTGGAGATTTTCCCACCGGCGCTGCTCGGCCGCCTGGTGACCATTCCGTACTACCCGCTGAGCGACGAGATGCTCAAGGCGATCACCCGCCTGCAACTCAACCGCATCAAAAAGCGCGTGGAGAACACCCACAAAGTCGCCTTCGATTACGACGACGAAGTCGTCGACCTGATCGTATCCCGTTGCACCGAAACCGAAAGCGGCGGGCGGATGATCGACACCATCCTCACCAACAGCCTGCTGCCGGACATGAGCCGCGAATTCCTCACCCGCATGCTCGAAGGCAAGGCGCTGGCGGGGGTGCGGATCAGCACGCGGGATAACGAATTGCACTACGACTTCAACGATTGACCTGACGGAATGCGATCAAAACTGTGGGAGCGGGCTTGCTCGCGAAGACGGCGTATCAGTTGATGCATCCGGTGACTGATTCACCGCGTTCGCGAGCAAGCCCGCTCCCACAGTTGGAGCCGGTTCCTACAGTTATTACGCAATTTACGGGTTAACCGATGTTATTCAACCAATCGTCACGCCTGGCCAAGATCACCAGCCCCCTGGGGCCGGATGTGCTGCTGCTCAATGAAATGGGTGGCGGCGAAGAGCTGGGGCGACTGTTCAATTTCGAACTGCAGCTGACCTCGCTGGACGCCAACATCGACCTCAACCAGTTGCTGGGCAAGCCCATGAGCCTGAACCTGCAACTGGCGGACGGTGGCGAGCGGCACTTCCACGGCATCGTCGCCCGCTGCAGCCAGAACATCGACCAAGGCCAGTTCGCCAGTTACCAGGTGACCCTGCGCCCATGGTTGTGGCTGCTGAGCCGCACCTCCGACTGCCGGATTTTCCAGAACCTGAGCATCCCGCAGATCATCAAGCAGGTGTTTCGCGACCTGGGTTTTTCCGACTTCGAAGACGCCTTGAGCCGCCCGTACCGCGAGTGGGAATACTGCGTGCAGTACCGCGAGACCAGCTTCGACTTCGTCAGCCGCCTGATGGAACAGGAAGGCATCTACTACTTCTTCCGCCACGAACAGGACCGCCACGTGCTGGTGCTGGCCGATGCCTACGGTGCCCACGCCAACGTACCCGGCTACTCCTCGGTGCCTTACTACCCCAAGGACGAGCAGCAGCGCGAACGCGACCATATGCACAACTGGCACCTGGCACAGGAAGTACAGCCCGGCTCCCTTGAGCTTAACGACTACGACTTCCAGCGCCCCAGCGCCAGCATCGACGTGCGCTCGGCCATGCCGCGCCCGCACACCGCCGGCGACTACCCGCTGTACGACTACCCCGGCACCTACGTCAAAAGCGAAGACGGCGAACACTACGCCCGCACCCGCATCGAAGCCCTGCAAACCCTGCATGAACAAGTGGAGTTCAGCGGCAACGCACGGGGCCTGGGTTCTGGCCACCTGTTCAGCCTCACCGGCTTCAGCCGCCGCGACCAGAACCGCGAATACCTGATCGTCGGCGCCCGCTACTACATCTCCCAGGAAAGCCTCGAAAGCGGCGGTGGCGCGCCTTCGGCCCAGTTCGAAAGCACCCTCACCTGCATCGACGCGCAACAGAGTTTCCGCCCACTGGCCAACACCTACCGGCCCATCGTCAAAGGTCCGCAGACGGCGCTGGTGGTGGGGCCCAAGGGCGAGGAAATCTGGACCGACCAATATGGCCGGGTGAAGGTGCATTTCTATTGGGACCGCCACGACCAGTCCAACGAAAACAGCTCGTGCTGGATTCGCGTATCGCAGTCCTGGGCCGGGAAAAACTGGGGCTCAATGCAGATTCCACGGATTGGCCAGGAAGTGATCGTGAGCTTCCTGGAGGGCGATCCGGACCGGCCGATCATCACTGGCCGGGTGTACAACGCCGAGCAGACGGTGCCTTACGACTTGCCGGAAAACGCCACCCAAAGCGGGATGAAAAGCCGCTCCAGCAAAGGCGGCACGCCGGCCAACTTCAATGAAATCCGCATGGAGGACAAGAAGGGGTTGGAGCAGTTGTACATCCATGCAGAGCGCAATCAGGACATCGTGGTGGAGGTGGATGAAAGTCATTCGGTGGGGCATGACCGGAACAAGAGTATTGGGCATAACGAGACGGTGACGATTGGTAATAACCGAACGCGCATCGTCAAGCAGGAGGATGTCCTCTTGGTGGGCCAGCGCAAAACCGACAGTATCAGCCAGAGCTACGTCATCGAAGTGGGTGAGAACCTGCGCCTGGTGTGCGGAGAAAGTATCCTGGAGCTGAATGCCAGCGGACAAATCAACCTGACCGGCGTGAATATCAGCTTCTATGCCAGCGGCGATGCCGAGTTCAACACCAAGGGCGTACTGCACCTGAACAATGGCCACGGCCCCGGCGCAACGCCCGATGGCCAGGGAATCAAAGGCAGCATCGACGCCAATATCAAAGCCGTGTTCCCCGCGCCCAAAACCTCCTGACGAGATGTGTTTGCCATGACGTACCGAATCAACGAACTCCAGTTTCAACTGCCTGCAGGCGAGCTGCAGGACGCGTCGATCAATATCCTCAAGTTCCCCGAGTTGGGCACTTCGTTGATCATTAGTCGCAGCTTGCTAAACGAAGGCGAAACCTTACACAGCAACTTCGACGACCAGCTCAAGCGCTTGGAAAAACAAGTGCAGGACTTACGCTGCCAACCGAGCGTTACCGTATGTTTGGGGGCCGCCCAAGAGGTGGAAGGTGTCGAACTGCGCAGCCAGTTCAACAAGGGTAATGACAAGGTGTTCCAATACCAATTGGCCTTGGTCTTGCCGGGAACGCGCAAGATGATAGCGTTGAGTTATGTGAAAGCGGACATGCTCGGTGATGCCGAGGCGGCGCACTGGGCAACCATTAAAAACTCGCTATCGTTCGACGCCATTTCCTGATGAGTTACCTGCATGTCTGACGCGCTATGGGCGGCCCGCATGGGCGATGCGCTTTCCCACACCTCGATGATGGCGGACATCCTAGGTGGTGTGCTGGAAATAGCGGCCAATATCGCGATCACTGCCGTGGCGACCGCCGCGGTGGTTGCCGCTACCGGCATTACCGTCGCCACCGGCGGGCTCGGCTGCTTTCTGCTGGGCGCGGTAGTGGGCACGATTGTCGGCCTCGCCATGAGCAAGAGCGGGGCGGACAAAGGCTTAACGAATCTATGCGACAGCTTCAGCAATGCTCTGTTTCCGCCCACGGTGCAGGCGAACATTCTCACGGGTTCCACCAACACTCTCACCAATAATATCCCCGCTGCCCGCGCCGCCGGGGCGATCAGCTCCCATGTCACACCAGCCGGCACCGAGCTGGAAGAAACCAAACCGGAACCCGAACCGGAAGCCAGTTATCTGGACATGGCCGCAGGCTTCTTTTCGCAGATGTGGCGGCCCACCGTCGCGACGCCGGCACCGGGCGCCGTGCCCAAGCCGCTGGATTTGGTGGTGTGCATGAAGCATCCGCCGATGCCGCCGCAGTTTCTTGCCGAGGGCTCGGAAAAAGTTACGGTCAACGGTCAGCCAGCTGTGCGCAGCGGTGACCGCAGTACCTGTGATGCAACGGTGGTGTCGTCCGGGCTAATCTCATCCAACGTGACCATTGGCGGCGGCTCAGTGGTCGTGCGTGAAATTCGCAGCGGCAAGACGCCGGGCGTTGGACTGGCAGTGACAGCACTGTTGATGCTCAAGGGCGGCAAGGGCAAGTTCTTTAGCAAGCTGCCTTGCATGCTGATCGGTGGGGCGACTTCGATGGCCGTCAGCAGTGCGATGGGCGCGCTGGCCAACGCGGCAATGGGCTCGTCTAATCCAGTACATGCTGCAACGGGCGCGAAAGTGCTGGGCGGTAGCGATGATTTGGATTTTGTACTGCCCGGCATTTTGCCAATTGACTGGCAGCGCTTCTACAACAGCCGTGATGAGCGTCCAGACAGCCTGTTCGGCAGGGGATGGAGCGTGCCCTACGAAGTCTGTGTCGAGATCCTGCCCCACCTCGAAGGCGGCGAAACGTTGGTGTATACCGACGAACAGGGCCGGCCTATCGACATGGGCTCGATTCCCTTGGGCGGCGCGGTGTTCAGCGCAGGTGAAGGGCTTGTCGTACGGCGGCATCTCAACGGGCAGTTGTTGATCGAGAGCGATGACGGCCTATATCGCCTTTTCGAACCTGCACCCGCCAATGCCTCGTTGCTACGTCTGAGCCAACTCGGCGACCGCAATGACAACCGTATCCACGTTGACTACGACGAAGCCGGTTGTTTGGTCCGACTGCGCGATACGTTCGATTTGGTACAAGTCGAACTGGTCCGCCATCAGCGAAACTTGACGAGAATCGAACGCCTCTACCCCGATCAACGCCGTGAAGTGCTGGTCAGCTATGACTACGACGTGGCTGGCAATCTGGCTGAAGTCCGCGACGCCACTGGGCAGATACAGCGACGTTTCGGGTACGACAGCGGTCGGCGAATGGTGGAGCATGAACTGTCCACCGGGCTGCGTTGCTTTTATGAATGGGCTTTGGTTGAAGGTTTGGAATGGCGCGTAGTCCGGCACTGGACCGATGAAGGTGACGCCTACCAGTTTGACTATGACTTGAAGACCGGTACTACACGCATCACCGACGGTTTGCAGCGTGTCAGCACACGGCATTGGAACGCGCAGCACCAGATCATCCGATACAGCGACAACCTCGACCAAACCTGGCTGTTCGAGTGGAACGACGAACGCCAGTTGCTCAGCGCCACTGACCCGCAGGGTGGCCGCTATGAATACAGCTACGATGAGGTCGGTAACCTGATCGGCGAAACCGACCCGCTGGGCCGCAGCGATTCAACGTTGTGGCTGGAGCATTGGGCGTTGCCGCTGGTGGAGACCGACGCCGCCGACAACAACTGGCAGTATCGCTACGACCCACGCGGCAACTGCATCGCCGAAACTGATCCATTGGGCTACGTCACTCGCTACCGCTATGACGACCACGGCCAGGTCGTGGAAATTACCGACGCCACCGGTAAAAGCAAAAAGCTGCTTTGGAGCCCATTCGGGCAACTGGTCGAGCATATAGATTGCTCGGGTTACCCAACTCGTTTCAGCTACGACGAGCGGGGCTATTTGCAGGTCATCACCGACGCCCTTGGTGAGCGAAATCAATTCAGCTACGACGCCCGGGGAGGCTTGCTCGAAACCCGCCTGCCAGATGGGCGAACTCAACAGTACCAACGCAACGCCAGCGGCCAAATGGTGGGTTACACCGACCCGGCCGGGCATACCACGCTCTACCAGCACAACCGCCGCGGCCAGATTCGCCAACGTACCGACACTCATGGTCGGCAGGTGCAATTCGGATATGACAGCTACGGGCGACTGCAGGCGCTGATCAACGAGAACGGCGAGCGTTATCACTTCGCGTGGGATGCAGGCGACCGCTTGGTTGAACAGCAGGACCTCGACGGCAGTGCAAAACGCTACGACTACGACACGCTGGATAACATCACGGCGATGACGGCCATTCCAGCGCCTTATGGCAGTGGCCTGGCATTAGTCCCCGAGGCACCGCCGCCCCCTATCGTCCATCAAATGGAGCGCGATGCGGTCGGCCGATTGGTGGCCAAAACCACAGACGATGGTCGCACCGAGTACAGCTACGATGCCGTGGACCAACTCACGGCCGTCACCTTCACCGACCTGCAAGGCAACACCCAGGCATTAGGTTTCGCCTACGATCCGCTCGGCCAGTTGCTCGCAGAACAGAGCTCGGCGGGCAACCTGCAACACCACTACGACGAACTCGGCAACCTGATCCAGACCCAACTACCAGACGGTCGCTGGCTCAATCGCCTGTATTACGGCAGCGGCCATCTGCACCAAGTCAACCTGGACGGCCAGGCCATCAGCGACTTCGAGCGAGACCGCTTGCACCGCGAAGTGCTGCGTACCCAAGGCCAACTTAGTACCCGCAGCGAATACGACCGCAGCGGCCGCCTACGCTCACGCCAACGCCGCCTTACAGGTCAGCCATCGTTAATGCCAGCGGCGGCGCAAAAGCGGTTCGAGTACGACCCCGCCGATAACCTGATCGGCAAACTTGAGCAGCAACCCGCCGCGCAACACAGTCAGTTGCTGCACTACGACGCCACCGGCCGCATCATCGCCAGCCAGGACAGCCTGTACGGCCAGCGCGAAACCTTCGCCTACGACGCCGCAGCCAACCTGCTGGATGGCCCGCAGCCGGGTGCCGGGCTCGTGGTGCATAACAAGCTGCTGACCTATCAGGACAAGCGTTACCGCTACGACGCCTTTGGTCGGATGATCGAAAAACGTAGCGCCAAGCGAGGGGTTCAGCGCTTCGCCTATGACGCAGAAAGCCGATTGGTTGAAGTGCTCAATGAAAACGGCAGCGTGGTCAGGATGACCTATGACCCCCTGGGCCGTCGCATTGAAAAGACCGAGCATGGCAGCGATGGGTACCCACTAGGCGAAACCCACTTCACGTGGGACGGCCTGCGCCTGTTGCAGGAGCACAAGCACAGCCAGACCAGCCTTTATGTTTACGAAGATAACGGCTACGAACCGCTCGCCCGCATCGACGGCATGGGACCGCTGCAAAAGATTCGCTACTACCACAATGACCTGAATGGCCTGCCGGAACAGCTGACCGAGGCCGATGGGCACAACGTTTGGCAGGCGACTTATCGGGTATGGGGCAATACGTTGGAAGAGGTACGCGAGCCTTATTACATTGAGGAGCAGAACCTAAGGTTTCAGGGGCAATACCTGGATAGGGAGACCGGACTGCATTTCAATACGTTCAGGTTTTATGATCCGGATGTGGGACGGTTTACTACGCCGGACCCGATTGGCCTTCAAGGTGGGCTCAATCTCTATGCCTACGCAGACAACCCACTCACCTGGCTGGATCCGATGGGGTGGGCACCGACCCCACTGAACAAGCCCGGATTCTATGTTTACGGGCTTTACGAACCCGGAGCAGAAAAACCCTACTACATTGGCCATACCGAACAACTGCCCGCGACGCGTGAAGGGCAGCACGCAAGGTCAACAAGACTCGGAAATGCTAGATTGGAAGTGCTTGAAGGACATGACGGAAAGATGACCTACAGCCAAGCCAAAGGTTACGAACAAGCTTATAGGGAAAAATACAAAACCAAGGGTAAATTCCCGAACAACGTGATCGAACCTATTAACAAAAACCGTACGGACAAACGCGGAAAAAGCCACTACAAACACTATCGGGCCGCCGCCAAAGCGCTGGGAATCAAGCCCAGCAAAATCAAATCATGCTCATGACGGAGAGCGCCCTATGAAGATCCTGAAGTCACCCAAACCGGGCGATCTTTTCTACATTCCTGCCGTCGATGCTTCAGAGACGCCGGGATTCGTGATTGCCCGTTATATTGAGTTGATCCCACCTGCGCTAGGCCATCTGGTCGAGGTGTTCGCCCGGTTTTATACTCATATACCCAGCTCTATCGCTGAAGTAGACACTTCACATCGTCTCTTCAGACCTATTTTCTGCAGCATGCGCTTTTCCGATATCCCGCGCTGGAAGATTCTCTTTAGCGATCCAGATTATAAAAAAACTTCTTCCAACTATGAGTCCATCCAATTTGCCTTCGGCTCCAAAATCTGGATTGGTGCCCACATTCAAGCTGCAACACCTGAGCAACTCTCCGGCGTCGAACCCTCTATCTGCTGGCGCATGGATCATATTATCTACCGCGTTATAGCTCATTTGCGCCATGCACTGAACGAGAACGACTGTATGGGGCACTTCGAGTTACCCGAGGACTTGCGCGTTGGTAACGACGTTGCACTTGAACGTGTAAATAAAGCAGCGCATAGCATGCAAGAACTGTTCGACGACAAATAAAAATGGGCACCCGACCCAGTCGGCGTGCCCATTTTTTATCCCGCGCTCACACTCGCATGTGCGTAGCGCAGGCTTCTTTACTTACGGATTGACGCTGTCTTTAAGCGACTTGCCTGGCTTGAACGCAACGGTGTTGCTCGCCTTGATTTTCACCGGCTCGCCGGTTTGCGGGTTTTTGCCGGTGCGGGCGCCGCGGTGGCGCTGCAGGAAGGTGCCGAAGCCCACCAGGGTGACGCTGTCCTTGCGATGCAGCGCGCCGGTGATTTCTTCGAGTACGGCGTTGAGTACGCGGTTGGCCTGTTCTTTGGTCAGGTCTGCTTTTTCAGCAATAGCGGCTGCGAGTTCTGGTTTACGCATAAGTGAAGCCTCTTTGACGGTTTTTTGTTGTTATGTCCGTGCTGCTCTCTTTCGGAGCAGCGCCCAAGGCGCCGCAGGCTCTACTCTGCGGCAGACGGGAGTGAGGATGGCATGCCATCGGGGCCTGCGCCAGTCTCACGGCGACCTTTCTACGGTCAAAATGATGCTTATTCCGACAGAACGACCAGCATTTACGCCAGTAGCGGCGGAAGTTCTTTGTTAAGGGCCAGTTTCTCCATCACGGCTGTGCCGGTTAGGGCGTAACCCAGCAGGCGGCCACTGGCGTCGCGGCACAGGGCCTTGATGTCGCCGCCCTGCCCTTCGACGCTCCACACGCCTTCGGTACCCCGTGGCGGGGGCGAGACGACCAGTGGGCAGATCGGGGTCTTTACCGTGACCGGCATCGGGCCGTAGCTGACGGCCGTCGCGTTGCCCGCCAGGGTCTGGGCCAGGGCGCGGGCGCAGCTCATCAGCGGCATCACGTACAGCAGGTTCAGGCCATCGACCTCGGCGCAGTCGCCCAGGGCGTAGATGTTGGCGTGGGAGGTCTTGAGGTGGCGGTCCACCATAATCCCGCGGTTGGTCTGCAAGCCGGCAGCGGCGGCCAGATCGACACGCGGGCGCAGGCCGATGGCAGACACCACCAGGTCACACTGGATCACTTCGCCATCAGACAGGTGGGCTTCCAGGCCGTCAGCGGTGCGTTGCAGGCGATTGAGCACCGGGCCCAGGTGGAAACGCGCCCCCAGGCCTTCAAGGCCGGCCTGCACCGCCGCAGCCGCCGCCGGGTGCAGCAGCGTCGGCATGACTTGCTCGCACGGCGCCACCAGGTCGATCTCGTAGCCGCCGAGGATCAGGTCGTTGGCGAACTCGCAGCCGATCAGCCCGGCGCCCAGCAGCAGCACCCGGCGCTTACCGGCCGCAGCGGCACGAAAGCGTGCGTAGTCTTCAAGATCGTTGATCGGGAAAATCAGGTCGGCAGCGTCGCCCTGTACCGGCACCCGCACAGTTTCTGCGCCCCAGGCCAGGATCAGGTCGCGGTAGATCACCGCTTCCTCACCGATCCACAAGCGCTTGTGGCCCGGGTCGATGCCGCTGATGCGGGTGTGGGTGCGCACTTCGGCCTTCAGTTGCTCGGCCATGGCACCCGGTTCAGCCATGCTCAGGCCATCGGCTTCCTTGTTCTTGCCAAAGCCGGTGGAGAGCATGGGCTTGGAGTAGGAGCGCCCGTCATCTGCGGTGATCAGCAACAGCGGGGTTTCGCTATCGAGTTTGCGAAACTCCCGAGCCAGGTTGTAACCGGCCAAACCCGTGCCGACGATCACGACAGGTGCGTTCATTCCTTTCTCCTTGTAGTACGGTTCTTTAATTGCGTCTTAAATCAGCAATCAGCCGATTTCGATCATTTCGAAATCCATTTTGCCTACGCCGCAGTCCGGGCACAGCCAGTCTTCGGGGACGTCCTGCCACAGGGTGCCCGGGGCGATGCCGTCATCCGGCCATCCGTCTTTTTCGTCGTAGATCAGGCCACAGACGATACATTGCCACTTCTTCATTACTCGCTTCCTCAGGGTCCAGGCGTACTGGCCGACGGTCGATAGATCCAGCCTTGCCGTGCGGCTCAGGGCGTTTTGTACTGATCGGCACGCGCAGATGCAAGCATGATCGACGCATGGGCCTGGCGCGCTCCGGCAAAAGTCCAGGGCACCATGGTAAGCTCGCCGCCTCATTAACTGCCAATAATGACCCTCCGTGCCGCATTCAAACGCCCTTTCCGATGCTTGCCGATGGCTGACCCAGAGCCTTCTGAGCCCACTGCCCGCGCCGCTGACACTCAACTGGCTGTTCGATGAAGGTTCGCTGACCCGGCGCCTGACGCGCCTGTCCAACGATGGCTTCAGCGTGACGCCGCTGTTCGAAGGCTGGCAACCGCTGCGTGACGACGAATGCGCCACCCTGGACTTGCCCGCCGCCAGCATCGGCTGGGTGCGCGAGGTGTATTTGCGTGGCCATGGCCAGCCGTGGGTGTTTGCCCGCAGCGTGGCCGCCCGCAGCGCCTTGCAGGGCGACGGCTTGCACATGGACGAGTTGGGCAGCCGGTCGTTGGGGGAGTTGCTGTTTTGTGACCACGCCTTCACTCGCCAGGCCATCGAGGTGTGCCGCTACCCACGGGAATGGCTGCCCGTGGCGGACCAGGTCGATGACCTGTGGGCGCGCCGCTCGCGCTTTGATCGCGGGCCGCTGAGCGTGCTGGTGGCTGAAATCTTCCTGCCGACCCTGTGGCAAGCCGTGCACGACCATCCGGAGCGTTTCTGATGTACCAGCGCCTGCTCAAATCCCTGAATCGCTTGAACCCGAGGGCCTGGGACTTCATCCAGTTGACCCGCATGGACAAGCCCATCGGCATCTATCTGCTGCTGTGGCCCACGCTGTGGGCGCTGTGGATTGCCGGCAAGGGTTCGCCATCGCTGCTCAATATCGCGATCTTCGTGCTCGGCGTGATACTCACCCGGGCCGGTGGTTGCGTCATCAATGACTGGGCTGATCGCAAGGTCGATGGTCACGTGAAGCGCACCGAACAGCGGCCGCTGGTGAGCGGCAAGATCAGCTCGAAAGAGGCGCTGGTGTTCTTCGCGGTGCTGATGTTCATCAGCTTCCTGCTGGTATTGCTGACCAATTCCATGACGATCTGGCTGTCCCTGGGCGGCCTTGCGTTGGCGGCCAGTTATCCGTTCATGAAGCGCTACACCTACTACCCGCAGGTGGTATTGGGCGCGGCGTTTTCCTGGGGCATGCCGATGGCGTTCACCGCCGAGACGGGCAGCCTGCCAGCCGCGGCATGGCTGTTATACATCGCCAACCTGTTATGGACGGTGGGGTACGACACCTATTACGCCATGACCGATCGTGACGATGACCTGAAAATCGGGGTCAAATCCACCGCCATTCTGTTTGGCGATGCGGACCGGGTGATCATCCTGACGTTGCAGAGCCTGGCACTGGTTTGCCTGTGGCTGGCGGGCATGCGTTTTGAGCTGGGGGGCTGGTTCCACCTCGGTTTGCTGGCGGCGGCCGGGTGTTTTGCCTGGGAGTTCTGGTACACCCGGGACAAGGACCGCCTCAAATGCTTCAAGGCGTTTTTGCACAACCACTGGGCCGGGTTGGCGATTTTCGTCGGGATTGTGGCGGACTATGGGTTTCGGTGAAGGGCCACGCCCCTCACCGCTAGCGGGTTGACTCAGGGCTTGGCGACCTTCCAGGCCCCGTCCATTTTGCCTTCGCCGGTCATGTCACCGGCCTTCTTGTCCATGACGAAGGTGTAGAGCGGCTTGCCGCTGTAGGCCCACTGGCTTTTCTGGTCGTCACGGGTGATGACGGTCCACTTGCCCATGGGCTTGTCGGTGGATTCGGCCATCAATGGCGGCCAATTGGCGGCGCACTTGTCGTTGCACATGGATTTGCCATCAGCGTCCTTGGCAAAGGTGTAGAGGGTCATGCCTTTGTGGTCCACCAGCATCCCGTCCTTGGTCATCGCCGGGTCTGCCGCAAACGCCAGTGTCGGCAGCGTTAACGCGGCCGTTACCAGCAGGGCTTTCCAGGAAAAAGTACTGTGAGTCATGGGAACCTTCCTTTTGTGGTTGTCAGGATTCGGACCCAAAGCGTAGTCCAGAGAGGCAAGGATTGCCCAAGCGACTAAATTACTGTCACACGACTGCAATAATTCCGTTATCTAATGCGGCGCAAGACAGTTAAATGACAAGAGGATTTAGCATGGTTGGCAGGAGCATTCTGATCGTTGACGACGAAGCGCCCATTCGCGAGATGATCGCCGTTGCGTTGGAAATGGCCGGCTATGACTGCCTGGAGGCGGAGAACTCCCAGCAGGCCCATGCCATTATCGTCGACCGCAAGCCGGACCTGATCCTGCTGGACTGGATGCTGCCCGGCACCTCCGGCATCGAGTTGGCCCGCCGCCTCAAGCGTGACGAGCTGACCGGGGATATCCCGATCATCATGCTCACCGCCAAGGGCGAAGAGGACAACAAGATCCAGGGCCTGGAAGTCGGCGCCGATGACTACATCACCAAGCCCTTTTCCCCACGGGAACTGGTCGCCCGTCTGAAAGCCGTTCTGCGCCGTGCCGGCCCAACCGATGGCGAAGCGCCTATCGAAGTCGACGGCCTGATTCTGGACCCTATCAGCCACCGCGTGACCATCGACGGCAAACCCGCCGAGATGGGCCCCACGGAATACCGCCTGCTGCAATTCTTCATGACCCATCAGGAGCGCGCCTACACCCGCGGCCAACTGCTGGACCAGGTCTGGGGCGGCAACGTGTATGTGGAAGAGCGCACCGTCGACGTGCATATCCGCCGCCTGCGCAAAGCCTTGGGCGACGCTTACGAGAATCTGGTACAAACCGTGCGCGGCACCGGCTACCGATTTTCAACCAAAGGCTGAGCCAGACTGAACTGCACAGACAGCTGAAAGGACGCGTGTTCAAGTGAATCAAAACTGGTATGGCACCCTGATCCGCCACATGCTCCTGTTGATCACTGGCTGCCTGCTGGTGGGCCTGGTCAGCGGCTATTACGGCTGGAGCCTGGCCGTCGGCCTGGGCGTCTACCTGGGCTGGACCCTCAAGCAATTGCTGCGCCTTCACGAGTGGCTGCGCCAGCACAAACCTGATGAAGCACCACCCGACGGTTACGGCCTGTGGGGCGAGGTGTTCGACAGCATCTACCATCTGCAGCGCCGCGACCAACGCGTACGCGGGCGCCTGCAAGCGGTGATCGATCGGGTGCAGGAGTCCACGGCCGCGCTGAAAGACGCCGTCATCATGCTCGACAGCGACGGCAACCTGGAATGGTGGAACCGCGCCGCAGAAACTCTGCTGGGCCTCAAGACGCCCCAGGACAGCGGCCAGCCGGTGACCAACCTGGTGCGCCACCCACGCTTCAAGGAATACTTCGAGCAGGACAACTACGAAGAAGCCCTGGAAATCCCGTCACCGACCAACGACCGCGTGCGTATCCAGCTGTACCTGACGCGCTACGGCAATAACGAACATTTGATGTTGGTGCGTGATGTCACGCGCATCCATCAGCTGGAACAGATGCGCAAGGATTTCGTCGCCAACGTCTCCCACGAGCTGCGCACGCCGCTGACGGTGATCTGCGGTTATCTTGAAACTCTGCTCGATAACGTTGAAGACGTGAACCCGCGCTGGACCCGCGCCCTGCAACAGATGCAGCAGCAAGGCTCGCGCATGCAAACCCTGCTCAACGACCTGCTGTTACTGGCCAAGCTGGAAGCCACCGATTACCCCTCGGACAACCACCCGGTACCGGTGCAAAGCCTGTTGCAGACCATCAAGAGCGACGCCCAGGCATTGTCCGGGCAGCGTGAACAGCAAATTACCCTCGAAGCCGACCCGTCGATCCTGCTCAAAGGCAGTGAGGGCGAGTTGCGCAGCGCGTTTTCCAACCTGGTGTTCAACGCCGTCAAATACACCCAGGACAAAGGCAACATCCGCATCCGCTGGTGGGCCGACGACCAGGGCGCGCACCTCAGTGTGCAGGACTCCGGGATGGGCATCGACGCCAAGCACTTGCCGCGCCTCACCGAGCGCTTCTACCGTGTCGACTCCAGCCGCAACTCCAACACCGGCGGCACCGGGCTCGGCCTGGCCATCGTCAAGCATGTGTTGCTGCGCCATCGCGCGCGACTGGAAATCAGCAGTGTGTTGGGCCATGGCAGTACCTTTACCTGCCATTTCCCGCCGGCACAGATGACACGTTCACGGGTCATTCATCAGGACGAGTGACCCTCCACCCGGCAGCCGCCACTAGGCAAGCGCCCCGTCAGCCGCTACATTGGCGGACTTGCGCCTGCCTTTCAGGCCCACCTGCTCACCCTTTTTGATTAGACGGAACCCGCAAAACCCCATCATGGACCCTTCCCCTGGCATCACCCTCGCGACACTCTTCGCCGACTTCGGCATGATTCTTTTTGCACTGATCCTGGTACTGCTCAACGGCTTTTTCGTTGCGGCGGAATTTGCCATGGTCAAACTGCGCTCGACCCGGGTCGAGGCCATCGCCCACAAGAACGGCTGGCGCGGGCAGATCCTGCGCACCGTACACAGCCAGCTCGACGCGTATCTGTCGGCCTGCCAGCTGGGTATCACCCTCGCCTCCCTGGGCCTGGGCTGGGTCGGCGAACCGGCCTTTGCGCACATCCTCGAGCCGTTGCTGGGCGCGATCGGCGTGCAATCGCCGGAAGTGATCAAGGGCGTGTCGTTCTTTGCCGCCTTCTTCGTCATCTCTTACCTGCACATCGTGGTCGGTGAACTGGCGCCCAAGTCCTGGGCCATTCGCAAGCCCGAGTTGCTGTCGCTGTGGACCGCCGTGCCGCTGTACCTGTTCTACTGGGCCATGTACCCGGCGATCTACCTGCTCAACGCCAGTGCCAACGCCATCCTGCGCATCGCCGGCCAAGGCGAGCCTGGCCCGCACCACGAGCACCATTACAGTCGTGAAGAACTGAAACTGATCCTGCACTCCAGCCGTGGCCAGGACCCGAGCGACCAAGGCATGCGTGTACTGGCCTCCGCCGTGGAAATGGGTGAACTGGAAGTGGTGGACTGGGCCAACTCCCGGGAAGACCTGGTAACCCTGGACTTCAACGCCCCGCTCAAGGAAATCCTGGCGCTGTTCCGTCGCCACAAGTTCAGCCGCTACCCGGTGTACGACGCCGTGCGCAACGAATTCGTCGGCCTGCTGCACATCAAGGACCTGCTGCTGGAACTGGCGGCCCTGGACCACATTCCCGAGTCGTTCAACCTGGCCGAGCTGACCCGCCCACTGGAGCGCGTATCGCGCCACATGCCGCTGTCGCAACTGCTCGAGCAGTTCCGTAAAGGCGGCGCGCACTTCGCCCTGGTGGAAGAAGCCGACGGCAAGGTCATCGGCTACCTGACCATGGAAGACGTGCTGGAAGTGCTGGTAGGCGACATCCAGGACGAACACCGCAAGGCCGAGCGCGGCATCCTCGCTTACCAGCCGGGCAAATTGCTGGTGCGTGGCGACACGCCGCTGTTCAAGGTGGAGCGCCTGTTGGGCGTAGACCTGGAT
This sequence comes from Pseudomonas yamanorum, assembly GCF_900105735.1. Lineage (NCBI taxonomy): Bacteria > Pseudomonadati > Pseudomonadota > Gammaproteobacteria > Pseudomonadales > Pseudomonadaceae > Pseudomonas > Pseudomonas yamanorum. The sequence continues at coordinate 3,572,089 of NZ_LT629793.1, read as the reverse complement.
CACATCGAGGCCGAAACCCTGGCCGGACTGATCTACGACACCCTGAAGCGGGTGCCGGAAGAGGAAGAAGTGCTGGAAGTCGAAGGCCTGCGCATCATCATCAAGAAGATGAAAGGGCCGAAGATCGTGTTGGCCAAGGTGCTGCTGCTGGATTAAGCCTTACCGCGTGCCCAATGCAAAATTGGGCAACGCCTGCACCGGCTGGTTGAATTCATAGGGAATCGACACCAGCCCCGACGCCGTCGTGCGCTGCACCACAAAATGCAGATGCGGCCCGCTGCTGTTGCCGGTATTGCCCGACAACGCCAGCGGGCTGCCTACCGCCACGCGCTGCCCTTCCCTGACGCTGACCGACCCTTGCTTGAGGTGCAGGTACACGCCCTGGGTGCCGTCATCGTGCTGGACCCGCACGAAATTGCCCGATGGATCACTGCCACGCCCGGATTGGGTGTTCTCGGTTTTCAGCACCACACCTGCGCGTGCCGCAATGATCGGCGTGCCTTCGGGCATGGCAATGTCCATCGCATAGCGGCTTTTGAGCTCGGAGTGGCTGAAGGTGCCGTTGGGGCCTTGGGTGAGACGGAACGGCCCGCCGCGCCAGGGTAATGGATAGCGATAGGATGCGGGCTGCAGAGGGAATACAGGCTTGGGAATCACCCGCTCCTGATACACAAACGCCTGCGCTCCGGGCGTGTATCGGTCGCTGAAGACCACAGCGCCGTCAGCGTCGATGGATTTGTAGAGGGTCATGGACATCGCCGGCATGACGACGGCGAACAGTCCACAGAACAGCAGTGAGCGCACGAGCATCGGGTTGGCCTGCCAGGGACGACTGAATGGCAGGCTAACAAGGGATCATGACAGTGCTATGTGGGCCTATCACGCACCCGGCACAAAATGCTTCTGTGCTGTCCCGCGGGCGATCAGCCGCGAGATGTAGTCGAGCTTCTGCGCATCCTGGTCGATAAACCGGAAGGTCAGTTGCAGCCAGTCACTGTCAGGCTTGGGTTCGTAGGCGACAACAGCGTGCAGGTAGCCGTTAAGACGGGCCACCTCGGCGTTTTCGCCCTGCTCCAGGTCGAGCACGGCGCTTTCCAGGACCTGAGGCAGGATTTCACCGCGACGCACCACCAGCAGCGCCTCCTTGATGCTCAGGGCTTTGATCACACATTGCTGGGTGCCACTGGACAGGCGCAGTTGGCCCTGGCCACGACCACCGGCTGGCGACGCTGCCACAGCAGCCTGCACCGGCTGGTTGTTGAGCAGGCCTTTGCTCGGTGCGGCCACCGGAGCCGGCTTGAGCGCTTCAGGCTTGCCGCCGGTGAGGGCGCTCAGGGAGTCGTTGCCGAACGCCGAGTTCATCTTGGTCGGCGCGCTGGCGATCAGCGCGTCGAGGCGGCCGATCTTGTTCAGTGCCTGCTTGACCTTGTTCAGCAACTGCTCGTTGGTGAAGGGCTTGCTGACGTAGCCGGAAACCCCGGCCTGGATCGCCTGCACCACGTTTTCCTTGTCGCCACGGCTGGTCACCATGACAAACGGCATGGCTTTGAGATGAGGCTGCTCACGGCACCAGGTCAACAGTTCCAGGCCGGACATTTCCGGCATTTCCCAGTCGCACAACACCATGTCGAAGGTTTCGCGCATCAGGATGGCCTGGGCCTTTTTGCCGTTCACCGCGTCTTCGATCTTGATTCCCGGGAAGTAGTTACGCAGGCACTTCTTCACCAGGTCGCGAATAAACGAGGCGTCATCCACCACCAATACACTGACTTTGCTCATCGACCCTTCATCCTATAAAAACCCCGGCAAGCATAACGCTTCGCTGATGGCGTTTTGCCAAAAATTCCAACGCCACAAACGAAAACGCCCGACCAAAGGCCGGGCGTTTATTTCTCGGGCAATCTTACTTATCGTCAGGAACGCCCGGAACATTAGGGATTTGATCGGTTGTGCCTTCAACTTCTGCTTTCATGCGCTTGAGACCCATGTGCCGCACGTCGGTACCGCGGACCAGGTAGATCACCAGTTCCGAGATATTGCGCGCGTGATCACCGATACGCTCCAGCGAACGCAGCACCCAGATGATGCTCAATACCCGCGAGATAGAACGCGGGTCTTCCATCATGTAAGTCGCCAGCTCGCGCAGGGCGGTCTTGTATTCGCGGTCGATGATCTTGTCGTACTGGGCCACCGACAACGCCAGCTCGGCGTCGAAGCGGGCAAACGCGTCAAGGGCGTCGCGAACCATGTTGCGCACCTGGTCACCGATATGACGCACTTCCACGTAACCGCGCGGCGCTTCGCCTTCCTCACACAACTGGATGGCGCGGCGAGCGATCTTGGTGGCTTCATCGCCGATACGCTCCAGGTCGATCACTGACTTGGAAATGCTGATGATCAAACGCAGGTCGGACGCCGCCGGCTGACGACGGGCCAGGATGCGCAGGCATTCTTCGTCGATGTTGCGTTCCATCTGGTTGATCTGGTCGTCGATCTCGCGCACTTGCTGGGCCAGGCCGGAGTCGGCCTCGATCAGCGCAGTAACCGCGTCGTTGACTTGCTTCTCCACCAGACCGCCCATGGCCAGGAGGTGGCTGCGCACTTCCTCAAGCTCGGCGTTGAACTGCGCGGAGATGTGATGGGTAAGGCCTTCTTTGCTAATCATGTTGGCGTCCTTGGAACGTCCAGTAAGGTGCGGTCGACCGCAGCATCAGTTCAGTGAGCAACCCGCTACCTGCTAGCCATATCGACCGGTGATGTAGTCTTCGGTCTGCTTCTTCGCCGGGTTGGTGAACAGGGTATCGGTGTCGCCAAATTCCACCAGTTTGCCCATGTACATGAACGCGGTGTAGTCGGAAACCCGTGCCGCCTGTTGCATGTTGTGGGTCACGATGACGATGGTGAACTTGGATTTGAGTTCGTAGATCAGCTCTTCGACTTTCAGCGTGGAGATGGGGTCGAGTGCCGAGCAGGGTTCGTCGAGCAGCAGTACTTCCGGCTCCACGGCGATGGTACGGGCGATCACCAGACGTTGCTGCTGGCCGCCGGACAAACCGAGGGCCGACTCGTGCAGGCGGTCCTTGACCTCGTCCCACAGTGCCGCGCCTTTCAATGCCCACTCAACGGCTTCGTCGAGGATGCGCTTCTTGTTGATGCCCTGGATACGCAGGCCGTAGACCACGTTTTCATAGATGGTCTTGGGGAACGGGTTGGGCTTCTGGAACACCATGCCCACCCGGCGGCGCAGTTCGGCCACGTCTTCGCCCTTGCGGTAGATGTTGGTGCCGTAGAGGTTGATCGCGCCCTCGACGCGGCAGCCGTCCACCAGATCGTTCATCCGGTTGAAGGTGCGCAGCAGGGTCGATTTGCCGCAACCGGACGGACCGATGAAGGCGGTCACGCGCTGCTTCGGGATGTTCATGCTGACGTCATACAGCGCCTGCTTGTCACCGTAGTAAAGGCTCAGGCCAGGGACTTCGATGGCCACGGTTTCCTGGGCCAGGCTCAGGCTCTGCTTGTCGCGACCCAGGGCTGACATGTTGATGCCGTGGGAATGGGTTTCATGTTGCATGGGATGCTCCCTGTGCTACCAATTCGTTTCGTTGAACCGCCGGGGCGGCTTACTCAAAATCTGTGTCTACCGCTAACCCTGTGGGAGCTGGCTTGCCTGCGATGGCATCACCGCGGTGTACCTGTTCAACCTAGTCGCCTGCATCGCAGGCAAGCCAGCTCCCACAGGTGCCCGCTTAACTGTCCAACGCTTTGTATTTTTCGCGCAGGTGGTTACGAATCCACACTGCCGACAGGTTGAGCGTGGCGATCACCAGCACCAGCAGCAGCGCGGTGGCGTACACCAGCGGCCGCGCGGCCTCGACGTTGGGGCTCTGGAAGCCGACGTCATAGATATGGAAGCCCAAGTGCATGATCTTCTGGTCCAGGTGCAGGTACGGGTAGTTGCCGTCCACCGGCAGCGACGGCGCCAGTTTCACCACACCCACCAGCATCAGCGGCGCCACTTCACCGGCGGCGCGGGCCACGGCGAGGATCATGCCGGTCATCATCGCCGGGCTGGCCATCGGCAGCACGATCTTCCACAGCGTTTCCGCCTTGGTCGCCCCCAGTGCCAAAGAACCTTCACGTACGGTGCGAGGGATCCGCGCCAGGCCTTCTTCGGTGGCCACGATCACCACGGGTACCGCCAGCAGCGCCAGGGTCAGGGACGCCCAGAGCAGGCCAGGCGTACCGAAGGTCGGTGCCGGCAAGGCTTCGGCGAAGAACAACCGGTCGACCGAGCCGCCCAGTACGTACACAAAGAAGCCGAGGCCGAATACGCCGTAAACGATGGCGGGTACACCGGCCAGGTTGTTCACAGCGATACGGATGATCCGCGTCAGGGTGTTCTGCTTGGCGTATTCACGCAGGTACACCGCCGCCAGCACGCCGAACGGGGTCACGATCATCGCCATGATCAGGGTCATCATCACGGTGCCGAAGATCGCCGGGAAAATCCCGCCTTCGGTGTTCGCTTCCCGCGGGTCGTCGCTGAGGAATTCCCAGACCTTGCTGAAGTAGAAGCCGACCTTGGTCATGTAACCCATGGCGTTCGGCTGGTAGGCATGCACCACCTTGCCGATGCCGATTTCGATTTCTTTGCCGTTGGCATCGCGGGCGGTGAGGCTGTCGCGGTTGAACTGGGTGTGCAGGTCCGCCAGGCGGGCTTCGATGTCTTTGTAGCGGTTGTTCAGTTCGGCGCGGCCGCTGTCCATGTCGGCCTGGGCGGTGGCGTCCAGCTTGCCTTCCAGCTCCAGCTTGCGACCGTGCAGGCGGATGCGTTCGAGGCCAGCGTTGATGGCGCCGATGTCGGACTTCTCAAGGGTCTTGAGCTGGGCCGCGAGCTTGTTGACGCGGTCCACACGGGCTTGCAGTTCCGGCCAGGCCGCTTCGCCTTCAGCGATGACCTTGCCGTCCTGCTTGACGTTGACCAGGGTGCCGTAGAAGTTGCCCCACTCACGACGCTCGATGGCCATCAGTTCGACCGGCTTGGTCTGGTTGGTCAGCCACTCGCCGACGATCCAGGTGAAGTCGTTGCCGTTCAGGTCACGGTTGCCGACCTTGATCAGCTCGCGAGTCATGAACTCCGGGCCTTGGTCTGGCACCGGCAGGCCAGCGCTTTTCAGGCGCTCGCGAGGCACTTCCTCTTTCTGCACCACTTCGCCGACAACGATGTGATTTTCCTGGCCCGGCACGTTGTAGCTGGCCTGGATCAGGTCGGCCGGCCAGAAGTGGCCCAGGCCACGCACTGCAATCACGGCCAGCAAACCAATGGTCATGATGACCGCGATGGACACCGCGCCACCGCTGATCCAGACGCCCGGGGCGCCGCTCTTGAACCATCCATTCAGGGAGTTCTGTTTCACAGACTTCTACCTTTCTTAAAGCGACGAGTATTTCTTGCGCAGACGCTGACGAATCAGCTCGGCGAGGGTGTTCATGATGAAGGTGAACAGCAGCAGCACCAGCGCCGAGAGGAACAGCACGCGGTAGTGGCTGCCGCCCACTTCCGATTCGGGCATTTCCACCGCGACGTTGGCCGCCAGGGTGCGCAGGCCTTCAAACAGATTCATCTCCATCACCGGCGTGTTACCAGTGGCCATCAGCACGATCATGGTTTCACCGACCGCGCGGCCCATGCCGATCATCAGCGCCGAGAAGATGCCCGGGCTGGCGGTCAGGATCACCACGCGGGTCATGGTCTGCCATGGCGTGGCGCCCAGGGCCAGGGAGCCCAGTGTCAGGCCGCGCGGCACGCTGAATACGGCGTCTTCGGCAATGGAGTAGATGTTCGGGATGACCGCAAAACCCATGGCCAGGCCGACTACCAGAGCGTTGCGCTGGTCGTAGGTGATGCCCAGGTCGTGGGAGATCCACATGCGCATGTCACCGCCAAAGAACCAGGTTTCCAGGTACGGGCTCATGTACAGCGAGAGCCAGCCCACAAACAGGATCACCGGGATCAGGATTGCGCTTTCCCAGCCATCCGGGACCCGCAGGCGGATCGACTCAGGCAGGCGGCTGAAGATGAAGCCGGCCACCAGGATGCCAATCGGCAGCAGCATCAGCAGGCTGAAAATCCCCGGCAAATGCCCTTCGACATACGGCGCCAGGAACAGGCCGGCGAAGAAGCCGAGGATCACCGTCGGCATCGCTTCCATCAACTCGATCACCGGCTTGACCTTGCGGCGCAGGCTCGGAGCCATGAAGTAGGCGGTGTAGATCGCAGCGGCGACGGCCAGTGGCGCCGCCAGCAGCATGGCGTAGAACGCGGCCTTCAGGGTACCGAAGGTCAGGGGCGCCAGGCTCATCTTGGGTTCGAAGTCGGTGTTGGCGGCGGTCGATTGCCAGACGTATTTAGGCTCGTCGTAGTTTTCGTACCAGACCTTGCTCCACAGCGCGCTCCAGGAAACTTCCGGGTGCGGGTTGTCCAGGAGCAGCGGTTGCAGCTTGCCACCGGCTTCGACGATCACCCGGTTGGCCCGTGGCGACATGCCGAAGATACCGGTGCTATCGACCACTTGGTCCACCAGCAACGTGCGGTGGGCGGTGCTGTGGAACACGCCGAACTTGCCGGAAGCGTCGAGGGCGGTGAAGCCTTTGCGACGTTCTTCAGCGGTGATTTCAACGATAGGCGCAGTGCCCATCTGGAAGGTACGGATCTGCTTCAGGCGTTGTTCGCCGTCCGGGTCGCGGGCCATGAACCACTGCGCCAGGCCACCGCTGGAGTTACCGATGATCAGCGAGATGCCGCCCACCAATTGGGTGCTGGCCGTGACTTGCGCCACGCCGTCGTCCAACAATTTGTAGCGACCGTTGAGGCTCTTGTCCCGCAGGCTGAAAACGTCGGCCTGGGCGCGGCCGTTGATCACGTACAGCCACTGCTGGCGTGGATCAACGAAGATGGCTTTCACCGGCTCGGTCATTTGCGGCAGTTCAATGCGCTTCTGCTCGGTGGTGACTTCCTCGGTCATCATGTTTTCTTCACGGCTGATGGACAGCACGTTCAGATGGGCACCACTGGAACCGGCCACCACCAGCGTCGAGTCGGTCGCGTTCAAGGCGACGTGCTCAAGGGAGCGGCCTTGTTCGTCGAGGACGATCGGCGTTTCGCCGTAAGGGTATTCGACGGCTGGGGAGATGGTCTTCTTGCCGTCCGGGTACGACACTTTATAAGTGTGGCGGAACACCAGGGACTGGCCGTTGGACAGGCCGAGGATCACCAGCGGGCTGCCGGGCTGATCTTCACCAATAGAGGCGACTGTCACACCCGCCGGCAACGGCAGGTCAACGCGCTTGAGTTCAGCCCCCGTGTCAACGTTGAAGAACAGCGCCTGGCCTTTGTCGGAAACCCGCATGGCGACCTGGTTCTGTTCTTCCATGGAGATCATCAGCGGTTTGCCGGCGTCCTGCAGCCAGGCAGGCGCCAGGGCGTCTTCCTTGGTCAGGTTGGCGCCGTGAAACAGCGGAGCGACCACATAGGCGAGGAAGAAGAAGATCAAGGTGATCGCGCCCAGGACGGCGAGGCCGCCAATCAGCACATACCAGCGGGTCAGGCGATCCTTGAGCGCGCGCATGCGGCGCTTGCGTTGCAGTTCAGGCGTATTGAAATCAATGCGCTTGGGGGGAGAAGTCGTCGTCATGGTGGAATTGGCCAGATCATTCATGCGCACACCCTAGCGATCCTGTATGACAGAAAGATGACAATGCAGTGACGCAAGAAATCCGCCGCGTAGCAGGGCTGGCAGCGGATTAAAAAATGGGAGGCGAGGTCCAGGTCTTACAGACCCCGCCCAGGCCTTGAACCGTGGGTAAGCCCCGGTTCAAGGCAGGTTTACCGGAGGCTTATTTGCCACCTTCTTTCAGGCCCAGGTCAGCCAGTGCCTTGGCGGCAACTTTGGCTGGCAGCGGGATGTAGCCGTCTTTCACTACAACTTCCTGGCCCTGTTTGGACAGAACCAGCTTCACGAACTCGGCTTCCAGCGGGGCCAGAGGCTTGTTCGGGGCTTTGTTGACGTAGACGTAGAGGAAGCGCGACAGCGGGTATTTGCCGTTCAGGGCGTTTTCTTCGCTGTCTTCGATGAAGTCAGTGCTGCCTTTCTTGGCCAGGGCCACGGTCTTCACGCTGGCGGTTTTGTAACCGATGCCCGAGTAACCGATACCGTTCAGCGAGGAGCTGATGGACTGCACAACCGACGCCGAACCAGGTTGTTCGTTCACGTTAGGTTTGTAGTCGCCCTTGCACAGGGCTTCTTCCTTGAAGTAGCCGTAGGTGCCGGATACCGAGTTACGACCGAACAGTTGCACTGGCTTGTTGGCCAGGTCGCCGGTCACGCCCAGGTCGCCCCAGGTCTTGACGTCAGCTTTGGCGCCGCACAGACGAGTCGAGGAGAAGATCGCGTCGACTTGTTCCATGGTCAGGTGCTGGATCGGGTTGTCCTTGTGCACGAACACGGCCAGGGCATCCACGGCAACCGGGATAGCGGTTGGCTTGTAGCCGTACTTCTGCTCGAAGGCAGCCAGTTCGGTGTCCTTCATCTTGCGGCTCATCGGGCCCAGGTTGGAGGTGCCTTCAGTCAGCGCAGGAGGTGCAGTGGCGGAGCCGGCGGCCTGAATCTGGATGTTGACGTTCGGGTATTCCTTTTTGTAACCCTCAGCCCACAGGGTCATCAGGTTTGCCAGGGTATCGGAACCAACGCTGGACAGGTTGCCCGACACACCAGTGGTCTTCACGTAAGCCGGAATTGCCGGGTCAACACCAGCGGCTACCGCGTTAGCGGTCGCAACGCCAGCAGCGACAAAAGTCATTGCCGCCATCAAACGTTTCAGTTTCATGCCTTGCTCCTAGCAGATAGGGATAGTTGGATCGGGGCCAAGTATCGGTAGGCCGTGTGAACACTCTATGTCTGGAATATGACAATTAGATGAAAGGCCAGCATTTATGAAGAAGCTGACAGGAAGGAGAAACGTCAATAAATCCGGGGCTTGCGAGGAGGCTGGAGCGATTTCGTGGAAACAATCTGTAATCGTTGTAAGGCAAAATCTGTGGCGAGGGAGCTAGCTCCCGTTGGGTCGAGTAGCGGCCCCCAAAATGGAACTGCCGCGCAGTTCAACGGGAGCAAGCTCCCTCGCCACAAGGTTATCCGTCAGTTTTCAAAAAACGTGTCAGCGCCCACGCTTCCACAGGTACCCACCCACGGCCATCCCCATCACGCACAGGACAGCCACGTAGTAAGCGGGGCCCATCGGGCTTTCCTTCATCAGCAGCGACACCGCCAAGGGTGTCAGGCCACCGAATACGGCATAGGCGACGTTGTAGGAAAACGACAAACCACTGAAACGCACCACTGGCGGGAACGCTTTCACCATGACATAGGGCACCACACCGATGGTGCCTACAAACAGGCCGGTCAAGGCGTACAACGGGAACAGCCAATCCGGGTGCGCCATCAGGCTGTGATAGAGCGTCCAGGAAGTTGCCAGCAACAGCGCGCAACCGATGATCAGCACACGCCCGGCACTGAATCGATCGGCCAGGGCCCCGGAGGCAATACACCCCAGGCTCAGGGTGACGATGGCCAGGCTATTGGCCTGCAGCGCCACCGTAGGGCTGAAGTGGTAGACCGTTTGCAGCACGGTCGGCGTCATCAGGATAACGACGACCACACCGGCCGAGAGTAACCAGGTCAGCAGCATCGACAACACGATGGCCCCACGGTGGTCACGCAACACGGCGCGCAATGGCAGCTCGGCCGCCAGGGTCTTGCGCTGCTGCATCTCGGCGAAGATCGGCGTTTCGTGCAGCCAGCGACGCAGGTACACCGACAACAGGCCGAACACACCACCCAGCAGGAACGGAATCCGCCAGGCGTAATCCGACACCTGCTCCGGGCTATAAAGGGTGTTGATGGCAGTGGCCACCAGCGAACCCAACAGAATGCCCGCCGTCAGGCCGCTGGTCAGGGTGCCACAGGCATAACCGATGTGACGGGGTGGCACATGTTCGGAAACAAACACCCACGCGCCTGGCACTTCACCGCCAATCGCCGCGCCCTGGATCACGCGCATCAGCAGCAACAGGATCGGCGCCCACAGGCCGATCTGCGCGTAGGTCGGCAGCAGGCCCATGATCAGGGTCGGCACGGCCATCATGAAGATGCTCAGGGTGAACATCTTCTTGCGCCCCAGCAGGTCGCCGAAGTGCGCCATGATGATCCCGCCCAGCGGGCGCGCCAGGTAGCCGGCGGCGAAGATGCCGAAGGTCTGCATCATGCGCAGCCATTCGGGCATCTCGGCAGGGAAAAACAGTTTCCCGACCACTGTGGCGAAAAACACGAAAATGATGAAGTCGTAGAATTCCAGCGCCCCGCCCAAGGCAGACAGCGACAGGGTTTTGTAGTCGTTGCGGGTCAGCGGGCGCGAGGGTTGCGCACTGCTTGCGGGCACGGAGGACATGGCAAGGCTTCTCTTATAGTAGTCAGGACGGCAAGCCCGGGACTTGCGGCAGGCTTGGCAAGATAGCAAATCGCTTGAAAAAGCACAGCGTTGGGCCGTTAACAGTTCAGATAAGCGAAATATTCCCGTAGCAGAAGCGCAATTAGCATGAGCAGGAGCACAGTTGCCGGAAAAAGCCGCGATACAGCCTCTATTTACCGACCAAATGAGCGCCGGGAGGTCGTCGTGGCGCCGACGGCTCGATATACTCGCCCATTGCAAGCGCCAGACCCGCATCCTTGAGGGGCTGCTGTGCCAAAACGCCGTTGGTGTCCCTCCAGCCGATTTGGCAGAGTTTCCCTTTAGTACGCCTTACGAGAAACGCATCGAGCGGTGTATGTTGGTGCTGAAACGTTTTTCCAGAGACGGCTATCCACTTGAAATACCCATAAAGCGTCACGGGTCAGAGGCACCGGCATGATCGAACTCGAACAAGAAGATCCTATCCCGCAAGGCGATCTCGCCCTGCAAATTACCGCACTCCCGCGTGAAACCAACGGTTTCGGCGACATCTTCGGCGGCTGGCTGGTCGCGCAGATGGACTTGGCCGGCACGGCCATGGCGAGCAAGGTTGCCGGTGGCCGCGTCGCGACCGTGGCGATTGATCGCATGGCATTCCTGGTGCCAGTGGCCGTCGGCGCGCAGTTGTCCTTCTATACCCAGGCCCTGGAAATCGGCCGCAGCTCGATCCAGATGATGGTCGAAGTGTGGAGCGACGACCCGCTGTCCAGCGAATGGCGCAAAGTCACCGAGGCGGTGTTTGTGTTTGTTGCCATTGATGGCAGCGGTCGCACCCGGTCGGTTCCGTCACGGGCGCGTTAAACATCGCGACGTTTTGACGGTCCATTGCCCCATTGTCTGCCATTGAGAGCGCGCGCCTATGTCTACGCCCAACGTTGAAACCGTAAAACTGGATGAGCTGAACGCGTGGCGCATCCGCCATAACGGCGCCGAATTGGTGGTGGCCCAGCAAGGCGCGCATATCGTCAGCTACCAGCGCGCTGGCGAGAAGCCAATCATCTGGCCCAACGATCAGGTGGTGTACAAGAAAGGCAAAGGCATTCGTACCGGCGTGCCGGTGTGCTGGCCATGGTTTGGCGTGTTCGACCGCAACCCGCAAAGCGTCAAGGCGATGTACCAGGGTGACGAGCCGGCTGGGGCGCATGGTTTCGTACGGACCGCGGACTGGATGCTGGCTGGCGTGGAAGCTGAAGGCACGGCGTTGCGGGTTGAACTGGAACTGCCGGTGCCTGAAGGCGGCTTCCCGGGCTGGCCGCATCTAGTTGACCTGAAGATGAGCATCCTGCTGGATGATCAACTGCACATCCGCCTGACCAGCCATAACCGTGGTACCGAGACCGTCAGCCTCAGCCAGGCACTGCACAGCTACTTTGCCGTCAGCGATGTACGCAACGTGCAGGTCGACGGCCTGGACGGGCGAACCTATATCGACACCGCCGACGGTTGGACCCACAAGCAGCAATCCGGGCTGCTGCACTTCACCGCCGAGACCGACCGCATCTACCTCGACACGCCGGCTCAACTGAACATTATCGATAAAGACTGGCAGCGCCGCGTCCAACTCACCAGCACAGGCTCGCGCTCGACGGTGATCTGGAACCCGTGGACCGAACGCGCCAAGGCTTTCAGCGACATGGCCGACGACGGCTGGCAGGGGATGCTGTGCATCGAGACCGCGAACGTGCTGGATGATGCAGTGACACTGGCGCCGGGTGAGAGCCATACCCTGGGCGTGAGCATCGCCGGTATTGCCCTGTAAACCCAATCAAAAATGTGGGAGCGGGCTTGCTCGCGAATGCGCCGTGTCAGTCAATACATGTGCTGACTGACACACCACTTTCGCGAGCAAGCCCGCTCCCACATTAGGTTCTGCGTCAGATCAGAGATCCGACTCTTTGACCGCCCGCACTTTCCCCGCATCCAGCGCATACGCCGCATCGGCCAGGTCATTGTTGACCTTCTCCACCTTCAGCGTGCCCGTCACCCACAGCGGCGTGTAGATGTCATCCAGCTTCAAACCCTTGGGATAACGCACCAGCACCAACTGGTTGGGCGGCGGTGGCGGCACGTGGATGCAGGCGCCCGGGTAAGGCACCAGGAAGAACAGCGTACTGCGGCCCTTCGCGTCGGTTTCAAGCGGCACGGGGTAGCCGCCGATGCGGATGTTCTTGCCGTTCATGGCAGCCACGGTCTTGGTGGAATACATCACCGCCGGCAACCCCTTGCTTTGCTTCAGGCCACCCTTTGCGGTGAAGGTGCCTTGGGCTTCCGGGGAGTTGTGATCGATTTCCGGCATTTCTTCGAGGGCTTTCTGGTCCGACTTGGGCATCAGTTCCAGCCAGTCGGTTTCCGGCAGTTCGCCAGCGTGCACCAGGCCAGAGCCCAGCAATAGGAGAGTCAAAAGAAGACGGCGCATGGAGAGGCTCGGCAAGGATTACAGTGCCGGCATTCTAGCCCTCTGCGCCTGCGCAGCGCAGAGGGCTTGGTCGCTAAATTACTTCTTTTTCAGCAAACCGTAGATCACCAGCAACACCACGGCACCCACCAGCGCACCAATGAAGCCTGCGCCTTGGCCCGCCTGATAGATGCCCAGTGCCTGGCCACCATAGGTCGCAACCAGCGAACCGGCGATACCCAGCAGGATGGTCATGATCCAGCCCATGCTGTCGTCGCCTGGTTTCAGGAAACGCGCCAGCAGGCCGACGATCAAACCGATAAAGATGGTTCCAATGATACCCATGGCATTTCCCTCTGATTGAAGTGAGCTAAGTCAAAGCCTAGTCAGACTTTGGCTTCCTGCAATCAGAGGGTGGCGGGTACCAATGGTTCCCGCCCGGCCTTGGGTTATTGCTCGGCGATCAGCGCTTCGACCTTGAGTATCTGCGCCTGCAGCGTCGCGCGGTCCTTGCAGCGCAGGTTGGCGTGGCCGACCTTGCGCCCGGCCTTGAACGCCTTGCCGTAGTGATGCAGATGGCAGTCATCAATCGCGATCACGCGATCAACCGGCGGCACCACGCCGATGAAGTTGAGCATGGCGCTCTCACCGACCTTGGCCGTCGAGCCTAACGGCAAGCCCGCCACCGCCCGCAGGTGGTTTTCGAACTGGCTGCACTCGGCGCCTTCGGTGGTCCAGTGCCCGGAGTTGTGCACGCGCGGGGCGATTTCGTTGGCCTTGAGGCCACCGTCGACTTCAAAGAACTCGAACGCCATCACGCCGACGTAATCCAGTTGCTTGAGCACACGGCTCGAATAATCTTCGGCCAGGGCTTGCAGCGGGTGGTCGGTGCTGGCCACGGACAGCTTGAGGATGCCGCTGTCGTGGGTGTTGTGTACCAGCGGATAGAAGCGGGTTTCACCATCCCGTGCGCGCACGGCAATCAGCGAGACTTCACCGGTGAACGGCACGAAGCCTTCCAGCAGGCAGGCGACGCTGCCCAATTCGGCGAAGGTACCGACCACATCGGCGGCGGTGCGCAGGACTTTCTGGCCCTTACCGTCATAACCCAGGGTGCGGGTCTTCAGCACAGCCGGCAAGCCGATGGAGGCGACTGCAGCGTCCAGGTCGGCCTGGGACTGGATGTCGGCGAAGGCCGGCGTCGGGATGCCCAGATCCTTGAACATGCTCTTCTCGAACCAGCGGTCACGAGCGATGCGCAAGGCTTCGGCGCTCGGATACACCGGCACGAACTGCGACAGGAAGGCCACGGTTTCAGCCGGGACACTTTCGAACTCGAAGGTCACCAGGTCGACTTCATCCGCCAGTTGGCGCAGGTGATCCGGGTCGCTGTAATCAGCCCGCAGATGTTCACCCAACGCAGCCGCACAGGCGTCCGGCGCCGGGTCCAGGAAAGCGAAGTTCATCCCCAGCGGCGTACCCGCCAGGGCCAGCATACGGCCCAGTTGGCCGCCACCGATTACACCGATTTTCATCGTCAACAACCTCAGGCAATGCGTGGGTCTGGATTGTCCAGGACGCTGTCTGTTTGTTCAGCACGGAATTTTTTCAGCACCGCGTGGAACTGCGGGTGCTTGGCGCCGAGGATGCTGGCGGACAGCAAGGCTGCGTTGATCGCACCGGCCTTGCCGATCGCCAGGGTGGCCACCGGAATACCGGCGGGCATCTGCACGATGGACAACAGCGAATCCACGCCCGAGAGCATCGACGACTGCACCGGAACGCCCAGTACTGGCAGGTGAGTCTTGGCCGCACACATGCCTGGCAGGTGAGCTGCACCGCCGGCACCGGCGATAATCACCTCGATGCCACGGGATTCTGCTTCATCGGCATACTGGAACAGCAAATCCGGAGTGCGGTGGGCGGAAACCACCTTCACTTCGTAGGGAATGCCGAGTTTTTCCAGCATATCGGCGGTGTGGCTAAGGGTGGACCAATCGGACTTGGAGCCCATGATCACGCCAACCAATGCACTCATCGTCGTGCCTCTTCTCTCTGGGCGCCCGCAGGCGCGTCAAAAAACAACAAGCCACGCGGGAAATCCAGCGTGGCTTGTTGTACGAATTAAGGCCGGTTGGACCGGCCGAAGGCCGCGCAGTATACCGTAATAACGCAGATAAACAGCCCCTGGCATGACCATCTGTCTTACACCTCAAACAGGCGGTTTTATTGACTTCCAGGTCAGCGAAAACACCACAAAATACTGCGGGAGCTGGCTTGCCTGCGATGGCGGAGGGTCAGTGCCTGAAATGTCAGCTGATACACCGCTATCGCAGGCAAGCCAGCTCCCACATTTAACCGCGCTCAGCCGCCGGGGACTGCGCCGCACCACCTTCCAGCTTGCGCCACAACAACCGCACATTCGCCTTGCGCACCAACGCGCAGCGATACAGCCGGATCTCCAGCGGCACATGCCATTGCGGGCCGCCGCACACCACCAGTTCGCCCCGGGCCAGCTCGGCGCGCACGCTCAACTGCGGCACCCAGGCGATGCCCAAGCCTTCAAGGGCCATGCTTTTCAGGCTGTCGGCCATGGCGGTTTCGTAAATCGTGGTGAAGCGCAGCGCCCGCTGGCGCAGCAGCAGGTTAACCGAACGCCCCAGGAAGGCGCCGGCGCTGTAGGCCAAAAGCGGCACACTGCCCTCGCCTTCCAGGTCGAACAGCGGCTTGCCATCGGCATCCGCGGCGCACACCGGCAGCATCTCGGTGTTGCCCAGGTGCAGCGACGGGAAGATTTCCGGGTCCATCTGCATGGCCGCATCCGGGTCGTAGAACGCCAGCATCAAATCGCAGCCGCCTTCCCGCAAGGCATGCACGGCGTCGCCCACGTTGGTGGCGACCAACCGCGTGGCGATGTTCAGCCCTTCGTTGCGCAATTGCGCGATCCAGCGCGGGAAGAAGCCCAGCGCCAGGGAGTGCGCCGCCGCGACTTGCATGACTTCACCCTGCCCGCCTTCCAGGTGATGCAAGTGCCGCAGCACTTCACCGAGCTGCTCGACCACGGTGCGCGCGGTGACCAGGAACAGCTGCCCCGCCGCCGTCAGTTCGACAGGCGTGCGTGAGCGATTGACCAAGGTCAGTCCCAGCGCGGCCTCCAGGCTACGGATGCGCCGACTGAACGCCGGCTGGGTGACGAAGCGCCGCTCAGCCGCCTGGGAGAAGCTGCGGGTGGCAGCCAGGGCGCTAAAGTCTTCCAGCCATTTGCTTTCAAGGTTCATCACATCCTCCCGGGGCACGCACCATTTTGGCACACACGTCCGTCATGGTAACGGGGTCACACCGACATTATGCCGTTTATGCATAGGCCAGTGTTTAACAGCATTGGCCCAAAATCTCCTGCAAGCCTAGCATTCACAGCGTTCCGGCCTAGCCCGGGTCCATATCGAGATGATTTCCGTCATGTCCTCCGCTGCATCTTTCCGCACAGAAAAAGACCTACTTGGCGTACTCGAAGTACCCGCTCAAGCGTATTACGGCATCCAGACCCTGCGAGCGGTGAATAACTTCCGCCTCTCGGGCGTTCCGATTTCGCATTACCCGAAATTGGTGGTCGGCTTGGCAATGGTCAAGCAGGCAGCTGCTGACGCCAACCGCGAGTTGGGCCAGCTCAGCGAAGCCAAGCACGCTGCCATCAGCGAAGCCTGTGCCCGTCTGATCCGCGGCGATTTCCACGAAGAGTTCGTGGTGGACATGATTCAAGGCGGCGCTGGCACTTCAACCAACATGAATGCCAACGAAGTCATCGCCAACATCGCGCTGGAGGCCATGGGCCACAGCAAGGGCGAATACCAATACCTGCACCCGAACAACGACGTGAACATGGCGCAGTCCACCAACGACGCCTACCCGACCGCGATCCGCCTGGGTCTGCTGCTGGGCCACGACGCACTGTTGGCCAGCCTCGACAGCCTGATCCAGGCATTCGCCGCCAAGGGTGAAGAGTTCAGCCACGTCCTGAAGATGGGCCGTACCCAGCTGCAAGACGCCGTGCCGATGACCCTCGGCCAGGAATTCCGCGCCTTCGCCACCACCCTCGGTGAAGACCTGGCTCGCCTGAAGACCCTGGCGCCTGAGCTGCTGACTGAAGTGAACCTGGGCGGCACCGCCATCGGCACCGGCATCAACGCCGACCCGCGTTACCAGGCCCTGGCCGTCCAGCGCCTGGCGACCATCAGCGGCCAGCCGCTGGTACCGGCTGCCGACCTGATCGAAGCCACCTCCGACATGGGCGCCTTCGTGCTGTTCTCCGGCATGCTCAAGCGTACCGCGGTGAAGCTGTCGAAGATCTGCAACGACTTGCGCCTGCTGTCCAGCGGCCCACGTACCGGCATCAACGAAATCAACCTGCCGGCGCGCCAGCCAGGCAGCTCGATCATGCCCGGCAAGGTCAACCCGGTCATCCCGGAAGCCGTGAACCAGGTAGCGTTCCAGATCATCGGTAACGACTTGGCACTGACCATCGCGGCCGAAGGCGGCCAGCTGCAACTGAACGTGATGGAGCCGCTGATCGCCTACAAGATCTTCGACTCGATTCGCCTGCTGCAACGCGCCATGGACATGCTGCGCGAGCACTGCATCGTCGGCATCACCGCCAACGAAGCCCGCTGCCGCGAACTGGTGGAGCACTCCATCGGCCTGGTCACCGCGCTGAACCCGTACATCGGCTATGAAAACGCCACCCGCATCGCCCGTATCGCTCTTGAAAGCGGCCGCGGCGTGCTGGAACTGGTGCGCGAAGAAGGCTTGCTCGACGACGCCATGCTCGACGACATCCTGCGCCCCGAAAACATGATCGCTCCACGTTTGGTCCCGTTGAAGGCCTAAGCGTTTGTTGCACCGCTCACCAGGTTGAGGGACTAGACACCTCTCACCTTTTGAGGGCCTGAAGGCTCGTTCTTCAGGCCCTTTTTTTTGCCTCAAGGTTGCGAAATGATGCCAATAAAAACGCCAAGATCGCCCCACAAAACCGCCTTGCCCGTAACGCCGTGGCTGAAACCTTTAATCGCCTCGTGCAGACGGATCACACACTCCTAGGTATAGTGCCGCCCCTCTTCGCGTCAGCGGTCGTCGGTAACGAGACCCTGGAAGCGCGAAACCGCATGAATAACAACACCCGCAAAAGGATTGGGGCGAAGCGTCGTGCACTGCCTGGTGCCGAGCGATGCGTCGGACCGTCCTGCGTTTGCCATTAGAAAAATCAGCGAGGAACACTCCATGCTAGAAGTCATCAACGACTTCCTCTCAGGGAAAGTATTGATCGTGCTCATTGTCGGGCTCGGTGGTTACTTCACGATCCGCTCGCGTTTCGTTCAGTTGCGTCACTTTTTCCACATGTTTTCGGTGTTTCGCGACAGCCTGAAAAGCAGCGCCGGCCAGCTCAGCTCGTTCCAGGCGCTGATGCTCAGCCTCGCCGGGCGCGTGGGTGCCGGCAACATCGCAGGCGTCGGCATTGCCGTGACCCTGGGTGGCCCGGGCGCCGTATTCTGGATGTGGGTCACCGCACTGGTGGGCATGTCTTCGAGCTTTATCGAGTGCTCCCTCGGCCAGCTCTACAAACGCACCGACGCTGAAGGCACCTACCGTGGTGGCCCGGCGTATTACATCCAGCACGGCCTGCACAAACGCTGGTTGGGCATGGTGATGGCGTTCCTGCTGCTGGTGACTTTCGGCTTCGCCTTCAACGGCCTGCAAGCCCACGCTGTAACCCACTCGCTGAACAATGCATTTGGCCTCGACACCACCTACACCGGCCTGGCCCTGGCCGTGCTGCTGGGCCTGGTGTTCATCGGCGGGATCAAGCGTATCGCCTCGATCGCCGACCTGCTGGTGCCGGTCAAGACCCTGGTCTACATCGCGGTGACGCTGTACGTGATCGTGCTGCAATTCGACCACGTGCCGGCCATGCTCGCGACCATCGTCAAGAGCGCCTTCGGCCTCGACCAGGCCTTCGGTGGCCTGGTGGGCAGCGCGATCATCATGGGTGTGAAACGCGGCGTGTTCGCCAACGAAGCCGGCCTGGGCAGTGCGCCTAACGTGGCGGCAGTGGCCTCGGTTGAACACCCGATCGCCCAGGGCGTGGTTCAGGCGTTCAGCGTATTCCTCGACACCTTCGTGATCTGCACCTGCACCGCGCTGCTGATCCTGCTCTCCGGTTTCTACACCCCGGGCTTTGAAGGCGACGGCATTGCCCTGACCCAGAACTCCCTGGCGGCAGTCGTTGGTGACTGGGGCCGGATGTTCATCTCGGTGGCCCTGGCGTTGTTCGTGTTCACCTCGATCATGTACAACTACTACCTCGGCGAGAGCAACCTGCGCTTCATCGTGGGTGACAACCGCAAGGTCCTGATGGGCTACCGCGCGCTGGTGCTGGTGCTGATTTTCTGGGGTTCCATCGAGAACCTGAGCACCGTGTTCGCCTTCGCCGACATCACCATGACCATGCTGGCGTTCGTCAACCTGTTCGCCCTGGCGTTCCTGTTCAAGATCGCCATGCGCATCCTGAATGACTACGACGGTCAGCGTGCTGCGGGCATCAAGACTCCGGTGTTTGATTCCAGCAAGTTCCCGGACCTGGACCTGGACCGCAAGGCGTGGCCGGCGAATCCGGTGAAGCCCGAGCCAGCCGCTCAAGCGACGGCAGAACTGAACGCTCAAACGCAACGCTAAACCTAGATAGATGACACGCCGCCCGGCCTTGGGCATGCTCTGGGCCCGGCGGCGTTTTTCGTTCAGGAGATTCTTCAATGCAACCAGCCAACAACGTCATGGTGCTCTACACCGGCGGCACCATCGGCATGCAGGCCAGCGCAAACGGCCTGGCCCCCGCTTCGGGTTTTGAAGCGCGAATGAGCGAAGCCCTCGCCCAACTGAATATGCCAGCCTGGCGCTTCCGGGAAATGTCCCCGCTGATCGACAGCGCCAACATGACCCCCGCCTACTGGCAGCGCCTGCGCGCCGCCGTGGTTGAGGCGGTGGACGAGGGTTGCGACGCCGTACTGGTGCTGCACGGCACCGACACCCTGGCCTACAGCGCGGCCGCCATGAGTTTCCAACTGCTGGGCCTGCCCGCACCGGTGCTGCTTACCGGCTCGATGCTGCCGGCCGGTGTGCCCGACAGCGATGCCTGGGAAAACGTCAGCGGTGCGCTGGCAGCCTTGGGCGAAGGCCTGGCGCCGGGCGTGCAACTGTACTTCCACGGCGCACTGATGGCCCCGACCCGTTGCGCGAAAATCCGCAGTTTTGGTCGCCACCCGTTTGCCGCATTGCAGCGTAACGGCGGCGTCGCCAAGGCGGATATGATTCCGACGGCGCTGCATTACCGCCAGCCCAAGGCGCTGATCAATGTGGGCGTGCTGCCACTGGTGCCGGGCATCGCCGCCGCGCAATTGGACGGGTTGATCGACAGCGGCATCCAGGCGCTGCTGCTGGAATGCTTCGGCAGCGGCACCGGGCCGAGCGACAACCCGCAGTTCCTCGCCAGCCTCCAGCGCGCGCAGGATAACGGCGTGGTGGTAGTGGCAATCACCCAATGCCATGAAGGCGGTGTGGAGCTGGATGTGTACGAAGCCGGTAGCCGCTTGCGTGGCGTGGGCGTGTTGTCAGGTGGCGGGATGACCCGCGAGGCCGCGTTCGGCAAGCTCAACGCACTGCTCGGTGCCGGCCTGCCGGTGGCCGAGGTTCGCCGCCTGGTGGAACTGGACCTGTGCGGCGAACTCGCCTGAGGCTGGTCGCCCTATATATCCACCCCCTGATCTGCCAGGCCGCTCCCTAGCATGAACCCCCCGAGGCATCGCCTCGGGTCGTTTTCATACGCCAGGGATGCCCGCCATGACCACACCCACCCCGCTCCGTCCAACGCCTGAAAGCCTGCTCACCCAACTGTGCCTGGGCCCCTCGTTTCGCGAGACCGCTTCGGTGCAGTTGCGCTATTCACTGCACACGTTATATCCCGCCTTGGCACTGGACCCGGATATCGTCCTGGTCTGCACACCCGCCTGGGGGGTTGTCGGTGACCAGGTTCAGCCACTCGAACCCCGCTACCAGACCCTCACCGATATCCTTGCGCACCAGGCTGTATCGGGCCTCCCGACCCTTTACATCGAGGGTGTGCATTTCTTGACCCAGCAGCCGCTCAGCGACCCACCGCTGCACTTGCCGGTGCGCATCGGCGAGATCGCCCAGATGCTCAATGTGCTGGCGCCCGTCATGCTCTGTGCCTTCCAGGAGCAACAGCTCAATTACTGGAACCGCATGATCGAAGGCCAACCCCAGTGGCGCACGCTGTCCAGCAGCCTGCAGGCGGTGTGGAATGTCGACACGGTCGAGGGCTGGGACAGTGATGACTGTGCCATGGCCCGGGGACTGTTCAACGCCCCCGACCAAAGCAACCGTCAGGCTACCGACACCTATGCCAGCAAGGCCTACCTGATCGATATCTGCCAGGTGGAAGGCAACACCCTGACCGCGCTCAACCTGATGCCCATGGCCGTGCTGATCGGTACCCATCAATCGAGCTCGCGGATCCTCAGCCATTCGCTGGTGCATGGTTATCAGAAGTTTGCCACCCTGGAGAACCTGGGCAACGCCTTGGGCACCTTGATGGTACGTACACAATTGCAATGGCGACTGTACCGCCCCGACGGCAACTTCTTCGACCAGCTGGCCTGCGCGCTGATCGGCATTCAGATCGAGGCCATTGCGGCCATTGATTTCCCCACCCTGCGCCAGGTCGATGCCAACCCCGAACCGCTCGGCGCACCGCCGGCCGTGCAGTCGCTGGTTGCCCGCCAGGACCCCGACCTCGACTGGTATCAAGCCCGGCTGCCCAACTGGCTGGCCAATGCCCTGACCAGTGACCTGAACCTGTACGCCCGGCACTTGAAGGACCTCGCGGCGCTGCACAGCCAGAACCAGGGCAAGTCCTACCAGGATGACATCCCGCCCTTGCGCGACTACGCCCTCACTCAACTGAAAGCGCGCATGACCGCCGACCATCCCGATGCGGCTCAACTGAACCTCAACGACCTTGAAATGCGCGTAGACAGCCAGGTGGTATGGGGCCTCTTCACCGTACCCGGACAGGTCGAGACAACCACGTTCCGGCTGGCGGACCTGGCGCTGCAAAACCTGATCGCCCTGCCGCTGGGCAACAAGACCTTGCGTTTGCACAACGCAACAAAGGCTCCCGCGTGGCTGACGGTGGCCTACGTCGAACGCTTGATCAGCCAGGCCGATATCGGCAACCGCTACCCGGCACTGGTCAAGGCCAAGCTGCTGGATGACTCACTGGAGTCAGCCCGCCGCCAGCAGCTGTACCGCCAGCACCTGCAGGTGCAGCTGCCGTTGCTGGCGCTGCAATGCAAGATCCACCAGGAAGCGGGTATCGACGAACTCGGCTACCGGTACGTCGCGGCGCTGATGGAGACAGATGTTGCCAAGCGCCAAGTACAGGGTCAGAAGATTGTTTTGCGCCCGTTGGCATTTGCCCCGCAACGCCGGGCCGGAAACACAGTGGATGAGGTGGCCAACATGTTCGTCATCGGCCCTCAAGACCCGAGCGCGGGCCCTTGCCTGTTGTATCGGCCACTGTTCGACCAACCCTTGAGTCAATACCCGTCGCCCGCCAACTTGCTGTACACCCTGACCCAGGACCGCAACCTGCGCGATTCAGTGCTGGCCTGGCTGCCGGAAAGCGTGCGCAGCGACTACGTCAACTACGTGTTCCCAGGCGCATTGCCTTCGCCGTGGGCGGTGCTGCGGTTTCTGGTGGAGCCGACCAAGCTCTGGGCGATGTCCGGCCCC
Source organism: Pseudomonas yamanorum (assembly GCF_900105735.1). Lineage (NCBI taxonomy): Bacteria > Pseudomonadati > Pseudomonadota > Gammaproteobacteria > Pseudomonadales > Pseudomonadaceae > Pseudomonas > Pseudomonas yamanorum. The sequence continues at coordinate 3,549,267 of NZ_LT629793.1, read as the reverse complement.
ATGGCCTTGGGTACCCAAGTACTGCCTGGGGATCTGTTCGAGAGCTTGTTCCGCGCCAACGCCAAGAACCTGGTGGAGCTGGCCGACCGCCAATCGGTGTCCAACACCGAAGCCCGCTGGGCGACATTTAAACGGGCCGGCTGGTTGCTGCTCAATGCTGCACTGCCGTTCCTGGGCCGCACTGCAGGTACAGCGGCGTGGATCTGGCAACTCATGGACCAGGTACAAGCCTTGGCCGACGCACAACAACGTGGCAAATCCGAAGACCAATGGCAGGCCTTCACCGAACTGCTGCTGAACCTGGGCATGGCTATCACCCTGCACGCCACCGGCCGCAGCCACCCCGCCAGCCGTCGCCTGCCGGGTTATCAGGCGGAAAAGGCTCCCCTCGCCCCGGCCAAACCCAAGACCAGCGTGATCCAGCAACAGCCGAACATCGCGACCACCGAACTGCCGGCCGGCCATCCACAGTCGCTGCATGTACTTGGCGCCGTCACCCGCACTCCCAGCGGCCTGGCACACCTGCTGGATCGCTTCAAGGTCAGCAAGCCCGAAGGGCTCGGACAGGCCAGCGCCCAGGTCGACGCCCATCAGCATCTCTACCCGTTGGGTACGAAATGGTATGCGCCTGTGGGAGAGCGCTGGTTCGAAGTGCAGCTGGACGAAAACGCCAACGTGCTGATTGTCGACCCGAGCCAACCCGCCCACACCGGCCCGCTGCTGATTCATAACCTCAAGGGAGAATGGTTCATCGACACGCGCCTGCACCTGCGCGGCGGCGGGCCGAAAATCATGACCAAGAAAGCCCAGGACCAGGCCACCGTCAAAGCCGCCGAGGTTCGCGCGAAACTGGCACTGTTTGAAAGCGGCAAGCATGCAGCCCAGCGCCAACTGGAGCTCGCGCGCCAAGCCATGAACAACGCCCCGGGCACCTCCGCCGACGCCCGGCGCCAGACTTACCTGGAGAAACTCGACACCCAGCGCAGCGCGTACGACGCCGCACTGCAAAATCTGCAAACCTTGAGCATCTTCACCAACATGCCCGACTACCAGCCTCGGGCACTGGGCTATCTCAAGGCTCAGCTCGATCTCAACCAGGCCGGCATCAGTGAAGTCCAGACCCGGTTCAGCCCCAAGCTCAAGACCGTGCTCGACCAGGTCGAACGCCAGATTGAAGCGCCCGGGGAACGGCATATCGAAGACGCGCGGCAAATGAGCGAGCTGATCCAGGACATGATCACTCGCATCGACTACACCACCTCCCGCTTCGACCAACTCAAGGGACTGGCCAGAGAGGGCCTGCAACTGATCCAGGAGACCAGGCGCCTGCTGCCGTCCTACACCAGCGATCACCTCAAGGCCCTGCAAGTGATGCTGGCGCGCAACCTCTGCGTGTCCAAAACCACCCTCGGCACCGACCCACAGGCCTGGACGGCGATCGACCAGATTATCGACAAGGCGGCCATCGCAGTGCGAACCTTGAGCGACACCCTGAGCGAACGCAGCGAGTCGCGGCTCGATGAGCGCATCGAAACCCTGAGCAGCCTGATTGATCAGTTCAAGCACGTGGATGAACGCCTGGAAGACTTCCCCGGAGAGTTTCCCGATTCCGCCCAGGACACGCCGATCCAGCAGTTGCGCCAGCAATTGAGTGAATTTTCCCAGCGAGCGTTGAGCAACCTGACCTTGCTGCATGCCGAACGCGACATGCTCAGGAATCGGCCAACCCCGCCGCCGACGCCGCCGCGCCCGCGCAAGAAATTCATCAAGACCCGCTTCGACGGCGTGCTGGTAGGCGAGCCACGCCTGACAGAACTTGGCCTGGAGACCCACTTGGTCGACATCAAGTCACCGCTGACCGACACCGTAATGGCGACCTTCCACGAGAAACTCCCGGGCCTGTGGTTCCGGCATATCGAGGCACCGGCCACGCCGCCTCCCGCGCCCGACCTGGCAACCAGCCTGCGCGATGGGCAGGCATTGATCGATGGCTTGCCCACCTTCAACCAGCGGGCCGCCGTGCAGATGAGCAAGCCTGCCCGCACCATCGAAGGCATCGAGCAGATGCTTCACCAGCACGCCATGCACCTGGAACAAGCGGATCGAGACATCGAGCACGCCTTGACCCTGATCAACGCCACGGAAAGTGATACCACTTCCGCCGCCGCCCTGGGCAAACAGCTCAGCCAGGCAGCCGAAGCGCTTTACCAAAAGGCTGCCCAGCATCGGCTGCAACTGACCAAACAACGCCCACCCACCCTCGACGGCGTGGAATGGCTGAAAAACCGCAACGAAATCACCATCAAGAAAACCATCAACCGTCGCCGCCTCAAGGCACCCAGCCCGGACTACCTGGACGAGTACACCATCACCGAGCGCTCCACCCGCAAGATCCTCTGGTATGCGCACTTTCACTATTCGGCCGCCTGGACACCGGCCAAGGCGTTTATCTCGGCACGCCTGAAAACCCCGGACGAATTCCGCCGCGGCTCTGCTGCCGATACGACTGAAGGCTTGAGCGAGCACCAACTGGCCGCGTTTTACCGCAGCGAATTCAGCCTCGACCAGGCCACGCGGGTATTCTTCGCGATCGGCTGATGACGCGGCGCGGCATGTAACTTGCTCGGTCCAGGGCAGTCTCCGGCGGGAATTGCCCATGTTGCATTCACACCTCACCACCCTCAACGCCGTCTCCCTGGTACTCGGCACCTTCAAGGCCCAGGGCATGCCCAGCGAAGCGTTGCTGGCCGGCAGCGGTATCTGCGCGGCCGACCTGGGCCGCGCCGATGCGCGTATTACCACCCACCAGGAGATGCGGGTGTGTGCCAATGCCGTGGCGTTGCAGCAGGATATCGGCCTGGAACTGGGCCAGCGCATGCATGTTTCGTCCTACGGCATGCTTGGCTATGCCCTGCTCACCAGTGCCACCTTCGGTGACGCTTTGCGCCTGGCCCTGTGTTATCCCGCACTGTTGGGAACACTCTTTGAGCTGAGCCTGGTGCAAGAAGAGGAGCGCATCTGGTTCACCGCCAGCGATTATCGAGAAGACCCGGCGCTGGCGATGTTCAACGTCGAACTGTGCCTGGTCTCGTTGAAAGTCATCTGCGACGACTTGCTGGGTCAGCCCCTGCCCTTGCTCGGCGCGCGCTTTGAACACGACGCCCCGGCCTATCGGGCCCACTACGCCGAACACTTCGATTGCCCGCTGCAATTTGAAGCCACGGCCAATGCGTTTGCCTTCGACCGCCGCTGGCTAGACCAGCCATTGCCCCTGGCCGATGCGGTAACGCACCAGGCCATGGCCGAGCGCTGCCGCAAGCAGAACACCGAATTCACCGGGCGCCAGGCCTGGCTGGGGCGGATTCGCCAATTGCTGGGGTCGCAGTTGCACGCGGCCCCGGGCCTTGATGGGCTGGCGCTGCAGATGAACTGTTCAGCTCGCACCCTGCGCCGGCATTTGCAGAACCTGGGGTGCAGCTACCAGGAACTGCTCGACGAGCTACGCTTCGAGCGGGCCAAGCAGTTGCTGGGGGAAGATGCGCTGCCGATCCATCGGATTGCCGAGCAGTTGGGTTTCAGCGAGACCGCCAGTTTCCGCCATGCATTTGTACGCTGGAGCGGGGTCGCGCCCAGCCAGTTCCGGCCTTGATCCATTCAAGGGCATGGCTGCGCTATTGAGGGGCGAATTGCGGACAGATAATTTGGCCATATAGATCTCCTTTTGGCCGCTCCTGCCATTCTCATAAACCGCGCCCGCCGCAAGACTGGACCTCACCGATTCAGCCTGCGGAGAACAACAATATGCTGACGATCTACTCGGACGATCACCACCTGCACCATGGCCGGTGCGAGTTGATGGACGGGCAACTGATGCCGTGTTTCGAAATGCCCTCGCGCGCCGACCACGTGCTGCAACGCGTCAGGGATCGCGAACTGGGACCGGTGCAAGCCCCGGAGGATTTTGGCCTGGCGCCGCTGCAACGTATTCACAGCCCGGCATACCTGGACTTCTTCAAAGACGCCTGGCAACGCTGGACGGCATTTGGCCAAGACGGGGACTTGCTGCCCTACACCTGGCCCGCACGCACCTTGCGCCGGGTCATCCCCACCAGCCTGCACGGCCAGCTCGGCTATTACAGCTTCGACGGCGGCGCGCCGATCACCGCCGGTACCTGGCAAGCGGCCTACAGCGCAGCGCAAGTCGCGCTGACGGCGCAACAGGCGATCCAGCAAGGCGCCCGCAGTGCCTTCGCCTTGTGCCGTCCGCCCGGGCACCATGCCGCCAGCGACTTGATGGGCGGCTATTGCTACCTGAACAACGCGGCGATCGCAGCCCAGGCGTTTCTCGACCAGGGCCACGGGAAGGTCGCCATCCTCGACGTGGACTACCACCACGGCAACGGTACCCAGTCGATTTTCTACGAGCGCAGCGATGTGCTGTTCACCTCGATTCATGGCCATCCGGAAGCCGAGTTTCCGTTCTTCCTGGGCTACGCCGACGAGTTGGGCGAAGGCGCCGGTGAAGGTTTCAACTTCAATTACCCGCTGCCTGCAGGTTCTGGCTGGGACCGCTGGAGTGCCGCCCTGGAGCAGGCGTGTGAGGAGATTGAACGCTATGGCGCCGACATCATCGTGGTCTCGCTGGGCGTGGACACCTTCAAGGACGACCCGATCTCCCAGTTCAAGCTCGACAGCCCCGACTACCTGGCGATGGGTGCGCGAATCGCCCGCCTCGGCAAACCGACGCTGTTTGTGATGGAAGGCGGCTACGCCGTGGAAGAAATCGGCATCAATGCCGTCAACGTTCTCGAAGGTTTTGAGGGATTCGCCCAATGAACATGCTCAAGCATCTCGTCCTCTGCGCTGCCGTGCTGAGCGGGGCCGCGCACGCCGAAGAAAGAACCCTGCGGGTCTACAACTGGTTCGACTACATCACCCCCAAGGCCCTGGAAGATTTCAAGGCGCAGAACCCCAGCGTCAAGCTGGTCTACGACATCTTCGACACCAACGAGGCCCTGGAGGCCAAGCTGCTGACCGGCAACTCCGGCTATGACGTGGTGGTGCCGTCCAACGTGTTCCTGGCCAAGCAGATCGAAGCCTCGGTGTTCCAGCCGCTGGACCGAAGCAAACTGCCCAACTGGAACCACCTCGATCCCAAGTTGATGAAGCTGATCGAGGCCAACGACCCCGGCAATAAATTCGCCGTGCCCTACATGTACGGCACCATCCTGATCGGTTTCAACCCGGACAAGGTCAAGGCCGCGCTGGGGGCCAACGCGCCCGTGGACAGCTGGGACTTGATCTTCAACGTCGAAAACATCAGCAAGCTCAAGCAATGCGGCGTGGCGCTGCTGGATTCGCCTTCGGAAATTCTGCCGCTGGCCCTGCAGCACCTGGGCCTGGACCCCAACAGCAGCAACCCGGCGGACTATGTCAAAGCCGAAGCGCTGCTGATGAAGATTCGCCCGTACATCACCTATTTCCACTCGTCCAAGTACATGGCCGACATTGCCAACGGTGACATCTGCGTGGCGGTCGGCTATTCCGGCAGCTTCTCCCAGGCCGCCAACCGCGCCAAGGAAGCCAAGAACGGCGTGACCGTGGACATGCGACTGCCGAAAGAAGGCGCGCCGATCTGGTTCGACATGCTCGCCATCCCCAAAGGCGCCAAGGACCCGGAAGACGCCTACGCCTTTATCAACTATCTGCTGCAACCCGGCGTAATTGCGCCGATCAGCGATTTTGTCGGCTACCCCAACCCCAACAAGGACGCCACCGGGTTGGTGGATCCGGCGATTCGCAACAACCCCAACCTGTACCCGACCGAGGCGGCCATGGCCACGCTGTATACCCTCAAGCCCCTGGGACGTGACGCCGAACGGGCCAGGACCCGCGCCTGGACCAAGATCAAGTCAGGCACCTGATCGGTTACCGCCGGTTGCGCCTCAGCGCGTAACCGGCGCGTGCCAAACCTGGCCCAAGCGCTTCAACGCCTGACTGATCTGCGCCTCGGGCACGGCAGCAAACCCCAACACCAATCCGGCACGCTGATCCTGCGGCGTGAGTGAGTCCGGCAGCCAATAGTTGCTCAGGCCATTGATCTCCACACCCACCGCCGCGGCCTGGGCGATCAGCGCCTTTTCCCGCGCCAGGCTGTCGACCCGCACGGTCAAGTGCAGCCCGGCCGCCACTGACGGTAGGCGGCCAACGCCATCGATACCGGCGGGCCATTCGGCCACCAGCGCATTGAGCCGGCTTTGCGCGGCTCGGCGCATGCGGCGCACATGGCGTTGGAAATGCCCGGTCGCCATGAACTCCGCCATCACCGCTTGAGTGCTGACTTCCGAGTGGCGCACGTCCACCGCGCGGCGCCGGGCAAAGGCCTGGACCAGGCCGACCGGCAACACCAGGTAACCCAGGCGTAGCGCCGGAAAGGCCACCTTGCCGAAGGTCCCGACATACAGCACCCGCCCCGTACGATCGAGGGCTGCCAATGGCGCCAAGGGCGCGCCGCTGTAGCGGTACTCACCGTCGTAGTCGTCCTCGACGATCCAGCCGCCCGTACGCTCGGCCCAGGCCAGCAGTTCCAGGCGCCGGGCCAGGCTCATCACCACACCCGTTGGGTATTGATGCGACGGGGTGACGTAGGCCAGACGGCAACTGCCGAGGCCGTTCAAGGCAGCGCAGTCGATGCCCTCGCTGTCCACCGTCACGCCATGCAATTGGCCCCCCGCCACCGCGAACGCATGGCCCGCCGCCCGATACCCAGGGTTTTCGATGGCAACCGCATCGCCGGGCTCCACCAGCAACTGTGCACAAAGGCTGATTGCCTGCTGCGCGCCACTGGTGATCACTATTTGCTCAGCACTGCACTGCATGCCGCGAGAACTGCGCAAATAGGCAGCAATCAATCCACGCAGGCGCTCGTCGCCGGCTGGGTCGCCATAACACAGTTGCTGCAAGTCCGGCTTGCGCCAGAAAGCCGCATTCAGCTTGGCCCACACGTCGAAGGGGAACAGATCAAAAGCCGGTACGCCCACCCTGAAAGCCCTCGGCGGACCGCTGGGTGGAAGTGCCAAATGATTGTTTTCCACCCGCGCCAACGCACCGCTGTGGATAACTTGACTGGACGAAACCCCAGGTAAATCCGCCCGATTTGTGGATAACCCTGGGGATAAGCCTGTTGATAACCCTGTGGACACTTTTGTGGATAGTTTTTTTGCGGGCGTCGGCGTCTGCGGCAATTGCGCCACATAGGTGCCATCACCCACGCGGCCCTCAATAAATCCTTCGGCATACAGCTGGTCGTAAGCGCGGACCACGCTGTTGCGTGAGATCGACAGTGCCGCCGCCAGGTCGCGGCTGGCGGGGAGCCGGGTGCCACTGACCAGCCGGCCATCCAATACCCGCTGGCGCAGCGCCTGATAGAGCTGGCGCGTGAGGCCCTGGCGACGGTCCAACTCGATACCCGCCGGGTTGAACGAGAGCGGTGGTTCTAACGCAGGCATGGAATTGGACCTATGAAATTGACTGTAGATGGCTCTTACAACGAACCAATAGCCTGCCTAGGATGCAGGCATTCGCCAAGGAAAATCTTCATGTACACACCACGCGCCTTTGCCCTCGATGACTTGCCTGAAATCCAGCAACTGATCCAGCACACGCGCTTGGCGCAACTGGTGACCTTTGGTGAACAAGGCCTGCAAGCCAGCCATTTGCCGCTGCTGCTCAACCCTGATGAAGGGCCCAACGGCACCCTTTACGGGCACATGGCCAAGGCCAATCGCCAATGGCAGGACCTGCAAAATGGCGGCGAGGCCCTGGTGATTTTTGCCGGTGCCGAGGCCTACGTCAGCCCATCGTTCTACCCGGCCAAGGCCGAACACGGCAAAGTGGTGCCGACCTGGAATTACATCGCGGTACACGCCTATGGCACCGGCGAAGTGTTCACCGATGCCGAGCGCCTGCTGGAGCTGGTCAGCGCCCTCACCGACCGCCATGAAGTCAATCGCGCCCAACCCTGGAAAGTCAGCGACGCCCCGGCCGACTACATCGACGGCATGCTCAAGGCCATCGTCGGCTTTGCCCTGCCGATCCAACGCCTGGAAGGCAAACGAAAACTCAGCCAGAACCGCAGCCCGGCGGACATCGCCGGCGTTCGTGAGGGCCTGGCGGCCAGCACCGACGTGCGCGACCAGACCCTCGCCCGCTTTATTCCCAAGGAGCCAACATGAGCCAGATCGAAATCCGCCAGGTCAGCGCCGCCGACCACGCCGCGTGGCTGCCCCTGTGGCAAGCCTACCTGCGCTTCTACAACACCGAGTTGCCGGACGCCGTCAGCCAGAACACCTGGCAACGCCTGATCGACGCCCATGAGCCGACCCATTCGGCCCTGGCCTGGCAGGACGGCAAGGCCGTAGGCATGGTCAACTTCATCTACCATCGGTCCAACTGGAGCATCGAAGACTCCTGCTACCTGCAGGATTTGCTGGTAGACCCGGCCCAACGTGGCACCGGCGTCGGCCGCAAACTGATCGAGTTCGTCTACGCCACCGCCAAGGCCGACGGCTGCTGCAAGGTCCACTGGTTGACCCACGAGACCAACGCCACCGCCATCCAGCTTTACGAACGCATCGCCGAACGCCCCGGCTTTATCCAGTTTCGCAAAGGTCTTTAAGGAGAAGCACAGCATGACGACATCATTGGCCGACTGGAAAGGCGTCCCGGCGCCTACCGTCACCCTTATCGAAGGGCGCTTCATCCGCCTGGAAAAACTCGACCCGGCCCGCCATGGCGATGACCTGTTCAACGCCCTGCAAGGCCCCGGCGCGGATCCGACGTTATGGGATTATTTGCCTTACGGCCCGTTCCCCGAGCGCGCCGCCTTCGACGCCTGGCTGAACAACCATGCGTCCCACAGCGACCCGTACTTCTTCAGCGTGATCGACAAAGCCAGCGGCGACGTACAAGGCATCCTCAGCCTGATGTCCATCGTGCCCGAGCAAGGCCGCATCGAAATCGGCCACGTGACCTTCGGCGCACCGATGCAGCGCTCACCGAAAAGCACCGAGGCGGTGTACCTGCTGGCCAAGCACTCGTTTGAACTGGGCAATCGTCGCCTGGAATGGAAGTGCAACAACGCCAACGCCCGCTCCAAAAATGCGGCCGAGCGGTTGGGATTCAGTTTTGAAGGGGTGTTTCGCCAGCACACCGTGGTCAAGGGCCGGAACCGGGATACGGCGTGGTATTCGATCCTGGATGGAGAATGGCCGGCGATTGGGGCCGGGTTCGAGCGTTGGCTCTCGGATGAAAACCAGGCGGGTTCGGGTCAACTGAAAACGCTGGTGGAGTGCCGTACCTAAGCCACCCTGCCCCCTGACAAATGTGGGAGCGGGCTTGCTCGCGAAAGCGGTGTATCAGTCACAAATGTATTAACTGACCCACCGTCATCGCGGGCAAGCCCGGCTCCCACATTGTATCTTCAGCGTATCCGGGCCTTGTGCTCAGCCAACCCTGCCCTCTTTCCACCCCAACGCCTGCAAGGCGTCACAACCATCCTGCAACAACAGCTGCGCCGCCGAGGCGAAGTGTTGCAGGTCCGCGCCCTCCACGCGCTCGGTACTCAGACAGATCACGCTATTGAGCAAATTGCGGGCAGCCTCGATGCGCTGGGTGGCGGTTTCGAGTAGCCCGCGGGCGTCGGCATCGGGGTTGAGGAACAAGACAGGGTCACAACTAATGTTGCTATCGAGCGGAGTGTAGTCAGGCATGGGTATATCGCATTTTATTAAATGAAAACGGCCACCCAATGCGGCTAAACAAATCGGGCAGCAAAAAGCGCCACGTCTGAACGGGCGCTTGTGCATCATTTTTCTCTCGACCGGCTAAGGTCGATTACCGATGAATCGGCAACCGCAGAACTATAGGTGAGCCCTCGAACGATACACACTGCCAAAGAGGACAATAGCCGCACTTAACGCCTTTTCCTACAAGCTTCTACGACGCTTCAACGCTCCCACCTTCAATTCAAACGGACTGAACACGGCAAGCTGCAATATATTGCGTTTATTGCATGATAAAGCTGCAAAAACTGCAATAACTTGCACTCTTCCGTCACCTCCCCGCCATCATTCTGTAAAAAACCTCCGCTATACAGGTCGACTCTTTTCCAAAAACAAGGTCGCCCGCCATGCCCCCTTCGCCCCAGCGCCTTGCGCTCACCCTCGGCCTGCTGGTCAGCAGCGGTTTTGTCGATGCGGCGCCCACGCCAACCAAGACGCTGCAGATCGACACGCCGACCACCACCGGGCAAACCCTGAGCGGCAGTGACTCGCTGACGATCTCGGCACCGGGCAGTATCACCACCTCCAAAGTCGCGGTGACCTTGAAGGACGGCACCACCGGCAATGGCGTGGTGATCGACAACGCCGGCAGCATTACCTCCACGGGTGGCCGGGCCATCGACAGCAGCGGCGATCTCACCGCCGCGCGCAACTACAGCATCTACAACCGCGCCGGCGGCGTGATCCAGGGTGCCAACGACGCGCTGCGCATCGACAGCAATTTCGCCAGCGGCAGCCTGTTGATCGACAACAGCGGCACCATTCGCTCTGCCACCGGCCAAGGTCTGGACCTGGATGCGATCCGCAGCCCCAACGTCACCACCACTATCATCAACCGCCAGGGCGGGTTGATTCGCGGCGACGCCAGCGACGGCATGAAGACCGGCGGCAACGCCAGCATCACCAACTACGGCGAGATTTCCACCGGCGACACTCACTCGCGCGATGACAAATTCGACGGCGTCGACATCGACTCCGCCACCGGCGTGACCGTCACCAACTACGGCCTCATCTCCGGCGGGCGCCACGGCATCACCACCGACCTGGGCGCCACGCTGACCAACTACGGCACGGTGATCGGCCGTAACGGCTCGGGCTTTGGCTCCGACGGCGACGGCACGGTGATCAACCACGGCACCATCACTGGCGCATTCTCCGGACTGCAGCCGGATGGCGACGGCGACGGCGTGGACATCGACAAGATCGCCCACATCGAAAACTACGGAGTCATCCAAGGCGTAGGCGCCGGTGGCGTCGACAAGAACGGCTTTGCCAACGGCAGCGAAGGCATCGCCCTTGGCGGTGGCTATGTGTTCAACGGTGTCGGTGCGCTGGTGAGCGGCGCCAATAACGCGGTGCTGGTGGACGACGGCAGCGACGGCTCGGGACTGGCAGCCACGACCCTGATCAACCACGGCACCATCCAGGGCCTGGATGGCTTCGGCGTGAAGTTCGTCGGCGAGTTTGCCGACACGGTGGTCAACGCTGGCTTGATCAGCGGCAGCAACGGCCTGGCCCTGGATTTGGGCGGCGGCGATGACAAGCTGACCCTGCTCGGCGGCAGCCGTTTTGTCGGCGTGGTGGATGGCGGCACGGGATATGACCGCGTGATCATGGACGACGCCGCCGGCGGCAGTTTCGGCGACAGCCGCAACTTTGAATGGCTGGACGTGAAGCAAGGCACCTGGACCCTCACCGGCAGCGGTGACTTCAGCGATGGCGGCGAGATTTTCAGCGGCGCGAAGCTGATCAACCAAGGCGGGATCGCCGGCAACGTGACCGTCGATGAAGGCGGTATTTATGCCGGTGGCGGCAGCGTCGGCAGCCTGTTGGTCAAAGGCACGTTGCAGACAAACACTGCACTCGGCACCGCCAGCATCATCCGCGACCTGACCATGACCAGCGGCTCGACCCTGGCCTATGGCGTGAATGCCGACGGCAGCAGCGCTCCAGTCCAGGTCGGTAGCACGGCCTACCTGAATGGCGCGACCCTGGCGGTCAATCCCGGCACCGGCACCTACCCGTGGCAAAGCCATTACACGGTGCTGCAGGCCGGCAGCATCAATGGCACATTCGGCAAGGTCACCAGCGACTATGCCTTCCTCACCCCCACCCTGGATTACAGCCCTACCCAGGTTGGCCTGACCTATACCCGCAACGACGTGGCCTTCAATCAGTTCGCCAACACCGGCAACGGCACCAGCGCCGCCAACGCCCTGGCAACCCTGGGCAACAATAACCCGCTGTATAACGCCCTGCTCAACACCGCCAACAGCAGCGCCGGTGCCGCCATCGAGCAACTGGCAGGCAGCAGCACTGCCAACCTGACCAGCGCGACCCTCGGCGCCAGCGCCCAGGTCGGCAACAGCATGCTGAGCGCCATGCATCAACTGGGCGGCGGCGCAGGATTGCTGGTGGGCCTTGATCAAAAAGACACCCCCGTTCTGGCCGCCACTGGCGTACCCGCCGAAGCTCGTAACCTCAACGATCCGAATGCCCGAGGCCGCCTGTGGCTGCAAGGCATCGGCAGCTACGGCAAGCTCGACGGCAACCACGGCAGTAACGGCTTGACCCAGCGCACCAAAGGCAGTGTGCTGGGGGCCGATTGGGCACTCGATTCGGAGTGGCGCGTGGGCGTACTGGGCGGTTACTCGAAGACCGACCTGGACACCACCGGCGTCGATGGCAGCGTCGACAGCTGGCACGCAGGTATCTACGCCATGCGCCAGAGCGGCCCGTTGGCCTTGCGCCTGGGCGCCGCCTACAGCGGGCACCAGGGCGACAGCAAACGCACCGTGGCCTTCGACGGTTTCAACGATCGCCCCAAAGGTGACTACGACGCCAACAGCCAACAAGCCTTCGCCGAACTGGGTTATGCCTTGGGCAGCGGGCGTCTGAGCGCCGAGCCGTTCGCCAACCTCGGCTACCAGCGCTACCACCGCGACAGCTACAACGAAAAAGGCGGTGCTGCGGCCCTGCATGTCGACGGGCAAACCCAGGACAATTTCAGCAGCACGTTCGGCCTGCGCCTGGCACACCTGAGCCAGCTCGACAATGGCATCAGCCTCACGCCACGGGTCAGCGCCGGCTGGAAACACACCTACGGCGATGTCGACAGCAGCACTCGCCAGGCCTTCCTGATGGGCGGTACCGCGTTCAACGTCGAAGGCAGCGCACTGGACCGTGACAGCTTGATGCTGGAGGCCGGGCTGGATGTTGGCCTGTCGGCACGCCACACGCTGGGTGTGGGCTACAGCGGCGAAATAGGCAGTAACAGCCGCAATCACGGGTTGATCGGGCAATGGCAGATGAGTTTTTAATCGCAGCCCACTAGAGACATCTCTGGCAAGGCAAGGGTGGATAGCCTGACATTTATCCGCCCTTTACCTCGCTAGATTTCCCGACCTCATACATCAAGAGGTTCGGTTTACATGCCACTCCTACAGAAACAGCTCGCTGTCGCCATCATCTTCGCACTGGGAGCCAACAGCGCCCAATTCGTCCAGGCGCAAGAGGAGATTGATCCAGACAGCGAGTGGCTCACCCCACAACCGGCGGTAGGCCAGCAGGGCCACCCGTATCCCAAGCCACCCGAGCCCACTCCCGACTTCTACTTCGCCGACCAAGCGACCACCCGCAACGGCCAGCAGGTCGCTCGCGTCTTGGACTCGGCCGTGGATACCCTTCTCGAGTCGGGAAAGCTCAACGAATGGCAAGAATATCAACTGGAAAGCTTCACCCGGGACCTCGACAATCTGGCACCAGGCCGTGCGGGTGCGGTCCTTGAGCAACTGGCAGGCAGCCAGAACGCCAACCTTGGCACCGCCACTCAAGACAGCATGAAACAGCTCAATAGCAGCCTGCTTTCAGCCATGCGCCAACTGAGCGACGACCGCAACGTCAGCAATGGCGCAGGCAATGGTCGCGTCTGGCTCCAGGCTCTGGGCGACACTGGCAAGCTCGATGGGCAGCACGGTAGCGCGGGTCTGGATCGCCGAACCACTGGCCTGATGCTAGGTGGCGACTGGGCAGTGAATGACGCATGGCGAGTGGGTGTAATGGGCGCCAAGTCTGCCAGCGACCTGAGCGCCAAACGCTTCAAGGGTGATCTGGACAGCTGGCACCTTGGTGGTTACGCGGTGCGGCAGGACGGGCCCCTGGCCCTGCGCCTGGGTGCGATCTACAGCGGCCATGCCGGCCAATCCAAACGCTCCGTGGACTCTGACTTCGTCGATTATCGCGAGCAGGCCAAAGGCAAATACAACGCCCAAAGCCAGAACGCTTTCGCCGAACTGGGCTATCAACTGGACAAGGGCAGCTTCAGCGTCGAACCCTTTGCCGGTGTCGGCTACCAGCGCTATCACCGTGACAGCTACCAGGAAAAAGGCGGCTTCACAGCGCTGAACGTCGGCACCCAGACCCAGGAAAACCTCAGCAGTACCTTCGGCCTGCGCATGACCAGCGCGTTTGAGCTGGACAACCGGATGACCTTGAAACCGCATCTGAGCACTAGCTGGAAGCATCTCTACGGCGACGTGGACAGCAGCGTGCGCCAATCCTCAGCCTTGATAAAACGACCAAGCTTCAACAGTGACTTCAGCATCGAAGGCACCTCCCTTGACCGTGACAGCCTCACCTTGCACACCGGGCTCGACCTGGCACTCTCGGCACAACAGACCATGGGCCTGGCCTATACCGCCGAGGTCGGCGGCAACAGCCTTCAACAAGGACTGATGGGCAACTGGCGGATGGCGTTCTAACCTCGGTGAATTGAGGAAGAATCCCGCAAGCATCGGCCCGATGTCCTGACAGTCATCAACCCGGGTTGCTCGCTACATTCCGGTCTCTTTCACCCAAGAGGCCGGAACATTATGTCGTCGACAATCCCGTACCTTCCTTCCCTAGGCTCCCTGCTGGCCTACGGCACTCGGTCACTCGCCGAGGCCGTCGCACCTCGCCCACCTTCAGCCGCCCCCGTCAGCGCAAACTTCACCTCCATCTCCGTAACCCTCAACAATGGGGCAGGACTGGACATCGATAATGTCAGCCAGCTGATTTCCCCCTACGCCAAAACCGGTCCCCGCACTTCACTGCGAGGCATCGAAATCACCAACTCGCCTACCGCCACGACCCAGGGCCTTTCAAGCGCCGGCCAGAATCCTGTCTGGCTGGAAAACCAGGGCCTTATCGAAAACAAAAAGGGTACCGGGGTAAAACTTGCGGGCAACCAGGCGGACGAGGTGGTGAACGCAGGCTTGATCAAAGGCAGCAACGGCATTGCCCTGGACATGGGCGGCGGCGACGACCTGTTGATTGTGCGCGGCAGCGGCGGTTTCGACGGTGCAGTCGACGGAGGCAGCGGCACCAACCAGGTGCTGCTGGACAGCGCCAAGGGTGGCACCTTTGACGGTGCCAGCCAGATGCAACACCTCTGGGTCGGCAGCGGCACCTGGACCTTGACCGGCCCCGTGCCCGCCAACCAGAAGGGTGAGGTCTACGCCGACGCAACCCTGATCAACAAAAGCCGAATCGGTGGGGAGATGCACATACGCCCGGGCGGCACCTACGCAGGTGGCACCATTGGCAGCCTGAATGTCGCGGGCACCCTGCTGCTCGACCCGGCTACGAAGTCGCAGACCAGGGTCAAGGACACCTTGAGCCTTGAACCAGATTCGACACTGGCCTTCAAGGTCGGCAAGGACGAAGCCCACAGCACTTTGAAAGTCGAGAACCGCGCCCTCTTGAACAACGCCACGCTGAACATCGAAGTCACGGCCGAGAATGACCAGCTTCTGGGGCGCCAGCTACGGGTGGTTGATGCCCAGCAGGTAGACGGCCAGTTCGGCACGGTCACCAGCAACCTGAAGGCCTACACCCCCGAGCTGATCTACACCCCAACCGGGGCTTCTGTGGCGTTCAAACCCAAGGAAGCCGTGGCGGCCTGAGGGCAAATTCCAGGCGAAAAAAAAGGGGGCACATGCCCCCCCGAGGTTTAAGCGGTAGTCTCGAAGGCTGTTGATCAGCCTTCGATTTCAATCAGGATTTCACCCGGGTTGACCCGGTCGCCCTTGGCCACGTGAACGGCGGTGACCTTGCCGGCGATAGACGCCTGTACTTCGGTCTCCATCTTCATCGCTTCAGTGATCAACACGGCCTGGCCGGCTTTCACCACATCGCCTTCCTTGACCAGCACGTCGACGATATTGCCCGGCATTGCGGTGCTGACATGGCCCGGCGCGGTAGCGTGCTTGCGCTTGCTGCCGCCGCTGCTGACGAATTCGTTGAGCGGTTCGAACACCACTTCTTCGGGCATGCCGTCGATGGACAGATAGAAGTGACGCTTGCCTTCGGCCTTGACGCCGACACCGGTGATGTCCACGCGGTAGCTTTCGCCGTGCACGTCGATCACGAACTCGGTCGGCACGCCTTCACCACCGGCGCGGGCCACGCCGCCGGCTTCAGGAATCGGCAACAGCACTTCAGGGCTCAAGGTGCCGGCGTCGCGCTCTTCGAGGAACTTGCGCCCGATGTCCGGGAACATCGCGTAGGTCAGCACGTCTTCTTCGGACTTGGCCAACGCGCCGATTTCGCCGCGCAGCTTGGTCATTTCCGGTTTCAGCAGGTCCGCCGGGCGCACGTCGATGACTTCCTCGCTGCCGATCGCCTGGCGCCGCAGTTTTTCATTCACGGTGCCCGGCGCCTTGCCGTAGCCGCCTTGCAGGTACAGCTTCACTTCGTTGGTGATGGTCTTGTAGCGCTCGCCGGCCAGCACGTTGAAGAACGCCTGGGTGCCGACGATCTGCGAAGTCGGGGTAACCAGCGGCGGGAAGCCGAGGTCTTCACGAACGCGCGGGATTTCGGCCAGCACTTCGCTCATGCGGTTAAGCGCGCCCTGCTCTTTCAGCTGGTTGGCCAGGTTGGAAATCATCCCGCCCGGTACCTGGTTGACTTGCACACGGGTGTCGACGGCGGTGAATTCGCTTTCGAACTGATGGTACTTCTTGCGCACGGCGTAGAAGTACAGGCCGATTTCCTGCAGCAGTTCCAGGCTGAGGCCGGTGTCGAATTCGCTGCCTTTGAGGGCCGCGACCATCGACTCGGTACCCGGGTGGCTGGTGCCCCAGGCGAAGCTGGAGATCGCGGTGTCGATATGGTCGGCGCCGTTTTCGATAGCCTTGAGTTGGCACATTGAAGCCAGGCCGGCGGTGTCATGGGAGTGAATGAAGATCGGCAGGCTTTGCTCGGCCTTCAGCGCCTTGACCAGCTCGCCGGTGGCGTATGGCGTCAGCAGGCCGGCCATGTCCTTGATCGCCACCGAGTCGCAACCCATGGCTTCCATTTGCTTGGCCTGGGCCACGAACGCCTCGATGGTGTGCACCGGGCTGGTGGTGTAGGCGATGGTGCCCTGGGCATGTTTGCCGGCCGCTTTTACCGCTTCGATGGCCACCCGCAGGTTACGCACGTCATTCATCGCGTCGAAGATGCGGAACACGTCGATACCGTTGACGGCAGCCTTGGCGACGAAGGCTTTGACCACGTCGTCGCTGTAGTGGCGATAGCCCAACAGGTTCTGGCCACGCAGCAGCATTTGCAGGCGCGTGTTGGGCAAGGCCGCACGCAGTTTGCGCAGGCGCTCCCACGGGTCTTCTTTCAGAAAACGCACGCAGGCGTCGAAGGTCGCGCCGCCCCAGACTTCCAGGGACCAGTAGCCGACTTTGTCGAGCTTGTCGCAGATCGGCAGCATGTCGTCAGTGCGCATGCGGGTCGCCAGCAACGATTGGTGGGCGTCGCGCAGGATGGTGTCGGTTACGAAGATTTTTTTAGTCATTGGAATGTTCCTCACAGGCCTGCGTGGGCGGCGATGGCGGCGGCGATGGCCAGGGCCAGCTCTTCGGGTTTGCGCTTGATCGAGTAGTTGGTCAGCTCAGGGTGGCTTTCCACAAAACTGGTGTTGAACTGGCCGCTGCGGAATTCCGGGTTACGCAGGATTTCCTGGTAGTAGGCGGCGGTGGTCTTCACGCCTTGCAGGCGCATGTCGTCCAGGGCGCGCAGGCCACGGTCCATGGCTTCTTCCCAGGTCAACGCCCACACCACCAGCTTCAGGCACATGGAGTCGTAGAACGGCGGGATGGTGTAGCCGGTGTAGATCGCCGTGTCGGTACGCACACCGGGACCGCCGGGCGCGTAATAACGGGTGATCTTGCCGAAGCTGGGCAGGAAGTTATTCTTCGGGTCTTCGGCGTTGATGCGGAACTGCAACGCGAAACCCCGGTGCTGAATATCTTCCTGCTTGACCGACAGCGGCAGGCCCGACGCAATGCGGATCTGCTCACGCACAATGTCGATGCCGGTGATTTCTTCGGTGATGGTGTGTTCCACCTGCACCCGGGTGTTCATCTCCATGAAGTACACCTCGCCCTCGGCGAGCAGGAACTCCACGGTGCCGGCGTTCTCATAGCCCACGGCTTTGGCGGCACGCACCGACAGGTCGCCGATGTAGGCGCGCTGTTCAGGGGTCAGCTGGGGGCTCGGGGCGATTTCAATCAGCTTCTGGTTGCGGCGCTGGATCGAGCAATCGCGCTCGAACAAATGCACCACGTTGCCGAAGCTGTCACCGAGGACCTGCGCCTCGATGTGCTTGGGATTGACGATGCATTTTTCCAGGAACACCTCCGCCGAACCGAACGCCTTGGTGGCTTCGGAAATCACACGAGGGAAGGCTTGTTCAAGTTCTTCGCGGCTGTTGCAGCGACGGATACCGCGACCGCCACCACCGGAGGTGGCCTTGAGCATCACCGGGTAACCGATACGGTCGCCTTCGGTGAGGGCTTCAGCAATGTCGGCAACGTTGCCTTCGGTGCCAGGGGTGACCGGCACACCGGCCTTGATCATGCTGCGGCGGGCTTCGGTCTTGTCGCCCATGCGACGAATCACTTCGGCCGACGGGCCGATGAACTTGATCCCACGTTCGGCGCAAATATCCGCCAGCTCGGCATTTTCCGAGAGGAAGCCGTAGCCGGGGTGCAGCGCGTCGCAACCGGTTTCCACCGCCAGGTTCACCAGCTTGCGCGGGTTCAGGTAGCCGGCCAATGGCTCGGCACCGATGCTGTGGGCTTCATCTGCGCGCTTTACATGCAGGGCATGGCGATCGGCGTCGGAATAGACCGCGACCGAACGGATGCCCATCTCGGCGCAGGCACGCACGATACGTACGGCAATCTCACCACGGTTGGCGATCAGGATCTTTTTTATCACTTGGAAATTCCCTTGAGCCGATTGCTACCTACTTCGACCCGCCGGAGCCGGGTCGGCGCGTGACCAAATGTTTCAAGCCAGTCGCGAGACACACACTATGCCCCTGTAGGGATTAACAAAAATCAATAATAATTGGGTTGTGTATAAGCAAAGACTTATAGTCAGGGCATCAGAGGTCGGCGGGAGTGCTTGAGTATGCGTAAGTCATTGATGCGTATGACATTGCGTCAGTTGCAGATTTTCAATGAAGTCTGTGATTTGCGTTCCTACAGCCGCGCAGCCGAGGAAATGTCCCTCACGCAACCGGCCGTTAGCCTACAAATCAAGCAGCTGGAAGAGCTGCTGGGCCAGCCGTTATTCGATTACGTCGGCAAAAAGCTCTATATGACTGAAGCAGCTGAAGCCCTGCAACGGGCCAGCCGAGACATCTTCGGGCGCCTGGAAAACCTCGACATGCAGCTCTCTGACATGCAGGGCTCGTTGCAAGGCCAGCTGAAACTGGCGGTGGAATCCAGCGCCAAGTATTTCGTGCCGCACCTATTTGCCGCCTTCAAGCGCCAGCACCCTGAGGTCAACCTGCACCTGACGGTGGTCAACCGCGCCCAGGTGATTCGCAGGCTGTCGGACAACCGCGATGACCTGGTGATCATGTCCATGGTGCCCCAGGACATGGGCCTGGAATTCCTGCCGTTCCTGAACAACCCGATTGTCGCGGTGGCGCCCCACGACCATCCGCTGAGCCATCAAGGGCCGTTGCGCCTGCAGGACCTTGAGCCTTACACGCTGCTGTTGCGCGAGCCGGGGTCCGGGACGCGGATGGCGTGCGAGGAGTACTTCAAGGAGAAGCGCGTGCACTTCACCCAGACGGTGGAAGTGTCTTCGGCCGAGGCGCAGCGCGAGTGCGTGACCGCCGGGTTGGGCGTGGCGCTGCTGACACGCCACGCGGTCAACCTGGAACTGGCCACCGGCGGGCTCAAGGAGCTGCCGGTGGAAGAACTGCCGCTGTACCGCAGTTGGTGCCTGGTGCAGGCCAAGGCCAAACGCCTGTCACCGGTGGCCCATGCCTTCCTGGGCTTTATCCGCAGCGAGCGGCTGCAAATCAGCGCGCTGGCTGAGCGCTTCGCTGGGCAGCTGCGGGCGCCTGCCAGTGGAGTTCCGGATAGTCACTGATGCTCTGTTGCAATTGGCGCTGATCGCAGCGGTCTTCAATTGCGCGACGGAAGGCCATGCGGCGCTGGTCTTCCTGTTGGCGGCGGGTTTTGACAGCGCTGTTGCTTTCTTCGTATTGCCGAGCCATTTCGAGTCTCCCAATGCGAGTAAGGGGAGTTCAGGATGGGCTCGGGCAATGACGGTTTAGCGGCACGGGGATGACAGGACGATGAATCTTCCGGGGCTCAAACACGATCAACTGTGGGAGCTGGCTTGCCTGCGATAACGGTGCATCAGCCAATGAAGATGGCAACTGACAGATCGCTATCGCAGGCAAGCCAGCTCCCACATTTTGACCGAGTATGCCCTTGAGTCAGTCGTCGAGGGCTTTTACGGACTTGGGTGACAACCGCAGACTGCGCAAGCTTCGCTTCACGCTCTTGAGGTGGTTGACCAGGCTCGGGCCCCGCGCCATGGCCACGCCCATCGCCAGCACGTCGATCACCACCAGGTGGGCGATACGCGAGGTCAATGGCGTGTAGATTTCGGTGTCTTCGTGCACATCGATCGCCAGGTTGACGGTCGACAGCTCCGCCAATGGCGTCTGGCTCGGGCACAGGGTAATCAGGGTCGCACCGCTTTCACGCACCAGGTTGGCGGTGATCAGCAAATCCTTGGAGCGGCCGGACTGGGAAATGCAGATCGCCACGTCGGTGGGCTTCAACGTCACTGCCGACATCGCCTGCATGTGCGGGTCACTGTAGGCCGCCGCCGTCAGCAGCAAACGGAAGAACTTGTGCTGGGCATCCGCCGCCACCGCACCGGACGCGCCGAAACCATAGAACTCCACGCGCTGGGCCTGGGACATGGCGGTCACGGCTTTTTGCAGCTCTACCGGGTCAAGCTTTTCCCGCACTTCCATCAGGGTATGCAGGGTGGTGTCGAAGATTTTCAGGCTGTAGTCGGCGACGGAGTCGTCTTCGTGAATCGCGAACTGCCCGAAGCTCGCACCGGCGGCGAGGCTCTGGGCCAGCTTGAGCTTCAAGTCCTGGAACCCGGAGCAACCAATGGCGCGGCAGAAGCGCACGATGGTCGGCTCGCTGATGCCCACGCTGTGGGCCAGGTCGGCCATGGAACTGTGCATCACAGCCGCAGGGTCAAGCAGCACGTGATCGGCAACCTTGAGTTCCGATTTGCGTAACAGGTGGCGCGACTGGGCGATATGTTGCAACAGGTTCAAAGGGCTGGACTCTTGTTATTGGCAGACGCCAGGGATGTAGCAAGCTTGTAGTTATACTACAAGAATTACCGATTTGCCCGCTCGATGCATCACTTAATCACGCTGCTGCCCGCTGAAACAGCGGGCAGGACCGATGTAGCCCCGCGTGCGGCTTGGGCTCAACTACGGAAAATCGGCATTTTTTCGTAACAAATCCGCCAGACCGTCCGCTTCCACCGGCCGACTGATCAAATAGCCCTGCACTTCATCGCATTGCTCGGCCCGCAGGAAATCCAGCTGCTGCTGATCTTCCACGCCCTCGGCCACCACCTTGAGCGACAGCCCGTGGGCCATGGCGATGATTGCGCGGGTGATCGAGGCATCTTCGCGGCCCTGCCCGAGGCCTCGAATGAACGTCTGGTCGATCTTCACGTAGTCCACGGGGATGCGCTTGAGGTAACTGAGGGACGAGTAGCCGGTGCCGAAATCATCAATCGCCAGTTTCACACCCAAGTCGCGCAGTTGCTGGAAGGTCGAAATAATGTGTTCGACACTGTCGAGCAGTTGGCTTTCGGTCAGCTCCAGCTCCAGGTACTGCGGATCAAGCCCGGTTTCTTCCAACACCTGGCGCACCAGACTGACCAGCTTCCCTTGGCGCAACTGGTGCACCGACAGGTTGACCGACACACGGATCGGTTCCAGCCCCTGGCGCTGCCACTCACAGGCTTGCCAGCAGGCCTGACGCAGTACGAACTCCCCCAGCGGTACGATCAATCCGGTTTCTTCGGCCAGCCCGATAAAGTCCCCTGGCGGCACCATGCCCCAGTGCGGATGCTCCCAGCGAATCAACGCCTCAGCGGCATTCAGCTTGCCGCTGGCCAGGCACAGCTTGGGTTGGTAGAACACCGTGAGCTGGCGCTCATCAATCGCCTTGCGCAGCTGGTTTTCCAGCTGCAAGCGCTCCAGGGTGCTGGCTTGCAGGCTGTCGGTGTAGAACTGGAAATTATTCCCGCCCAAATGCTTGGCGTGCTGCATGGCCATGTTCGACTGGCTGACCAGCGCGGATATTTCCCGCGCATTGTCGGGCAACAGGCTGACGCCCATTGAGGCGCTGACCACCAGCTCATGCCCTTCCACCGTCACTGGCACCCGCAACTTGGCCAGCAGCCGCGTGGCCACCCGAGCCAGGCTCGACAGGTTGCCGTACGCATCGAACAACACGGCGAATTCATCGCCCGAGAGCCGCGCAATGGTGTCGGCTTCGGGCAAGGCGTTGATCAAGCGGCGGGCCATCTTCTGCAATAACTGGTCGGCTACTTCATGCCCAAGGCTGTCGTTGAGCAGCTTGAAACGGTCCAGGTTGATATGCAGCAGGGCCAGGCTGCGGCCACCCTGGCGCACACGCTGATGAGCTTCCCGCAGCCGCTCGCGGAACAATGAACGGTTGGCCAACCCGGTCAATTCATCGTAATGAGTGAGGTAGCGCATGCGCTCCTCGGACTCGCGCCGCGCGGACAGATCGGCGAAGAAGCCGACGATATGGCTGACATTTCCCCGAATATCGCGCACCACATTCAGTTGCAGCCATTGCGGGTAGAGCTCGCCGTTCTTGCGGGTTTCCACCAGTTCGCCCTGCCAGGTGCCGTGGCTAAGCAGCGCCTGGCGGATTACCGGGAAGTGACGCCGTGCGTCGCGGCTGCTGGGGAGTTCGACGACATTGCGGCCGATCATGTCGTCAATGTCGAAGCCGGTGACGCGGCTGAACGCCTGGTTGACCGCTACCAGCACGTAGTCCGGGTCCAGGATCACAATGCCTTCGCTGGCCGCCTCGAACACCGTCGAGGCCAGGCGCTGCTGTTCTTCCAGAGCTTTGCCAGCACTGATGTCGCGGCGGGTGCCGAGCATCCGCGTGACGCGTCCGCCGGGCGAGCGCTCCACGGCGCGGCCACGGTCCTGAATCCACACCCAATGGCCATCGCCATGGCGCACCCGGTACTCCACCAGGTAATCCTCGCTGCGGCCTTTCAGGTGTTCCACCAGCGCACGCTTGAGCAGCGGTAAGTCGTCGGGGTGCAGACGCGGCTTGAGATGGCTGAGCATCGCCGTGACGTATTCCGGCTCCAGGCCGAACAGCTCCTTGAGTTGGGTGTGGTGGACCTCGTCGGTTTGCAGGTTCCAGTCCCACAGGCCCAGTTCGCTGGCCTGCAATGCCATCGCCAGGCGCGCCTCGCTTTTGCTCAGGGCCAGGCTGGCGACATCCAGTTCCTGGCTACGCTGATCGACGCGCTGTTGCAGGCCGATCTGCGCCTCGCGCAACTCTCGCTCGACCTGGCGTCGCTGCTCCACTTCACGCACCAGTTCCTGATTCAACTGCTCGCTGCGCTGCTGCGCTTGCTGCAGGTGCTCGATCAACGCCTGGTTCTGGAAGCGCCTGAGCAGCCCGCGCTGGATCAGGCGGTTGACCTGCCACGCCACCAGGCTCAGGGAGGCCAGCAGAATCAGGCCCAAAAAGCCCCAACCCTGCTGCTGCGGGTCGCCGGTCCAGAATAAATAGAGGATGGCCGGCACCAGACAGGGCAAGGCAAACGACAGAAACGCAGGCAGGCTGACGGCGTAGGCCACACTCGCGGACAAGGTCGCCGCGCCGAGCAAGCCGAACACCCAGGCCTGTTGCGCGAAGCTGTCCACCGGCACCAGGGCGATGGCAGCGCTGGCCAGCGTCAGGCCGCTGACGGCCGAGCCCAGCATGAACATGCGGCGCCAGATCGGGAGCGCCTGACGACTCGGCATGGCCGAATCGAACGCCGCCACCTGAATCACCCGCAGGGCCACCAGCGTCAGCAGCCACACCAGCCAAATGCTGTCCAGCAGGTAACGCTGCGGGCTCCAGAGTAACCAGGCGCAGACCAGTCCGTTCACCAGCATTAATAAGGTAGGCAGCAGGGAGCCCTGGTAAAGCAGGCGCGTGCGCTCGACCGCCATCTCCATGGCGTAGTGCTTGCGGATAACCTGCGCCGGCGCCACCGAGGGGCCAGCCAGGTCAATGCTAAGGGTCATAGGCAGTGTTCTTATAATGGTGAGCCCGAAACGTCGACGGAGCATACACAAGCAAACGCTCGGGCCAAACTGCTCCACGTCATAAAAACAGCGCGATAATCAGGCGCAAACCTTGGAGCCAGACAGCTTGAGTGAGACAGGGCGCGGGCTGTGGGCGATGACCGACCGGTCATCACCGTGAATAGATTGTTGCCTTATCCAGTGCGGGCCCTGAAGTTTTCCCGCGACCATCCGGCATTGGGATTTGCCCGACTCTCCCGGGCACCCTAGAATGCGCCGATGCGCGATGATCTCTCCCTTTTGCTGAACTCCCTCAACGATGCCCAACGCCAGGCCGTAGCTGCCCCCGTTGGCCGTCAGTTGGTCCTGGCCGGTGCTGGCTCCGGTAAAACCCGAGTGCTGGTGCACCGTATCGCCTGGTTGATCCAGGTCGAGAACGCCTCGCCTCACTCCATCCTGTCGGTGACCTTCACCAACAAGGCCGCTGCGGAGATGCGTCATCGCATCGAGCAGTTGATGGGCATCAGCCCGGCCGGCATGTGGGTGGGCACCTTCCACGGTCTGGCGCACCGCCTGCTGCGGGCCCATTGGCAGGAAGCCGGCCTGAGCCAGACCTTCCAGATTCTCGACAGCGACGACCAGCAACGCCTGGTCAAGCGGGTGATCCGCGAGCTGGGCCTGGACGAACAACGCTGGCCGGTCCGTCAGGCCCAGTGGTTTATCAATGGCCAGAAAGATGAAGGCCTGCGCCCGCAACATATCCAGGCCAGCGGTGACCTGTTCCTGGCCACCATGCGCAGCATTTATGAAGCCTATGAAGTGGCTTGCCAACGCGCCGGTGTGATCGACTTCTCCGAACTGCTGTTGCGCGCCCTCGACCTGTGGCGCGACAACCCGGGCTTGCTGGCGCACTACCAGAAGCGTTTCCGCCACATCCTGGTGGACGAGTTCCAGGACACCAACGCCGTGCAGTACGCCTGGTTGCGCCTGCTGGCCAAAGGCGGCGACAGCTTGATGGTGGTGGGCGACGACGACCAGTCGATCTACGGCTGGCGTGGCGCGAAAATCGAGAACATCTACCAGTACAGCGACGACTTCCCGGACGCCGAAACCATTCGCCTGGAGCAGAACTACCGCTCCACCGCCGGGATTCTCAAGGCCGCCAACGCCTTGATCGCCAACAACACCGGGCGCCTGGGCAAAGAGCTGTGGACCGACGGCGGCGAAGGCGAGGCGATCAACCTGTACGCCGCCTTCAACGAACACGATGAAGCGCGCTACGTGGTGGAAACCATCGAAAGCGCCCTGAAAACCGGCCTGGCCCGCAGCGATATCGCGATTCTTTATCGTTCTAACGCCCAATCACGGGTGCTGGAAGAGGCCTTGCTGCGCGAGCGCATTCCGTACCGTATCTATGGCGGCCAGCGCTTCTTCGAACGTGCTGAAATCAAGAACGCCATGGCCTACCTGCGCTTGCTGGAAGGTCGCGGCAACGATGCGGCGCTGGAGCGGGTGATCAATATCCCGGCCCGCGGCATTGGCGAGAAGACCGTCGAGGCGATTCGCGACCATGCACGCCACAGCGATGTGTCGATGTGGGAAGCCATGCGCCTGCTGATCGCCAACAAGGGCCTGACCGGCCGTGCGGCCGGTGCGTTGAGCGTGTTTGTCGAGCTGATCGAGAACCTGGCCGCCAAGTGCATGGAAATGCCCCTGCACCTGATGACCCAGACCGTGAT
The DNA here is from genome assembly GCF_900105735.1 of Pseudomonas yamanorum. Taxonomy (NCBI): domain Bacteria; kingdom Pseudomonadati; phylum Pseudomonadota; class Gammaproteobacteria; order Pseudomonadales; family Pseudomonadaceae; genus Pseudomonas; species Pseudomonas yamanorum. Next base: position 3,523,006 of record NZ_LT629793.1, on the reverse strand, counting down.
CGAGCAGTCCGGCCTGATCGCCTACCACGAAGCGGAAAAAGGCGAGAAAGGCCAGGCCCGGGTAGAAAACCTTGAGGAACTGGTCAGCGCCGCCCGCGCGTTCGAAAACAATGAAGAGGACGAAGACCTGACGCCACTGGCGGCATTCCTCGGCCATGCTTCGCTGGAGGCCGGCGACACCCAGGCTGACGAGCACGAAGACAGCATCCAGCTGATGACCTTGCACAGCGCCAAGGGCCTGGAATTCCCGTACGTGTTCCTGGTGGGTATGGAAGAAGGCCTGTTCCCCCACAAGATGAGTCTGGAAGAGCCCGGCCGCCTGGAAGAGGAGCGCCGCCTGGCCTATGTGGGCATCACCCGGGCCATGCAGAACCTGGTGATGACCTACGCCGAAACGCGGCGCCTGTACGGCAGTGAGACCTACAACAAGGTCTCGCGCTTCGTACGTGAAGTGCCGAAAGGGCTGATTCAGGAAGTGCGCCTGTCAAACAGCGTCAGCCGACCATTCGGCGGCGGCCAGCAGCAGAACTCCAGCAGCATGTTCGCCGGCTCGGAAATCCCCGAAACACCGTTCAGCCTTGGCCAGCAGGTCAAGCATGCGATCTTCGGCGAAGGCGTGATCCTCAACTTCGAAGGCGCCGGCGCCCAAGCCCGGGTGCAGGTGAACTTCGCCGAAGGCAGCAAGTGGCTGATGATGGGCTACGCCAAGCTCGAAGCAATCTGAAACAACTGCAGAACATGAAGGATGTTGCCCCGCCCTTGTATTTGGCAGCGGTGGGGCCAATATCTGTACTAAGTCCTACAGACGATTCGGTATTGGCCCTACGCAAAAGCCCGAAACACTATGCCGCTAGCCACTGACATCACACCTGTGCAACATGGCGCGCGTGCAATCCACAAATGGGAATTCCCTTTATGAAACGTTTTCTTAGCATCGCCATGGCGTTGTGCATCGGCCTGACGATGAGCCTCGACGCCAACGCCAAGCGCTTCGGTGGCGGCAAATCCATGGGCTCGGCCCCGAGCCACCAGACCAGCCAAATGGCCCCATCCGGCGGCGGCATGGGCGGCGCAGCTGCGACCGCTGGCGCGGCCGGTGCCGCAGGCGCTGCTGCCAAGGCTGGCGGTGCTTCGCGCTGGTTGGGCCCTCTGGCCGGTATCGCGGCCGGTGGCCTGCTCGCCTCCATGTTCATGGGCGGCGGCTTCCAGGGCATGCAGATCTTCGACATCCTGATCATGGCGGTCATCGCCTTCCTGATCTTCCGCTTTATCGCCGCCCGTCGCCGCAAGCAGCAGGAGCACATGGCTCCGGCTGGCGCGCCGATGCAGCGTGAAGTGTTCGAGCAGAAGCCTGCTGCAATGGGTTCGATCTTCGGTGGTTCGGCGGCTCCTGCCGCCGCTCGTCCGGTGATCAACGCGCCAGCCTGGTTCAACGAAGAGCGTTTCGTCGAAGCGGCCCGCAGCCACTTCCAGTCCCTGCAGCAACACTGGGACGCCAACGAAATGGACAAGATCGCCGAGTTCGTGACCCCGCAATTGCTGGAATTCCTCAAGCGCGAACGTGCTGACCTGGGCGACGGCTTCCAGTCGACCTACATCGAAGACCTGAAAGTGCAGCTTGAAGGTGTGGATGACCGCGCCGACAAGACCATCGCCACCCTGACCTTCAGCGGCGTGTCGAAGACTTCGCGTTTTGACCAGGGCGAAGTGTTCAGCGAAAGCTGGAACATGGAACGCCCACAAGGCGAAAACCAGCCTTGGCTGGTCGCCGGTATCCGCCAGAACGGCTGATCCCTGCTCGCTTCGAGTATGCAGTAACAAAAACCCCGGACTTGTCCGGGGTTTTCTATTTCACGGTTGCACTTATAGCGAGCTACTGTATAAAACGCCCCTATAAACCGCGTCATCTAGCAAGAGGATCCCGGCCGTGGAAGAAGTTATCGAACAATTGCGTGAAGCCAACGAACCGGTACCGGTTCCTCTGGAGCTGCCTGACGAAGACCAACTGGTGGAAATCGAGGAACAACTGTTCATCGATATTCCGTTCGTCTTCCGTGAATTCCTGCTGACCGTCAGCGACGTGGTCTACGGCAGCCTGGAGCCGGTGACCGTCACCGACCCACAGTCCCACACCTACCTGCCAGACGTTGCCGCCAACGCCTGGGATGCCGGTGTTGACCGCAGCATGATCCCGATCTGCCAGGACGGCGACGATTACTACTGCGTCGAAGAAGACGGCACCGTGGTGCTGTGGTCCGGCGAAGAAGAACTCGTCACCGAAGAAACCTGGGAATCGGTGTGGCACTGGGCCCGGGACGTCTGGCTGGAAAGCTGATACCTACGGTGTGCCGAGGGCGCTTGTAGTGGCGAGCGAGCTTGCTCGCGCTGGGCTGCGAAGCAGCCCCAACCTCAGGCCCATTTAGTGCTCCGGCGTGTCCTTATGGTTATCCAGGGTCTCCAGCAAAGCGACCTGCATCCGCGTATGCACGCGGATGAACCAGCGCCAGAGCACGGCGGCCACCGCGGCCGTCACCACGGCGATCAGCACCAGCAACTTGTTGGTCGGCAGAATACTGGCCGACAAGGCTGCCAATAGCAGGAAAATCACCAGCAGCGAAAGAATCGGGATCACTTCGGCGATCACCCGGCGCACGCGCTGAGTGTGGCGCCCAGCCATCTCCGGCTTCACGCTCATCTCCGCCAGCAGCATCGACAGCGCCTTGAGCTTGCGGTACGCCGCGATCAGGAACGGCAGCGACAGCAGCAACGCCCCACCCCAGATCAATGCCTTCTGCCAGCTCGGATCGCTGATCCAGCCTTCCAGGTAGCTGCCAATACGCGCCGCGAAAAAGCTGCCGGCAAAGAAGATCGCCACTACCAGCGCCAGATTCACCCCCACCTGCAAAATGATCTTGCGGATCATCGACGCCAGCATCGCACCCTCGCCCTGGGGCTGAATACTGCGCAACCACTCGCCATACATCCCGAACACCCGGCTCATGCGCTTGGGCATCACGGCCGCAATCTTCAGCGACAGCGGGTCAGCGCCACGGATCAGATACGGGGTAAGCAGCGTGGTGATCGCAGAAACCGCCACCGCCACCGGATACAGGAAATCGCTGGTGACCTGCAACGTCATCCCCAGCGCGGCGATGATGAATGAAAACTCGCCAATCTGTGACAGGCCCATCCCCACCCGCAGCGAGGTGCGGCCATCGTTGCCGGCGATAAACGCCCCCAGCCCGCAGGACAACATCTTCCCCAGCACCACGGCCACGGTAATCACCGCGATCGGCCAGGCGTATTGCAAGAGGATTTGCGGGTCGATCATCAAACCAATGGCAACAAAGAAGATCGCACTGAACATGTCGCGAACCGGTTCGATCAGGCGTTCAATCTTCAACAATTGCCGGGATTCGGCCATGATCGCGCCGATCAGAAACGCCCCCAGCACCATGCTGTATTCCAGCTTGACCACCAGCAGGCAGAAGCCGAAGCACAGGCCCAGCACGGTGATCAGCAGCATTTCGTTGCTTTCGAACTTGGCTACGTACTCCAGCAAGCGTGGCACCAGCAAGATCCCGATCACCAGCGCGACGATCATGAACAACGACAGCTTGCCGACGGTGGAGAACACCTCGCCCGAGCTGACCGAACCGCTGACGGCGATGCTCGACAGCAAGGCGATGATGCCGATGCCGAGGATGTCTTCGACGATCAGCACGCCAAAAATCAGCTGGGCAAAGCGCTGGTTTTTCATCTTCAGGTCATTGAGTGCCTTGACGATGATGGTGGTGGAGGAAATCGCCAGGATCGCGCCCAGGAACAGTGAGTCCATGGTGTTCCAGTCGAACCAGCGGCCGATTTCGTAGCCGATCCAGATCATCAGGATGATCTCGAGGAACGCAGCAATGAACGCCGTGGCACCGACCCTGAACAGCTTGCGCAGGCTGAACTCCAGGCCCAGGCAGAACATCAGGAAGATCACCCCCAGTTCGGCCAGGGTCTTGATGGTGTCTTCGTCGTGGATCAGGCCAAACGGTGGGGTGTGCGGGCCGATAATAAAGCCGGCGACGATATACCCCAACACCACCGGCTGCTTGAGCCGATGGAACAGGATCGTCACCACCCCGGCCACCAGCATGATCACGGCCAGGTCCTGGATAAAGCTGATGGCGTGCATGGCGAGGGGCTCCTTGAGGGGTACTGGCGCTTTTCCCATTTCCACGCATTCGCCCCGAAAGGTCCAAATGAACGGAAAGAAAAGTCTGCCTTGATCGTAAGAATTGCCCCTGAGACGGGCTTTTGAAGGGTAACACCGCGACTTGCGACAGAAAGCCGGTGCAATATATGGAAACAGATCGCCCCGGGCGTGACGGCAAGCCGGGCCCCAGCGTCCCGTTATGAATGGCTCTGCAAAGATTCCAGCACCCGCAGAGGTGCCTCCCCACCCAATGCCTACAACCCGTGAGTGTGCTATGGAACCCGGAAACGCCCAGCTGTCGATGACAGTATTGATGACCCCTGACATGGCCAACTTTTCAGGCAATGTGCACGGCGGCACGCTGCTCAAATACCTCGACGAAGTGGCCTACGCCTGCGCCAGCCGTTATGCCGGCCGTTACGTGGTGACGCTGTCGGTGGACCAGGTGATTTTTCGCGAGCCGATCCATGTCGGCGAGCTGGTGACCTTCCTGGCCTCAGTCAACTACACCGGCAACACGTCGATGGAAGTGGGGATCAAGGTGGTCACCGAGAACATCCGCGAGCGTTCGGTGCGCCATACCAATAGCTGCTTCTTCACCATGGTCGCGGTGGATGACCAGCGCAAACCGGCCGCCGTACCGCCGCTGCAACCGCAGAACAGCGAAGACAAGCGCCGATTTGTGCAGGCTCAACAGCGCCGGCAGATTCGCCAGGAGCTGGAGAAGCGCTATCAGGAAATCAAGGCCGACGGGCCTTAAAGCCCTATTGGCGTCGCCTCAAAGCGAACCCGCGGATGGGCAATCCGGTCCTGGGCGCGCACCAGTTCCAGCTCATAGCTGGCGCACGCCTGGGTTTCCAGCAGCACTTCGTGCACTGCTGCAGCGGTGAACTCAAAGGCCGCCACCAGGCTGTCGCCCAACAACACCCGCGCCAAAAACAGGCCCGACGTCAGGTCACCCACGCCCACCGGCTGACGCGGGAACGCCAGCAACGGCCGGCGCAGGTGCCAGCTGCCTTCGGCTGTCACCAGTAGCATCTCGAAGCCGTCCGGCAGCTTGCCGGGATAATCCAGGTGCTTGACCAACACCGCTTTCGGCCCACGGGCCAGCAACGCACGGGCCATGCCCAGGCAATCGAACAGCGACTGTGGCTTGCGCCCGGCAAAGCTGTCCAACTCCAACTGGTTGGGGCACAGGAAGTCGGCCATCGCCGCCGCTTCGTCCAGCAGGAAGTCGCTGACCTCCTGGGGCACGATGCAGCCTTTCTCCGGATGGCCCATCACCGGGTCGCACAGGTACAAAGCCTTTGGGTTGATCGCCTTGATCCGCGCCACACCGGTAAGGATCGCCCGCCCCTGGGCCGCGCTGCCCAGATAGCCGGAGAGCACCGCATCACAGTTGCCCAGCTCGCCAATCGCCGCGATGCCTTCCACCAGTGCAGGAATTTGCTGCGGCGCCAACACTTCTCCCGCCCACTGACCATACTGAGTGTGGTTGGAGAACTGCACGGTATTGAGCGGCCACACGTTCACCCCGACCCGTTGCATGGGGAACACGGCGGCGCTGTTTCCGGCGTGGCCAAAGACCACATGAGACTGGATCGCAAGCAGATGGGGCGTACGTTTCATGCAGGGGATTTCCGTAAAGCGGTTGAATTTCTGGCTGCGCAGTATGCGACTAAACGCGGCCTGTACGACAGACCGGAGACGCAGTTAAGCTGGCCACACTTTGTTGGAGTTCATCGAATGCTGACCCTCGGAAATATCTTCGTGCTGATGCTGCTGGCGACCGGTGCCGCCTGGCTGTGGCACAACCACGGCCTGCGCGAGCGGGCGCTGGAACGGGTCAAGCAGCACTGCGCCAAGCTCGACATTGAGCTGCTCGATGGCGCCGTGGCGTTGAAGCGTATCGGTTTTGTGAAGGATGCCAGCGGTCGGCGGCGTTTGGCACGGATCTACAACTTTGAATTCACCGTGACCGGCGAAACGCGGCACCCGGGGACCATCACCCAGTTCGGCGCCCACAGCGCGCAAATCGAGCTGGCGCCCTACCCGTTTGAGATCAAGACGCCACTGCCCAGCGCCGAGATCATCGAGCTAAGCCAGTGGCGCCAGGAGCATGGCAGCAGCAAGACCCGTCACTGACGGCAATCGGCTAACGCGTCCTGTAATTGCGCAACATCCTGCGCTTCACTGAAGATCAATTCGATACGCGAATCTCGGCGCCATTCACTGGGCAACCAGGCCAACATGGCGTTATCCACAGCGTTGGCGGACATCCAACCGTCGAGGCTGTGGATAACCAGTTTTGCCCGCCGCCAGTCCAGCAACGCCAGCCATTGCTGCAAGCGCTGCCGGTCGAATTGCTGGCTTGGATGCCAGCGCCAACCAATGCTCCAGCCACCCTCCTGGCCCTGACTCAGGCAAATCGGCGCCGACGGATCCGTCCAGATGGCCGGCATTTGCCCCACGCCTTTGGGCACCTCGAAGTTATCCACAGCCGCTGCGGCTTGAGCGTTCAAACCCGGCAGTTGCGCCAGGGGTAGATGCGCCTGCTGAGTCCAATAGATCGGCCGGTCAGGCAATTGCCCTTGAATCACCAGGCGCTGCGCATCACTCAGGGCTTCATTCTTGTTCAATACCAACAGCCCGGCGCTGGCCAATGCCTCACGTTGGGCATCAGGTAATGGCTTGCCCGCCGCCAACGCCTGGGCATCCAGTACCAGCACGCACGGCTGCACCGCCAGCACCTGCTGCCAGGGCGCTTCCCGCAATTGCTTGAGCAGTTGAGCCGGATGCCCCAACCCGGACGGCTCGATAAACAGCCGGTCGGGCTTGGCCTTACGCAACAAACGGCCCAGTCCTACCTGGAACGGCGCACCGTTGACGCAACACAGGCAACCACCCGCCACTTCACCGAGGGCAATACCGTCGTCATCACGGGTGAGCAACGCGGCATCCAGGCCAATCTGCCCGAACTCGTTGATCAACACCGCCCAGCGCTCGTTGGCCGGGCGCTGGGCCAGCAGGTGCTTGATCAGGCTGGTCTTGCCGGCGCCCAAGGGCCCGGCAATCATGTGGGTAGGAATGTTCTGCAGCATGGTGGACATCATTCAGACCGTGTAGAGAGGTTTGATCCTACCCGGTTACGCCAACCAATCCAGCGTCAGGATCAACCGTCGCTCATTCGCTTGCAGCTGCGGGGAACGGTGGATCAGGCCAAAGCCTTCGTTGCCGTGCCATTTTTCGCCCTTGAGCAACGCCACTTCACCGCAGTGGATTTGCTCAATGCGCGCTTCCGGCTCCGCGCTCGCCTGGCTCAGGTGCCGCCGCTCCATCACGCCTTCGCGCAACCACTGGCTGCCGATACCGGCGTAAGTGGTGATCAGCCGCACCGGCACATGGTCCACGTGAAAACGCGGGCACATCGCTTTGTCCAGCAGCCGCAGGCGCACGCCGATGCGCTTGGCGCCCAGCAAACAGGCAAAGGCGCTGACCAGCCACGACACATCGGCGATAAAGCCTTCGTAACCTTCAAGGTCGCGGCTACCTGACGCGAAGTCCTGCAGGTTCGGCTCGGCGTCTTCGCTGTTCAACTCAACCACCAGCGACTCGGCCAACGGCTCATTGAGCGCCACCAGCAACGCGCCGAACTCGGCGATGTGCAGCGGCAACTGACGCTGCCACACCGCGAGATTCACGCCATCTTCAAGGATATCGGTGAGCACGGCCGGGGTTTCACCGTGAGTCTGGCGAATCACCGGGCGCAGTTTCAGGGTCGGTGCCAGCATCAGGCAGCCTCTTCGAACCAAGGGCCAAAGGGATCAGCCAACAAGCGCCAGCCTTCGACGCCTGTGACCATTTCATCGTCAGTGAGCAGGCAGGCGTCCAGTTCGGCGGTCATCTGCGCGAAGTCGATGTTCTGGCCGATAAACACCAGTTCCTGGCGGCAATCGCCGGTACTCGGCTGCCAGTTGTTCATGATCGCGGCGACACCCTCCTCGTCCTGCGGCCACTGGGTTTTTGGCACGAAACGCCACCAGCGTCCGGCGAAACCATGGCGCATCAGGCCGCCGGCCTGGGACCAACTGCCGGCGTCCTGGTGTTTGCTGGCCAGCCAGAAAAAGCCCTTGGAGCGCAGCAGTTTTCCATTCACCCAAGGCCGGTCGATAAAGTCGAAAAAACGCTGCGGATGGAATGGGCGGCGGGCGCGATACGCGGTGGAAGCGATGCCGTATTCCTCGGTTTCCGGCACGTGCTCGCCACGCAATTCCTGCAACCATCCGGGTGCCTGGGACGCGCGTTCGAAGTCGAAACGACCGGTGTTGAGGATCTTCGCCAGCGGCACTTCGCCCATGACCATCGGGATGATTTCCGCCTGAGCATTCAGCCGCTCCAGGATCGCCATCAACTCCTCGCGCTCGCGGCTGCTGATCAGGTCGATCTTGCTGATGAGGATCACGTCGGCGAATTCAATCTGCTCGATCAGCAGGTCGGTGATCGAGCGTTCGTCTTCTTCACCCAGGGTTTCGCCCCGCGACGTCAGGCTTTCGGCAGCCTGGTAGTCGAGCAGAAAGTTCATGCCGTCGACCACGGTGACCATGGTGTCGAGCCGAGCGATATCCGCCAGGCTCTGGCCTTCCTCATCGCGAAAGGTGAAGGTTTCCGCCACCGGCAACGGCTCGGAGATACCGGTGGATTCAATCAGCAGGTAATCGAACCGACCTTCCTTGGCGAGCTTTCCGACTTCCTCCAGTAAGTCTTCGCGCAAGGTGCAGCAGATGCAGCCGTTGCTCATCTCCACCAGTTTTTCTTCGGAGCGATTGAGGGTGACGTCGCGCTGGACCTCACTGCCATCAATGTTGATTTCGCTCATGTCGTTGACGATCACCGCCACCCGCAGGTTTTCGCGGTTGCGCAGGACGTAGTTGAGCAGCGTGCTTTTACCGGCGCCGAGGAATCCGGACAGCACAGTAACGGGGAGACGATTGGGCATCAGGTATTCCTCATCAGGGTTGGCCGGTCAAATCGCCCGTTGATGGCGTTCGCGCAGCTCTTCACGTTCTTTGGCTTCGATACACAGGGTGGCCGTGGGGCGCAGCAACAGGCGCTTGAGGCCGATGGGCTCGCCGGTTTCACGGCACCAGCCGTATTCGCCTCGGGCCAGGTGCTCCAAGGCCTCGTCGATCTTGTCCAACAGCTTCTTTTCGCGCTCCAGCAGGCGCAGTTGCCATTGGCGCTGTTCTTCAGCACTGCCCACATCGGCGGGATCGCTGTTGGGTTCCTGTTCGCGCAGCACCATGAATTCGGCATCGATGCGCGCTTGCAGCTCATTACGCTGGGCCAGCAACAGCTCGCGGAAGAAACCTTGCTGGGCTTCATTCATGTAGTCGGCGGAGGGTTGGGCGAGAAGGTCTTGTTCGGTCATTGGAGGTGGTTCACGGGTCAGGCTGTTTTTTAATGTTATAGTATAACAATGCAAATAAGCCAATCCCCCTTGCTCGTAACGACGAAGGGCGCAATGCTGGCAGGCGAAAACGCCCCGAGAACCTCTATGAAATACCTGTTGTGCGCTGTGTTGCTGATGGTGGCGAGCCTGGCCAACGCCCAGGTGCCCAGCCTGCTGGCCAACTGCACCCGCAGCGCCAACCTGCTGGCGTGCGTCGACGCGCAGGGCAATGCCTACAGCGTCGCGACGGCGGGCAGCACCACGTATTTGCGGGGTTTCGAGGTGATCGGCAAACGCTACTGGGCACAGACCAACAGCCGCTACGGGCAGCTGACGTTCTTTACCGGGTTGGCATCCGATGGTGAGGCGTGGGTGGGCTACACGCGGCGAGTGGGCTGGACCACCATCAACCGGTTTTCCAGTTCTGGTGGAGTCAGCGCCAAATTCACCTGCAGCCGGATTACCGGCTGTTAGACCTGGCCATTCTTCTGTTCCTGAACCCAGGCCATGTAGCTGTTCATCGGCGGGTTCTTCTGGAAGTAGTTTTTCAGCCCTTCAAATAAACCGTCTGCCACCGCCTGTTGATGGCGTGCGGTGACCAGCCGCTGGGCGTCCTGGGTGTTGGAGATAAACCCGGTTTCCACCAGGATCGACGGCACGTCCGGCGACTTGAGTACCGCAAAGCCGGCCTGTTCCACGCGTTTTTGATGCAGCGTGGTGATGCTTTGCAGGCTGCCCAGCACCGAACTGCCCAGCTGCAGGCTGGAGGCGATGGTGGCGTTCATCGACATGTCGAGAATGACGCCGGCGAGCATCGGGTCCTTGTCCTTGAGGTTGAGCAACGTGGTAGCGCCCAACAGGTCGGCACCGTTCTCCCGCTGTGCCATGAACCGCGCCGTGGCGGACGTCGCACCGCCCTCAGACAACGCATAGACAGAAGCGCCTGACGCCGTAAGCCGTGGCGCCGCATCAGCGTGCACCGAGATAAACATGTCGGCCTTGTGCTGACGGGCGATGTCCACGCGTTTACGCAGCGGCACGAAGAAATCGTCGTTGCGCACCAGCTTCACATCGAAGCCCTTCTCACGCTTCAAGCGCTTGGCCAGCAATTGGGCGATGGACAGCACCACGTCTTTTTCACGCTGGCCTTTGGAGCCTATTGCACCAGGGTCCTTACCGCCATGGCCGGGGTCGACCACTACGATGATGTCGCGTTTCGGATGCGCTTTGTCCACCGGCGCCGGCACGGGGGCAGCCAACGCGGCCGGTGCCGCAGCGATTTGCATAGGCGCATGAGTGGCAGTTGTCAGGTCCAGCACGAGGCGGTGGCCCTGGCCATCCTGCGGCGGCAGCAGAAAGCTGTTGAGCTGCATCGGCGCCTTCAAATCCAGCACGATCCGCGTATCACCCTGGCCAAAGTGCCCCGAGCGAATCGAGGTAATGCCGCTGTTGGTCAGGGCCAGTTGGCTGAAATCCCCGGTCAACTTCGCGCCGCTCAAATCAATGATCAACCGCTCCGGCGCGGTCAGGGTGAAGGTCTTGTATTGCACCGGGCCACTGAGATCCAGCACCAGCCGCAGCTTGTTATCCGAGCGCCACAACCGTGCATTGCGGATCTGCGCGGCAGATACACCAAAGGGCAGGGTGAACACCGCGCTGGCCAGCAGCAGGTTGAGGAGTTGACGTCTGTGCATGACTTACACCGCAAATAAAGGAGCGTCCGTACTCGACATGACTGAATAAAAGACAGAGCAGAAAAACTTTCGTCGATTCAATTGTAATAATATAACATGTCTTTTTATTTCCAACGATGGACTGCTCATGAACGCGCTGACTCTGCCCGATATCGCCGCGCAGGCTTCACGCCAAGCCTTGCCGCTGGATTGGGTGGGCATGTGCGGCATTGCCCTGCCCATTCAGATCGACGGCCAGCGCCTCAGCGCCAAGGCCGATGCAGGCGTCAGCCTGGACGACGGCGAAGCGCGTGGCATTCATATGTCTCGGCTTTATCTGGCGCTGGAGATGCTTGAACAGCAGCCGCTTACGCCAGCACTGCTGCGCAGTGTATTGCAACGTTTTCTCGACAGTCATGAAGGTTTATCCACAAATGCCTACCTGCGGATTCATACGGATCTGCTGCTAAAACGCCCGGCGTTGGTCAGCCCGTTGGCCGGGTGGAAAAGCTACCCGGTGAGCATCGAAGCCCGCCTGGAAAACCAGATGTTCCACGTGGAACTAAAAATTGACGTTACTTACTCTTCAACCTGCCCGTGCTCGGCTGCCCTCGCCAGGCAATTGATTCAGCAGCAATTTATCGAAGACTTCGCCGGCACACCGCTGCAACACGAAGACGTGCTGACCTGGCTCGGCAGTGCAAACGGCATCGTCGCCACGCCCCACAGCCAGCGCAGCAGCGCGCTGTTGCAGGTCCGCCTTCAAGGCGACCAGCCAACCCTGCCGCTGACGCAACTGATCGACGAAACCGAAGCAGCCCTTGGCACCGCCGTACAAACCGCCGTAAAGCGCGCGGACGAACAAGCCTTCGCCCTGGCCAACGGGCAGAACCTGATGTTCTGCGAAGACGCCGCCCGCCGCCTGAACCTCGCCTTGAAACGCTCGGATGCGGTCATTGCCTTCCACTTGAAAGTGATCCACGCCGAAAGCCTGCACGCGCACGATGCCGTGGCTGAAAGCCGCTGGACGAGACCTTCCGAATGATCACCTGCACCGCTTTGCGCTGGGGCGCCCCCGGCCAACCACTGACCCCTGCCGTCGATTTCACCCTGGAAAAAGGCAGTCTCACCGGCATCATCGGCGCCAACGGCACCGGCAAAAGCAGCCTGCTGAAAGTCATCGCCGGCTTGCAGAAGCCCTTGGCCGGGAAAGTGACGATTGAGGTTCCACGCCGTGGTGGCCTGTCGTTCCTGCCCCAACAACAGAACCTCGACCGCCAGTTCCCCATCAGCTTGCAAGAGTTGGTGGCCGCCGGCTTCTGGGGCAACAAGCAAACCCCGCAACAACGCACCGAACGCCTGAGCGCCGTACTCGAAGACTGGTGCCTCAGTGGCCTGGAGCATCGGCCGTTGATGGCCTTGTCCGGTGGCGAACTGCAACGCGCCCTGCTCGCCCGCATGAGTTTGGCCGAGTCCCCGATATTGCTGCTGGACGAACCCCACGCCGCCCTCGACGAAGACGGCCAGGCGCTGTGCTGGAAACACATCCATGCCTGGCACGATGAAGGCCGCACGGTGGTCGTGGTGTGCCATGACCTCGGCTCGGTCCGCCAACACACCCAGCAAGTGGTGCAGATCAAAAGCAGCGGTTGCGTGTTCGGCTCAAGCAAAGAGCTGATCCGCCCCCAGTCACACATGCAGGTGGCCTGATGCACTTCGCCGCTCACCTGTGGATGCCGTTTCTCGACTTCGTTTTCATGCGCCGCGCCCTCGTCGGCGGGCTGGTATTGGCATGCAGCACGGCGCCGCTGGGAGTGTTCCTGATCCTGCGTCGCATGAGCCTGATCGGTGACGCGGTGTCCCACGGCATCCTCCCCGGCGCCGCCCTGGGCTTCTGGTTTGCCGGGCTGAGCCTGCCCGCGCTGACCATCGGTGGCCTGGGCGCCGGCCTGAGCATGGCCGGCCTCGCCGCCTGGATCACCCGCCGCACGGGCCTTAAGGAAGACGCGAGCCTCGCCGCCATCTACCCAATCTCCCTGGCCAGCGGCGTGCTGATTCTTGGCCTCGCCGGCAAACGCCTGGACCTGCTGCACCTGCTGTTCGGCTCGGCCTTGGCGGTCGACGGCCCGACCCTCACCGGCATGCTCTGGGTCTCGGGCTTCAGCCTGATCGCCATGGTGGTGATCTACAAACCGCTGCTGCTGGACACCCTCGACCCGCTGTTCCTGCAAACCGTCAGCCGCCTCGGCCCGTTGGCTCACGGGCTGTTCCTGACGCTGGTGGTGTTGAACCTGGTGATCGGCTTCCAGGCCATCGGCGCCTTGATGGTGGTCGGGTTGATGATGTTGCCGGCGATTGCTTCACGTTTCTGGAGCCGGCGCCTGCCGGTGTTGATCGCCATATCAGCGGTGCTGGGATGCCTGTCGGTGTGGCTTGGCTTGTTGCTGTCGTTCTACTACTCGCTGCCCAGCGGCCCGGCGATTGTGCTGGTGGCTGGCGGCTTGTACCTGCTGTCCGTGGTCTTCGGTCCGGTGCACGGCTTGCTGCGCCGCCCGCCTTTGCTTACATCCCAATGAGGTGTTTCCCGATGCGCGCTCTACTCGTGCTGTTCAGTGTGTTGCTGCCGCTGTCGTTCGCGACGGCCCAGGCTGCCGACAAGCTTCAGGTGGTTACCAGCTTCAGTATTCTTGACGACATGACCCACCAGGTCGGTGGCGATCATATCCAGATCAGCAACATGGTCGGCCCCGATGCTGACGCCCACACCTACGAACCGACGCCAGACGATGCCAAGGCCCTGCTCAAAGCCAAGGTCATCATCAAGAACGGCCTCGGCTTCGAGCCGTGGCTGGATCGCTTGGTCACCAGCACCGAAACCAAGGCCACCGTGGTCACCGCCAGTAAAGGCGTGCTGTCCCACACCATGGAAGAAGACGGCGAGACCATTCCCGACCCACACGCCTGGCACAACCTGGCCAACACCGTGATCTACGTGAACAACATCACCAAGGCGCTGATCGCTGCCGACCCGGCCAACAAGGCGGACTACGAGCACAACAGCCAGGTGTACCTGAAAGAAATCTACCGCCTGCTGGCTGAAGCCAAAGCCAAGTTCGGCGCCCTGCCACCGGGCAACCGTCGCATCGTGACCTCCCATGACGCCTTCGGTTACCTGGGTCAGGCCTACGGTATCGAGTTCCTGTCGCCTCAAGGTTTGTCCACCGAACGTGAACCGTCTGCTGCCGAAGTCGCCACGCTGATCACCCAGATCCGCAAGGACAAGGTCAAGGCCGTGTTCATGGAAAACATCAAGGACTCGCGCCTGCTCAAGCAGATCGCGGACGAAAGTGGCGCGCAAATCGGCGGCACGCTGTACTCGGACGCCCTGGCTGCAGAAGGCCCGGCCAGCACCTTTACCGGCCTGTTCGAATACAACCTCAACACCCTGTGCGCGGCCCTGAGCAAGCCATGAAACTGAGCATGCTCGACCTGGAAAAGGCCGCCATCGGCAGCCGCTTTCCACTCGACCGCGTGCTCGACGCCCTGCCGTGGAACAGCGATGGCCTGATCGCCGCCATCGCCCAGCAACACGGCAGCGGCGAGGTGTTGATGCTGGCCTGGATGAACCGCCAGGCCCTCGACGAAACCCTGGCCACCGGGCAGGTCTGCTACTGGTCCCGCTCGCGCCAGCAGTTGTGGCGCAAAGGCGAAACCTCCGGCCACTGGCAACTGCTGGTGGAGGCGCGCCTGGATTGCGACGGCGACGCCGTGTTGCTGATCGTCGACCAGCAAGGCCCGGCCTGCCACACCGGGCGACCCACCTGTTTCTACAACGCCATCGACGGCCGCCACGTACACATCCTCACTGCGCCCCTCCAGGAGCCTGCCCCATGATCCGCAAGAACCCTTCCGGTGATCTGCCCGTGATTGCCGAATCGGCCTACGTCGACAAAACCGCAATCATCTGCGGCAAGGTCATCATCGGCGAAAACGTGTTTGTCGGCCCTTACGCGGTGATCCGCGCCGACGAAGTCGACGCCAATGGCGACATGGACCCGATCACCATCGGCGCCAATTCAAATATCCAGGACGGCGTGGTGATCCACTCCAAATCCGGCGCCGCGGTGACCATCGGCGAGTTCACCTCCATCGCCCACCGTTCCATCGTTCATGGCCCGTGCACCGTCGGCGACCGGGTCTTCATCGGCTTCAACAGTGTGCTGTTCAACTGCGTCGTCGGCGACGGCTGCGTGGTGCGGCACAACTCGGTGGTCGATGGCCGCGATTTGCCCGCCGCGTTCTACGTGCCTTCCACCACCCGCATCGGCCCCAACACCGACCTGTCCCAGTTTCCGCCGGTGAGTGTCAGCGCTTCGGAGTTTTCCGAAGACGTGGCACGCACCAACGTCGACCTGGTGCTGGGTTACAAAGCCCTGCAAAACGAGTTCTGACCATGAGCCGCCTGCTGATCCGCAACGCCCGCCTGGTGAACGAAGGCCAGGAATTCGAGGCTGACCTGCTGGTCGCCAATGGCCGTATCGAGAAGATCGCCAGCAGCATCGACAACGCCAATGCCACGGTGGAAATCGACGCCCAAGGCCAGTGGCTGCTACCGGGCATGATCGACGACCAAGTCCATTTCCGTGAACCCGGCGCACCGGACAAGGGCAGCTTCTACAGCGAGTCCCGTGCAGCGGTGGCCGGTGGCATCACCAGTTTCATGGACATGCCCAACACCAACCCGGCGACGTTGAACCTGGACGCCCTCGCCGACAAGAAGCGCCGCGCGGCCCTGCATTCGGTGGCCAACTATGGCTTTCACTTTGGGGTGAGCAACGACAACCTCGACACAGTGGCCGCGCTGGACCCGCGCGAGGTGGCTGGCGTCAAAGTCTTCATGGGCGCCTCCACCGGCAATATGCTGGTGGATGACCCGAAGATTCTCGAACGCCTGTTCGCCGAGGTGCCGACCATTCTCCTGGCCCACTGCGAGCACACGCCCAGCATCCAGGCCAGCGAGCAACGGATGCGCGAGCGCTTCGGCGAGCACATTCCTGCTGTGGCTCATCCGCTGATTCGCGATGCCGAAGCCTGCTATCGCTCGTCGTCTTTGGCGGTGGAACTGGCCAAGCGGCATGGCACGCGCCTGCATGTGTTGCACATCACCAGCGCCCGGGAGTTGGTGCTGTTCGAAGACAAACCCCTGGCGGAAAAACGCATCACGGCGGAAGTCTGCCTGCATCACCTCCTGTTCGATGACCGCGACTACGCGCGCCTCGGCCACCAGATCAAATGCAACCCGGCCATCAAGACACGCGCCGACCGCAACGCCCTGCGCCTGGCATTGTTGAGTGATCGTCTGGATGTGATTGGCAGTGATCATGCGCCGCACACCTGGGCGCAAAAACAGCTGCCATATCGTGAAGCACCGTCAGGCTTGCCGTTGGTGCAACACGCCCTGCCGGCGCTGCTGGAATTGGTGGCTGACGGCCTGCTGCCGCTGACTACTCTGGTGGCGAAAACCAGCCATCGCGTTGCTGACCTGTTTGCGATCCCCGACCGTGGCTACCTGCGGGAAGGCTATTGGGCCGACCTGGTGCTGATCAAACCCGAACCCCAAGGCAAGCCCGTCAGCAGCCAGCCGATTATGGCCCGTTGCGGCTGGACGCCCTTTGCCGGGCGCAGCTTCCGGCACAGCGTCAGCACCACCCTGGTCTCCGGCCACCTGGCCTGGCACGACGGGCGCGTGCACGACAGTTGCCAAGGGCTGCCGCTGCACTTCCAGCGTTGAAGAGAGCTATGAGTTGGCACCCCAATCAACTGTGGGAGCTGGCTTGCCTGCGATTGCGGTGTGCCAGTCAACCTGATTGGCACTGATAAACCGCTATCGCAGGCAAGCCAGCTCCCACAATTCTATCGGGGTACCTCTCAGTTAAGCGCGCGGTTTGACGGTGCCGCAGTCGCTGCCCAACCACTGCGCGTGGGTGTCCAGGCTGCCCTTCTGCTGAACGCCGGTAGCGTTGAAGGTGCCGTTCACCGTGGTGGTGAATTCCTGTTGGCTCTGGAACGTCGCCACGCCAGTGCCCTGGGCTTTCGGGCAGCTGAAGCGGAATTTCCACTGGTTGCCGGTCTTGTCCGTCACCTGCTGTTTGCAACCCGATTGCGGGTCCGTCAACGGGATGGAATCGGACGCCACCTGGGCTGGAGTCAGGCACACCTGGACGCCTTTGCCGGCCATGGTGATGCCTTGCTTCTCAAGCATCGCGCGTTGTTCCGGGGTCATCTGTTGCTTGAGCTGACCGAGGATCAGCGACAAGTCCGGCAGGTCCTGGTTATCGACCTTCATGTTGCTGGTGGTCAGTTCCCACAAGCCCGGCGCCAGCATCTGCGCTTGCGCCGCCACGGGCAGCGTTAAACCAACAACCATGGCCAAACCAAGCAGACGAGCATTCATCGGGTAACTCCTGGGCAATTGTCGGCGTTAGACGCCGCAAAAGCGCCAGTGTTGCACAGCAAATAAAATAGCGACATTCGGGGCCGAACATGGTCTGTTAGGCACTTGTTCGTCAGGAGTACCGTTGTCCATGGATTTCTTTGGCCCGCACCTGCTCGCCTATTTCATTGCCACCCTGCATTTTCTGGGCACCCTCGCCGCCATCCATGCGGTGCTGACCGTCAGGACCGCCCAAGGCTCGATTGCCTGGGCGTTGTCGCTGATGTTCATCCCCTACCTGACGCTGATTCCCTACCTAATCTTTGGCCGGAGCACTTTCGACGCCTACATTCAGGCGCGGCGCCAGGCCAACCAGGAAATGCACAAGGCGATAACCGAGCTGAACTGGCGCCCATGGGTTGAAGAGGCATTGGCCGCGCGCAACTCCCAGGCCTACGCTTCGCTACGGGCCATGCCCAAGCTGGGGCGCATGCCCTGCCTGGCGAACAACCAGGTGCGCTTGTTGATCAATGGCGAGGCCACCTTCAGCGCGATTTTCGAGGCGATCCGCTCGGCAAAAACCGCCGTGCTGTTCCAGTTCTTCATCATTCATGACGACGAGCTCGGCCGCCAACTGCACACCTTGCTCAAGGAAAAGGCCGCCGAAGGCGTGTCGATTTTCGTCTTGTATGACCGTATCGGTAGCCATGCCCTGCCCCACCGTTATGTCCAATCACTGCGGGACGCCGGGGTGCAGGTCAAGGCATTCGCCACGCGTAGCGGCTGGCTCAATCGCTTCCAGGTCAACTTCCGCAACCACCGCAAGATCGTGGTGGTCGACGGCATTACCGGGTTTGTCGGCGGGCATAACGTCGGCGATGAATACCTGGGCAAGAAACCACCTCTGGCACCGTGGCGTGACACCCATGTGCAAGTCAGCGGCCCGGTGGTGGCGTGCTTGCAGGAATCCTTTGCCGAAGACTGGTTCTGGGCCGCGCGTGAGTTGCCGCCGCTGCTGCTGCCGGATACCTACCCGGACGACGGCGTGCTCTGCCAATTACTCGCCAGCGGCCCGGCGGATCCCTACGAAACCTGCTCGCTGTTTTTCGTCGAGGCGATTCATGCGGCGACCGAGCGGGTGTGGATAACCAGCCCGTATTTCATTCCTGATGAGGCGGTGTTTGCGGCGTTGAGGTTGGCGGTATTGCGCGGTGTCGACGTGCGCCTGCTGCTGCCGTCACGGCCGGACCACCGCATCGTCTACGCCGCCTCCAGCCTGTATGCGATCGAAGCGGTGCGCGCGGGCGTGCGGGTCTTCCGCTACACGCCGGGGTTCCTGCAT
This sequence comes from Pseudomonas yamanorum, assembly GCF_900105735.1. Taxonomy (NCBI): domain Bacteria; kingdom Pseudomonadati; phylum Pseudomonadota; class Gammaproteobacteria; order Pseudomonadales; family Pseudomonadaceae; genus Pseudomonas; species Pseudomonas yamanorum. The sequence continues at coordinate 3,503,905 of NZ_LT629793.1, read as the reverse complement.
CAGAAAGTGGTGTTGGTGGACAGTGAAATCAGCGCCATCGGCAGTGCGAACCTGGATAACCGTTCATTCCGGCTGAATTTCGAAGTGATGTTGCTGACCGTGGATGAGACCTTCGCCAGCCAGGTAGAGCAAATGCTGCTGGAAGACTTCGCCCTGGCCCATGAAATCAGCCAGGAAGAAAACCGCCAGACCCACCGCCTGCAACAACTGGGCATGCGGGTCGCGCGGCTTATTTCCCCAATTTTGTAAGGCTTGCACCGAACCAAGTGTGGGAGCGGGCTTGCTCGCGAAAGCGGAGTGTCAGTCACTGAATGTGTTTCTGATACAACGCCCTCGCGAGCAAGCCCGCTCCCACATTTAGATCACCGGTACCATTGCCTACTGGTAAAGGTCATCCCGCGTCCACGGCAGCTCATGGCTACCATCGGCATGGGGTTTCACCGCCAGGATCTGGTGCAGGTTGATCCAGCCCCTGGCAAACGCATACGCGCAGCCGGCCAGGTACAGGCGCCAGATGCGCAAGGCCTGCTCCGGCACCATCTTGCCCGCCGCCTCCAGGTTATCTTCCAGGCGCTCGCTCCAATGGTCCAGCGTGCGCGCGTAATGCAGGCGCAGGCTTTCGACGTCGACCACTTCCAGCCCGACTTCGCTGATCTCGGCGGTCATCATCGCCAGGTGCGGCAGCTCGCCATTGGGAAACACATAGCGCTCGATAAAGTCCCCGGCGCCACGGCCCACAGGCCGGCCATCCGTGTGCTTGGCGGTAATGCCGTGGTTCATCACCAGGCCGCCCTCACGCACCGCGCCATAGAGAATCTTGCAGTACTCCGCCAGGTTGGCGTGACCGACGTGTTCAAACATCCCCACGCTCACCACCTTGTCGAACCGGCCATCCTGGGGCAAGTCGCGGTAGTCCAGCAGCGTCAGCTCTACCTGGTCTTCCAGGCCTTCGGCTTTCACCCTTTCCTGGGCCAGCTCCAGCTGTTCCTTGCTCAGGGTGATACCAAACACCTTGACCCCGAATTCCCGCGCGGCATAGCGTGCCAGCCCGCCCCAACCGCAGCCCACATCGAGCAGATACTCCCCCGGCTGCAGCCGCAGTTTGCGGCACAGGTGGCGGAATTTGTCTTGTTGGGCTTGATCGAGGGATTCACTGCCGGTCTCGAAATACCCGCAGGAATAGGCCATGTCACGGTCCAGCCACAGCTGGTAGAACTCGTTGGACAGGTCGTAATGGTAGGAAATAGCCGCTGCGTCGGTGGCCTTGTCGTGGATCGAGCGCACCGGACGGGTGTCCTCGTCGTCATCAACCAAGGCATGACTCAGCTCGTCAACGACCCTGATCACTTCGGAAATGGAGCCTTCCAGCTCCAGTTTGCCCTCGACGAAGGCTTCGCCCAATGAATCGAGCGTCGGATGGCTAAGCTTTGAAACCATCATGGGGTCCTTGACCACAATGGTGACGCTGGGATCCGGGCCCAGGTTGAATTCATGGCCGTCCCAGAGTCGAAGACGCAGCGGTAGCTGAAGATTCTGTAAGGCCGGTGGAAGTTGCGCGAGCATGAGTAGTCCCCCCTTGTTTCAGACGTCTGAAATGAGGGTAGACCATCCACGGAAAAATTAGCAGGCTATCGAAACAATAGCCCTTTTCTATGGTGCCCGCCGCTGGAGCAAACCCTCCTGGACCCACTGTTTCAGCCAGGTAACCGCTTGCAATGGCGCGCCCTCTTGGTAAGTGACTGCCAACTCGGCACACAGTTCGGAAAAACTCCAGCCGCTGGTGACCATGCCGGTCAGCGCGCTGGCTTCAGCCGCTTCCAGGCTGCGGTACTGGCAAACATTCTGATGGCGCCAGACCAGGCAGACCTGCGCCAACGGCAAGGCCTCGCTGCCGGGAAAATCCCACTCGCCCTTGCTGGCACGCCAGATACCCAGGCTGTTGAAATCACACGTCACCTGCTGCACCGAAGGTGCGAGCTGCACGTGCAACCCGGGCCAGTCTTCAGGCGGCAGCGTTGCCATGTCTTGCAGGGTCAACGGCTCGCCTTGCGGTGCATCAAAGGCCAGGGTGAAGGCCCATTCCAGCCGCGCCAGCTCGGCCAGCGGAGCGCCCTGCTCGGCATAATGTTCAACGATAAACCCGGGGAACCGCTCGCCGAACCAACGCAGGCTGTAATGGGCCGAGGGGTAACGCCGGATATAGGCCGAACCCAACTGCGCAAACTCATCGTCCCCCAGCCAATACCAGACGGCGCTGAAGTCATCGCGCAGCACTTCCTGCAACCGTGCGTGATAGGCGTTGTGGTAAATCGCCAGGCCCGTCTCGACATCCAGGGTCGGGCCGCCGATCAAGGTGGCACTGAAGCTGTTGCTGGCAGTGGACGTCTCGGCCAGCAAGTGCTGTTCAAAGGCCAACTGCCAATCAATCAGGCGCATAACGCTCTCCTGTCCAACGCGCTCGCGCCCAGTTCACGGGCCTTGCTCAGCTCGTCGAGCAACTCCTGGAACGGCGGGAAATGGTCATCGCGTTCCAGCAAGGTCGAGACCGGCCCAAGATGCTCCAGGGTCTGCTGATACAGCGCCCACACGGGATCGCATACCGGATGGTCGTGCGTGTCGATCACGTAGTCGCCGTAATCCATATGCCCGGCCAAGTGCAGTTGGCGGATGCTTTCGGGCGGCAGGTTGCGAATAAATTCCCAGGCGTCGAACCCATGATTGCGTGAGCTGACGTAGACGTTATTCACATCCAGCAGCAGCTGGCAGCCGGTGAGATGGGTCAGGGCGTTGAGAAATTCCCACTCGGTAAACTCATCCGCCTTGGAGCGCACATAGCTGGAGACGTTTTCCAGCACGAAGGGACGCTGCAACACATCCTGCACCTGCCGGACGCGACCGGCGACGTGGTACAGGCTTTCTTCGGTGTATGGCAGCGGCAGCAGGTCATGCAACTGGTGCGCGTTGCCGCGGCTCCAGCACAAGTGGTCGGAAACCCACGCCGGCTGGATGCGTTCGGAGAGCTGCTTGAGTTGTTTCAGGTAATCGATATCGAGGGCATGGGGTCCACCAATGGACAGGGACACGCCATGCATCACCAGGGGATAACGCTCGGCTATCGCGTCCAGGTAGTACAAGGCCTTGCCGCCCTGCACCAGATAATTCTCGGAGATCACTTCGAACCAATCCACGGCCGGCGATTGTTCAAGGATCTGCTGGTAGTACTCGCTGCGTAAACCCAGGCCGTAACCCAGACTCGGAAGGGAAGCGGACATAAAAACACTCCTGGGGAAAGTGTCCGCAGCGGAGGGGGTGCCCGCTGCGGTTGCACTCGGTTGCCGGTTACTCGCCGACTTTGCCGCCTTTCTGATCGCACATCGCTTTGCTCATCGACAGGAAGCCCTGGCCTTTGCAAGAACCCATGCCTTTGCAAGCGTGGTCTTTGGTTTTGCAGTCGTTCTGGCCTTTGCAGGCGTTGACGCCATAGCAATGGACCTGGGCGTCTGCTGCCTGCACCTGAGTGGCAACACCGGCAAACATGCCAGCAGCGGCGATAGCGAGGGCGGCACCAGCAGCAGCGGATTTGATGTTCATTGTGTATTCCTCATGATCGGTAGTGGAGTCGGTCTGAACGGATTGTTCAGTCTCGACATAGCACTAGAGTGAGGTCCCCCCATGGCGTTACAGCGAGACTGAAAAATTTATTCCTCGAGTTTCAATAACGGCTCCTGGAACCGCAACAGACGCCCCGCATTACCCAGCACCAGCAGCGTACTGAGGTTGTGCAACACCGCCGCAATCATCGCTCCCGCCGCGCCCAGCCAGCCAAATGCGGCGAACACCACGATCGCCAACGTCCAGCCCAGGCCGATAATCACATTGACCTGCAACGTGTGCCGGCACTGGCGACTCAAGCGCACACAGGTACCCAAGCGCCGCAGGTCGCTACCGATCAGCACCACATCCGCCGACGCCAAGGCGATATCCGCCCCGCCCGCGCCCATCGCCACGCCGACCACACCCGCCTTGAGCGCCAGGGAATCGTTGATCCCGTCGCCCACCACCATCGGCCGGAAGCCGCTGCCGATTTCCCCCAGCACGCGGTTGAGCTTGTCTTCCGGCAAAGCCTGGGCTTCGACGTCGCTGATGCCCACTTCCAACGCCAGGCTGTCGGCCACGCTTTGGCGGTCGCCCGTCAGCAACAGTTGGCGACCCAGGCCCAGTTCACGCAGCTCCTTCATTGCCTGGCGGGCTTCAGGTTTCACGCTGTCCGCCAGCAACAGCCAGGCGAGGAATTGCCCGTTCAGCGCCAGCCCGGCAATCGGGCCATCGTGGTTGGGGACTGCCGTGGTCGGGATGCCCAGTTGTTCAAACAATTCCGGCCGACCGAGGGCGGCTTCGCCCTGCCCGGTCTGCGCGACCACACCGAGGCCCTGGCGCTCGCGAATATCCGACAGCACCAGCATTTGTTCCTGAGTCGCCAACCCCGCCAATGCCCGGCTGACCGGGTGGCTGCTGGCGGAGCCGAGGCTGGCCGCCAGGTTGAGCAGCACTTGCCGATCCGGCTCGCGGGTGTCGATGGACTGCAAACGCAGGGTGCCAAACGTCAGAGTGCCGGTCTTGTCGACCACCAGTGACGTCAGGTCTGCAAGCTCTTCGAGAAATGCCGAGCTGCGAATCAGAATGCCGTGACGCGCCGCCACCGCAATGCCCGCAATTGCCGTGGCCGGAGCCGACAACACCAATGCACACGGGCATGCAGCCACCAGCACCGCGAGCATCGCCTGGGCGTCATTGGTGACAAACCAGGTGACCGCCGCCAGCAACAGCACCAGCACCATATAACTGCCGGCGTAGCGCTCCAGCAATCGGGTGATCGGCGGCTTGGAACGTTCGGCGCTCTGCATCAGGGCGATGACTTTGCCCAGGGTCGACTCATTGCCGGTGCGGGTCACTTCCAGGCGCAGCAGGCCGTCGAGGTTGATCGCGCCACCAAACACCTGCACGCCAACACTGGCCTCAAGCGGCACCGATTCGCCGGTGATCGGCGCAGTGTCCAGGCTGGCCTGGCCCGACAGCACCACGCCATCGGCGGGCACCCGGTCACCGGCACGCACTTCGACGATATCGCCGGTCTTCAGGATGCCGTTGTCGACTTCCAGAATGGTCCCGTCCGCCTGCACCAGGCGCGCATGGCTGCGGGTCAATTTGCCTAGGGCATGAATCGCTTCCTGGGAGCCGATGACACTGCGCTCTTCCAGCACATGGCCGAAGATCATGATGATCGGCAGCAGCGCAGCGGTCAGCAGGTCGCCGGTGGCCCAGGCGCCGAGCATGGCCAGGGCGATCAGTTGGTCGGTGATGCCATGCAGGCTCGGATAACGCAGGCTGTACCAGGCCGAGCGCATCACGGGCACGGCCACCAGCAATGAGGCGACGCCCAGCAGCAGTTGGCTCACGCCGGTCTGGTCCGGCGCCAGCCAGCGCCATACCAGGCCCAGGCTGAGCAAGCCCAAGGCGAGCATCGCCAGGGTCAGTTGCCGGGCGGCGCTGCGTTGTTCGGCCGATGAGAGTATCGGGGCGGCGTGGGCGGTCATTGTTCGGCTCCCTGAATGATCAGGCGGGAATCGTCTTTAGGGTCAACCGTGGTCACGGAGCCGGCCTGGCCGAGAATCTTCGGCAGGCGTTCGCGGTACAGGCGCAGCAGCAGGCCGGGGTCTTTGACCTGGGCCAGGCTGGCGACGGTGGCGGTTTGTGCCTGGGCGTTGGCCAGACGCTCGCTGGCCTGGGCGTGAGCTACCTGGACAGCACGGTCGGCGTCCTGGTTGGCGGTCTGGGTGAGTTTCTCGGCGTCGGTGCGCGCATTGGCTACGGCCTTGTCGGCTTGCTGGCTGGCGGTCAGTACCGCGTTGAAGGCGTTGACCGCCGGGCCCGGCAGGCTTGATTGCACGTCGACCCGGGTGACTTCGATGCCCAGGCCAAGGCCGGTGGACGTCAGGTCGGCCAGGCGTTGATTGATGCCTCGCACCAGATCACCGCGCAGCCGTTCGCGGCGTTCGGCAGCCTGGTTGTCGGCGCCGATCAGCTCGGGGCGCGCCACCAGAATGGTGTCCAGGTCTCGCGCAGCGGTCAGCACCACGGCGCTGCGGGTGACCAGTCGATCCAGCGCCGGCAGAACATGATCGCCCTGCAACACAAATGCATAGGGCTCGGTAACCTTGTAGAAGACCCGCACATCCAGTTGCACCACCCCGGCATCGCCGGTCAGCAGGTAGCCGGAGCCGGCCAGGGCGTCGCTCAGCGGCGTGGCAAAACTGGCCACGCGGTCGGCTTGGGTGGCCGCATCGGAACGCAGCAGGTTCTCCACCCGGCGCTCGATTACCCGGTCCGCTGCGGGCAACAGCACCACTTGCTCGAACGGACGCGGCCAGGCCAGCAGCAGCCCGGCATTCTGGATCCGGTCCAGCGCGCCGAAGTGCAACACCACGGCGCGGTTCTGCGGGTCGATCTGCCGCACGTTGGAAAACGCCCATGCCAATGCGGCCAACACCGTCACCGCATACAGCGCCAGGAACGTCAGCCGTCCAGCCTGGATCCACGGGCTGTCGAGGCTTTCCCGCTCACTCATGGCTGAATATCCTTCGGCCCATCCACCAAAGCGCGGAACGGCGCAGCGTCGGTGCGCAGGATGATTTTGGTACCCGGTGTGACAACTGTGCCCAGGGTGTCGAGTGAGCGCAGCAGGTTGTACAACTGCGGATTGCCGGCGTAGGCCCGGCCATAAATCTGCGCGGCTTCGACCCGGGATTGCGCTTCGATATCGGCGGCTTTCACCGTGGCGTCGGCCTGGACGATCCGCGCATCACGCTCGGCAGCCGAACGAATCTGCGCCGCCTCACGCTTGCCCACGGCCGTGCGTTCAGTGGCGATGGTCTCGCGCTCGGCGCGCATGCGGTCGACGGTGGCGGCGAGGGTCACCGAGGGCAAGGTCAGCCGTTCAACGCCCACCTGCACCACGCGCACGCCGTAGGTAGTGAGCAATTGTTGATCAATCTGCTGGCGCAGTTGCGCTTCAAAATCAGCAATACGCACCTGGCTGGCATCGGTGTTCACCAGGTTGGCCAGGTCGAAACTGGCGGCGGTGGTTTCCAGCGCCGAGCCGACAAAGGTGCGAATCTGCCGCGCCGCTTCATCCGGCTGGTTCTGCACCGCGCGCATAAAGCGCTGCACATTGTCGGGGTCGCCCTGCACCTGCCAGGCCACGTAGGCCTGCACGATGATTCGCAGGCCATCGCGGGTGCCCACATCCTGCAAACCGCTGGAGGTGGTGCGCAGGCGCAGGTCCACCGGGATCGCCGCTTCGAACGGGGCGGGCCAGCGCCAGCCCAGGCCAGGTTCCAGCAATACCCGCGACGGGTTGCCGAAACGGGTAATCACCGTGGCTTCACCGGAACGCACCTGCACCAGGCTCGCCGCGGCGACGGCGAACAGCACCAGCAACACCGCCCAGCCCATACGCCGCCAAGGGAACGGGCCGGCTTCCTGTTCATCACCGTGATGGTGATGATGATGGCCGTGGTGGTGACCATGGCCCGCGTGATCGTGAGAATGAGCGCTCAACAGATGAACTCCTTATTGAACGGCTTTACGCGGCACCGCAGGGTCAGCCGGTAAGGTAAAGGAACGCAGATCGATGGTCGGTGCGCCACTGGCGCCCAGGCGATGATCAAGAATGAGTAATTTGGCGTGGGCCAGGCCCTGGCTCAGTTGGCTCAGGTACTGCTCCAGCACGAAGGCCTGGCCCGCTTGTTGATAGGCCTTTTGTTCGGCGCTGAAGCGCAGGTCTGCTGCCTGGGCGCCAGCACTGACTTCGTGAGCCGTGGCCTGGGCCTGGTCGCGGGCTGTGCTGGCTTGCAGCAACGCCTGGTTGGTTTGCTCGCTGGCAGCGCCGCGCTCTCGGGAAATCAGCGCCTGGGCGCCAATCTGTGCGGCCTGAACCGCGTGGTAAGCGTTGGCCGCACCGGAAGGCGGGTGAATGGCTTCCACCACGGTGGCGAGGATTTCCACGCCGCTGTCGAGTGTCTTCAGGTCCGCTTGCACCGCCTTGCCAATGTCATCGGCGAGGTTGTTGCGTTCTTCACCCAGCAATTCATCGAGGGTTCGCGAGGCAAATTCGTGGACGAGGATGCGGCTGGCGGTACTGCGGATGAGCGTGGGCACATCGGCACTGTTATAGGTGGCGGCGAGTGCGGCCTGGTCGGTCAAGCCGATGCGGTACACGAAGCGCACATCCATATTGACGATCTGGAAGCTCTGTTTGTCGCCGCTGCTGCTGGCAATCACCTGGGCTTTGTCATTCACATGGGTAGCGTCCCAGAGGCGGTTGGCGATCAACGGCGCCGGGCCCTCGGCCGGAGCGACGTCGGTGTTTGCCGCTTCGCCAACGCTGGTGGCCAGCTCATGGACCACGCCGTTCTCCACGTTCAGCACGCGGCCCAGCGGCCACGGCAAACCGGCATGCAGGCCAGGCCCGAAGACCTCCACCGGCTTGCCAAAGCGTTCATAAATCCCACGGCTTTGCAGAGCGACTTCATGCACGCCGGTCAGCAACCAACCTACAGCCAGCACCACCACCAGTACCGGCAGGAACGCCCGGCGCATGTAGGTAAAGGCCCAGATCTGTCGCAGGTCGATGCCGAAACGGTTGTGCAGTTCGTGCTGCAAGGCGAGCAACGGTTGCGGCGGCCAGCGCAGCATCCCGGCGATAAAACTTTGCGCCATCAGGCGCGGTTCAAGCCGCTCTTGGCGCGGGCTGAACAGCGACAGCAAGCCTCTTAACAGAAACTCCAGCGCCACCAGGGCCGGCAACAGGCCGATCAACACGGCCAGGCGCAGCGGCCAGACGGATTCTTCACCGGCGAACAGCAGACAAATCGCACTGATCACCAGGCAGATAATCGCCACCCGGCTCAATTGCGCGAGTTGCGCGGCTTCCGGCCATTGGGCGGTGCTTTCCTGGGCCATGCGGCGTTCAAACACCAGCAAGCCGAATGCCAGTGCCAAGGCAATGGCCGCGCCCACACTGGCAGCCTGGCCCACTGCAGCGGCGGGCAAGGTTAGGCTCCAGAATTCCAGGACGCTGAACAGCGCCAGCAACGACCAGCCACACAGCCAGAACACCGGCGCGCCAATTTGCACCAGCAAGCCATTGCCGACGCGACCGAACTGCCGGTTAAGCCAGCCAGGTTCTTCTTGTGGCAGCGGCTGCTCGATCAGCCGTGCAGCCGGCTCCTCCAGCGCCATGGCCCGCCAATCCGCGACCCACCAGGCCGACTGAACACCGGCCACCAGCACCAGCAATGCCGAGGCGCAGTTGATCAGTACCACCGGCCAGATCGACAGCGGGGCGAACAGCGCCACAAACAGCGCCAGCATCCAGCCGCCGACCGCCAGCACCGTCAGGGCAATGCCGGCCTGCCTTAAACGGCGGGCATGAAACAACCCTTGCTGAAACCGCGGCAACCCTTCGATGGCCACGTCATCAGCGTCTAGATCCACTCGCATCCCCAAACGCCCACCCAGAAACAATTAGTTACTCTATAACCCGAAGCGTGAAATTTTTGTTTGGTTTCACACAGATAGTGACGAAAGCCCCAGAAACAGGAGCCATCACTGGTTTCAACCGTGATAAATCGGCACACTCCCCAGAGTTTTTCGCGGGCTTACGGACAAGGAAGCGTCACTCCCCATGATTTCGATCTATCAGCTTAAACCGCGTTTTCAGAACCTGCTGCGCCCGCTGGTGCAGCGCCTCTACGACAACGGCACCACCGCCAACCAGATCACCGTGCTGGCCGGGGTGATTTCCCTCCTGGTGGGATTGCTGATTGCCGGCTTCGCACAACATGTGTGGCTGTTTGCGCTGATTCCGCTGTGGATGATCCTGCGCATGGCCCTCAATGCCATCGACGGCATGCTCGCCCGGGAATTCGGCCAGCAGTCGCGACTCGGCGCCTACCTCAATGAACTGTGTGACGTGATCGCCGACAGCGCGCTGATCCTGCCGTTTGCGCTGATCCCCGAGGTCAGCCTGGCGCCGGTATTGCTGGTGACGCTGCTGGCGGTGTTCAGCGAATACGCCGGCGTGCTCGGGCCGATGGTCGGGGCCTCGCGGCGCTACGACGGCCCCATGGGCAAGAGCGATCGGGCATTTGTGCTCGGGGTTCTGGCCACCGGCGTGGCACTGGGCTGGCTCGGTGCCGGTTGGGTCGAGGCGGTGATGTGGCTGGTCGCGGCCTTGTTGGCCTACACCCTGGTCAACCGCGTGCGCCAAGGCCTCAAAGAACAACAAACCTCCCCTTCTGCATAAGGATTTTGCGATGCGTGAACAGCAAGAGCACACCTTCAGCACCCATGACGGGGTGGAGCTTTTCTACCGTCACTGGCCCGCCACCGCGCCCGCGGGCTTTGCACCCCGCAAGGCGATTTTGCTGTTCCATCGCGGCCACGAGCACTCCGGGCGTATCGCCCACCTGGTGGACGAACTGAACCTGCCGGAATTCGACTTCTTCGCCTGGGACGCCCGCGGCCACGGCCAATCCCCCGGCGCGCGCGGCGACAGCCCGAGCTTCGCCACCAGTGCGCGGGACGTGCAGACCTTCGTTGACCATATCGGCACCACCTACAGCATTGAGGAAGAAAACCTCGCGGTGATCGCCCAGAGTGTCGGCGCAGTGATCGCGGCGACCTGGGTGCACGACTACGCACCAAGGATCCGCTCGCTGGTACTCGCCTCGCCCGCGTTCAAGGTCAAGCTCTACGTGCCCTTCGCCCGGCCGGGCCTGGCGCTGATGCGCAAGTTTCGCGGCAATTTTTTCGTCAACAGTTACGTCAAGGCCAAGTTCCTGAGCCATGACCCGGAGCGCGTGGCGTCCTACGACAGCGATCCGCTGATCACCAAAGCCATCTCGGTGAATGTGCTGCTGGGCCTGTACGAAGCCGCCGATCGGGTTGTAGCCGATGCCCAGGCAATCCAGGTGCCGACCCAACTGCTGATCTCCGGCTCGGACTTTGTGGTGCACCGCAAACCCCAGCAGCAGTTTTTCGACCGCCTGGGCAGCCTGAAAAAAGAACTGCATATCCTCCCCGGCTTCTTCCACGACACCCTCGGTGAACGTGACCGCGCGGTGGCCTTGAGCAGCGCCCGGCGCTTTATCCTGCAGAACTTCGAACACCCGCTGGACCGCGCGACGCTGTTGGATGCCGACAAGATCGGCCTGACCTGCGCCGAATCCGAATCCCTCGCCGCGCCGTTGCCACGCAACTCCCTGCGCGACCTCTACTGGCGCATGACCCGCGCCAGCATGGGCCTGGGCAGCAAACTGTCGGATGGCGTGAAGCTTGGTTTCGATACCGGCTTCGACTCCGGCAGCACCCTGGACTACGTGTACCGCAACAAACCCACCGGCAAAGGCGGGCTGGGGCGGATGATCGACACCAATTACCTGAACTCCATCGGCTGGCGCGGTATTCGCCAACGCAAGCTGAACGTGGAAGAGCTGCTGCGCCTGGCGATGGCCAAGCTGCGGGACGAGCAGCAGGAAGTGCGCATCGTCGACATCGCCGCCGGGCATGGTCGGTACATTCTGGAAGCCTTGCAGGGCGTTTCGCCGTTGCCGGAATCGATCCTGCTGCGGGACTACAGCGACATCAACGTGCGCGACGGTGGCGCGCTGATTCGTGAAAAAGGCCTGGGAGACATCGCCCAGTTCGTCAAAGGCGATGCGTTTGACCGGGCGGACCTGGCAGCGCTGCAGCCCAAGCCGACGCTGGCGGTGGTGTCCGGGCTGTATGAACTGTTCGCGGATAACGCGATGGTCGGCGGTTCGCTCGCCGGTTTGGCCGAAGCCGTGGAGCCCGGAGGCTATCTGGTGTACACCGGCCAACCGTGGCACCCGCAACTGGAACTGATCGCCCGCGCCCTCACCAGCCACCGTCAGGGCCAGGCCTGGGTAATGCGCCGGCGTAGTCAGGCAGAGATGGATCAACTGGTGGAAGCCGCCGGTTTCCGCAAAATCACCCAGCGTGTGGATGAGTGGGGGATTTTCAGCGTGTCCCTGGCACAGCGAGTCTGACCCATGCGTGAACCGGGCCTGTTAAAACCGGCGGTGCTGTGGCTGCTGCTGTTGGCGCCGCTGTTTTTCAGCACCTACGGCTTTGCTACGTGGGTCACCAGCCAGCGCAGCGACGTGGGCACCATGGTGTTCGGCTGGGAAACCCATATCCCGTTCTGGGCCTGGACCATCGTGCCCTACTGGTCGATCGACCTGCTCTACGGTTTTTCCCTGCTGCTGCCCAGCACCCGCCATGAGTTGAAGCAACACGCCTTGCGCCTGCTGACGGCCCAGGTGATTGCCGTCACCTGCTTCCTGATCTGGCCACTGCGCTTCACCTTCGAAAGGCCGGAACTGGACGGCGTGTTCGGTTGGCTGTTTGCCGTACTCGCCGGGTTCGACAAGCCGTTCAACCAGGCGCCATCGCTGCACATCGCCTTGCTAGTAGTGCTGTGGATAATGTACCAGCGGCATAGCCAGGGCCTTTGGCGCTGGCTGGTGCATGGCTGGTTTGCGCTGATCGGCCTTTCGGTACTGACCACTTATCAACATCACTTTATCGACTTACCCACAGGTGCCCTCGCCGGCTGGCTGTGTGTGTGGCTGTGGCCGCCGGAACATCCGAGCCCGCTGCTGAATGCCCACCTGACCCGGGACCGGCAGCGTTGGCGGCTGGGTTTGCGCTATGGCTTCGGGTCGCTGGTGTGTCTGGTCCTCGCGTTTTCTCTCGGTGGGGGCTGGTTGTGGCTGCTTTGGCCGGCAGTTTCCCTCGGGTTGATGAAGGCGAATTATCTGGTGTTGGGCGTCTCAGGCTTTCAGAAACGCGCCGACGGGCGACTCACTCCGGCGGTACGCTGGTTGTTGGCGCCTTATCTAGTAGCCGCCTGGATCAATTCCCGCCTGTGGACACGTAAACATCCACAGCCCGACGAAGTTGTGGATAACGTTTGGCTAGGGCGAATTCCCACCGGCGGCGAGCTGGAGTCATTCAAGGCGGTGGTCGATCTCTGCGCCGAGTTACCGATTAATCCACAGGGCCGCGCCTATTACAGCTTGCCGGTGCTCGACCTCACGGCGCCCACCGCCGCGCAATGCCTGGAAGCCGCCCAAGCCATTGAACGACTGCGCTCAGCCGGGCCATTGCTGGTGTGCTGCGCCCTTGGTTACTCGCGAAGTGCCACGGCTGTGGCTGCATGGCTGCTACATACCGGGCGCGCAGGCAATGTCGACGAAGCGGTGGCTATTATTCGTACAGCACGCTCGCGTGTGGTCCTGCATCCCGCTCACCGTGAAGCCCTGGAGGGTTTAACCCATGCCCGCTGATATGGAATTACAGGTCGTCGCCAGCCTGCTGCGCCGCGGCCGTTCCCTGGATCAGTTATCCACAGGCCTGACCTTGCTCGGCGTACTGTTCGGCCTCGCGCAACTGCTGATGGCCAGTATCACGCCGATCTGCCTGACCCTCAGCCTGTGGATGATTGTGCTCGGGCTGCTGCAAAAATACTGGGCGCTGCGGGTGGCCTTCGACGCTGACCTGTTCGCCCTGCTGGCCCGGGACACCGAGCGCACGCCCGACTTCGACCAAGCCATGCAAACCCTTGGCCTGCAATCCGCCAAACGCGCGGGCCGGCCCTGGACCGAACGCCGTCGCGGCGCCTTGAAACTGTTGCGCAAGCAAGCCTACCTGCTGGCGGCGCAAGTGCTGCTGACCGTGGCCGTCATCCTGGCCAGCCCTTGGCTGCCCTTCGCCGGATAAGGAATCCTCATGTTCGAACCCGTGGTCGCCACCCTGATTACCTCCATGGCCCGCACCGTCACCGGCGCCCGCAGCCTGTGGCTTGGCTGCGCGCCCGTGCCGGTGCAGCGCATCTATTACGCCAACCACAGCAGCCACGGTGATTTCGTGCTGCTGTGGGCCTCGTTGCCGCAGAACCTGCGTAAATTCACCCGCCCGGTGGCCGGCAGTGACTACTGGAACAAAAGCGCCCTGCGACGCTACATCATCAGCCGGGTGTTCAATGGCGTGCTGATCGACCGCGAGCGCAAAGACCCTGTGGATAACCCCCTGCAACCGATGCTTCAGGCCCTGGAACAGGGAGACTCGCTGATCATCTTTCCCGAGGGCACACGCAACCTGGAAGACGGCCTGCTGCCGTTCAAAAGCGGGCTGTATCACCTGGCCAAGAGTTATCCACAAGCCGAGCTGATCCCGGTGTGGATCGCCAACCTCAACCGGGTCATGCCCAAGGGCCGCGTGCTGCCGCTGCCCTTGCTGTGCACTACCAGCTTTGGCGCACCGCTGCAGCTGGAGGAAGGCGAAGACAAGGCGCTGTTCCTCGCCCGCACCCGCGACGCCTTGCTCGCCCTCGCCCCGGAGCATTCCTGACATGGATAGCCAAACCCTGATGTTGTTCGGCGGGATCGGCGCGATCCTGGTGCTCGCCTCGCTGATCGGCCTGATCCTCAAACTGCGCACCCGTGGCACACCTAACGCGGTGATCGACAACCTCAACGCCCGCATCAATGCCTGGTGGGTGATGGTGGTGGTGATCGGTGTGGCCTTCTGGCTCGGCACCGGCGCGGTGATCCTGCTGTTCTACGCCGTGTCGTTCTATGCCCTGCGGGAATTCCTCACGCTCACGCCCACCCGGCGCAGCGATTACCCGGCACTGGTGGCGGCGTTTTACCTGGCGTTGCCGCTGCAATACCTGCTGATCTACTTCGACTGGTATGGGCTGTTCTCGATCTTTATCCCGGTGTACGTATTTTTGCTGCTGCCGATCCTTGCGTCACTGGGCGGCGACAGCACGCACTTCCTGGAACGGGCGTCGAAGGTGCAATGGGGGCTGATGATCGCGGTGTTCTGCGTGTCCTTCGTGCCGGCGCTGCTGACCCTGGATATCGTCGGCTACGAAGGCCGCAACCTGCTGCTGATCGCCTACCTGGTGATCGTGGTGCAGCTGTCAGACGTCTTGCAGTACGTGTGCGGCAAGCTGTTCGGCAAACACAAGATCGCGCCCAACCTGTCGCCGTCGAAGACGGTGGAAGGGTTTGTCGGCGGGATTCTGTTGTCATCCCTGATCGGTGCGGCGCTGTGGTGGACCACGCCGTTCAATCCCTGGCAGTCGTTCCTGATTGCGCTGCTGATCAACCTGCTGGGGTTTGCGGGCGGGATCGTGATGTCGGCGATCAAGCGCGACCGCGGCGTGAAGGATTGGGGGCACATGATCGAAGGACACGGCGGGATGCTGGACCGGCTGGATTCGGTGTGTTTTGCCGCGCCGATCTTCTTTCATCTCGTGCGCTACTGGTGGACCTGAAACCTCACTCCATGACCTTCTCCCCCGTAGCAGCTGTCGAGCTCCAGCGAGGCTGCGTCGGCCGCACCACCGACCTCAGACCGAGTCGCGCCCTACGCAGCCTCGCTAAAGCTCGACAGCTGCTACGAAGGGAGAGGAGTTTCTGATCGTTCCCACGCTCTGCGTGGGAATGCATCCGGTGACGCTCCGCGTCACGACGTTAAGAGCGGACGCGGAGCGTCCAAGGCGGCGTTCCCACGCGGAGCGTGGGAACGCTCTAGCCGGGAAGATGCCCCAACGGTAACGGCCCCGGGGTCTTCACCGTTTGAATTGCGAAGTTGCTGCGGATATCGCTCACCCCCGGCAACTTCAACAAACTCCCGGTCAGGAACCGCTCATACCCGCGCAAGTCCGACACCACCACTTGCAGCAGAAAATCCGATTCCCCCGACACCAGAAACGCCGAAATAACCTGAGGCAACGCGGTCACCGCCAACCGAAACGCTTCCGCCTGTTCGTCGTTATGCCGCTCCACTTTGACCCCGACAAACACCGTCAGCCCCAACCCCACTTCATCCCGATCGAGGCTCGCCTGATAGCCGCGAATCACTCCGGCTTCTTCCAACAACCGCACCCGCCGCAAGCAAGGCGACGCCGACAAGCCAATCTCGTCTGCCAGTTGCACATTGCTCAACCGGCCGTCCCGTTGCAGGGCCTCAAGAATCTTGCGGTCAAACGCATCCAGTTTCAGGTTTGGCATAAGTAAACTGTTTCGCCCGTCAAAAGTGGCAGATTGTGCCAAGACTAGACGCCTTTCCGGTTGACTACGCAAGCACCTGCCCCGGCCTTCACCTCTAAAATTGCCCTACGAATCACGTACCGCAAGGGGCAGGCACATGGCAGAACTCTGGTTGTTTTTAGTCGCGCTGGCGGTGGTGTACCTGCTGCCCGGCCCGGACATGATCCTGCTGCTGCAAACCGGCGCCCGCCAGGGCAAAGCGATGGCGCTGGCAACCGCAGTCGGTTTGGGGCTCGCACGGGCCTGCCACGTGGCACTGGCCGGGATGGGTCTGGCGACGTTGTTCAAGGTCGCGCCCTGGACCTTCGATGTGGTGCGCCTGGGCGGTGCGGCGTATCTGCTGTGGATCGGCGTGCAGTGCCTGCGCTCCAACCTGCTGCCCAACCTGAACACCGGGGATGGCCCGGCACCGGCGCATGCCTGGCGCGGAGCCTTCCAACGCGGCCTGCTGACCAACCTGCTCAACCCCAAGGCGCTGCTGTTCTGCTCCGTATTGCTGCCGCAGTTCATTGATCCACACGGCGCTTCGGTGACGGCGCAGTTCGCAACGTTGGGCGTAATTCTCGTGGCCGTCGGCCTGGCATTCGACAGTTGCTATGGATTGGCCGGCGCCAGAATCGGCCGCTGGCTGCAGCGCAGCCCGTCCGCCCAACGCCTGCAACAATGGCTGTTTGGCAGTCTTTTGATCGGTTTTGCGATACGCCTCACCTTCGTACAGCAAGCCTGAGCAAAACGACGTGTTTTGCCGTCATCTTTTGTATTAAAGAGACGTGTAAGATACGCGACACATTGCCAGGGATGCTCACCATGTTTGATTCGTTAAAAGCGACCAGCCGCCGTTTTTTCGGGGCCTTGATCTCAGTGGTGAGTGTTGTGTTCCGCGCTGTGCGATGGCTGGCGCGTAGCCTGTTCGGCCAGTGGCAACCGCCGCGTTGGATGCAAGCGTCCGGCAACGGCCTGGTCAATGTCGGCCATAAGGCCCGGGCGTATCCGCGTCAGGCCGCAGGCGGTGTACTGGCCCTGGCGTTGCTGGTGGCCGCAGGCGTCTATGGCTGGCATTGGTATTCCCACCTGCCGCAACCCCACACCGTGGGCTATTCGCTGCACAAGCCCAACCTGACGGATTACACCCAGCCGCAGCCGGTTGTGGATAACTTGCAGGTGCGCTTCGCCGAATCCGTGGCTCCGCTGGCAGCCATTGGCAAACCGGTCACCGAAGGCATCACGCTCAAGCCGACCATTGCGGGTACCTGGCGCTGGTCGGACGACCGCAGCCTGGTGTTCACCCCGGAAAAAGACTGGCCCGTCGACGCCCACTACACCATCGACCTGGCCAAGAAAAACCTGTTGGCCGACGGTGTACTGCTCAGCCAATACACCAGCCAATTCTCCACCCAGCCGTTCCGCGCGACGTTGACGCAAAACGAGCTGTACCAAGACCCGAGCAACCCGACGCAGAAACAGCTGGTCGCGACCTTCCACTTTTCCCACCCGGTAGATGAAGACAGCGTACGCAAGCGTGCCTCG
The DNA here is from genome assembly GCF_900105735.1 of Pseudomonas yamanorum. Classification (NCBI taxonomy): domain Bacteria; kingdom Pseudomonadati; phylum Pseudomonadota; class Gammaproteobacteria; order Pseudomonadales; family Pseudomonadaceae; genus Pseudomonas; species Pseudomonas yamanorum. The sequence goes on along the minus strand of NZ_LT629793.1, from coordinate 3,486,170 downwards.
GTCACCCTCGGCAAAGGCCTGGCCTACCGCGACGCGCAACTGCCCAACCGTCCGGAAGTCACCTTCGACGAGCACAAGCTCAACGCTTTTGTACGCTCCGCCGCCCTGGCCACTCCGCTGGAAAGCACCCCGGTCAGCGCCAAGCTCGATGAAGGCCTCAAGGCCCGTGACGGCGGCAACGCCAGCACTGCACCGCTGGTGGCCGAAGTCACCGTGCCCGGCCGCTATCGCCTGACCTTTACCGGCGCCGAAGTCAGCTTTGTCGACAACGAGCGCGGCGAGCCCGAGCCGGTGTTGATGTTCAGCAGTTCCAGCGCCGTGGCCGACGAGACCATCGCCAACAAGGTCCAGGCCTGGATGCTGCCGGAAAAAGCCGAGGACGATACCCGCCCCTGGAACCTGCAAGACATCGACGACAAGCTGCTGGCCAGCAGCACCAAGGTCAAGCTGACCCACGTGCCGAGCGTCGAACCGCTGAATACCCTGCACGCCTTCAAGTTCAAGGCCCCGCCGGGCCGCGCCCTGTACGTGCGGGTACCGGCCAACCTGGAAGCCATCGGCGGCTACCTGGCGAAAAATCCGACAGCTTCTCTCGTGAGCATGCCGGCTTATCCGCGCACGCTGCAGTTCCTGTCCGACGGCGCCCTGCTCAGCCTCACCGGCGAAAAACGCCTGGGCTTCATGGCCCGTGGCGTGCCCGGCGCCCATGTGGAAATCGCGCGCCTGCTGCCCAACCAGTTGCAACACTTGGTGGACCAGAGCAGCGGCAGCTTTGCCCGACCGAATTTTGCCAATGACTACTTCGACCGGATGGTGGAGCGTCAGAGCCTGGACATTCCGCTGTCGGCTGGCGACCCGTCCAAAACCGTCTACGACAACGTCGACCTGAGCAGCTACCTGACGGCCAACGGCGGCCGCCGGGGGATTTTTGTGCTCAAGCTGAGCCCGCAGGACGACCCGGCTGATCGCACCTTCGACTACTCGCGCAATACCACCAGCGACCTGCGTTTCATCGTGGTTACCGACTTGGGCATCATCGCCAAGCGCTCCAGCGATGGCAGCCACGACGTGTACGTACAGTCCATCGGCAACGGCTCGCCGGTGTCCGACGCCCAGGTCGATATCATCGGCCGCAACGGCTTGCCGGTCGCCAGCGGCCATACCGACGCCGAAGGCCACGCGCACTTCGCCAAGCTGGATGAACTGCGCCGTGAGAAAACGCCATTGATGTATGTGGTCAGTCGCGGCAACGACCAATCGTTCCTGCCGATTGCCCGTCAGTCCCAGCAGCTGGATTTGTCGCGCTTTGATGTAGGCGGCCTGGAAGAAGACGGTGCGATCAATCGCCTCAGCGCCTACCTGTTTACCGACCGTGGCCTGTACCGGCCCGGCGAGACCGCGCACTTGGGCATGATCGTGCGCAGCGGCGACTGGAAAGGCGCCCTGCAAGGCCTGCCGGTTGAGCTGCAGATCACCGACCCACGTGGTCTTGAGGTGATTCGCCAGCCATTGAAACTGTCGGCCAGCGGCTTTGAGACTTTTGATTTCCCAAGCAGCGAAGTCGCGCCATCCGGCGATTACACCGCGACCCTGCAACTGATCGGCGAGAAGCAGCGCCGCACTGATCTGGGCAGCGTCAGCTTCAAGGTCCGCGACTTTGAACCGGACCGGATGAAAGTCAGCCTGAGCTTGCACGATACACCGGTGCTGGGCTGGATCCCGCCGGACCAAGTGGTGGCCAAAGTCACCGCGATGCACTTGTTCGGCGCTCCGGCGGCGGGCCGTCGCGTCACGGCAAAAATGTCCCTGAGCCCAACGCTCGCGGCGTTTGATCGTTACCCGGATTACCGCTTCCGCCTGAATGACTCACTGGAAGAAGCCAGCTCCGAAGACCTGGCCGAAACCACCGTCGACGACAATGGCCAGGCGCTGCTCGACCTGAACCTGCAACGCTTCGCCAACAGCACCTACCGCCTGCAAGTGATGACCCAGGTGTACGAAGCCGAAGGCGGTCGTAACGTCGCCGCACAAAGCGCGTTGCTGGTGTCGGCAGCGCCGTACCTGGTGGGTGTGAAGAGTCAGGATTCGCTGTCCTTCGTCGCCAAGGACGCACCGCGTCAGGTGCAATGGCTGGCCGTGGCGCCAGACCTCACGCCAGTCGCCGTGGACGGCCTGACCAGTGAAGTAGTCGAGCACCGTTACGTCTCGGTGCTGGTGAAGCAATCCAACGGCACCTACAAATACGAGTCGCGCATCAAGAACATCAGCCAGCCGGCCTCGCCGGTGGTGATGACCAAGGACGGCGCCAAGCAAACCCTGAACACCGGCACTCCGGGCGATTTCACCCTGCAACTCAAGGACGCCAACGGCAATCTGCTGAACCAGATCGACTACAGCGTTGCCGGTCGGGGCAATACCTCACGTTCCCTGGAACGCAATGCCGAGCTGCAACTGCGCCTGGATAAACGCAGCTACGCCACCGGTGATGAGATCGCCATCAGCATTCGTGCGCCGTACACCGGGGCCGGGTTGATCACCATCGAACGGGACAAGGTCTACACCCAGCAGTGGTTCAAGGCCGACAGCACCAACAGCGTGCAACATATCCGCGTTCCTGCCGGGCTTGAGGGCAATGCCTACGTCAACGTGCAGTTCGTGCGGGACATCGGCTCGTCCGAGGTCTACATGAGCCCGCTGTCCTACGGCGTGGTGCCGTTCAGCATCAACCTCGACGCGCGGCGCATGGCGTTGAAAGTCGAAGGCCCGGCGAAGATTGAGCCGGGGCAGACTCTGGATATCAAGATCAACGCCGACCGCCCTGGCCGCGCAGTGGTCTACGCGGTGGATGAAGGCATCCTGCAAGTGGCGCGCTACCAGTCGCCGGACCCGCTGGGCTTCTTCTTCCAGAAGCGTGCACTGGAGGTCGGTACCAGTCAGATTCTTGACCTGATCCTGCCGGAATTCAGCCGCCTGCTCAGTGGGGCAGCGCCGGGTGGTGACACCGAAGGCGCCCTGGCCAATCATCTCAACCCGTTCAAGCGTAAACATCAGCCGCCAGTGGCCTGGTGGTCGGGCTTGGTGGACTTGCCGGCCGGTGAAACCGTGTTGCATTACCAGGTTCCGGACAGCTTCAACGGCAAGCTGCACCTGTTTGCGGTGGCCGTGGACAGCGACAGCGTGGGCGTCAGCGAGGCCAATACCGAAGTGCGCGGGCCGCTGGTGATCACGCCGAACGTGCCGGCTTTTGTCGCGCCGGGTGATGTGTTCAGCGTCAGCGCCGGGGTGTTCAGCAACCTCGACGCCGCGGCGGACGTGAAGTTTGAAGTGCAGACCAGCAATGGCCTGCAGGTGCAAGGCGACAAGGCCAGCACCCTGGCCCTGCAACCGCGCAAGGAAGGCGTCGCCGAGTTCAAGATCAAGGTTGGGGAAAACCTCGGCTCGGCCGACTTGCGCTTCGTCGCGGTGCTGCCGGATGGCAAGCGGATCCAGGTGGCGGAAACCACGTCGATCCGGCCATTGAGCGAACATCGGGTGGCCCTGAGCCTGGGCCGTTTCGACAGCGCCAGCAAAGAGCTGAAACCGACCCGCGACCTGTTCGGCCAGTTGCGCGATGTGCAATTGGGCGTCGCCGCTTCGCCGCTGGTCTGGGCCAACGGCCTCAAGCATTACCTGGATGACTACGGCTACGCCTGCACCGAGCAATTGGTGTCCAAGGCCATGCCGGCGTTGATCTGGGGTGGTAACGCGCCGGAGGCCGAGCAGGCCTTCAACGGCGCGGTGCGCATGCTGCGTCAGCGGCAGAACCAGGCCGGTGGTTTTGGCCTGTGGGCGGCCAACCCGGACGTAGCGCCGTACGCCAGCCTGTATGCCACCGACTTCCTGATCGAAGCCAGGGAGCGCGGGCTGCCGGTACCGGAAGACCTGTTGCAACGTTCCAACGCGTACCTCACCGACCTGGCCAACGGCCCGAGCGAAGGTCTGTCGGAATTGCGCAACCGCGCCTATGCCAGTTACCTCCTGAGCCGTCAGGGGATTCTGGTGAGCGGCGCCTTGAGCGATATCCGCGAACGCTACGAGAGCTACTTCAAGGACACCTGGCAGAACGACATTGGCGCCGCATACCTCGCCGCCAGCTACAAGTTGCTCAAGCAGGATCGTCAGGCCGACACGCTGTTCCGCAAGGTGCCGTGGCTTTCCCTGTCGGATAAATGGAACAGCGACGGCCTGTATTACGACCCGCTGGTGCACGACGCAGAGCACCTGCATTTGCTCGCCCGTCACTTCCCGGAAATGCTCGACGATGTGCCGGCAAGCCTGCTGGATAAACTCGGCAAGCGCCTCAACGAGCAACGCTACAACTCGCTGTCGGCGGCACTGTTGCTGCGGGCCCTGGACAACTATGGCCAGCGCGCGCAAAGCGACATGACCCTCAAGGCCACCGCATGGCTCAGCGACAAGCAGCAACAGTTGTTGCAGATGGCCGGCCAGCCGCCACGTGCGGCGGTGCCTGCCGGTACGCAAAAGCTGCAGATGGAAAAATCCGATGGCCCGGCGGCGTTCTACATGCTGAGCGAAGCCGGCTATGACAAGGGCGCCAACCTCAAGCCGATCAATAGCGGCCTGGAAATCATCCACGAATACCTCGACCTCAAAGGCAACCCAGTCAGCAAGGTCGCGGTGGGTGATGAGTTCCTCGTGCGCCTGCGCTTGCGGGCCACCGACCGTGATCAGGTGCAACAAGTGGCCGTGGTCGACCTGCTGCCAGGCGGCGTCGAGCCTGTGTATAACTTGCCGCCGGAGCCGGAAGCGGCCAGCAGTGAGGAAAGCGAAGGCGACGATTCGGAGTACGTTGAAACCAGCGAAGACACCGAGGAAGCCGACGCCTGGCAGGCGCCGATTGGCGAGACCGACTTGAGCAACTGGCAACCGGACTACGTCGATGTGCGTGATGACCGAGTGGTGTTGTACGGCACCGCGCTGCGGGACGTAGGCACCTTCGTGTACCGCGTGCGCGCCACCAACGCCGGTACCTTCAATACGCCACCGGCCTACGCCGAGGGCATGTACGAAACCACCCTGCAAGGACGCGGCAAAGTAGGCCAGCTTGAAATTACCAAGCCTTAAAAGCCTGACGCCGCTGCTGGCGGCGGCGTTGATTCTGGCGGGGCTGCGACTGTGGCCCCATGCACCGCTGGAACAGGCCGCCACCTCCTCACGGGTGGTGCTGGCCGATGACGGTTCGCTGCTGCGCATGACCCTGGCGGCTGATGGGCAATATCGCCTGTGGCTACCCCTGGAGCGGATTTCTCCGTCATTGGTGGAAGCGTTGCTGCTCAAGGAAGACCGCAATTTCTACTGGCACCCGGGGATCAATCCCCCGGCGTTGCTGCGGGCGGCCATGGCCACTTATAGCGGCGGCCAGCGCCAGGGCGGCTCGACCTTGAGCATGCAGTTGGCCAGGCGCCTGTGGGATCTCAATACCCGCCAGGTGCCCGGCAAGCTGCAGCAGATGGCCCTGGCGTTGTGGTTGGAGGCGCGTTACAGCAAGCATGACATTCTCGAGGCCTACCTCAACCTGGCCCCCATGGGCGGCAATATCGAAGGTGCCGAAGCGGCCAGCCGGATCTATTTCGGCAAGTCAGCGGCGCAATTGTCCTTGTCTGAAGCGCTGGCGCTGGCCGTGATTCCTCAGCAACCCGGTCGCCGCGCGCGCTTCGGGCCATCGCTGCAAACCGCTCGGCAACGACTGATGGCGGACTGGCGGGAAACTTATCCACAGGACCCGCGTAACGACAGCTTGCTGGACTTGCCGCTGGAAGCCCGCAACCGCCAGCAGATCCCGTTTCTGGCGCCGCACTTGAGCGAACAGTTGCTGGCCTCGCAAACCGGCAACGAGTTGAACAGCACCCTCAACCAGCCGCTGCAACAATTGCTGGAACGGCTGATCACCGGTTTTATCGCCGAGCGCCGCAGCAGCGGTGTGGAAAACGCTACGGCGATCCTGGTCGACAGCCGCGACCAGAGCGTAAAAGCCCTGGTGGGCTCGGCGGATTACTTATCCACAGGCATCCATGGCCAGGTCAACGGTGTGCTGTCGCGGCGCTCGCCCGGCTCTACGCTCAAGCCATTCCTGTATGGGCTGGCGCTGGACCAAGGGGTGATCCACCCCATGAGCATCCTCAAGGACATGCCGAGTAACTTCGGCTACTTCCAGCCGGAAAATTTCGACGGCAGTTTTGTCGGGCCGGTGACAGCCCGTGATGCGCTTATCCGCAGCCGCAATATCCCGGCGGTGTGGCTGGCCAGCCAAACCCGCTCGCCGTCACTCTACGGATTGCTGCAACGCGCCGGGATCAAGGGCCTGCGAGGCGAAAGCCATTACGGTTTGGCGCTGGCCCTGGGCGGCGGCGAGATGACGCCCGAGGAGCTGGCGCGGCTGTATGTGATGCTGGCCGGTGACGGACATCTGAGACCCTTGCGCTATTTGCAGGAACAGCCGCAAACCACTGGTCCCCAGCTACTCACCCCACAAGCGGCCTTTATGGTGCGCGACATGCTGCGGCGCAACCCGCGCCCGGACGGGCTGCCGGGACGCCATTGGCGCACGGCCTGGAAGACCGGCACCTCATGGGGTTTTCACGATGCGTGGAGCGCCGGCCTCGTAGGCCCTTACGTGCTGGTGGTGTGGGTGGGCAACTTCGATGGGCGTCCAAATCCGGAGTTTATTGGCGCGAAAACCGCCGCACCCCTGTTCTTCCGTATCGCCGACGCCCTGCCGCTGGCCTTGCCGAATGTGGTGATCAAACCCGACAAGCCGCCCGCCGGGCTGATCCGCATCGACGTCTGCGCCGCCTCTGGCGACTTGCCCAACCGCTGGTGCCCACGTACCCGCAAGACCTGGTACATCCCCGGCGTGTCACCAATTCGCGTGTCCAACCTGCACCGCCCGGTGCTGATCGACACCCGGACCGGCAAGGCCGCGTGCCCGCCATTCGACCCGCAGTACACCCGTGAAGAAGTCTTCGAATTCTGGCCCAGCGATGTGCAGCGGCTGTTCCGCGCCGCCGGGCTGCCCCGGCGCACGCCGCCCAATGTGCAGAAAAGTTGCCAACCCAATCGTATCGGCGACCAGAGCGAGGCGCCGCAGATTCGCTCGCCGCTGACTCAGGTCAGCTATCACCTGCGTCTTTCCCAGCCCCAGGAAAGCATCCCGCTGAACGCCAACGCAGCCAGTGATGCACTGACGCTGTATTGGTTTGCCGACCAGACTCTGATCGGCCAGGGCCCGCCGCAAACCACGCTGAACTGGCGGCCGGGTAAGTCGGGGGACTATCGGTTGCGGGTCACTGATGATCAGGGGCGCAGCGCGAGCCGAGGCTTGAAGGTTGAGTTTGTACCCTGATCAGGCGTCTTCGTCGCCTAAACCGGCGGTGCCTGCATCTTTTGCGAAATGCTTGTACGCCACCCCCAGCTTGCGTTGCTCAAAGATCGAAAACACCAGGGTGCCCAGCAGAATCATCATCCACACCAGGAACACCTTCATGGTGTCCACCTGAGCCACCACCAGCAGCAACGTCACCACGCCACCAATCACCATGCCCAATCCCATCCAGGCGCCCAGCACACGGCCCACCGCCAGGCGCATGCCCTTGGGCAGCAACAGCCGCAGCGCGAGCAACACCACAAACATCGTCAGCAAAAAGCCAAACGCGGCCATGAAAGGGATTACGAAGCCATTGTCACGGTACAACCAGGCCAGAAAACGATAGGCCGGGTTCAATCCCGCCATTTGCTGGTAGGTGGCGGGGCCCGGCAGGTGCAGTTGGGCAAAATGTTCCGGGGTCATGGCCATGATGCCGACACCGATCAGGCCCACCACCACCGCATAGAAACCACCGGCACGCCACAACGGCGCCAGCACACGGCGATTCTCCACATCCTTGGTCTCGGCCACGCCGAACACTGCGTCACGTTGCCTGCCCTGGGCAATCACCGTCTTGCCGTCACGTTCGCAGGCGTCGCCAATCAGCATCACCTGCATATCCTGGGAGAGGAGCAGTTCGCCCTGGCGGCGGGAGTTGCTGATCCACTCATGGTCGTCAGGACGCTTCTTGCCGAACAGGTCGATGCCTTCGGCAATCACCGTCACTTCCCCGGTGGCGTCCTGCAGGCGGAAGTCGTTGCAGCGAGCCTCGGCTGAGACCTGGCTCCAGCTCCAATCGCCGTCCTTGTCTTTGGTGCCTTCCTCGATGATCCACACGTAACCCGCACAAGGCTTGCCGTTGACCGGGGAGATCAGCGGTGTGTCGACGATCACCTTGCCGTTGACCTCCACCAGGCCCATGGCCAAGGAGCGTATCTGGCTGGTGGCCAGGCGTTGTTCGGTGCGATAGAAGTTGGGGCCGAAGCTGGCCAGCAAACCGATCAAAATGCAGACAGGGAAAAACAGCGCAACCAGGATCGTCGGGGCGTAAACCATCAGGCCGATGAAGCCGGCAAGAAAGATCAGCGCCACCAAGGTTTTCCAAGCCGGCTTTTTCGCGACAACGCCCGCCTGAGTGGTTTTCATGCTCCCGGCACCTCAAGCTTCACGCCCTCGTAGCGGGTTTCTTCGGCGCTGATGGCCAGCAGCGGGATGCGCTGGTAGCCAAGCATCTTGGCGAAGAACAGATCAGGGAAAATCGCGATGGCGATGTTGTAGAGGTTGACCGACTCATTGAAGAACTCGCGGCGGTCGGCGATGCGCTCTTCCACCGCCGAGATCGCCTGCTGAAACTCGACCATGTTGGGGCCGGAGATCAGCGTCGGATAATTCTCGGCCACCGCAATCACCGACTTGAGCGCCGTATTGAGCTGGTTGGAGGCATCGACCTTATCGGTGAGGCTGCTGGCGTTGAGGTACGCGGTACGGGCGTCGCTGAGGCGGGTGAACAGCGCGTTCTCATGGCTCATGGCGGCTTGCACCACGCGCATCAGGTCGGGAATCTGGTCTGCCCGCTGCTTGAGCAACACGTCGATGTTGGCGAAGGCTTTATCCACATCGTTGCGGCGCATCACCAGGCCGTTGTAGACCCCCACCAGCCAGCCGACCAGGCCGACCACAATAATCAGCACGACGATACCGGCGATCAGCAGTTCGATGTTCATGGCGGCGGCATTCCCTGGCTAGTTATCCACAGGGCGCATTCTAGGGGTAAAGCAGGGGAATACTCCCGGAATTAGTCCACAGAAACGGCAAGACCCGATATCCGGTAGCCTGAAAAAGCAAAACCCCCGAAGAACGGGGGTTTGGTTACCAACAACATAGTTTGACACAGGCCCTCAAGTAAACCGGGGCCTTTAGGATGATCCGGGGTCCACACAACAGCAACATAGACTGACACAGGCGCGTCACATTTCAAATACGGTGCTCGATTGGTAACAACATAGATTGACACAATAGCGGCGGCGTTCATTAATGCCGAAACGCTATGCGAGCGCGACTTGCCACTCACCTGTGTGGGAGTGAGTTTTTCAGCACAGGCTCAGTGCGATGTCTAAATCTGTACGCAACCTTCGACCGGCCCCCATCAGCACATAAACTGTGTTTTTTGTTGGAAACAGGCAGTTGTGGGTGAAAGAAACACCCAGTGTTGTTTTGACCCAATCACCAGGTGCGAAGCGACCTTTACTATCTTGGATAACGGTCGAAGCGTAAACGAGAGCAGGAATTAGCTCCCTGTCCTTAATGGCTTTCAGCTGACTTGTTGTGACGTCGAGATCCAATATTGCCCAATCAGCAACAAGACAATAGGCACGGGAAGGGAAATGCAGGCGGGCGAGCGCTACAGCATCTGGTGTGGTGAGTTGGCATCCGTCTACTTTCTCACCATCAGAAAGCACTGAAATATAATCTGCCAAATTCATGACTACCTCCTGCCGATCAAAAAAACCGATTCGAACGAGAAGCATCACTCAGCTTAGCTGCTAGCGGATCACCAGGTTCCGATGCCGACGGATAGCAGCAGGGTGACCTCATGGCTGTTTCGTCTTCTCCCTTCATCTCACTGAACGGGATGATTTCTATCGAGCTGCCACCCGATAAAGTGGTTTGCGCCAGTACCCAGCTATGCCATTGCCGTGCGTGTATCTTTCTCAACGGTACGTGCCGATGTGAGTGAAACCTAGTGCTTCAATGGATGCCCGTGGATGCCGTATCGGCAAGGCGACGCCGGTATAGGCGCCTGAAATCCATGTTACTCAAGGAGCGGTAGACGCCGTTTGGCTGCGGCTGAATCAAAATGACATGCCCTCCGACACTTGAATCAGCATTTCTTCGACTAGATGTGTGCCAAAGGTTGTAGCAACCATCGACGATGGGCTTTCTCCCAAAAAGCGGGCTTTGGGTTTGGAAAGCCATTGTTTGGCCTTAACTTTGTCACCGAAGATCACCTCGGCCATGGCGGTAATATGTACAAACCGGAAAAGGCGATCGCTCTCAGGCAGGGTTAAGAGCTGATTGGCTGACAGTTTTGTTTTTAGCGTTTTGGGTTGAATGATTCTATCGCGCTCTTCGTCGCTTAAGGTTCCATCATCACAAAGCATTTTGATCAGGCTGACCGAGAAGCCAGCTACTATCATGTCGTGAATGTCCAGATCCGAGGCATTGACAGAGATATGAAGAAGCCTCTCCAGACGCATGCGGTAAGCATGATAGACATCCTGACGCAGGACGCCAGAAACCATGGGCCGCAATGATGTTGCGTTGTGCACGGGCGTAAGCACTAGTGTGCCATTCGCTACGGTTAGCTCCAGGTCGTCCCCAACACCTAACCTCATTTGGTCAAGCAACTCTTGAGGCAGATCGATGATGATGTCGCCAGTACCGTCCTCAGTTTTTTGGCACTTGACTATCCAACGCTCGGTTTCACTCATGATCGTCCGGCCCTCATCCGCCATCAGAATGACACACATCATTATGCCTGGGCGCAGAGCTGACCAAAGGAATGGGCAACCGCTGACAGACAGGCACTGCCGCTGCTCGAACGCCGGATAACGAGTGAAAGGGCAAAAAATGGGTCAACGGCTATACCTGCCTTTCCACCTTCACATGGCTAAGCCTGAGCGTGATCAGGTAACTACACGAAAGGATATGACATGCACCCTGATGAGCTTTATGTTTCCGTCGATGTCGAGACGTCTGGACCTATACCAGGCGAATACAGTCTGCTTTCCATTGGAGCTTGTCTTGTAGCCCAACCTGAAACGTCCATCTATCTTGAACTACGACCTGACAGTCCGAAACACGACCCCGAAGCGCTGGCAGTATCGGGGCTGATTCTGGAGAATCTGGAGCGTGATGGCCTCGCTCCGCAACAGGCGATGCTGACATTTGATCAGTGGCTGAAATCGTCCTGCCAAACGGGGCAAAAGGTCATTTTCGTAGGACTCAATGCGCCGTTTGACTGGTCATTCGTCAATTACTACTTCCACAAATACCTGGAAACCAACCCCTTTGGTTTTACCGCCATCGACATGAAGGCCTACTTTATGGGCGCTTTAGGTTGCAGCTGGCAGGAAACAAAATCATCCAAAATGACCGCTGCGCTGAAGCCACTCAGCGAGCCGAACCATAACGCATTGGATGATGCCCGCTTTCAGGCAGAGCTCTTCGCTCTGATGCTAGCGGGTAAAGGTAAACGCTGACCTGCCTTCCACCCTCACGGACTTAAAGCTCATCTGACCCAGGTGGCCTCAACATATCTGCCGTCCCTGAACGACCACGCCTTGATACCTTCAGGTTTTTCGGACTTGCCGACAATAACGGCTATCGGGTGCGGCAAATCCTGCGTGTAACGTGCAGCAAATTTGGAGAAACTTCCGATATCTGCCGGAGAGATCACCGGAACGGATTGGGGGTGTGTATGCCAGTAGCCCACCAGACGTAACCCTTGTTCGTTGGCAGCCCTGATCTCCTGACGGCACCGCTCCGCATCCAACTCTAGCCAAGACCAACCTGACCGATCGGCGCGATGAGGCACCGTGGCCAAGGCCAACAGCAGACCTTTCGGATCAACCGGATTGACGAATAACTGTCCCCCTCGCTCCACGCCAAAAAGGCCCTGCCGATGACTAACCAAGATGTCCGCGACAGCTTGGGACACCAATAGTTCGGAATTCACCTCCGGCCATCGCCAGCGCCATGCGATATCCGTCATACCGTTTCGTCCTTATCTTCCGGCCATCCACGCTCGAGTAGGATTTGCTGCGCCCCCTCTGGCAGTTTGGGCCCTTGGTATTGGCCTCCCAGGCTCAGCACATCTTCAGGTCTGTAAATGCTGCTGATCCAAGATGCAGTGGCGATGTTGCCAGTTAATGCGCGTAGGGCCGTGTGCGACACCATAGAGGCGATATTGGTCATCCCCAGTGAGCCGCCTGGGATGAAGCTCTCCCCACAGGCGGGCAGCGGAACAACACCTCCTCCCGGCCACTCTGTAAATCTATGCAAGAAATCGCCGACGTTCGTGAATAGATGACGGCCATCAAACGTACCGGCTGGTGCGAATAGCGCATGACCTACCTGGGTATACGGTTCGCTCCAGGCTTGTAAGAGCCCCCAAGGAGCGCCGCTGGATTTCGCTCGCCATACAGTGACCTCCGACTGCCAATCTGCTGTCGTGATCACCACCAGATCTGCGTTATCGAACACTTCTGGTTTGCTGCTCATCACCACTTCGGCAAAAGTCGAATAAGCGGTGCATTCTGTCGTCGGAAGATCTAACAAAATCTTGTCCCTCAACGCTGAGGCTTTCAGTCTCCCTAGGCTATCCGCTCCAAGAACATGCCTCCCCAGATTGGCTGATACCAAGGTGTCAGGATCGATGAGGGTGAGGTGGCCGACACCGGATCGTGCCAACTGTATTGCCACCGCACTGCCTAACGAGCCAACACCAACGCAAACTACCCGAGCACTTTCAAGGTGCTGGGCAGTGCCGCTTGTATCGCGGGACAGAATGGACGCTCGATCAAGCACGTCCAGGGCAGTTGCCCGGACGAGCGCCGGAGGATGTGCATTTGCGATAGCTGGCCGGCGGCGCGCTGTACGCAAGCCAAACTTTGCCCCCCGCTCCTGCTGTACGCCAAGCGAGCGTACATTGAGGCAATACGTTGGAGCATCCGTCCCCCCAGGAAGCTCCAGAACAATCCATCGACTTGCCAACGTTCCATGCTGCTCAAACCATGCCAGCAATTGCTCAGCATCGTCTGGTTGAAGGTGGGGCGTTAGCCACGGCAATAGATCTTCTGGATCCGGGGTGCGGATATCCGGATAATTCTGAAGCTTGACGTAAAAACCGGGAGTTTCGGCCGCGCGAATGACAGCGGAACGCCCGACAACCCGTCGGTAATGCCCTTTGAGTGCAGCTACGTTCGATGCTAACCAAACCGTTTCCTGACCGGATGGCACAGCCCGGCGCGGATCGCTGAGCGCAAACAACTGCGAGGCAGCCTGAGGTCGATCCAACAGTAAAAGGTTCTGGAATGACTGACCGTGCTGAAAAGACCAGTAGGTAGTGATCTCGTTCTGAAATTCGATATCGCGCGTTGCCTGGCTTGATCCCATCTTGGACAACGAAACGATCTGTGCCAAGCGAGCAAGGCTGTCCTCTACCACAACCTCCGGGGAGCCCATGATGGGGCGTTCCTGAAAGCCATGAAGGCAAAGCCCCGACCTGGTGGCATGCGGCCAAACCAGCCATGGAGAGGGTTCGACGTTCAGCCGCAAGAGCCCACGGGGAAAATTGGAGGGGAAACCAATACGCAGTCGCCGCTCCTGCCCCGTGTAATCGATGGGCAAGGGAAAGTAAAAGGACGCCGCTTCGTCAGCCCGCATGGGTGCGGGCTGGAGCAATGCATCGGCAGCGTCCTGACCTAGGGTATTTCGCAGTGCGGCGATTCCGCGCTGCAATGGCGTCGTAATAGGATCAACCAAGGCGTCCAACTGGCTTTACGCTCGACTGAGAGGTTGCGCCACCGCTGGCCCCTCCGAAGAGCGAACCCATCGAAGCAGAGTTTCGAGTAGTGCCATCCGGTCGGCCGGGCATGGTCCAATTCGCAGGGATCTCATTGTTCACTGCCGTAATGAGTGCCGGTGCAATACCGAAATTCTTTTTCACTGCCTCGGCAAAGGAATCATTGGATTCAAAACTTTCCAAACCCAGTGATACGGATGCACTGGCGTCCGCATGCCACTTGGCAAATGCTTGGCGATAGCCTTGCCCTTCGCCTGGTCGATTCCACTTTTCTGCAAAGTTTTCGCCGTTATCGGCAGGGTTGCAGACAAAGCAATCGTTTCCTCTATGCGCGATGTGCTGCGGCATTCTGCGGACGATTTCCAAAATTGCATCAAGCGGAGCCAAAGGCTTCGACTGCGATTCCTTCACGACATCCAGATATGCGTGAGTGGCCAGGGTGGTGATGACCGCAGATATGGGGCGTGTATCAGCGCTCCTTGTGTTGATGGCCCACTCATCGCGATGCCGCTTGAGCAGCTTAATGGTTGCACGCAGGGGATCTTGATCGATGTAATCCTGATAATGCGGCAAAGGATCTTGTGTCGCGGCATCGAGCATTCGCTGGCTTTTGGCGACTACCAAGCTTTCCAGAGAGATTTCCTGGGCGGAGGCAACCTGTAACCAATTCGAGTACGGGATAGGGCTGCTTGCTTTCCACCCTGTGACCCGATCCGGAACCTCCAGCTTTCCCTCGCCGTTTGCTTCGCCATTTCCGTTGATTGCGCGGGCAGGCGTGACGTCGATGTGGAAGCCTGGATTTTCGTCGGCATAAACGATGCGGATGCCACGACGTAACTGTTTAACTTCTTCCTGAACGCGGGAGCCTTCCCTAAAACGCTGCTCAATCGCTTCTAAAACTTCCTTCGCACTAGCGCCTTGAGCGTGAGGGAGCCAGATAATCGCGTCCGCATCAATGGTGTCCAGATCCGCAGGCGCGCCGGGGATTGGCTTGATGGTCGTTTTCAGCCGCATCGAGCCTTGAACAAAGATGTGGGCCTCTGCGAGCAGCGGGTTGTCGGAAGCCGAGAGGATTTTTTCCAGTTGGGAGTAGCGGTCATTGATTTTTTCGTACTGCGCTTCCGACAGCGAGATCTCCCGCGCGGCGCGAAGCAGAAAATATTCCCAACTGCTGCGCTTGGTCTGTTCGTTGCTCAATAGCATTTACCTAGCCTCCTGGGCCACCGAGCCCAATTGCAGTGTTTGCGTAAACCGATCATGGTTTTCTTTGTCCCGATCGAAGATCAGGTACGTATGTTGATGCTGCGTTGTGAGCAACGCGCCAAACTCGATGGCCAATGCCGCAGGAATAGCGGCGAAGACGTGGATAGGGTCAGGAGTCAGAGCTTCAAGCTGGCTCAGCCGTATTTGCAGTGCGTCGCGAAAGGCATGAATCACTCGACGGTTCTGTACCATCGCATAGCTTGGTTCTGGGATCGCCAGCTCTGCAATACGTGCACCGGGCAGAGCGTCAGTCACGTCGCGAACTGGGACTTGCGCAGAAATAGAAAGCACTAGCGCCAGTGGCCCGTCGCCTTCGGGGGGAGGTGTAAACAAAAAAGCGGGCGGCTCAGCGGACTGATCGGGCCAGCGCAAACGATGTTCGCGGTGAAAGGAGAAGATCAAGCGCTTGGAACGGTCGCCGATACTCTGGCCCAGCATCATCAAAGCCGGAATGTCGGCCAAGCCGACTACTGCCAGCGCGGGCGAGTCGCCGTAGGTGCCGCCGCGACGCTTGAGTTGCTGTTCCAGCTCATACTGGATGCTGTCTTTGACGTTCTGCCAATAGGTAGTGTCGCGGCCGCGTGGTCCGGGCGCAGAAAAAGTGATTTTGATGCCTTGATCGAAGGCGGTTAATCCCTCGGCGGACATCGCAGTCAACAGATCGCGAACGGGAATATCGTTGATTGTCTGAAAATGCTGACTTTGGACGATGAGAGGAATGGCTCTACCACCATCGGGGGTCGTTGCGGCGAGTCGGATGCGTTCCAGGTACGCTTGGTGTAAACCACTCAAATCATTTTCAGGATACCCATCTGCATCACGATCGATTTTGTCATGACAACCTGGGCACAGGAGCATCAGATTAGCGGTATCGTTTGTGTGCGCCTCAGCATCATGATCGGCGCGTCCCCGAGGGCCTTTGGGACTGGCGGGCAGAATATGCGCCACTTCGCCCCATCTCATTGGCTTGCCGGCACGATAGTCGAACGTAAGATCCGTACCGCACAGTTCACAATGACCAGCGGTCTGTGTCCATACGATCCGCTTCGTCTCATCATTTGTGTTGAAGCGCCCGCTTGCGGGCTTAGCGTCTTCTTGTTCTGCCATTCCCACCTACCCCCGAGAAACATCCATGATTGAAAACGATGATGGCAAGATAAGATCATATTAAGGTCATTTGCCTCAATTTCAAGAGAGATCTGTGGGTGACGAATGCTGAGTCGGCTTTGAGTCAGAATGCTTTTCTGGGTCATCGAAACACAGTGGTGGCAGCGTTCGTTTTCAGGCAAGTGCTGGTGGGTCATGGCACTGACCACAGCGTATGTATCGAAATTAGCGAGTTTATGCAAAAGACATAAACTCGCTAATTTCAATACACATCGCGAACAGGACTGATGAAAACGAGATGTGCAGAGCAAACGAGGCTGCAAGCGCAGCCCCTTTTGTCCATTTTCTACGCGTCAGTCCCTGCCAAGCTCAGCGGATAGGTTTCGGCGGCGCATGAGCTGATAGGCCGCCGGAATGACAAACAGCGACAGCAAGGGCGCCGTGACCATACCGCCAATCATCGGGGCGGCAATGCGGCTCATCACCTCGCTGCCGGTACCGCTTCCCAGAAGTATAGGTAACAAACCAGCGATAATCACCGCCACGGTCATGGCCTTGGGTCGAACGCGCTGCACAGCGCCTTCAAGAATCGCGGCCATTAACCCGCGTTCTGTGTTGTCACCGAGGTCTTGACGCTCGGCCCAGGCATTTTTCAGGTAGAGCAGCATGATCACGCCAAATTCGGCAGAAACGCCGGCCAAGGCGATAAAGCCGACCCCGGTGGCAACCGACAGGTTGAATCCCAAAAGATAAAGAAACCATGCACCGCCCGTGAGGGCAAATGGCAGCGTGGCCATAATCAGCAGGGCCTCGTCAAAGCGGGCAAATGTCAGGTAAAGCAGCACGAAGATGATCAGCAGCGTGGCAGGGACCACCAGTTTTAGTCGTGCGTTGGCCCTCTCAAGAAATTCGAACTGACCTGAGTAGCTCAGGCTCATGCCGGGCTGCAACTTGACCTGCTCGCTGACGAGCCGGCGCAAATCGGCGACTACGGAGGCAATGTCCCGGCCGCGCACGTCGATGTACACCCAGCCTGAAGGCCGTGCGTTTTCACTTTTGAGCATCGGCGGCCCGTCGTTGACCTTGATCTTCGCCACTGTGCCAAGGGTGATCTGGCTGCCTAGCGGGGTGTAAATTGGCAACTGCTCCAAAGCGCCAAGCGAATCCCGCCATTCCCGAGGGTAACGGACGTTGATTGGGAAGCGTGCAAGCCCTTCGATGGTCTCGCCGACATTTTCACCGCCGATAGCGCCGGCCACGATTGACTGCACATCGGCGATATTCAGTCCGTATCGGGCGGCGGCTTTTCGGTCGATATCCACGTCGATGTAACGTCCACCGGTTAATCGCTCGGCCAGAGCCGAACTGACACCGGGTACGCCCTTGGCCACTCGCTCGACCGCTTGAGTCGCGGAATCAATCTCCGTCAGATTGGTGCCGGCAATCTTTACACCAATTGGACTTTTGATCCCCGTAGCCAGCATGTCGATTCGGTTGCGAATCGGTGGTATCCAGATATTGGTCAGCCCAGGAACCCGCACCACTCGGTCCAGCTCCTCCACCAGTTTTTCCTGAGTCATGCCTGGGCGCCATTGCTCCTGCGGCTTGAACTGGATAGTGGTTTCGAACATCTCCAGCGGCGCCGGGTCGGTGGCAGTTTCGGCACGTCCCGCTTTACCGAAGACATGTTCGACCTCCGGCACGGTTTTTATCAGACGGTCGGTTTGTTGCAGCAGTTGCGCCGCTTTCTGTGCGGATAATCCGGGCAGGGCCGAAGGCATATAGAGCAGGTCGCCCTCATTCAAAGGCGGAAGAAACTCGCCACCCAAGCGCGACAGTGGCCATAGCGCACTAAAAAACACCAACGCCGCCACCAGCAGCGTGACCCTCGGTCGCCGCAGCACTGCATCCAGAGCCGGCTGGTAGATCCGGATGAGCCAGCGGTTCAGCGGGTTGTTTTTTTCACTAGGAATCCGTCCCCGAATCCAATAGCCCATCAACACCGGCACCAAGGTCACTGACAATCCTGCTGCTGCGGCCATGGCGTAGGTTTTGGTAAAAGCCAGCGGGCCGAACAACCGCCCCTCTTGCGCTTGCAGGGTGAACACCGGAATGAACGAAAGGGTGATGATCAACAAACAGAAGAATAGAGCTGGTCCAACTTCAGCCGCTGCTTCGGTCATTACATGCCAATGACGCTCACCCTTCAGTTCCTCACCAGGATTGGCGACGTGCCAGGCCTCAATCTTCTTGTGTGCGTTTTCGATCATTACCACAGCAGCATCGACCATGGCGCCGATGGCGATGGCTATCCCGCCCAAGGACATGATGTTCGCGTTAATCCCTTGGTAGCGCATGACAATAAAGGCCATCAGCACACCGACCGGCAGGGAAATGATCGCCACCAGGGACGAGCGCAGGTGCCAAAGAAAGATCCCGCAAACCAATGCGACAACGATGAACTCTTCGATGAGCTTGTGGCTGAGATTTTCCACAGCACGGTCGATCAGCTTGCTGCGATCGTAGGTGGTGACGATTTCCACCCCGGCCGGCAGGCTGCTTTTGAGTTCGTCGAGTTTGGTTTTGACCGCCGCAATGGTCTCGCGAGCATTCTTACCGCTGCGCAAAATCACCACGCCGCCAACCGTCTCGCCTTCGCCGTCGAGTTCGGTGATGCCACGGCGCATCTCCGGCCCCAACTGGATCGTGGCGACATCGCCCAAGTTCACCGGCACACCGCCCGATCCCAGCTTGAGGGGGATCGCCCGAAAATCATTGAGCGTCTTCAGGTAGCCGGATGCACGCACGATGAACTCGGTCTCTGCCATCTCCAGCACCGCGCCACCCGTTTCCTGATTGGCCTTGCCGATCGCTTCGGTCACCTCGGCCTGCGTAATACCAAGACTGGCCAGTTTGAGCGGATCAAGCTGCACTTGGTACTGCTTGACCATGCCGCCCACAGTGGCCACTTCCGCCACATTGGGCAGGGTCTTGAGTTCAAACTTGAGGAACCAGTCCTGAAGTGCGCGTAGCTGCGCCAGATCATGCCCGCCAGTGCGATCCACCAGCGCGTACTGGAAGATCCATCCTACGCCTGTCGCATCTGGCCCCAACGCTGGCTTGGCGCTGGCCGGCAAGCGGCTTTGTACTTGGCTCAAGTACTCCAACACCCGCGAGCGAGCCCAGTACAAGTCAGTGCCGTCTTCGAACAGCACATAGACAAAGCTGTCACCGAAAAAGGAATAACCACGCACCGTCTTGGCACCTGGTACTGAGAGCATGGTGGTGGCCAACGGATAGGTGACCTGGTTCTCGACAATCTGGGGTGCTTGTCCAGGATACGGGGTGCGGATGATCACCTGCACATCGGACAAGTCTGGTAGCGCATCAATGGGCGTGCTCTGCACCGACCAAATGCCCCACGCCGTGATAAACAGCGTCGCCAGTAGCACCAGGAATCGGTTGGTTACGGACCAACGAATCAGGGCTGCAATCATGGCTGGCCCCCTGATTTGTCCAGACGCTCAACACGCAAGCCGTCGTCGGTCTGATTCACACCTATCCGGACCTTGTCGCCCGTTTTAAGACCCTGCATCAGAGCGGGATTGGCGAGCGGGAACGTCATCGTCATGCCAGGCATGCCCAGCGTCTTAAAAGGGCCGTGAGCGAGAGTGACTTCTTTATCGTTGATCTCAACGATTTGCCCATCCGCTTCATGCAAACCGGCGGCGGCTGCACTGGTGGGTGAAGGTTCCTCTGATTTGGCAACGATGCCTTTAAGACTGGCCTCTGAGTCGAGCAGGAACTGGCCAGAGCTAACCACTTTTTGGCCCTCTTCCAACCCTTTCAATATCGCCGTCTTGCCATCGCTTTCCTGCCCAAGTTGCACCTCCACGGGACGATAGCGACCGGCGTCTTCAGCGAGCATCACCAGGGCACGTAGACCGGTGCGAATGACCGCCTCGCTCGGCACCCACAGCACACTTTGCTCCGTCGCGCGATTAAGGCTCACGCGTGCGGTCATACCCGGCCTGAGACGGCCTTGCGGGTTAGGCAATTCGACGCGCACGCGAAGGGTGCGACTATCGGGATTGGTTTCTGGAAGAATCGCGCTTACCACGCCGTTGAGCACGACGCCTGGGAACGCGGGCAAACGCGCCTCAGCCACTTGTCCCAGCTGTATCGACCCGAATTCAGTCTCCGGGACCGCCAGAGCCAGCCAGACGTTACTCAACCCATTCACGCGTGCCAGTGTTTGGCCGGCAGCCACTGTCATACCTTCGCGCACATCGAGTTCTTGCAACACCCCACTGATAGGGCTGGTGAGGGTCAGGTTCGGTTGGACGTTGCCACTGCGCTCTACTTGAGTAATCGATGCCGCCGGCATCCCGGTAAGCCGCAAACGCTGGCGAGCCGCTGCCAGCAAGCCCGCATCGCCGCTACGCTTAAGTGCGAGAAACTCCTCCTGAGCCGCAGACCACTCCGGGACAAGAATATCCGCCAAGGCGGCGTTGGCTTTGATCACATCGCCAGGAGCATGGGCATACACGCGCTCGACGAAACCCGCCGTACGGGCCTGGATGACGGCGACGTCACGCTCGTTGAAGGTCAATACACCTACAACGTCCAGACTCGAAGCAAACACACCTCGATTGACCGTAGCCAGTCGCACACCAAGATTCTGGGTCAGGCTTGGATCAATGCGAACAGTGGCGCTGTCCCCCTTGCTATCCGCGTACTGAGGGACCATCTCCATGTCCATGAAGGGCGACTTACCCGGCTTATCGAATTTCTGTTGTGGGTACATGGGGTCGTACCAATACAGAACCTTGCGATCGACTGAGGACTCCGGCTTCGGCTCCGATGCTGCATCCGGTACTGCGCTCACCCTCGGTTGAGCCAACCAGTAACCACCGGCGACTCCCAAAGCAATTGAGATGCTGACAACAAAAACCCCTTTCCATGTTCGAGAGATCATTGAGCGGACTCCCCATAGGCGAAATACAGGCGAGCGCTGGTGAGAGCACGCTGCTCTTCAACATCAATCTGCTTGAGACGGGCTTCGATAAGCTCGCGCCGAGCGGCCACGACGGAGTTCAGATCGCCTTTGCCGGCGCGATAGCTGGCCATAGTGAGCTCGACCTTTTCCTTAGCCAAAGGGAGCAGGCTGGTCTGGGCTCGATGAACGGCGCGGTTCAGGCGCTCATAGTCCGCTAAGTCATCCTCCAATTGCTGGGTGTGCTCGCGTGAAAGGACCTCACGCTCAGCCTCAAGCTGATTGAGTTCCGCATGCTTGGCTGCGATTTTTGGGTTTTGTCGCGAGTCAGGAAACAGTGGTAGATCCCATGAAAACTGCACGCTGACCATGTCGCCGAACTCTCGGCCGCGATGCTGATAGTCGACTTCCCAGCTCCAATCAGACCGCTTTTCCGCTTCGGCCTCGCGCACCTTGGCCTGCGCTTCGCGGGTCATTGGGGCAAACGCTGCCAATTCTGGGTGATGTTGAACGTTGTGAGAGTACCCAGAGGCTTCTACAGGCCATTCAGGCAAGCTGCCCACAGGTTTATCGTTTGCGGCTGGTCCAATCCAGCTCTTCAAAGCTGCTCGGGCTTGCGATCTCTGGCGAATCAGATCGTCCTGCTGCTCTTCCAGTTGTGCCGCCTCCTGTTTGGGCGTGACGGCATCAGCAGGTTGAGCGCGGCCACCGGCAATCTGCGCGCGGACGGTATCGGCCAGCAGGCGGTTTTCCCTATAGAAGTCCTGGAACAGCGCGTCTTTACGCTCAACGGAATAGCTGCTGATCCAGGCCAGCGCCGTGGCCTGACGAACCTTTAGACGTTCGACCAGACGCTCAGCGGCAGCGCGGTCAATGGCTGCATCAGCAACCTCGATTCGGGCTTTTCGTTTGGCGCTGTTCGGCATTTCCTGACTGACACCGACCATTTGCATGGTCATGAAGTCCTGATCGATGCTCCAGCGATCCGGCCCCCCAATGGGATAGTTCTGTATACCTACCAGCAACTTGGGATCGGGTAGTTCCCCGGCTGGGATGGCTGCACTAGTGGCGGCACGAATTTTTGCATCTTGTGCAGTCAGCGACGGCGCATTGGTTTCAGCCAGCTGCAAAGCATCATCGAGTGTCAACGCAGCAGCGAAACTCGGCGTGGCCAATACGCTTGCCGCCAAGATGGCCACGAGGGGCCGCCCTGTGCAATAGCACTTGGATTTCATGTTCACGATTCCTGTGATGATCCACTGCGTGCTTCATGAGAGATGCACGCAGATATCCCATACCGCCTGACGCGGAATGAGGCTCAGTGTGGTACAGGAATCAAATGCGGGGAGGTCGCCATACCCCTGATGGAGTTTGGACAGGATGGGAATCTATGGAGATGGACGCTGCGAGGGGGCTCGACAGGGTCACCGGAGGCTTGATGATGGAGACTTGCAGCATGCCGCCGGTCTTGCACTCCTGGCCCGGCTTACAGGGTTTACCGTGCTCGGTTGGGCTTTTCATGTCATGGCAGCAGTCTTGGCCCATGCCGTCCATCATCGCCATGCCCATGGTTTGCATCGGGCACGGCTCTGTCGGCGCCTGAACACCCGCCATCCCGCTGAAGGGAAGCGCCAGGCTAATCAGGAAAATCAGGCAAAGCCGTAGATAGCGTGTCATGGGCTGAAGTGTAGCCAGTAGAAATGGTGCTAACAATCACGTTCTAGGCTTCTTGGTTAGCTGCCAGAAACCTCTATTGCGCGCTCATTTCCATTTCAGGACTTAGCGTGCCTAACCATGCGACAAGACAGATGATGAGGATTGCCATCAGGAATTCGAATTTCATGCTGCGGCGCAAGGCATTGACCGCTACAGAGTATTGACCATTGCGAACCGAGCGCTCCAATAGCGGGCTTAAGTGAAAGCGGTTCAGCGTCGCTAAAACGATCATCCCGGCAAAGAGCAGGATCTTCAAAAACAGCAACTGGCCATAGGTACTGAGCATGACCTCATCAAGGTTGGGACCGACGATGAAAAGGTAATTTACTACTCCCGTAACGCTTATGATCGCAACAATCACACCGCCGGCCGACTCAAAGCCAGTCAGCACGCGGGCAAGAATACGTGCTTCCTCCTCACCCTTCAGCGATTTCAACCGCAGCAGTAGAGCGAAGGCCGCTAGAGCACCCAACCAGCCACCTGCCGCTAATAAATGGAAAATGTCGCTGAGAAAATGCCAGTAGCGGCGGCTGCCTTCGTCCATGGCACCATGCCCTGTCCAGGCTAGCGTGGCCAACGCGATTGCTCCACAGGCGGTGACGATCCAGAGGCTGGGTGTCGGATATCGTTTATTCAACGCGACGCCCAGAATTGCCCCCACCAAGGCGGCTATCCGAACCATCCAGGTCAACCCAACATCGGTGCCCATGATGACCATTTCAAAAATGTGGTGATGTAGCTCCATAAGCTCCGATACACCGCTCATTGCTTTTGCAAGCAACAACATCGCAGCAAGGGACAGAGCTACACCTGCAATAGAAGTACCGTAAAGAAGCGACTCAAAGTTCAAGACCGTGCCCGATACCCTTTCCTTTCCCCTGAGACTGTACAAGCCGAATATGGCCAGTCCAAATAACAACATCAGGTCAAAATAGAGAGCAAAGCGAACCACGATATTTAATGAGTCGCTCATGGATCATTTCACTTTGAATGAAAAGTTGCCGGTGATCGGGTGGGTGTCCGAAGACACTGCACGCCATTCAACTTTGTAGGTACCGGTGGTCAGCGGTGCAGCCGGCGTAATCACCATCGTTTTCGGATCACCACCAGCAGCGACAGCGGCCTTTACACCCATGGGGGAGTTAGGCATGCCAGGCATGTCGGTCATGATCAGCTTTGCACCGGAAAACTGAGTGGTGAGATTCTCAGAAAAATGCAGTTCGATTTTCGACGGAGCCGCCGCATCCGAGCCTTCTGCCGGAGTGGAAGAAAGAAGTTTTGGATGTGCCTGGGCCACTGCACTCAGAAGCAAACCAGCAGTGATTGCAACGGCCACGGACGTAGTTTTAAGGAATGACATGCAAGACTCCTCACAGCAAGCGCTGTTGATTCGAGGTTTTTTGGGAGGAACTAGTTTTTAATTTCTTTAAAAACCACTGTTGATTAACTCGGAGCCCCCGTCCTCTTCGCCAGGTTGAACAGGAGAAACTCGCTAGCCCTAACGTCACAGTGCGAGAACACGATGCCACACGATCACAAACTGTTCGATTACATTTCAGTCAGCTTGATCCGATGTTTGGCATCTAATCGTTGAGCGTAGCAAGGCCTGAAAAGAGACGGCGTACCGCAGGACCGGGGAGCTCAATCACTCTGAAAAATCCGCAGAGGCGTAGCTAAACGCACAACGCCAAGACGCCGTTGGTCCCAAATGTTTTGTCGCTCAGCTAACCGTCGAATCGACGGCCGGAAACTCAAGATGAAAAGCCGTTTTCCCGTCGCCTGACGTACACCAGATCTTGCCATCGTGCGCTTCGACAATTGATCGGGTAATCGACAGACCTAGCCCTGCGTTGCTTGGACTTCCTTCTCGCCGCGCTGGGTCCACGCGATAAAAACGATCAAACAGCTTTTCAAGGTGTTCGGGGGCAATGGGCTCACCATGGTTTTCCACGACAACCGTTACCGACGCATCCTTGTGCTGAATATCGACACTGATTGACGTCCCTTCATAGGTGTAGCGCAGCGCATTTGAGAGCAGATTGGAAATCGCTCGGTGGAGCATAAGGACATCACCTCGCACGCTCCCCCGTCCTGAAACCTTAAGCTCGATCCCTCGTTCATCAGCCAACAGGCGGTAGTACTCAAGCAATTTTTCCACGACAGCCACCAGGTCTATTGGCTTGTTCTCGTGCGTAATTAGACCATTGTCAGATTTCGCCAGAAAAAGCATGTCATCAATCATCCGGCTCATGCGCTTCAAGTCATCAAGATTGGAGTACAAATTGTCTTCGTAGTCCTCGATGTTTCTTTTTCTCGAAAGCACCACTTCAGTGTGGGTCATCAAGTTGCTCACGGGGGTCCGTAGTTCGTGGGCAATGTCTGCCGAAAAGTTGGATAACCGGACAAATGCATCGTCGAGCCTGGATAACATGGCGTTGAACGACAACACCATCTGTTGAAGCTCTTTCGGAACGGGTGCCAGGGGAATACGCTCCTTGAGTGATTTTGCTGACATGGAGGCAGCTACCCGTGTGACCTGGCGGATAGGCCGCATGCCACTGCTAGCTACCATCCAGCCGAGTGCAGCACTGACCAATGCGCTGATCACCAACCCTATCCAAAACCATCGTTCGAGCGTCTCGAAAAAGGACATATGCTGAGTAACGTCAAAAATCAACATGACAGTTAATGGCCTTTCTTGTCCCGTCACTACGGATTGGGCAGTCACACCACGGAACATCTGCTCTTGCTCCCGCCATTCCCAGACGGTTGTGTTTGTGGTTGTGCGAAACGCCTTCGGAACGTCGACCGGGCCGGGATCCGCAAACAGCACCTTGCCGTCGCCATCGATGATAAGCGCAGTCAAATCACGGTGTGCGCCCAGCAGCGCTTCTAACTCCGGTTTAGCCTCGCTGAATTGATCGATGTTGCTCAGCCCGGACAAGATCCGCTGAGTCGAGTGGAGTTTTTCGTACAATGCCTGCTGATCCAGCATCTTAAAATGATGCCGGCTGAGGTTATTGAAACTGAGTCCGGCGACCGTGAGCACAGCCGTTACCGCGAGCATAAACATCAGACTCATACGAGTCGTCAGGGACATCCGGTTCATCACGACTCCGAATCTGGTGCATCGAGCATGTAACCCATTCCCCTTGAGGTATGAATCAACTTGACCTCAAAATCGTCGTCTATCTTGGCCCTGAGCCGTCTCACTGCAACCTCGATAACGTTGGTATCGCTGTCGAAGTTCATATCCCAAACCTGGGAGGCGATAAGAGACTTTGGCAGCACCTCCCCTCGACGACGCAGCAGAAGCTCAAGCAACGCAAACTCTTTGGCCGTAAGGTCTATGCGTTTGCCTCCTCGGATGGCTCGACGCTTGAGCAGGTCCACTTCAAGGTCAGCCAGTTTCATAAAGGTTTGCGAAGGTGCGCTGCTACCGCGACGCAGCAACGTTCTGACTCGAGCAAGCAATTCAGAAAACGCGAAGGGTTTGATCAGATAGTCATCCGCACCGAGTTCAAGTCCCTTCACTCGGTCTTCAACGCGGTCTCTGGCGGTGAGAAAAAGCACCGGGACGTCTTTCCCGGAAGCGCGAACCTTCTGCAGGACTTCCCAGCCATCCAAACCCGGCATCATGACGTCGAGAATCAGCAGATCATAGGCTTCGCTCAAAGCGTGCTGAAGCGCCTCTTTTCCATTCGTGAAACGGTCGACATTGAACCCGGCCTCGTTGAGCCCTTGCTGCAAATAGATACCTATTTTTGGTTCGTCTTCAGCGACAAGAAGTCTCATGAGGTCGTTCTCAGATAATAGTTAAGCGGAGTCTGCAACGAAAACTGGCAGCCAACCAGCAACTGACAGAAAAGTAATCTTGGCTTCAGGTAGATGTCAGCGAGTGCTGGCTAGGGTTCAGACATGAGTACTTCATTGGTGCTCGACCGACCTCTGAGCGATGAATCGTATGGAAGTCGGATTCCCTCATGAGGAGCTACCCCTATGAACCGCCTGAAAATGCTGTTTTTTGTAAGCTCGATACTGGTCTCGGCTTCTGTGTGGGCTGAAAGCGGCGGAGATCGAGTCATTGAGCGTATGGAAGGTTTGCGCGACAAGGCCGAAGCCACGTTGATG
The DNA here is from genome assembly GCF_900105735.1 of Pseudomonas yamanorum. Taxonomy (NCBI): domain Bacteria; kingdom Pseudomonadati; phylum Pseudomonadota; class Gammaproteobacteria; order Pseudomonadales; family Pseudomonadaceae; genus Pseudomonas; species Pseudomonas yamanorum. Next base: position 3,458,948 of record NZ_LT629793.1, on the reverse strand, counting down.
AAAGCTGAACAAGCCCCTGAAGGAGAGCGTCACGTCCACATGGCAGAACACATGAAGATGCTTGGGGACATCATGAGCCAGCTCCACAACGATCACCCAGATGCCTCAATGTCACCCCAAGAGCATCTAGCCTGGATGGAGAAGCACGACAAAATCGTTGATGACGTTTTGCGCCAGATGCAGCGCGAGCACAAATTGATGCTTTCAGAAAACCATCAATAAACGCCCCCTGGATAAGTACTTGTCAGCATCTTGTTGCGGCGTCAATTGGACGCCGTATCTATTTAGAAAACTGACAAAGAAGTAATGCCCAAGTCAGTTAGCTGGCAGCTGAGCATCATTAGCATAGCCAATGTTCCCACGTATTCCTGAGGTCACCATGAAAACTACGCTCGCTACTCCGTTCATCGCAGCAATGACCCTGTTTTTCGCTGCCACGGCTATGGCTAATGCAGGGCATGGACAAGACGACATAGGCCAGCCTGGTGTGGCCTCTGACGTTACCCGCACGGTTGAGGTCGAGATGGGCGACATTTTTTTCAAGCCTAAAAGCATCGACGTAAAACCTGGTGAAACAATCCGCTTTGTCCTTCGCAACGAGGGTTCGCTGCTGCATGAGTTCAACATCGGCAAAGCCGCTGCTCATGCAGCACACCAGAAAGAAATGGCAAGCATGTTCAAGAACGGAACACTAAGCCCTACCGGTACCGGGAAGATGAGCGGCATGAGCCACGGCATGGGCGGAATGAAGATGGTCGCAATGGAGCATGACGACCCTAACAGTGTCCTGATTGAGCCTGGCTCAACCCAAGAGCTGATCTGGACCTTCAACGACAGTGCAGGGCTTCAGTTTGCCTGCAACGTGCCGGGGCATTACCAATCGGGAATGGTCGGCGAATTTGATCTGAAATAAACCGGAGTCGGCTGTTTCTGCCGGCCCGACGCAAGAGTTGGCTACGCTAAGTCGCAAGTAACATAGCAACGCTTCTCAGCCGGGGTCCGTGCGGAAACATCACCGCACCACTGTGGAGCCGCAAATCAGCGTTGTACTGAATATGCTCATTTCTAGTAGCACCTTACAAGGGGAATAGACATGCCTACCACCTCTGGCCATCACGACCATAATCACACCCATGCTGCTTCCCGGGATGATGCTGATCTACATGACCCGGTGTGTGGAATGGCAGTCACTTCGTCGAGTAAATTTGCTGAGACTTACCAAGGACAGACGTATCGGTTCTGTAGCCTGAAATGTCAGGAGAAGTTTCGAGCGGACCCTGAGCGCTACAGTGGCCACGTGGTGCGCAACGAGTCAGGCAGCACAACGCCGGAGTCTGCGGTACAAACGGGCACTGAATTTACGTGCCCGATGCATCCTGAAATACGGCAGACCGGCCCCGGTAACTGTCCTAAATGTGGCATGGCACTAGAGCCTGTCATGCCGGCGCTTGATGAAGAAGAAAATCCTGAACTCCGGGATTTCAATCGCCGCTTCTGGTGGTCGCTGCCCTTAACCGTGGTCGTAACCGTGCTCGCGATGGCGGGTCACTCGTTACAACTTCTTCATGGTTCGGCTCAAAACTGGATCGAGTTCGCTCTGGCGACACCCGTGACCTTATGGGCAGGATGGCCTTTTTTTGTAAGGGGACTGGCCTCGGTTAAAAATCGCAGTCCCAACATGTGGACTCTGATTGGGTTGGGCACCGCCGCAGCTTATCTGTACAGCGTCATAGCAACGCTCTTCCCCCAAAGTTTTCCCTCCAATTTCATGCAAGATGGACGTATCGGCGTTTACTTCGAAGCGGCAGCGGTCATCATCTCGCTCACGTTGCTTGGCCAGATCCTTGAGCTCAAAGCCCGATCACAAACTTCCGCCGCCATTAAGTCTCTTCTCGGCCTTTCGCCCAAAACTGCACGCCGGATCAATGCCGATGGCCAGGAGGAAGACATTCCTCTCACACATGTGCACCTGGGAGACCACTTACGGGTCAGACCGGGTGAAAAGGTGCCAGTTGATGGTTCGGTACTTGAGGGTGAAAGTGCGGTGGATGAGTCGATGCTCACTGGCGAGCCAGTCCCGGTAATGAAGAAAGCTGGAGATAGCCTGATCGGCGCCACGCTGAATACGCATGGGAGCCTGGTGATGGAGGCCCAGAAGGTCGGTGCCGAAACCATGCTGTCCCAGATCGTACAGATGGTCGCGAGAGCTCAGCGTTCCAAGGCGCCGATGCAACGAATGGCCGACTCGATTGCCGGCTACTTCGTGATGGGTGTTATCGCGATTGCGATAATGACATTTATCGGTTGGGGGCTTTTCGGCCCTGAGCCCAGTTGGGTGTTTGGTCTAATCAACGCTGTCGCCGTGCTGATCATCGCTTGTCCCTGTGCGTTGGGACTTGCTACGCCTATGTCGATCATGGTGTCGACAGGTAAAGCAGCCAGCATGGGTGTTTTGTTCAGAGATGCCAGTGCAATTGAAAGCCTTTGCAGAATCGACACGCTGATTGTCGACAAGACAGGCACCCTGACAGAGGGACGGCCCGTGTTTCACAGCGTGGAGGCCACTCCCACCTTCAATCCCGACGACGTCCTTCACCTGGCTGCCAGCCTTGATCAGGGCAGCGAGCATCCTTTAGCACATGCGATCGTCGATCACGCCCGAGCCGAGAACATAAAGCTCACCAAGCCCGAATCCTTTGAGTCGGATTCGGGTATCGGCGTCAGTGGCGTTGTCGATGGCAAGAAGCTCCAGCTGGGGAACACAGCGTTGATGGAAGCCGCAGGCGTGAGCACCAACTCCCTACAAGAGCGCGCTGAGGTGTTGCGACTTGACGGCATCAGTATTATCTACCTCGCCGTCGACGGCGCATTGGCAGGTTTGTTGGCCGTATCAGATCCGATCAAGCCAACCTCAAAAGAGGCCGTCACCAAGCTTAAGGCTCACAACGTGAAAATCATCATGGCTACTGGGGACGGGCTTACTACCGCTCGGGCTGTCGCCAGGGAGATGGGGATTGAAGAGGTCCACGGTGAAGTCAAACCCCAAGACAAGGAACGTCTGGTGGCAGACCTACAGCAACACGGGCGAAAAGTGGCCATGGCAGGTGACGGTATCAACGATGCTCCGGCCCTGGCGCGAGCAGATGTGGGGATAGCCATGGGAACGGGGACTGACGTGGCGATGAATAGCGCGCAACTCACGCTGGTCAAAGGTGACCTGATGGGGATCTTACGAGCACGAGCTCTTTCGGTCGCCACAGTTAAAAACATGCGCCAGAATTTGGGCTTTGCTTTTCTCTACAACTCAATGGGTATACCTCTTGCCGCTGGTTTGCTCTATCCATTGACGGGGCACCTCCTGTCGCCAATGATCGCTGCCATAGCCATGAGCGTCAGTTCCGCGTCGGTAGTTTTCAATGCATTGAGGCTGAGGAATACCCGAGTTGACTGACCTTCAAAATTGCAGCGGTTTTAACTCGGGGGGAATGGCGATCCATGTGCTTTCTTCAATCCCTTTAAGCGCGCATTCGCCCTTTGCACAGCGGCCATTTTTTCGGGCCGCTTCATGCGCTTCCACTTTCTGATGTCTTCCTTATTCCGCCCGCAGCTCACACACAGATCACCACTGAGTTGGCAAACCGAGATACAAGGATTCTCGATTTCTTTTGCCATGGTCAGTCCCCCTTAGCTTTATGTAGTTGAGCCACGCGACGTTTCCAGTCGCCTATGTGCGTGCGTTGGCACTCTTGCTCCGAGTCAAAGCGGACATTGCGGTCTGAAACAGGCAGGTCAAGATTGGCCTCTTTCAAGGCGATCGCCGTCAACTCAAAGATGCGGGCCTTCGCATCAATCTCGGCCCGCTTCCTGTCAGCCAGGGTTTCGAACACCCAGATGACCTTTAGGGTTTCAGCCAACGCACTTAGGTCAGCGGTGTGAGTGAGCCAAATAAAGCCCTTTATCTCGTCCTTTGCTGTTTCGCACGCGTCGGTGAGCGTGACGATCAACTGGCGCTCGATTCGAGCCAGCTCACGTTTACCGGGCGGCATCGGTGTTTCCTATAGAGGCTGTGCTGGACAGGCGCTGAGTCATGTTTGTCGGAACTCGACGGTCAGGTGGCTGACTTCGTGAACCGGTTTGAGACGTTCACGAATGCTGTCGGCGTTCACAGTGGCTTCACCTAGAACGCTGACGATCGCCGCGCGCGCTTGAGGACCCACCCTCCAAACGTGCAAGTCTGTAATGGTAGCGCCACCCGGTTTCTCAACGAGTTCGCGGATTTCCTCGGCAACGTGGGCGTCGGTCTGATCGAGCAACACGCCCGCAGTTACCCCCATCAAGGTCCAGGCCCAACGCGCGATAACGATAGCGCCGACGATACCCATGACCGGGTCGAGCCACACCCAGCCCAGATACCGACCGGCAAGCAATGCAGCGATGGCCAGAATCGACGTCAACGCGTCTGCAATGACATGGACATAGGCGGACCTCAAGTTGTTGTCGTTTCCGTTGTGGGCATGAGGGTGATCGTGATCGTGGTCGTGGTCGTGGTCGTGCCCATGCCCCAGCAGCAGGGCACTGACAATGTTGACGAGCAAACCGACAACGGCGATGAGGGTCGCGGTGCCAAATTGAACCGGTGTTGGCTGCAACAAACGCATGACCGATTCAACGCCAATGCCCAACGCAACAATGCCGAGAATCAGCGCCGAGGCGAACCCGCCCAAGTCTCCAACCTTTCCTGTACCGAAACTGTAGCGCTGGCTGGTAGCGTGGCGTTTTGCGTATCCGTAAGCGGCCGCCGCGATGCCCAATGCGCCGGCATGGGTTGCCATGTGGAAGCCATCGGCCAGTAACGCCATCGAACCCGTGATATAGCCGGCGGTGATCTCCCCGATCATCATTACCACCGTGAGTGCTACAACCCAAAGCGTACGCTTGGCATTCTCGTCGTGCGCTGAGCCTAGAAACACGTGGTCGTGTGTGTAATCGATGTCTGTCCTGCTCATACGTGTTTACCTGGATGCATTCACTTGGAGTACCGGCGGATAGCTTCAAGAAGCTCTTCGACGCCCTTGTTACGCTCTTCTTCGCTGAGCGCAGGGTTCGCGACATGCTCTCGTGCGTGATCCTCGATGATCTCTTCCATCAGCCCGTTGATGGCACCCCGAGTGGCCGCAACAAGATGGAGTGTCTTGGCGCAGTCGAGATCCGATTCCAATGCTCGTTCAACAGCTTGAATCTGTCCGGCAATACGTTTTACGCGTTTAAGAAGATCGTCTTTGTGTGATGCGATGTGGCCCACGTGATACCCCCCTGGCTATATTAGCTCGCATGATAGGCGTACCCCCTATACCTATGCAAGGTTCGCGGGAGGACAGATCAAAGCTGTTTGACGGAACGAGAGGCTTACAAAATCGAGGGATCAAGCAAGAGAGCCGCAATGTGCCGTTAGGCGACCTCAACCGACCAGGGCCATAGGGCGCACTGGTCGAATCCGTTCAAACGGTAGTGAGCTGATTAACAACCGGGTGGTCAAGTTTGTGAAATTTCTCGAAATGACGCTCACGGCCTTGATTAGATAATTGTTGACCTTGCCACGGTGTCAACGTCGATGCTTTAGCTGCGGGGAAAAGACACCGCTCAGCACGAGGATAATTAACATGGTCGTCTTAGATGTATCAGGCATTGGTTGCGGCAGCTGCGTCGGCAAAATCACCAGAGCGATCCAGGCACTGGACGGCAACGCTACGGTCTCAGTCGATCGATCAACCGGTAAGGTGAGTGTTGAAAGTAGCGAAAACGCGGAACAGCTTCGTAAAGCTGTGGAGGCGGTTGGCTTTCCTTCCAAGATCAGCCATTGAACGGAGATTCCTGCTCCTGAGTAGAGCGCCGTCTGATGGTGAATACCTTTGAATCCGAAAGTACCTGAGCCGCTGTATCGGCCAAAGTTGGCTCGCATGCGCCTATGCTGCTAGTCACCGCGCAGAGCTTTGAGCAAACCCTTGAATGCTCCATTTAGCCGAGTAAAAGCGGCATCGAAACGTATTGCGTTTTCTGTGTATTTGGCGACCTCGACCTGCTGATCGACAGTATTTTGGTCCAAGGCAGGCTGAGCCGGCGTGCTGTAAAGCAAGTCGCGCCCGTATATAGCCACCGCCGATTCTTTCTTAAGAAAATGCTTTGCGTTTGTTGTTTTCAAAGAAAACGCAGTGGTAGCAGGTTCTTTGGTTTGGCTGGCGAGCACAGTAGAAAAATCCAAGTCCTGGGCTTTGAAGTTCGGAGTGTCAGCGTTCGCGATATTGTTACTCAAGATCTCAGCTCTTTGGCCACGATAAACTAACGCTCTTTCTGCGGAGCCTAATGCTTTCTCAAAATTAATACTCACAATTAATCACCCTCGGTGGCATTACTATCTTCTGTGATCATTGAACATTCAGCTGTTGCAGCAGCGCATTCAAGTCTCCTATTAATTTTAATGGAGAGACCTAGAACATCGCCTCCGTGAGAATTAATGGAACCCAAAGCAATGATTACACTTCAATCTTATATTCAATAAAAGTCGCGCAATGCGAAAAGATGGAGACCATACGTATTAAATAGCGTGTACTTCAAGAAAAATATCCCAAACTGACACAACTGTAATATTGGCCTAAGCTTCCTGACAGGGGGTGTCTCTTATAGTCCAACTGAGTCTATTGCTCACCCCCAAAGAGTCCAATCCATGATGTGATTCAGAGGGGATATTTTCACACATCTGAGGTAGCCCATATGAACACCATCAAAACCTTGTTCGTCGTCGCAGCGCTGACTGTTTCCACTCTGGCCATGGCTGAAGGCGGTGGTGACCGGACTTTCGCACGTATGGAAGTGGCCAGGACGAATTCGATGGAATCGTACCAGGTAGCTCAAACGCAGAGCGCTCAACCGCCTGTCGCTGAAAGCAAAGCCAAAGCGATGGATCATAAAAACTGCTGAACGATTAGGCACGCGGCCAAGCTGACAGAAATGTAATCACGAAGGTGGTTTAGATGTGGCAATTTCTAAGCTCGCCTGCAATGAAAAATTCGTCTTTTTTTCGGTAAGCGAAGCTCATCTTGCCAACTCACGGGTTGATTTGAACGGCTCCCTTTTGACTGATTGGAAATAAACGGCATGCATTCCAAAACCTCTAGACGGACATTCGTTAAAGGCCTGGCCGCCGGCGGCATCCTTGGCGGCCTTGGTCTGTGGCGCACTCCTGTATGGGCAGTGACCAGTCCAGGCCTGCCGAGCGTCCTCACCGGCAACGAATTTGATCTGTTTATTGGTGAAACGCCGGTAAACATCACTGGCTCGCCGCGCACAGCCATGACCATCAATGGCTCGTTGCCGGGGCCTTTGCTGCGTTGGCGCGAAGGGGAGACGGTCACTCTGCGCGTGAAGAACCGTCTGGATCAAGACACCTCCATCCACTGGCACGGCATTATTTTGCCTGCCAACATGGATGGCGTACCGGGTTTGAGCTTCCACGGCATCGCGCCCGACGGCATGTACGAATACAAGTTCAAGGTGCATCAAAACGGCACGTACTGGTACCACAGCCATTCTGGGTTGCAAGAGCAGGCAGGTGTTTACGGGCCAATAGTCATCGATTCGAAAGAGCCTGAGCCGTTTCAATACAATCGCGACTATGTGGTGATGCTGACTGACTGGACCGATGAGGATCCTGGTCGCGTCATGGCCAAACTCAAGAAACAATCGGACTACTACAACCACCACAAACGTACCGTGGGCGACTTCATCGACGACGTCAGCAAGCAAGGTTGGTCTGCTGCCGTCGCCGACCGAAAAATGTGGGCCGAAATGAAAATGAACCCAACTGATCTGGCAGACGTCAGCGGGGATACCTACACCTACCTCATGAATGGCCAAGCGCCGAACGGCAACTGGACCGGTATTTTTAAGCCTGGCGAGAAGCTACGCCTGCGCTTTATCAATGGCTCAGCGATGAGCTATTTCGATGTTCGCATTCCTGGTTTGAAAATGACCGTGGTGGCGGCCGACGGCCAATATGTCCAACCAGTCAGTGTCGATGAATTCCGAATCGCCGTGGCAGAAACCTATGATGTGATTGTTGAGCCTGCCACCGAGGAGGCTTACACAATCTTTGCCCAGTCCATGGATAGAACCGGCCATGCGCGGGGGACCTTGGCAGTTCGTGAAGGACTGAAAGCACCGGTACCGGCGATCGATCCGCGTCCGCTGTTGACCATGGATGACATGGGCATGGGCGGTATGGCTGGCATGGACCATGGCAGCATGGCTGGCATGGATCACAGCAAGATGCAGGGAATGGACGAAGGTGGCATGACCGGGATGACCGGCATGGACAGTGGTGACATGACCAATATGGCCAGCATGGACCATAGCAAGATGGCAGGTATGGACAAAGGTGACATGTCCAACATGGCCGGCATGGACCACAGCAAGATGGCGGGGATGGACAAAGGTGACATGCCCAACATGGCCGGCATGGATCACAGCCAGATGGGAGGCATGGGGGGCATGGGAGGCGAGATGCAATCTCACCCAGCGTCCGAAACCAACAACCCGTTGGTTGACATGCAGGCCATGAACCCAACGCCAAAACTGAACGATCCAGGTATCGGTTTGCGGAACAACGGTCGACGCGTGCTCACTTACTCAGATCTGAAGAGCACTTTCCAGGACCCTGATGGCCGAGAGCCCAATCGCACCATTGAGCTGCATCTGACCGGTCACATGGAAAAGTTTTCCTGGTCCTTCAACGGCATCAAATTTTCTGATGCTGAGCCCCTTCGCCTCAAGTACGGGGAGCGTCTTCGCATCACCTTGGTAAACGACACCATGATGACGCACCCCATCCACCTTCATGGAATGTGGAGCGACCTTGAAGATGAAAACGGCAAGTTCATGGTACGTAAGCACACAATCGACATGCCACCGGGTACCAAGCGCAGCTATCGAGTCACCGCCGATGCTTTAGGTCGCTGGGCCTATCACTGCCACCTGCTTTTCCATATGGAAATGGGCATGTTCCGTGAAGTACGGGTTGATGAGTAAAGGAGACGATCTGTGAGCACACACCTAAATCGTAAATCGCTGGTCGGTTGCCTCTTTGCCTTTGGCCTGATGGGTGGATTCTCCTGCGTAGCATTGGCAGTCGAAGAACGTGGTGATCCTTCACCTGCTACTTCTGCGGATGCGCCGAACAAGACTGCGACCACGTCAAACGAGGCAACGCCGAATCACGCGACGATGCCTCATACCAAGATGCGCCATGAGTCGATGGATCATGACCAAGAAAACAAGAAGGCGGATTGAGATCATGACCAGGAATTTTTTACGCCCAACGTTGATGGTATTGGCAGTTTCTACGAGTCCTGTCTTCTTTGCCGTGGCTCACGCCGCTGAAGAGATGGATCACTCCAAGATGAACCATGGCTCCATGGGAGCGATGGACCATAGCAACATGGGGGCTATGGACCACAGCAAGATGAAAATGGACGACGGTCAAATGACCGGCATGGAAAGTATGGATGAAGGGACGACGGCAACCAGTCGAACCCCTATCCCCGTTCTTACCGATGCTGACCGTGCAGCCGCCTTCCCAGATGTCGCTGGTCATGGTGTCCACGACAAAACAATCAACTCTTTCATGCTGCTGGATAAGTTTGAATACCAGGATGCTGACAACGGTAGTGCGTTGGCCTGGGATGCGAAAGGATGGATCGGCGGTGACAGTGATCGACTGTGGTTGCGCTCGGAAGGCGAACGTACCAATGGCGTGACGGAAAGCGCTGAATTATCCGCGCTCTGGGGGCACTCCATCGGACCGTGGTGGGACGTCGTCACCGGTGTACGACAGGATTTCAAACCAGGGTCTCCTCAAACCTGGGCCGCACTCGGCATTCAGGGCATGGCCCTATACAACTTCGAGGCCGAAGCAACTGCCTACATCGGTGAGAACGGTCAATCGGCTGCTCGGCTGGAAGGCGATTACGACATTCTGCTGACGAATCGATTGATTTTGCAGCCGACGGCCGAGGTCAATTTTTACGGGAAGAATGACCCTCAGCGCGGCATCGGGTCCGGAGTAGCCAACACCGAAGTGGGGCTCCGATTGCGTTATGAGATTGTGCGCCAATTTGCCCCTTATATCGGGGTGAGTTGGAGCCGTTCCTATGGCAATACGGCAGACTTTGCACGTGAGGAAGGTGAAGATGCCAGCGAGGCACGCTTTGTCGCCGGTATTCGGATGTGGTTTTGAGAACCAAGTATGAAAATAACGCTGAAGGCACTGATAGCTGCTGGTCTGGCCACCGTAGCAGCGGCTGCCGGCGCGGTGTATTTCGGCGTGATCAATGTCGGGGCGGATGACCCGCACTCCGCTCCCGTCTACGCGCTACTTTCTATTGCTCGGGATCGCTCGATCGAAGTGCGCTCGCGCAACATTCAGGTCCCCGACCTGAGCCAAGAAGCCCTCATCCGTGAAGGTGCTGGCAACTACAACTCGATGTGTGTCGGTTGCCATTTAGCTCCGGGCCTTACAGGCACCGAACTGAGTAACAGCCTTTACCCCGCACCTCCGAACCTTTCGAAACTGGGCGTCGATGGGCACCCAGCCGCAGCTTTTTGGATCATCAAGCACGGCATCAAATCCACCGGCATGCCCGCGTGGGGCAAAAGCATGGCCGATCCCTACATATGGGGGATGGTCGCATTTCTCCAGCAACTTCCGTCACTGGATGCAGAGCAATACAAAGCTCTGATCACGAGTAGCGGTGGCCATCAACACGGTGGTGGCGAAAGCGTGATGCACAACCATGAGGGTCAGCATGGAACGACCCAGGGGCAAAGTGGCGCAGGTGCTGCCAACCAAAGGGCGGAAGTCCGCGCTCATGATGACGAGAAAAACACGGCACATGCCCATGGCCCCTCCCCAGCGCCGTCTGCAAATGAGCCTGTTGACCACGCCGATCATAAGGTTAGGGAAGCTTCAGATGATGCGGCCCCGACTCCAACCGTACAGCCCAAATCACATACACATACTGATGGGAAGGAACATACCCATGCGAAATAACTCTCTTCGTCGCAGACGGGCACTTCGTCTCGCTGCTCTCGTGGCTCTGTTCATCAGTTCAGCCAGTCACGCAGCAGAGCCATTGACGATCGATGTACATCGCGACGCTAATTGCGGGTGCTGCAAGAAATGGATCCAGCACCTTGAAGCCAGCGGCTTTACCGTCGTTGATCACGTGGAAACCAACATGAGCGCGATCAAGCGCGGTCTCGGGATTTCTCCTGAGCTCTCGTCTTGTCACACAGCAACCATCAACGGAAAGTTTGCTGAAGGTCACGTGCCCGCCGAGCAAATCATTGCGATGAGCAAACGTGATGACCTGCTCGGGATTGCCGTTCCAGGCATGCCGGCCGGCTCCCCAGGAATGGATGTGGACGGGAAACATGACGCGTATAAGGTAATCGGCTTGTCAAAGGCAGGCACAGACCACGTCGTTGCTGAATACCCCGAAAACTGATCTTCTAATCTTGCTCCTGCATGGTGAGGGTCATGCCCGTGCAGAGGACATAGCTCATTTCGAACGTAAAAAAGGCGCCACTAGGGCGCCTAAACCACCTCCCAAACCAAAGGAAAAACAAGGAGGCGGGATGTATCAGGTAGTCGAGAAATTGTTTACTGTACGTTAGACACACTTCAACTGACGGACATGATTTCATAAAATGGATTACTTCAGGCTTTCCTGAAAATTACTTCTACGTCAGCGAGCAGTAAGCTAGTTTCGGACAAAGGAGAATTATGCAGTTCTTAAATAATTTTCATTGTCTAGCTTCCATGGGGGCAGTTGTCGGCCATGACCTTATATTCCACGGTGTTAAGCTTGCCCATAGAGTCTTCATAGGTCATGCGCGAAGGAGCAACCCCACAGGTTTTATTGGCTTGCGTGACACTGACGACCTTCTGGATATCGAGGTTCATACCATATTCATAATGAACAACTTCAGGAGGAGTCTTGCCGTTCTTTGAGGCGTATTGTTCCATTGCTTGTTGGTTCTCTTGCATCATTCGACCATACACGCGGTCACCGCCTCCTTCAGCCATGGCTAATGAAGATAAGGTCAAAATCGAAGCGGCGTAAAACGCTTTCACTGCTGTCATTGCTTTCATGATGTTCTCCTAAAGCTCAATTTACTGAGTTAAAGAGTAACAAGTGAAAGCTTTCAGAAAGCTGCCGCGAAGGTTACTAATGTGAAAGGTTGACGCTACCCCGCGTTTACGCTTTCAAGCCAGATGGGATTTTTGTTAACACCAAAGTTTGGCAGACGCTGACGGAACAAAGATGCCCTCAAAAGCTTATTTGAACCGATGGTCCCTCCCAATTCCTCGATACGCCGGTAGACCTGAGCAGGGCCTCCGCGTCGACCCCGGTTCTTGCCAGGCTTTCCAGATCCCACTCGAAGAAACTGCAAAAAGCCAGGAAAACCTTGCTTGATACCGCTGAGGTCAATCTTACCGTCGAGTAATTCACGGGGAGCTTCATCCTGATGAGTTCAGAGACAGTCCACACTAAAGTTCTTAGACGGAAATGCCATACTGACTCCTGATGAATCTTGATCTGTTGATAAGTAAGAGGGAACCTCTGCTTGCGTAGATCCAGCTCATGAGGTAACGAACCTGGGAGCAGCGATTGCAAATTCCGAATGTTCACTCTCTTCGGATCTTTCGTAACTTTATACAGCTCATCTACGCCCGCTTCGATAAGGGCTGCATAGGCGTCGTCTCTAGAATCGATGGACTTTTCGACCTTAACTGTAGCTTTTTTAGGTGCATGGAGTTTTGCCATTAACCATGCGTTATCATTTTCTAGAATCCATTGCGTAGGTTTGTACGCCTTCTTCCAGAGGTACTCGATATCGGCATCGGTACGTAGCGCTAAAAGCAACTCGATTTTTTGGCGATATCTAGTTTTTTGGCTAAGACGCGATTCTTCGACTTTGGGCGCTCGCGGAGAAACAGCGGCACTCAGCAGGATAGACTCATTCTTCAGAGCCTCTTCAAAGCCATCTGCACTGGAAAACAAATGAAGAGCAATGATCAAATGCCGCGCGAGCGGCATATTTAGCTGACCTTTGTCTGATTTGAGCCGGATCCATTGCTCATGCTTCCCGGTGTTATAGGCCGGATCAATTTGCGCCAAAAGCTCGTCGCCGTAAGCGCTTTGGATGCTGTCGAATAGTTTTGCAATACCCGCATTTTTTCCGAAAATGAATCCGCGCTTCTTGCATTGGCGGACGTAGCAAGAACTCAATACCGTACTGCCTATCGGAGGAATATTGCGTTGCAAGATATCGTGTGCGAACAGAGCGACTTTCTGTTCCATCTTTGAACCCTTGTGAGTCGCTGCGCTGTTTAAGGGGCTCCAGCCGCATGCACATGGCTCAGTCAGATTGGGAAGTAGCTTCAATTTTCGGTAGAACGGACGGGAGCACTCGGGGCAGGAATGGATCAATGCGTCGCCATGACGCCAACAGACGGCAACACCGGGTATCTGGTGAGATCTATGCCAGTAGGCAGAACCCCGATCAATCAAATCCTCCTGAACGCAGGTAGGACAAAGCTTGGCCTTGCCATGGGTGGACTCTTCTCTACGGGGCACCCGTACCACCCCGTCATAACCCAGTGGCCCTACGTCGTTCTCCGGCCCCTGCTTAACGCCAAGAAACGGCCGGTAAGCAGGAAAAGTAGTATTGCTACTGATCAACTCTGCGAGATTGCTCTCCGATTGCCCCGGCAGCCTGTGCGCGAGCCTCTCGATCTGTTTGGGTACGATGCCACCAATGCAAAAGGGTTTCGATGCGAACAAATCGCGGTAGGTTTCCGTCGCGGTTCTGTTACCTGACAGATAGTGATATCGGGTGACACGAGAGTAAAGCATTTCATCCGGCATCGAAACGGGGAAAAATAATAGATCAGACATCATTTACCGATTAAAGGTAGGGCTCGAAGAGAATGTGCATCCGGGGGCAGTATATATGCAACCCCTAAAATTCTGCATCCGGTCTGGATTTGAAATGACAAAGCCGCTCAACTTTGAATCGTAGTGAATTCATCTAAATCCTGCCGCGCCCGTATTCCTCGAATACAAAACACGTATCGATAAACCCGCGTAGGTCAGCCCATGCCGGTTGCAAAACTATTTCGGTTGATCGCGGGTTAGTACGTTTACATGCTGATCGTGATGGTATGCCGGACCTTTTCTGGAGGTGAATTTTTTCATTAACAGAAAAACAATGTGTTCACGGTGAATTGATTTAGAACTTTTTTAGATGGAGAGAATGCCCGGCTCGATTACAGCGGGGGCCGAATGCTCGCGACTCTGTAGAGCGAAGAACGTGATATAGGCTTGCCCTCCGAGAACAATTGGCGTCTAGCCCATCGCAGACGCCTATCGTGAAAGTCTTCGATTGGTTCACATACTTTTTCGAGCATTGCAGCACAGAGAGGAAGCTTGCAGAGCTGCTTTTCGAAGCGAGAAAGAACATGAAGCTCCCGACCAATCCTGGTACGCGAAATGCGGACAGGCTTACCCGCGAGAGCATAAAGCGTGTCGGCACACTGACGGACTTCGCCGGACAGTCTCGCATCGAGGGCAGCGAACATTTCGGCGCTATTCAGACGGGGCGTACGATGGGGGCTTGGGTTTGCAGTTGACTCCGAAAGCCACTGTCTGTCGTGACGATACAGCCACGCATACACCCTGCATGCATGTGCTTTGTACAATCGATAATCAGCCTCGAAAGCCGCGCGTCTTGCGCATAGCTCAATGTGAAATCGCGCCTCCCTCCAAGCATCTTGCCCGCCGGGTACATTTCGGATGTGACGATAGACATACGCTGATGAAACGCCTAGAACGACAGCGATCTTTTTGGCATCAGCTCCTTCAAGAGCATGTTCCCACACAGCGGCTGACGAACAGTCCAGGCCTTCACCAGGCATCACCGGAGAAAGGCGCGCGTGAAGCCGAATGTGAGCTTTCGGATCACATGCCACCGCCTGTTTCACAGGGCATTGACCATGCAGCAAGCTCACCATTTCAACGCCCAGAGCACCGGCCAATAAGATGTATTTGAGCGGATGGTGAGAGGTTATAGGCGTACGAAGCAGCTTCGTGACCCATGAGGCGGGTGTACCTGCACGAACATCTCCGAGTATAGAAAATTCCCATTCTCGCGGGAGTGTGGCAAAAAAATCGGCCATGTGCTGCGCCAGCATGTGCAGGTGCAAGCGATGGTTATCAGAAGCAAGGTTGAGCTGCGTTGCCCTTTGTAAAAGCGTGTAGCGCACCGCCTCCGCCGACAAAGCAGTGACTTCAGACTCGAGGACCTGAAGTGAGCGCAACGCTATTTCGTGAAGCGGTGGCATGCACCGCAACGGGGTGTCGAGATGTACCGTGTGTGCTTGCACATTCTCATCACTCGGCAGATTAAGTTGTCGAGAGCTGCGGCTTAACCAGCGAGGATCAAGGATCCTGAGTGACGTACCGTGATGCGGACATACCAGCACGCCTGGAAGCATGTGGACCCTGTGCCAGTAAGCAACTCCCCGTTGAGCCTGATCTTGGGCAATACATTCTGGGCATAACCGCACTCGGGAGGCGAATCCAATACGGCTCGCGTTGACGCCCAGCTTTAACATCAAGCCTTTCCCATCAGCGGTCATCAGTGTCCGAGCTTGTTCAACCTGGCTCATCCTCAAAAACGGCGCATAGTAGGGTAATAATGTGTGGCGCATGAGGACCTCGGCTACCGATAGCTCGGTACCGCTGGGTAGCGCGTCGACAAAATCCCCTAGATGGCTCGGGAATGCCACATTTTGCGAAAATGCTGCCGCCGATTTCAGTCCGGCAAATGCTGCTTGGCAATTACGAACACCGCAAAGACGGGCATAACGAGAAATCACGCTATGCAGCGTCTCGTCGGGAAACGCGGCGGGGAAGAAATGGAGTTTAAGCTGCACTTCACCCCCCTCCTACTCACGCTTTGTGATAGATCGGTGAGAACTCAAACAGGTCCTCGTTGAGCCAGCCCGCAGCGCGCAGAGCGTCGAGGGGAGCGTCATGTTCGCTAAGCGCTTTAGCCTCTGAGTTTTCCACAGCAGTAGCAATCGGCGATGGGTGATCTTTCGCAAGAATGGTTGGAGATGGGTCTGCCGGTTTCTCACGGGATACAACGCTTCGAAGCAAGGTGAGGCGATCCTCTCGTGCCAATCCATCGAAGACCATCATTTCGCTCAGTTGATCCTCAATCGGCAGCAAATCGTCAAACTGTCTCATCCGCTTCGGATCACGGCTACGCAGGGCTGAAAGGGCTGGCTTTAGAATCTGCATTTTTGAGTTGCTTACCTTCACCATGACCTCAGCAGTCAAACACTCCGAACCGCTCTGGACCGCATAACGCTGACTCAATACCAGAAGCTTGACCAGGAAATCTGTCACGCCTTGAGTGTGTTCATACAGCGTGTCAAAAATCTCGTCGGTCAGCTCAGCAGTCTGCTTGCACCACTGATAGCTCCATAGATTTTCGACCAACAACCGCCACTCCTCATCATCCTTTTCGAATCGTTTGAATTCGAGCGTGCCGGCACCACAGACTCGGCGGGCAGTCCGCATGGCTTCTGAGAACAGGCTAATTGTCGAGTTCGTGCCACTGAAAACCACCGGGATACCGATGTTGTTTACCAAGTGCAGGAAAAAATTCAGCATGCTCTCTTTACCACCGGTTTTCGCCAGGTGGAGGTTTTGCAGCTCGTCGATCAGCAAGGCGCCGATGAAAAACGTGCTGGCCACCTGCTCCATCTGTTGCAGCGCATCATTGATGTTTCGATGCCTGTAGCGCTTGTGGTAGTCCTTATCTCCTAGAGCGTCACCCACCGCATAAAAAAACTGCTGGCAAAACCCAGCCAGCGATCCATCCCGAGGGCAGTCAAGCTTCAGCCATGTGATTTGGGTATGAACAAACTGCTTTCCCTCATAGCGCTCATGACGGATTGTCTGTGGATAAAGGCTCAAGATGGCGTGGAGTGCCGTTGACTTGCCAATGCCGCTCAGGCCGACGACGGTAAACGTTTCTGCAGTGGACTTGAACGCATCGTGGTAACGCTGAGCCCCAGATAAAGAATGCAAATGCCGGACGGTAGCGGGCGACATCGGGTTACGCCCAACATACCCTCGACGAATGAGCAGTGAGAACAGGGCCTCCAGTTCCAGATGTAGCAAAAACGGCTGTACCACGGTTCTTAGCCGGTCGATACAGTGAATTCGAGTGGCTCCTTCGAGCGTCAGCTCTTTCGGATCCACCGGCTGAGGAAAATTCGAGATCAGCTCAACAGCCGCGGCCTCCGACAATATCGGAGGCAAAGCTTCGATAAGCGGGTTACCCGCATACTCACTAATGTCCTGTCTGACGTAATTGGCAAACGTCTGTGCACCTTTCATTTTGCCTGTCCTGGCCGAATTCTTTTGAGCAAATCGATAACCTGCGCAGTCCGCTCGCCGGCATATGAATCATGCGCTTTCGGTGTCAATTCAGATTGAAGTGAAGCTGGCTCCGCCCTAACGCCTTCAGGAACAACCGCATTTTCACGCTCACGGAGACGTTCTTCTGCGCGGTTCTCGCGGATGTTTCCAGTGGCCTCTGCCTTGGTGGGCGGAGCAGGTTCCAGTTTTCGTTCTGCGAGTGCATGACTGATGATCTGGTGGACCTGATCGCTAAGCTGCACACGGCTTTCCAGCTCGGCTCGCCGGCGAGTAGGCGGTTTTTGGCGATAGGCTTCGAGCAGATCAAAAATCTCGTCCGAGCGGTAATTCGCGTAACCGGCATCCGATCGTCGAAGATCACAACGGATAAACTGCTTGGCCTCTCCCTGAATCCAAATGTATGCCGCCGAGTTCGGATCGAACCAACACTCTATTGACCAAACGCCCCCTTTGCGAGCCTTGGCAAACCAATCTTTCTCTATGGCCATATCACACACGTAGTGCATGCCGCGAAACATAACCCCACCCTTTTGAACGGTCGCGCGCTCGCGAGGCAAGAGATGGAGGTAAACCAGCTCGTCAGGACGTTTGTTGGATTCGATCAGGTCGTTGTCGCAGGCCCAATTCCATATCCCGTTGGGTGTAGGTTCAACGCCGTCATTCATCATCGCCTGCGTCAGTCGTTCAGGCTGTCGATGGTGCCCGTTATAGTGGAGTACGCACTTGATGAGGATTTGGGTGAACTCTTTGAGATTCAGCGTGGCATCGAGCCGGTAATCTCGCTCGCCTCGCTCTTTGTCTCGCGCTGCTACCCCGCCAGGTAGCCATCTGATACCCGTCAAATCATTCAAAATGCCAAACCGACTTTCCACCATAGGCTTCCAATCCGGCCGATAAGGCGGCGCAGTGCCCATCTCAATTCCCAATCCTGACGATAGCCCCTCTGCTGCGAGTGACAGCATCTCTCCTCGGTCGGCGTAAATCTGGTGGGGCAGGTGGTGACAATTCCAATCATCTGCATTGATTTCGACGCCGTTCTGAGCGCAGAACTCGACTTTGGAGGTAAACGCGTTGAACAGCGCTTGCCTGGCCCCATTCCAACTAGGGCCCTCCAATCCTACATAGAGACCAGCAATCATTCCGGAGAAGCTATCCACAACGATATAAACTACGGGCCGGCCAATGAGCATCCGCCTGGAGTAGCTGTTGACCAAATAAATATCGGCAATAGTCGCGTCGATCTCGAACTGATGACAGGGTCCACGCAGCCAATCGCGAACGGTACCTGAAAGCGGACGGCAGTCCTTTAACCATCTCCTCAATCCTTTACGGCCACGCTCGGTTGCAATCTCGTCGAAAAAAATCTGTCCCCAATATTGGAACTGCCTCAAGCTGGGGAGTTCTGAACCAGGCAACAAACGAAGCTCTTCTTCACTGTTTTTAGAGATGTCTCGGACTGAGTAAAATCGTCTCAACATTTCGTCATATGCGCTCGAAATGGAAGATTTCTTATCTCTTACATAAAGAGCATATCCAACACGGATGCATCGTTTATCAACCGCACTGAGCATCTTGGAAGGCGAAGTAAGAACGCCTTGAAATTTAGGCTTTCGCCCTGGTGGCCTGCTCGGATCATATTTTCTATCGGCAACACCTACCGCCGTATAATTATTTAGCAATGAGTTGCGAACTTGACCATAAAACCAATATCGGTAAAGAAGCCGATAGATCGTTTTCCGCTGGATTCCGAGCTCTGACGCCCGTCTGCTAACAAGGCGGCCTAACTCACCTCGTACAAATATTTGTCCCGGGTATTCAGGATCTAATAGAGGGGCGATGACGGCCCACTTTTCGTCCCGGCCTTGCTTGGCTCTCTCATCCAACTGTTCCTCAAGCACAAGCATAAACTCGGGCGTGGTGATGGCTGCTGGTTTGGTGTGACCAGACGCTATCGAGCGACGCAGCTCCTCCAGACCAACCGCGTACGGCTGCCGGGGTGGGTCAGCTAGATCCATCAAAACTGCTAAATCATGCGTTTCATCCTGGTAAAGGAGCCTGGCTATCGTAGCAATGACCGACAGATCGGTTACAGGCTCGAAAACGTCATTAACGAGAACAGTCATGACATTTTCTCCTTCAACGATACTTGGACAGGGCTCGGTGAAACTTCGAAGCCAGGAACTAGACCAGTAAGGTGGAGAGGAGTGTTAACCAAATCGATTTTCAGTATCTTGTTCCAAACCAGATGAAAGAAAATTGCTTGAGCGTCTATATAGGAAATGGACAGAAGTGATGCTATTTTTCTTAGACAGGTGGCCAAGGTCCACGAATATTCCCGGCTGTTTACAAGGCACTCGATAAAATTCGAATGCAACGGCGTTTTCATTAAATCACGAGAGAGCTTCGAGTACCTCCTGATTAGTCCAAGATTTTTAATCAAATCTCGTGTAAAAAACTCGTCTGTTACGATTTTCCAATCAACACCTTGGCTTTCCCAAAAACGCTTTTCAATTTCAAGTTTTTCAAGCGTTCTTTTACTTCCGTTGCCAATTAAATCTGAACGATACTTCACCGTCCTAGCTACCGATTTGAAGTTTCCGCTCGGGTCCTTAACAGTTAACAGGAAGTCTGTTGTCATCACATAAGGCAGTGTTGTTCTAGGGTATCTTGGATAGCGTACATCGATCGCCGACGCTATCGCTTGCGCACGCTCTGTGGGTAGTAAAGGGTATTGCTCCCGGATATCCACGACGTCTTCAGAAAATTCACACACAAGGAAGTAGGAACGCTCGAGATCTGACAGAAGGTGATGAATCCTCTCGATCTTCACACCTTGAATCTTGTGCGAACGACCTATCGACGGGACATCTTGTACCCGCAGCCAAGGCACGTAGCTTGCCCCGGCGCCTTCGCCAAATCCATTTGCAATGTGCCGTTCAATGTCCTGCTGTGATGCAAATTTACGACCTCGCAACCCACGCCTCCTCAGTCGATGCGGACCGCTTCACCTCGCGTCGAGAAAAAGTCGTAGAAGGACACGACCGCCAAAGCGGCCGCATTCAAAACATTTTCCAGACTACACCCGCTGAAAGTTGAAGCGATGAATCCAGACCAAAGGGAAAGCCTGGAAAGGAAAACCCCCGTAGATACGGGGGTTTGAGCCTTGTGTCAATCTATGTTCATGCGTGTCAAACTTTATTGTTTTGTGTCAATCTTTATTGTTGAAAACCAGGGTTTTGGTGGTTCGGGTGCGGCTTATTCCACCGTCACCGACTTCGCCAGGTTACGCGGCTGGTCAACGTCGGTGCCCTTCAGCACAGCCACGTAATACGACAGCAGCTGCAGTGGGATGGTGTAGAGGATCGGCGACAGGGTGTCGTGAATGTGCGGCATGTTGATGACGTGAGTGCCTTCGCCATTGGTCATGCCAGCCTTCTCGTCCGCGAACACGATCAGTTGACCGCCACGGGCGCGCACTTCCTGCAGGTTGGATTTGAGCTTCTCCAGCAGTTCGTTGTTCGGCGCGACGGTAACGACTGGCATGTCGTCATCCACCAGGGCCAACGGGCCGTGCTTCAGCTCACCGGCTGGGTAGGCTTCGGCGTGGATGTAGGAGATTTCCTTGAGCTTGAGCGAACCTTCCATCGCCACCGGGTATTGCGCGCCACGGCCGAGGAACAGGGTGTGGTGTTTGTCGGCGAACAGCTCGGCAACTTTTTCCACGGTGCTGTCCATGGCCAGTGCTTCGCCCAGGCGGGCCGGCAGGCGGCGCAGTTCTTCGACCAGGTGCGCCTCGACGCCTTCGCCCAGGGTGCCGCGAACCTGGCCCAGAGACAGGGTCAGCAGCAACAGCCCGACCAACTGGGTGGTAAAGGCTTTGGTGGAGGCCACGCCGATTTCACGACCGGCCTGGGTCAGCAGGGTCAGGTCGG
Source organism: Pseudomonas yamanorum (assembly GCF_900105735.1). Classification (NCBI taxonomy): domain Bacteria; kingdom Pseudomonadati; phylum Pseudomonadota; class Gammaproteobacteria; order Pseudomonadales; family Pseudomonadaceae; genus Pseudomonas; species Pseudomonas yamanorum. The sequence continues at coordinate 3,437,443 of NZ_LT629793.1, read as the reverse complement.
ACTCACGCACCAGGGAGCTGATGCCGACGTTGCAGATTGCCAGACTGCCGAGGAAGCCAAGTTCCTTGGCGTTGCGCAGGGCGGCCAGGGTGTCGGCGGTTTCACCGGACTGGGAGATGGTCACGAACAGGGTGTCGGGTTGCACCACCACCTTGCGGTAGCGGAATTCGCTGGCGACTTCGACCTGGCACGGGATGCCGGCCAGTTCTTCCAGCCAATAACGGGCAACCATGCCGGCGTGGTAGCTGGTACCGCAGGCGACAATTTGCACGTTGCGCACTTTGGCGAACAGTTCGGCGGCTTGCGGGCCGAAGGCTTGCACCAACACCTGGTTCTGGCTCAGGCGGCCTTCCAGGGTGCGTTGCACCACGGCCGGTTGCTCGTGGATTTCCTTGAGCATGAAGTGGCGGAACTCGCCCTTGTCGGCGGCTTCGGCGCCGTCGCGGTACTGCACGGCTTCACGTTCCACGGATTGGCCGTTGACGTCCCAGATGGACACGCTTTCACGGCGGATCTCGGCGATGTCGCCTTCTTCCAAGTACATGAAGCGGTCGGTAACCTGGCGCAGGGCCAGTTGGTCGGAGGCGAGGAAGTTCTCACCCAGGCCCAGGCCGATCACCAACGGGCTGCCACTGCGGGCGGCGACCAGGCGGTCGGGCTGGCTGGCGCTGATCACGGCCAGGCCATAGGCGCCGTGCAGTTCCTTGACAGTGGCCTTGAGGGCATTGGTCAGGTCACCAAGGTCCTTGAGCTTGTGGTTCAGCAGGTGGGCGATGACTTCGGTGTCGGTGTCCGAGGTGAAGACATAACCCTGGCCCTTGAGCTGTTCACGCAGCACTTCGTGGTTTTCGATGATGCCGTTGTGCACAACCGCCAGGTCACCGGAGAAGTGCGGGTGAGCGTTGCGTTCACACGGTGCACCGTGGGTGGCCCAACGGGTGTGGGCGATACCCAGGCGGCCTACCAGCGGCTCACCAGCCAGTGCCTGTTCCAGTTCGCTGACCTTGCCCGGGCGACGCATGCGCTCAAGCTTGCCGGCGTTGGTGAAAAGCGCCACACCGGCGCTGTCGTAGCCACGGTATTCCAGGCGTTTGAGGCCTTCGAGCAAAATGGCGGTGACGTTTCGTTCAGCGACTGCGCCAACAATTCCACACATGGTTTCTCTCCTAGATGACTGCCGCGCAAATCAGCGTGATGCCGCGGGCTTGAATCTGGTCGCGGGCCTCAAGCGGCAGGCGATCATCGGTAATAAGGGTATGGACGCTGCTCCAGGGCAGTTCCAGGTTGGGGATCTTGCGGCCAATCTTGTCGGACTCGACCATCACCACCACTTCGCGGGCGACCTCGGCCATGACGCGGCTCAGGCCCAGCAATTCGTTGAAGGTGGTGGTACCGCGCTCCAGGTCGATGCCATCGGCACCAATGAAGAGCTGGTCGAAGTCGTAGGAACGCAGTACTTGCTCGGCGACCTGGCCCTGGAACGAGTCCGAATGCGGGTCCCAGGTGCCGCCGGTCATCAACAACACCGGCTCGTGTTCCAGTTCGCTCAAGGCGCTGGCCACGTGCAGGGAGTTGGTCATCACCACCAGGCCGGGTTGCTGGCCCAGTTCGGGGATCATGGCGGCGGTGGTGCTGCCGCTGTCGATGATGATGCGTGCGTGTTCCCGCAAGCGCCTGACGGCCGCACGGGCGATGGCGCGCTTGTAGGCAGAAATGGGCTGGGCCGGATCACCGACCAATTCCTGAGGCATGGTGATGGCGCCGCCGTAGCGACGCAGCAACAGGCCGTTACTTTCGAGGGCGGCCAGGTCCTTGCGGATGGTCACTTCCGAGGTTTCGAAACGTTTGGCCAATTCGTCCACGCTGACTTCGCCTTGCTCGGTGAGCATGGCAAGGATGTTGTGGCGACGTTGGGGTGTATTTCGTTTCGACATGGTGATGATAAGTTTCGTTTCGAAAGATAACGAAGGCAATCAAAACCTATTCAATCAAAATGGTCAAGCATGCGACTGAGTTTTTTGAATCAACACAGATAAAAATGTGGGAGCGGGCTTGCTCGCGAAAGCGGTGTGTCAGTCAGCGCATGTATCAACCGAAAGACCGCCTTCGCGAGCAAGCCCGCACACACATGAGTACTACAGTGATTCAGGGGTGTGGATAACTCAGGTCTTCTTGATTTTGACCGGGCGCTTCCAGCCGTCGATGTTGCGCTGGCGGGCGCGGGCTACGGCCAGTTGGGACTTATCCACATCCTGGTTGATGGTTGAGCCTGCCGCCGTATTCGAACCATCACCAATGGTGACGGGCGCGATCAATGAGTTGTTGGAGCCAATAAATACGTCTTCACCAATGGTCGTCTGGTACTTATTGGCGCCATCGTAGTTACAGGTAATAGCGCCGGCGCCGATATTGCTGCGTGCACCAATCACTGCATCACCGAGGTAGGCCAGGTGTCCTGCCTTGGCGTCGTCGCCCATCCGGGCGTTTTTCAGTTCTACAAAGTTACCCACATGGGCGCGGGCGCCCAGCACGCTGCCCGGACGCAAACGCGCGAACGGACCGGCATCACTGCCCTCGCCCATCACCGCACCGTCGATATGGCTGTTGGCCTTGATCACCACACCTTTGCGCAGGGTACTGTCCTTGATCACGCAGTTCGGGCCGATCACCACGTCGTCTTCAATGACCACGCGGCCTTCGAGGATCACGTTGATATCGATCAGCACGTCGCGGCCTACGGTGACATCACCCCGCACATCGAAACGTGCCGGATCACGCAGCGTCACGCCCAGCGCCATCAGGCGGCGGCCTTCACGCAGTTGATAGTGACGCTCCAGCTCCGCCAGTTGCTTGCGGTCGTTGGCACCCTGCACTTCCATCGGGTCGTGGGGCTGTTCGGTGGCGACCACCAGGCCATCGCTGACGGCCATCTCGATGACGTCGGTCAGGTAGTACTCGCCCTGGGCATTGTTGTTGGACAAGCGGCTCATCCAGTCGGCCAGGCGATCAGCCGGAACCGCGAGGATGCCGGTGTTGCCTTCAGTGATGGCGCGCTGGGCTTCGCTGGCGTCCTTGTGCTCGACGATGGCGGCGACCTTGCCATCAGCGTTGCGCACGATGCGACCGTAGCCGGTCGGGTCGTCCAGTTCGACGGTGAGCAGACCCATCTGGCCTGGCACTACGTGTTGGAGCAGGCGCTGCAAGGTTTCCACTTCGATCAGCGGCACGTCACCGTAGAGAATCAGCACGGTGTCGGCCTTGATGAACGGCACGGCTTGCGCAGTGGCATGGCCCGTACCCAATTGCTTGTCCTGCAATACGAAATTCAGGTCATCCGCCGCCAGACGCTCACGCACCACATCGGCACCGTGGCCGATCACCACGTGAATGCGCTGTGGATCCAGCTGCCGGGCGCTGTGGATAACATGGCCAAGCATGGAGTTGCCGGCAACCGGGTGCAGCACCTTGGGCAGGGCCGAACGCATGCGGGTGCCCTGGCCTGCGGCAAGAATTACGATTTCGAGAGACATGAATGGCTACCAATCCTGGGCGGTCAGACTTCAGACCAAAGAAGTGTTTTGCAAAAAAAGAAAAAGGGTAGCCGAGGCTACCCTTTTTAATCAATCACGCATGAGGCTTGACGGCTTAGCCGCCAAACTTCTTGCGGATCTGCTGGACGGTGCGCAGCTGAGCTGCGGCCTCGGCCAGACGTGCAGCAGCAGAACCGTAGTCGAAATCTGCGCCTTTTTCGTTCAGGGCCTTCTCGGCAGCCTTGACGGCTTCCTGAGCGGAGGCTTCATCCAGGTCGGCAGCACGTTGCACGGTGTCGGCAAGTACCTTGACCATGTTCGGCTGAACCTCGAGGAAACCACCGGAGATGTAAAACACCTCCCTTTCCCCGCCCAGCTTGGTCAGAGTGATCGGACCAGGCTTCAAGGATGTAATCAATGGCGCGTGGCCAAAGTTAATACCCAGGTCGCCCAGTTCGCCGTGTGCAATCACACTCTCGATCTGACCGGAGAAGATTTCCCCTTCCGCGCTGACGATATCGCAATGGAATGTCATAGCCATCTGCTTGCCTCAACCTGATTAGCGCCCGTTACCGGGCGCCGGAATTACAGTTTCTTGGCTTTCTCGATCGCTTCTTCGATGCCGCCGACCATGTAGAACGCTTGTTCTGGCAGGTGGTCGTAGTCACCGTTGAGGATGCCTTTGAAGCCAGCAATGGTGTCTTTCAGGGAAACGTATTTACCCGAGGCACCGGTGAAGACTTCAGCCACGAAGAACGGCTGCGACAAGAAGCGCTGGATCTTACGAGCGCGGGATACCAACTGCTTGTCGGTTTCCGACAGCTCGTCCATACCCAGGATCGCAATGATGTCCTTCAGTTCTTTGTAACGCTGCAGAACGTACTGGACGCCGCGAGCGGTGTCGTAGTGTTCCTGGCCGATAACGTTCGGGTCCAGCTGGCGCGAAGTCGAATCCAGTGGATCGACCGCTGGGTAGATACCCAGGGAGGCGATGTCACGGGACAGTACGACGGTGGCGTCCAAGTGGGCGAACGTGGTCGCTGGCGACGGGTCAGTCAAGTCATCCGCAGGTACGTATACCGCTTGGATCGAGGTGATCGAACCGTTTTTGGTCGAAGTGATACGCTCTTGCAGAGTACCCATCTCTTCGGCCAGGGTCGGCTGGTAACCTACTGCGGAAGGCATACGGCCCAGCAGTGCGGATACTTCAGTACCGGCCAGGGTGTAACGATAGATGTTGTCGACGAACAGCAGAACGTCGTTACCTTCGTCACGGAACTTCTCGGCCATGGTCAGGCCGGTCAGTGCTACGCGCAGACGGTTACCCGGCGGCTCGTTCATCTGACCGTAAACCAGTGCCACTTTGTCCAGAACGTTGGAATCCTTCATCTCGTGGTAGAAGTCGTTACCCTCACGAGTACGCTCACCCACACCGGCGAACACGGAATAACCGCTGTGCTCGATGGCGATGTTACGGATCAGTTCCATCATGTTTACGGTTTTGCCTACACCGGCACCACCGAACAGACCGACTTTACCGCCCTTGGCGAACGGGCAAACCAGGTCGATAACCTTGATGCCGGTTTCCAGCAGGTCGTTGCCGCCCGCTTGTTCCGCGAAGGAAGGCGCAGGACGGTGAATGCCCCAGCGCTCTTCGGTGTCGATTGGACCGGCTTCGTCGATCGGGTTACCGAGGACGTCCATGATCCGGCCCAGGGTCGCTTTACCGACCGGTACGGAGATGGCTGCGCCAGAGTCAGTGACTTCCAGACCGCGCTTCAAGCCTTCGGTGGAACCCATTGCAATGGTACGAACCACGCCGTCGCCCAGCTGCTGCTGAACTTCCAGGGTGGTGCCTGCATCGCTTTTGACTTTCAAAGCGTTGTAGATGCTCGGTACGCTGTCGCGTGGGAATTCCACGTCGATAACGGCGCCGATGATTTGAACGATACGTCCGCTACTCATAGCTGGATCCTCTGAATATTTGAACCGTTAAACCGCGGCAGCGCCGCCGACGATTTCCGAGATCTCTTGGGTGATCGCAGCCTGACGCGCCTTGTTGTAGATCAGCTGCAAATCGCTGATCAAATCACCGGCGTTGTCGGTAGCGTTCTTCATCGCGATCATCCGCGCAGCTTGTTCAGCCGCGTTGTTCTCGACCACCGCCTGGTACACCTGCGACTCCACGTAGCGCACCATCAAGCCGTCAAGCAGCTCTTTGGCGTCTGGTTCGTAGAGGTAGTCCCAGTGGTGCTTGAGTTCTTGTTCCGGGGCCGCCACCAATGGAATCAACTGCTCCACGGTAGGCTGTTGCGTCATGGTGTTGATGAACTTGTTGGACACCACGGAGAGGCGGTCAATCCGGCCTTCCAGGTATGCATCCAGCATCACTTTGACGCTGCCGATCAAATCATTGATCGACGGTTCTTCACCCAGGTGGCTGATAGCTGCAACGACGTTACCGCCGAAGTTGCGGAAAAAGGCCGCACCCTTGCTACCGACCACACACAGATCGATCTCGACGCCTTTTTCGCGGTTTACCGCCATGTCCTTGACCAGGGCCTTGAACAGGTTGGTATTCAAACCACCGCACAAACCACGGTCACTGCTCACCACGACATAACCGACGCGCTTAACTTCGCGATCGATCATGAACGGGTGGCGATATTCCGGGTTGGCGTTGGCCAGATGACCAATAACCTGGCGGATACGCTCCGCGTAGGGACGGCTAGCAGCCATGCGCATTTGTGCCTTGCGCATTTTGCTGACCGCCACTTTTTCCATGGCGCTGGTGATCTTTTGCGTGCTTTTGATGCTCGCAATCTTACTGCGAATCTCTTTTGCGCCTGCCATGTAACACCTATCAGGTTAGCAAGCGGGAGCCTCGCGGCCCCCGCTGCGGCTTACCAGGTTTGGGTGGCCTTGAACTTCTCGATACCGGCTTTGATGCCAGCGTCGATGTCGTCATTGAAGTCACCCTTCACGTTGATCTTCGCCATCAATTCGGCGTGATCGCGGTTGAAGTAAGCAATCAGCGCTTGTTCGAAGCTGCCGACCTTGGTGATTTCAACGTCGGTCAGGAACCCACGCTCAGCGGCATACAGCGACAGCGCCATGTCAGCGATCGACATTGGTGCGTATTGCTTCTGCTTCATCAGCTCGGTAACGCGCTGACCATGCTCAAGTTGCTTACGGGTCGCTTCGTCCAGGTCAGAAGCAAACTGGGCGAATGCCGCCAGTTCACGGTACTGAGCCAGAGCGGTACGGATACCACCGGAGAGCTTCTTGATGATCTTGGTCTGAGCGGCACCACCCACACGGGATACCGAAACACCGGCGTTCACTGCAGGACGGATCCCGGAGTTGAACATGGCCGATTCCAGGAAGATCTGACCGTCGGTGATGGAAATCACGTTGGTCGGAACGAACGCGGAAACGTCGCCAGCCTGGGTTTCGATGATCGGCAGTGCGGTCAGGGAACCGGTTTTGCCGGTCACTGCGCCGTTGGTGAACTTCTCTACGTATTCTTCCGAAACGCGGGATGCGCGCTCCAGCAGACGGGAGTGGAGATAGAACACGTCGCCTGGGTAAGCTTCACGGCCTGGTGGACGGCGCAGCAGCAGGGAAATCTGGCGGTAAGCCACTGCTTGCTTGGACAGATCGTCATAAACGATCAGCGCGTCTTCACCGCGGTCGCGGAAGTATTCGCCCATGGTGCAACCGGAGTACGGTGCCAGGAACTGAAGTGCAGCGGATTCGGAAGCACTGGCGGCCACGACGATGGTGTTAGCCAGGGCGCCGTTTTCTTCCAGCTTGCGAACCACGTTGGCGATGGTCGATTGTTTCTGACCGATGGCTACGTAGACGCAGAAAATCCCGCTGTCTTTCTGGTTGATGATCGCGTCGATCGCCAGAGCGGTTTTACCGATCTGACGGTCACCGATGATCAGCTCACGCTGGCCACGGCCGACAGGAATCATGGCATCGACAGCCTTGTAGCCAGTCTGTACAGGCTGGTCTACCGACTTACGCCAGATCACGCCTGGAGCAACTTTCTCGACCGCATCGGTCTCGGTGTTGTTCAGCGGACCTTTGCCGTCAACTGGGTTACCCAGTGCGTCGACAACGCGACCCAGCAGTTCCTTACCAACCGGAACCTCCAGGATGCGGCCTGTGCACTTGGCGCTCATGCCTTCAGCCAGAGTCTGGTAGGAGCCCAATACAACGGCACCTACAGAGTCTTGCTCCAGGTTGAGAGCCATACCGTAGACGCCGCCCGGAAACTCGATCATCTCGCCGTACATTACGTCGGCCAGACCGTGAATCCGCACGATGCCGTCAGATACGCTGACGACAGTGCCTTCGTTACGGGCTTGGGAGGTCACATCGAGCTTGTCGATGCGGCCCTTGATAATTTCACTTATTTCGGAAGGATTGAGTTGCTGCATTGCTCTGCTGCCCCTTCAAACTCAAGATTTCAATGCTTCGGCAAGATTCGCGAGTTTGCCGCGAATCGAGCCATCGATAACCAGGTCGCCGGCGCGAATGATGACACCACCAATCAGGGTGGCATCCTCCGCAACTTGCAGGCGCACTTCCCGGTCGAGTCGTGCACTGAGAACCTTGGCGAGTTTGTCTTGCTGTTCTTGGTTCAATGCAAAAGCACTGGTCACTTCAACGTCTACCGATTTCTCTTGTTCGGCCTTGTACAGGTCAAACAGAGCGGCGATCTCCGGCAGAAGCGGGAGACGGTCGTTTTCGGCAACGACGTGGATGAAGTTCTGCACTTTTACATCAAACTTGTCGCCGCACACGTCAATAAACGTGGCGGCCTTGTCTGCGCTCGTCAGTCGCGGGGCCTTGAGCACGCGCTGCATGGTGTCGTCTTGCGACACTGCTGCTGCCAGGCCGAGCATGGCTGACCAAGAGGCCAGCTGCTGGTGGGCCTGGGCGTGCTCGAAGGCTGCCTTAGCGTAAGGTCGGGCCAACGTGGTCAATTCTGCCATGATCGCCCTCGCTTAAATTTCAGCAGCCAGTTTGTTTACCAGCTCCGCGTGCGCGTTTTGATCGATTGTGGCACCCAGGATCTTCTCAGCACCGCCGACGGCCAGAGCACCCAGTTGGGCACGCAGCGCATCTTTGACACCGTTCAGTTCCTGCTCGATCTCGGCTTGAGCCTGAACCTTCACACGGTCAGCGTCGATACGGGCTTTTTCAACAGCCTCTTCAACGATCTGGTTACCGCGTTTCTTGGCTTGCTCAATGATTTCAGCTGCCTGAGCTTTCGCTTCGCGCAGTTGTTGACCCGCTTTATCTTGGGCCAACTCCAGGTCGCGAGCTGCTCGTGCGGCAGCGTCCAGTCCGTCTGCGATCTTCTTCTGACGTTCGTGCAAAGCCGCGATGACCGGAGGCCATACGAACTTCATGCAGAAAACTACAAAAATCAAGAACGCTAAGGACTGACCAATAATGGTTGCATTAATGTTCACGCCAATACCTCGCTCGTTCGTTGCACAACACACCAATCACTCGAAAAAACGAGTGATTAACCGGCGAGTTGACCAACGAAGGGGTTCGCGAAGGTGAAGAACAGAGCGATACCAACACCGATCATGGTCACGGCGTCGAGCAGGCCGGCGACGATGAACATTTTAACTTGCAGCATTGGAACCATTTCTGGCTGACGCGCTGCGCCTTCCAGGAACTTGCCGCCCAACAGGCCGAAACCAATGGCAGTACCCAGGGCGCCCAGGCCGATCAACAGTGCAACAGCGATAGCGGTTAGACCAACTACAGTTTCCATCTTTCCTCCCGACTTTTACGTCGTATGGTTTAGGTTTTTTAGATTTTAAAGCGGTAAAACAAATCGTTTCATAGCCCTTCAGGGCTACCCTCCCGTTTGACCGGGAGGGACATCAGACTAGTCGAGACTGGTCTTAATGGTTCTCTTCGTGCGCCATCGACAGGTAGACGATGGTCAGCATCATGAAGATAAACGCCTGCAGGGTGATGATCAGGATGTGGAACACAGCCCACGCCCACTGCAGAACAATGCCCAAGCCGCTAAGCCAGAGCAGACCACTGCCGAACATCACAGCGATCAGAATGAACACCAGCTCGCCGGCATACATGTTGCCGAACAGTCGCAGAGCCAGGGAAATCGGCTTGGCGATCAGGGTCACGAATTCCAGCAGGAAGTTCACCGGGATCAGCAGGGCTTGAATGAAGATGTTCTTGCTGCCGAACGGGTGCAGGGTCAGTTCGCCGATGAAGCCGCCGATGCCCTTGATCTTGATGCTGTAGAAAATGATCAACACGAACACCGACAGGGCCATGCCCAGGGTAGCGTTCGGGTCAGTGGTCGATACGGCACGGAATGGAATGTGCGGATCGCCGGAGATCGCCATGGCCAACTGAGGAATCCAGTCAACCGGAATCAGGTCGACGGCGTTCATCAGGAACACCCAGACGAAGATGGTCAGTGCCAACGGTGCAATCACCGCGCTACGACCATGGAAGCTGTCTTTCACGCTGCCATCGACGAATTCGACCAATACTTCAACGAAGTTCTGCAAAGCACCTGGCTGACCGGAAGTCGCCTTCTTTGCCGCCATGCGGAAAATCAGGACGAAGATCAGACCCAATGCGACAGACCAGCCCAGAGTATCCAGGTGGAATGCCCAGAAGCCCATTTCTTTGGCTTCTGCTGCGGTGTGGGCAAAGCCCCAGCCGCCGTTGGGAAGCTGACCGAAGGTCAGGTTCTGCAAGTGGTGCTGGATATAGCCCGAAGCGGTTGTTTCTGCCATGGTTGCCTCAAACGCCCTAAGGTTTCGAAAGTCTTGTTTTCATTAGCAGGGGAGCGAACCAGCTGACCAGTTGGGTCAACACGAAGACGCCGAATACAGCCAGCGGCGCCAATGGCTTCACACCTGCAAAGGTCAGTGCAAACAGCACTGCCGTCAAAATCAATTTCCCCGCCTCGCCAGCATAAAAAGACCGGACGATGGCTTGGGCTGCTCGGGCGCCGGAAAACCGAAAGGCCCTGTGAGCAAAATACATATTGGGCAGCAAGGCTATCAGGCCTCCGCAGAGTCCCGAGTATCCGGCTACGACTCCATGCCAGTACCAAAACGCCAAAGCGGCGATCAGCAAGATGACAAATTGAGCCACTAAAACCGGGAAAACGGCCAAGCGATGGAACGGCAACGTGTTTGGCGTGCGGGTTTCCATCACTCTTGCTCCTCAATGGTCGGCTGCCGGAAATCAATAACTTGGCATAATTTGTGCCGACAAAATGCGCGCAGAGTATAGGGGCGGTTCTGCCCCTATTCAACTGCCGGGTAGTGATTTCCGACTGCGCGCTACAGAAGCAATTGTTTCAACGGATGTGGGCAAGGACGCCCTGAAGCTCATCCAATGAGTTATATCCGATGACCAATTGCCCTTTACCTTTCTTGCCGTGGCGAATTTGCACCGCAGAGCCTAGGCGTTCGGCCAGGCGCTGCTCCAGGCGTGCAATGTCCGGATCAGGTTTGGCAGTTTCGACCGGTGCAGGTTTGCCACTGAGCCACTGGCGAACCAGGGCCTCGGTCTGACGAACGGTGAGGCCTCGTGCGACAACGTGTCGCGCCCCTTCAACCTGTTGATTTTCCGGCAAACCGAGCAAGGCACGGGCGTGCCCCATTTCCAGGTCTCCATGGGAAAGCATGGTTTTGATGACTTCCGGCAGCGCGATCAGGCGCAACAGGTTGGACACGGTCACCCGGGACTTGCCCACCGCGTCCGCGACTTCCTGCTGAGTCAATTTGAATTCCTGCTGCAAACGCTGCAGGGCGATCGCCTCCTCAATAGGATTAAGGTCTTCGCGCTGGATGTTCTCGATCAACGCCATGGCAATGGCGGTTTCATCCGGCACATCACGCACCATCGCCGGGATGGTTTCCTTGCCGGCCTGTTGGCTCGCGCGCCAGCGGCGTTCGCCGGCGATGATTTCAAAGCGACCTGCACCAATCGGGCGCACCACGATTGGCTGCATCACGCCCTGGGCCTTGATCGAATTCGCCAATTCTTCCAGCGCCTGAGGGTCCATGTCCCGGCGCGGCTGGTATTTGCCGCGCTGGATCAGGTCCAGCGGCAGATGTTGCAGCTCGCGCTCGTCGGCCTGCACTGCCTGTTCTTCAAGCGAAGTGACAGTCGGACCACTCAGCAGTGCATCCAGTCCACGTCCGAGACCTCGTTTCTTGACGGCCATGGGGATTCCTTAAGTTGGCTGGGCTGCAGCGGTGCGTGAATTGCGGCGTTGACGACGAACCATCTCGCCGGCCAGAGCCAGGTAGGCAATGGCGCCGCGGGACGATTTGTCGTACGCCAGCGCGGGCATGCCATAGCTTGGCGCTTCGGCCAGGCGGATGTTGCGTGGAATCACGGTGTCGTACAACTGGTCGCCGAAGTGTTCCTTGAGCTGCGCCGATACATCGTTCATCAGGCTCAGGCGCGGGTCATACATGGTCCGCAACAGGCCTTCGATTTGCAGGTTCGGGTTGAGCAACTCGGCAATACGCTTGATGTTATCCACAAGGTCGCTCAAGCCTTCGAGCGCGAAGTACTCGCACTGCATGGGGATAATCACCCCGTCGGCGGCAACCAGTGCGTTCAACGTCAGCATCGACAGCGACGGTGGGCAGTCGATCAAAATGTAGTCGTAATTCTCGCGGATTGGCGCCAAGGCGCTGCGCAGACGGCTTTCTTTCATCTGCATTTCCAGCAGCACCACTTCCGCCGCAGTCAAATCGCGGTTGGCCGGCAGCAGTTGATAACCACCGTGCTCGGAATAGTGCATGGCCTGGGCCAGGTCGCACTCGCCAATCAACAAGTCGTAGACCGAGTTTTCCAGGCCGTGTTTATCCACACCGCTACCCATGGTGGCGTTGCCCTGTGGATCGAGATCGATCAACAGCACCCGACGCTTGGTAGCGACCAGGGATGCTGCGAGGTTGATGCAGGTGGTGGTTTTGCCCACGCCACCTTTCTGGTTCGCTATCGCGAATACCTTAGCCATTCTTGCTTGTGTTCCCAATCATGCCGTGCGGCGCAGTATCAGCAGATGGCGTTGGCCTTGGCAACCGGGTACGGCCAAGGCGTGTTCGCTATCGAGGTGGAAGTCTGCCGGCAATGCTAACAGCTCGTCGCTTGGATGAACGCCCTTCATTGCCAGCCAACGGGTATCGCGGTCGCCAAGGTGGCGGGTCCAGTTGCTGAAGTTCTCCATGCTGCTGAACGCCCGGGACACAATTCCGTTGAAAGGCTGTTCAGGCGTGAAGGCTTCGACGCGACTGTGGATAACTTGCAGGTTATCCAGCTTGAGTTCGAGTTTGACCTGGGTCAGGAAGCGGGTTTTCTTGCCATTGCTGTCCAGGCAAGTCACTTGCGACTCGGGAAACAGGATCGCCAACGGGATGCCGGGCATACCGCCGCCGCTGCCAACGTCGAGCCAGCGGCCGTTTTCGATAAACGGCATCACGCTGAGACTGTCGAGGAGATGGCGAGAGACCATTTCGTCTGGATCACGCACCGCCGTGAGGTTGTAAGCCTTGTTCCATTTGATCAACAGGGCCAGATAACCCAGCAGCAACTCGTGCTGGGCTTCGGTCAGGTCGACGCCAAGCTGGCGAGCACCTGTGGATAACTCTTCGGCGTGTTGCGAGGTGACCAACGAACTCAAGCGCTTTGCTCCAACTGACGGCCCGCGCCGCGTTTTTTCAAATGAATCATCAACAGCGAAATGGCTGCCGGCGTGACGCCCGGGATACGGGATGCCTGGCCCAGGGTCTCTGGTCGAGTTATCCCCAGCTTGCCTTGAATCTCTTTCGACAGCCCGGAAATGTTTGTGTAATCAATATCCACAGGCAGCTTGGTGTCTTCGCTGGCCCGCAGACGAGCGATCTCATCCTGCTGGCGGTCAATGTAGCCGGCGTATTTGGTCTTGATTTCGACCTGCTCGGCCACCTGTGGATCTTCTGCGCCACCGCCGGTGACCGAGATCAGACCAGCGTAGTCGATTTCCGGACGGGACAGCAGGTTCAGCAAGTTGTATTCGTGGGTCAGCGGCGTGCCGAATTTTTCGGCAATCGCGTCGCCTTGCTCGGTGCCCGGGCGAACCCAGGTACTTTTCAGGCGTTGCTCTTCCAACTCGATGCTTTCGCGTTTTTTGCAGAACGCCGCCCAACGCACGTCGTCGACCAGGCCCAACTCGCGACCTTTTTCGGTCAAGCGCAGGTCGGCGTTGTCTTCCCGCAGGATCAGGCGGTATTCGGCCCGGGACGTAAACATCCGGTACGGTTCCTGGGTACCGAGAGTAATCAGGTCATCGACCAACACCCCGATGTACGCCTCATCGCGACGCGGGCACCAGCTGTCTTTGCCCTGTGCACGCAGTGCCGCGTTGGTGCCGGCCAGCAAACCCTGGGCGCCTGCTTCTTCGTAACCGGTAGTGCCGTTGATTTGGCCAGCGAAGAACAAACCGCCAATAACCTTGGTTTCCAGGCTGTATTTCAGGTCACGCGGGTCGAAGTAGTCGTATTCGATGGCGTAGCCAGGCCGCACGATGTGGGCGTTTTCCATACCGCGAATCGATTGCACAATCTGGATTTGCACGTCGAACGGCAAGGAAGTGGAAATCCCGTTCGGGTACAGCTCGTGGGTAGTCAGACCTTCCGGCTCGATAAAAACCTGGTGGCTTTCCTTGTCGGCAAAGCGATGGATCTTGTCTTCGATCGACGGGCAGTAGCGTGGGCCAATACCTTCGATCACACCGGAATACATCGGCGAACGGTCGAGGTTCGCAGCAATGATTTCGTGGGTGCGAGCGTTGGTATGGGTAATCCAGCAACTGACCTGTTTCGGATGCTGTTCCTTGGAGCCCATGAACGACATCACCGGGATCGGTGTATCGCCGGCTTGCTCGGTCATCACCGAGAAATCCACAGACCGGCCATCAATTCGCGGCGGCGTGCCGGTTTTCAGGCGACCAACACGCAGTGGCAGTTCGCGAAGGCGCTGAGCCAAGGCGATTGACGGTGGATCACCGGCGCGGCCACCGGAATAGTTCTGCATACCGATGTGGATAAGTCCGCCGAGGAAGGTACCGGTGGTCAACACCACGGATTCTGCGAAGAAACGCAGGCCCATTTGCGTGACAACACCGCGTACCTGGTCTTGTTCGACGATCAGGTCATCGGCTGCCTGTTGAAATATCCACAGGTTCGGCTGGTTTTCCAGGGTTTCGCGGACAGCGGCCTTGTACAGGATCCGGTCGGCTTGAGCACGCGTGGCTCGCACGGCCGGGCCTTTGCGGCTGTTCAATACGCGAAATTGAATACCACCTTTGTCGGTAGCCATGGCCATCGCGCCGCCTAGGGCATCGATTTCCTTGACCAAGTGGCTTTTGCCAATCCCGCCAATTGCGGGGTTGCAGCTCATGGCGCCGAGGGTTTCCACGTTATGCGTCAGCAACAGGGTTTTTGCCCCCATGCGTGCTGACGCCAGTGCTGCCTCGGTACCGGCATGACCGCCGCCGATGACGATCACTTCAAAACGGGAAGGGAAATCCACCACGCACCTCGTGCCTGCTTCTGTAGGTAATTAGGAATGAGCGTTCGAGATCAGGTTTTCGAACGAGTCGGCAAGTATAGGGACTTCGCCCTTCCTAAAGAACCCTTTGCACAAAATTTAACCAGCTGTGGATGAATCACGAACAATAGAAATTAAAAGAGAGAAATTTATTAAATCTTTGTTTTTATGTTTATTTCTACTGAGGCATGTTTCTGTGGATAGATCTATACAGGCCTTTATTTACTTTGTGTACAGAGCTTCAAAAGTCTGTGGTTAGGTGCCAAGGAGGCCCTTGGATAAGTGGTTTAAGCCTGTGGATTAAACAGGCGGTTATCCACAGAGGGGGTTTTACTCAGGTTTCAAGGCTGGTTATCAACTGGGCACAGGGGGGGTTATTCACAGGGCTTAATCCACAGAAAAGCGTCCGTAGAGACAAATTACGGGCGCAGAAAAGCCGTCGCAGCGTTCGCGTTATTCAGAAAAGACAGTTGGATGCCCTGAAACGGGCAGAACAGACAGGCGCGAATGGCCTGTCTGGGTAGCAGCGAAAGGTTATTTACCGATGCAGAAGCTGGAAAAGATCCGTCCCAGCAAGTCATCGGAGCTGAACGCACCGGTAATCTCGCCCAATAAATGTTGAGCCTGGCGCAGGTCTTCAGCCAGAAGCTCACCAGCACCTGCCAGGGTCAACTGTGCCCGCCCGTGCTCGAGGGCCGCGCTGGCATGACGCAACGCTTCCAGGTGCCTGCGGCGCGCGCTAAAGCTGCTTTCCGAGGTCTGTTCGTAGCCCATGCACGCTTTCAGATGATCGCGCAGCAGTTCCAGCCCTTCTCCTGCGGCCTTGGCACTCAAGCTGATTGTCACGTGGCCATCTTCACTGACTTCCAGGGCAATTGCCTCGCCCGTCAGGTCAGCCTTGTTGCGAATCAGCGTGACCTTGGCCGGGTCCGGCCGTTGTTCGAGGAATTCCGGCCACAGCGCGAATGGATCTGCAGCCTCTGGCGCAGTGGCATCCACCACCAGCAGGACACGGTCAGCTTCCGTAATGGCCTTCAACGCGCGTTCCACACCGATCTTTTCCACCTGGTCATCGGTGTCACGCAGCCCGGCCGTGTCCACCACATGCAGGGGCATGCCATCGATGTGGATATGTTCGCGCAGGATGTCCCGCGTGGTGCCGGCGATCTCGGTGACGATCGCGGCTTCTCGCCCGGCCAGGGCATTGAGCAGGCTCGACTTGCCGGCGTTGGGACGACCGGCAATCACCACGGTCATACCGTCGCGCAGCAAGGCACCTTGCCCGGCTTCACGCAGTACTGTGGATAACTCGTCGCGGACTTTATCCAGCATCGCCAGGACATGGCCATCGGCGAGGAAGTCGATTTCTTCCTCCGGAAAATCAATCGCGGCCTCCACGTAGATGCGCAAGCTGATCAATTGCTCGGTGAGGTTATGCACACGCAGGGAAAATGCGCCCTGCAATGAGCGCAACGCATTGCGCGCGGCTTGTGCAGAGCTGGCTTCGATCAGGTCGGCAATCGCCTCGGCCTGAGCCAGGTCGAGTTTGTCGTTGAGGAACGCGCGTTCGCTGAATTCACCCGGCCGTGCCAGGCGGCAACCCAACTGCAGGCAACGCTGCAGCAGCATGTCCAGGACGATCGGGCCGCCGTGGCCTTGCAGTTCCAGGACGTCTTCACCGGTAAAGGAGTTCGGGCCCGGAAAATAAAGGGCAATACCTTCATCCAGCACCTCTTCATCAGCACCTAAAAACGGCCCGTAATGCGCATACCGCGGCTTCAGCTCCCGACCACTGATGGCTTGGGCAGCCACGCCGGCGAGCGGCCCGGAAATACGAACGATACCGACACCACCACGACCTTGAGCGGTGGCGACAGCGGCGATGGTTTCACGAGGAGCGCTCATGGCGGGTACCCGGATAAAAGTGACGGAAAGCAAAACGCCCCACTAGGGGGCGTCTTGAGTGGTGTTATCCACAGAGTAAATTACGCCTCGGCTTTTTTGGTAGCCGCTTCGATTTTACGTGTGATGTACCACTGTTGGGAGATCGACAGGCAGTTGTTGACGACCCAGTACAGCACCAGACCAGCCGGGAACCACAGGAAGAAGAAGGTGAAGATGATTGGCATCATTTTCATTACCTTGGCCTGCATCGGGTCCGGAGGCGTCGGGTTCAGACGCTGCTGGATGAACATGGTCGCGCCCATGATGATCGGCAGAATAAAGAACGGGTCTTTGATCGACAGGTCAGTTATCCACAGCATGAACGGAGCCTGGCGCATTTCCACGCTTTCCAGGAGCACCCAGTACAGCGACAGGAACACCGGCATCTGCACCAGAATCGGCAAGCATCCACCCAACGGGTTGATCTTCTCTTTCTTGTACAGCTCCATCATGGCCTGCGACATTTTCTGCCGGTCATCGCCATGTTGTTCTTTCAGCGCGGCCAGTTTCGGGGCCACGGCACGCATACGCGCCATCGACTTGTAGCTGGCAGCCGACAGTGGGAAGAAGATCCCCTTGATCAACATGGTCAGCAGGATGATCGAGAAGCCCCAGTTGCCGACGATGCTGTGGATATGTTGCAGCAGCCAGAAGATAGGCTGGGCAATGAACCACAGAATGCCGTAATCCACAGTCAGTTCCAGACCTGGGGATAACTCTTTCAGCACAGCCTGGCTCTTCGGACCGGCATACAACGTAGCGCTGGCTTCGGCCTTGGCACCCGGAGCGACGGTCAACGTCGGGCCAGTAAAGCCAATGATGTAGTTACCTTGGCTGTCTTTGCGGGTTTGAACCAGGTTCGCATCACCCTTGTTCGGGATCCATGCGGTCACGAAGTAGTGTTGCAACCAGGCAACCCAGCCACCTTGAACGGTTTCTTTCAGCGCGCCCTTGTCGATATCTTTCATCGACACTTTTTTGTACGGCTCGCTACTTGTCCACAGGGCGGCGCCCAGGTAAGTCGCGGTGCCGGTGGCGGTGCTGGAAGAAGGATCGGCGCTGTTGTCACGCTTGAGCTGGGCAAACAGGTTGCCGGTCCACGGCTTCGCGCTTTCGTTATCGATCAGATAAGTGACTTTCAGATCGTACAAACCGCGGGTGAAGCTGAAACGCTTGATGTAGTTGACGCCGTCGTGACTGAATTTCAGGTCGACGTTCAACTGGTTCTGGCCGTCAGCCAGTTGATAAGTCTTCTGTTCGGTCGAATAAACCGGACGACCGGTAGCACGAGCATCCGGACCGTCAGTGCCGGTCAGGCCACTTTGTGCCAGATATACACGTTCGCCGCCGTTATCGAACAGCTGGAACGGAACATCCGGATGGTCTTGGCGACGTGGATACAGCGGCAGCTTCAGCTGGGCGATATCACCACCCTGTGGATCGATTGCCAGGTCCAGTACATCCGTTTTTACATGGATGAGGTCTTTATTGGTGACGACCGGGGTTTCTACCGGGGTGCTGGTATCGGCATTCGCGCTGGGTACATCGGCACTGGCGGCAGCATTGTTACCCAGTGGCGTATCCGGAATAGCCGGCGCCGACTGATTGGTAGCAACATTCTGAGTCGGCAGGGCAGCTTGGCCATAATCCTGGTTCCACTTAAGAACCATAGAGTAGGACACGATTGCCAGGGCGACGATCAGGATCGTGCGTTTAATATCCATGATTACTCGGCCATCGAAGAAGAACGGGAGGTAGGGATAGGTGGAACCGGGTCATAACCACCGGGATTCCACGGATGACAGCGACCTAAACGACGAAAGGTCAGCCAGCCACCGCGCAGAAGGCCATGATTTTCTATGGCTTCCAACGCGTAGCAGGAACAACTGGGGTAGAAACGACAGTGATTTGCCATCAGGGGACTAATGGCATAGCGGTAAAACTGGATCGGAACGAGGGCCAGTTTACGCATCAGTACTGTCTACCCCTACAGTTTCGGTGCTGACAGCTGGTGCTGGCTTGTTGGTACGAGCCAAACGTTTCCAGAGCTTGCCGAAATGCTGAATCAATTCGGGGTTTTCTACGTCCCCCAAGCCTTTGCGCGCGACGATAACAATATCCCAACCAACCAGAGTGTCCTGGTGGAGGCGAAACGATTCGCGCATCAGACGCTTGAGGCGATTGCGCTCAACGGAGAGCTTTACGCTCTTCTTGCCGATCACTAACCCGAGACGGGGGTGATCCAGATCGTTGTTACGCGCAAGGAGCAGGAGATTTTTCCCCGGAACCTTGCCGGTGGGGGAGTCAAAGACTGCCTTGAAATGCCGGGGGGTTAGCAGACGCTTTTCCCGACTGAAGTCCTGACTCACCACCAGTACCGGATTATCAAACTGCCAGACGCGCACGACCTTTGGCGCGGCGACGCGACAGGACAGCACGGCCGTTCTTGGTTGCCATGCGAGCACGGAAGCCGTGAGTACGGGCGCGTTTGATGGTGCTTGGTTGGAAAGTACGTTTCATGGCGTGTTACCTGGTTCGTCCACAACGGGCCGGAATGGCCCCCGTTTTAAGAGACCGGCGATTCTAGAGAAAGCAAGCCTCTAGGTCAATTTCCAACCAGCTTTTCCTTTAATTAGATATCTGGGGGCCCCTGGACCGAATCCGGGCGGTTCGGCTTTCACGAGCAATGCCATAGATATAAAAATAAAGAAGGAAGTTATTTAAAGCTTTTCTGTAAAGCTTATAAAAGCTAGGGAGGCGATCTTCTGTGGATAACTGCCTTAAGGCCATATTCTACGTGCTGTACAGAGAATGACAACACGGGGGAGAAACGGTGCTCTGCCTGTGCTGCGCTATCGGATAAGCTGTGTGTGGAATGGCTACTTATCCACAGGCCAGTTACCCACAGACTTTCGACCCCACTTGTACAACGAGCTTAGGGGCGCTTATCCACAGAGCTTATGCACAGACCATTTGTCGCCTTTTTTACGGTTAAGGCATTGATTCTTGGCGCCCTGTGAGCAACCTACATGTGGATAAGTGGACGGCTGGCCGCTACAATGGCGGCTGTTTTTGCCTCACCGGCTTTCAACTTAGGGGATATCCGTGTCAGTGGAACTTTGGCAGCAGTGCGTGGAGCTTTTGCGCGATGAGCTGCCTGCCCAGCAATTCAACACCTGGATCCGTCCGCTACAGGTCGAAGCCGAAGGCGACGAGTTGCGTGTCTACGCACCCAATCGTTTTGTTCTCGACTGGGTCAACGAGAAATACCTGAGCCGCGTTCTCGAATTGCTCGATGAACATGGCAACGGGCTTGCTCCGGTGCTCTCCTTATTAATAGGCAGCAAACGCAGCTCGGTACCTCGTGCTGCGCCGAATGCACCGTTGGCAGCCAGTGCCTCCCAGGCTCAGGCCGCGGCGGCACCTGTTAATAACTCGCCGGCCCCGGTTGCCCAGACGCCTTCGAAATCGTCGTCGCAGAAAAACGCGCCTATAAATGAAGAGCCGTCCCGCGACAGCTTTGACCCAATGGCCGGCGCCAGCTCTCAGCAGGCCCCGGTTCGTGCTGAACAGCGCACCGTCCAGGTAGAAGGTGCGCTTAAGCACACCAGTTACCTGAACCGCACGTTCACCTTTGAGAACTTTGTCGAAGGTAAATCCAACCAGCTGGCCCGTGCGGCTGCCTGGCAGGTTGCCGACAATCCCAAGCACGGTTACAACCCGCTCTTCCTTTATGGCGGTGTTGGCTTGGGTAAAACTCACTTGATGCACGCCGTGGGGAACCACCTATTAAAGAAGAACCCGAATGCCAAGGTCGTGTACCTGCACTCGGAGCGCTTCGTGGCCGACATGGTCAAGGCGCTGCAGCTCAATGCAATCAACGAGTTCAAACGGTTCTACCGTTCCGTTGATGCCTTGCTGATCGATGACATTCAATTCTTCGCCCGCAAGGAACGTTCCCAGGAAGAGTTTTTCCACACGTTCAACGCGTTGCTCGAAGGTGGCCAACAGGTCATCTTGACCAGTGACCGTTATCCGAAGGAAATCGAAGGCCTGGAAGAGCGCCTGAAGTCGCGCTTCGGCTGGGGCCTAACCGTCGCGGTAGAACCGCCGGAACTGGAAACCCGCGTCGCGATCCTGATGAAAAAGGCCGACCAGGCTAAAGTCGACCTGCCTCACGACGCCGCGTTCTTCATCGCCCAGCGCATTCGTTCCAACGTGCGTGAGCTGGAAGGCGCACTCAAGCGGGTCATCGCTCACTCGCACTTCATGGGCCGCGACATCACCATCGAGTTGATTCGCGAATCCCTGAAAGACCTGTTGGCGTTGCAAGACAAGCTGGTGAGTGTGGATAACATCCAGCGCACTGTGGCCGAGTACTACAAGATCAAGATTTCCGACCTGCTGTCCAAGCGCCGTTCGCGCTCGGTAGCACGTCCCCGTCAGGTAGCGATGGCGCTCTCCAAAGAGCTGACCAACCACAGCCTGCCGGAAATTGGTGATGTGTTTGGCGGTCGCGACCACACCACGGTCTTGCACGCGTGCCGCAAGATCAACGAACTTAAGGAATCCGACGCGGATATTCGCGAGGACTACAAGAACCTGCTGCGTACACTGACTACTTGATGAACACCAGCGCAGCTTATTAAGGCAAGGGACTAGACCATGCATTTCACCATTCAACGCGAAGCCCTGTTGAAACCCCTGCAACTGGTCGCAGGCGTCGTCGAGCGCCGACAGACCTTGCCGGTGCTTTCCAACGTATTGCTGGTTGTCGAAGGCCAGCAATTGTCCTTGACCGGTACCGACCTGGAAGTCGAACTGGTCGGTCGTGTCCAACTGGAAGAGCCCGCCGAACCTGGCGAGATCACCGTGCCGGCGCGCAAGCTGATGGACATCTGTAAAAGCCTGCCTAACGACGCACTGATCGACATCAAGGTTGATGAGCAGAAGCTGGTGGTCAAGGCCGGTCGCAGCCGCTTCACCCTTTCGACCTTGCCGGCCAACGACTTCCCGACCGTGGAAGAAGGTCCTGGCTCGCTGACCTGCAGCCTGGAACAAAGCCGACTGCGCCGTTTGATCGAGCGCACCAGCTTCGCCATGGCCCAGCAGGACGTGCGTTATTACCTCAACGGCATGCTGCTGGAAGTCTCCGAAGGCATCATCCGCGCCGTAGCCACTGACGGTCACCGTCTGGCCATGTGCTCGATGAAAGCCGATATCGGTCAGCCGGATCGCCACCAGGTGATCGTGCCGCGTAAAGGTATTCTGGAACTCGCGCGCCTGCTGACCGAGCCGGATGGCAATGTCAGCATCGTCCTGGGCCAGCACCACATCCGCGCGACTACCGGCGAGTTCACCTTCACATCCAAGCTTGTTGACGGCAAGTTCCCGGATTACGAGCGTGTTCTGCCTAAAGGCGGTGACAAGCTGGTGATCGGTGATCGTCAGGCCCTGCGTGAAGCATTCAGCCGTACCGCTATTCTCTCCAACGAGAAGTACCGTGGTATTCGCCTGCAATTGGCCAACGGCCAGCTGAAAATTCAGGCGAATAACCCTGAGCAGGAAGAAGCGGAAGAGGAAGTGGGCGTCGACTACAACGGCGGCAACCTGGAAATCGGCTTCAACGTCAGCTACCTGCTGGACGTGCTGGGCGTCATGACCACCGAACAGGTTCGCCTGATTCTGTCTGACTCCAACAGCAGCGCCCTGGTGCAAGAATCCGACAACGATGACTCGGCTTACGTTGTCATGCCGATGCGCCTGTAATCATGTTCAGCAGAAGCTAGATGTCCCTCAGTCGCGTCTCGGTCACCGCGGTGCGCAATTTGCACCCGGTGACCTTCTCCCCTTCCCCCCGCATCAATATCCTCCACGGCGCCAACGGCAGTGGCAAAACCAGCGTGCTGGAAGCCATTCACCTGCTAGGGCTAGCCCGTTCCTTTCGCAGTGCCCGCTTGTTACCGGTGATTCAGTACGAGCAATTGGCGTGCACGGTATTTGGCCAAGTCGAATTGGCGGAAGGCGGTCATAGCAGCTTGGGGATTTCTCGTGATCGCCAGGGGGAGTTTCAAATACGCATCGACGGGCAGAATGCTCGCAGTGCCGCGCAGCTGGCGGAAATCCTGCCACTGCAACTGATCAACCCAGACAGCTTCCGCTTGCTGGAAGGCGCGCCAAAAATCCGCAGGCAATTCCTCGATTGGGGAGTGTTCCACGTGGAACCGCGTTTCATGGCCACTTGGCAGCGCCTGCAGAAGGCCCTGCGGCAGCGGAACTCATGGCTGCGGCATGGTACACTTGACGCCGCTTCGCAAGCGGCCTGGGACCGGGAACTGTGCCTGGCCAGCGCTGAAATAGATGAATACCGCCGCGCCTATATCAAAGCCTTGAAACCAGTCTTTGAACAGACCTTGAGCGAGTTGCTTGAACTCGAGGGGCTGACGTTGAGCTACTACCGTGGTTGGGACAAAGACCGGGAACTGAGTGCAGTGCTCGCCACGTCCTTACAACGGGATCAGCAAATTGGTCACACCCAGGCCGGACCACAACGGGCTGATTTGCGCCTTAGATTAGGCGCACATAATGCTGCGGACATCTTGTCCCGCGGTCAGCAGAAGTTGGTGGTTTGCGCGCTGCGTATCGCCCAGGGGCATCTGGTTAGCCAGGCCCGGCGCGGGCAATGTATTTATCTGGTGGATGACTTGCCGTCCGAGCTGGACGAGCAGCACCGCCGCGCGTTATGCCGCTTGTTGGAAGACTTACGCTGCCAGGTGTTTATCACCTGTGTAGACCACGAATTATTGAGGGAAGGCTGGCAGACGGAAACGCCAGTCGCTTTGTTCCACGTGGAACAAGGCCGTATCACCCAGACCCACGACCATCGGGAGTGAAGGCATGAGCGAAGAAAATACGAATACGTACGACTCGACCAGCATTAAAGTGCTTAAAGGTTTGGATGCCGTACGCAAACGTCCCGGTATGTACATCGGTGATACCGATGATGGCAGCGGTCTGCACCACATGGTGTTCGAGGTGGTCGATAACTCGATCGACGAAGCTTTGGCCGGTCACTGCGACGACATCAGTATCATCATCCACCCGGACGAATCCATCACCGTGCGCGACAACGGTCGCGGCATCCCGGTAGATGTGCATAAAGAAGAAGGCGTTTCGGCGGCAGAGGTCATCATGACCGTGCTCCACGCCGGCGGTAAGTTCGACGACAACTCCTACAAAGTATCCGGCGGTTTGCACGGTGTAGGTGTTTCCGTGGTGAACGCCCTCTCCGAACTGCTGGTGCTGACCGTGCGTCGCAGCGGCAAGATCTGGGAACAGACCTACGTTCACGGCGTTCCGCAAGAACCGATGAAGATCGTCGGCGAAAGCGAAACAACCGGTACCCAGATTCATTTCCGTCCTTCAGACGAGACCTTCAAGAACATCCACTTCAGCTGGGACATTCTGGCCAAGCGGATTCGTGAATTGTCCTTCCTCAACTCCGGTGTGGGTATCGTCCTCAAGGACGAGCGCAGCGGCAAGGAAGAGCTGTTCAAATACGAAGGTGGCCTGCGTGCGTTCGTTGAATACTTGAACACCAACAAGACTGCGGTCAACCAGGTGTTCCACTTCAACATCCAGCGTGAAGACGGCATCGGCGTGGAAATCGCCCTGCAGTGGAACGACAGCTTCAACGAGAACCTGTTGTGCTTCACCAACAACATTCCTCAGCGCGATGGCGGTACTCACCTGGTGGGTTTCCGTTCGGCACTGACGCGTAACCTGAACACCTACATCGAAGCAGAAGGCCTGGCGAAGAAGCACAAAGTCGCCACCACCGGTGACGATGCCCGTGAAGGCCTGACCGCGATTATTTCGGTCAAGGTTCCGGATCCGAAGTTCAGCTCCCAGACCAAAGACAAGCTGGTGTCTTCCGAAGTGAAGACCGCCGTTGAACAGGAAATGGGCAAGTACTTCTCCGACTTCCTGCTGGAAAACCCGAACGAAGCCAAATTGGTTGTCGGCAAGATGATCGACGCGGCGCGGGCTCGTGAAGCGGCGCGTAAAGCCCGTGAGATGACCCGTCGTAAAGGTGCACTGGATATCGCTGGCCTGCCGGGCAAACTGGCTGACTGCCAGGAGAAAGACCCTGCCCTCTCCGAACTGTACCTGGTGGAAGGTGACTCTGCTGGCGGTTCCGCCAAGCAGGGTCGTAACCGTCGCACCCAGGCCATCCTGCCGTTGAAGGGTAAGATCCTCAACGTCGAGAAGGCACGCTTCGACAAGATGATTTCCTCGCAGGAAGTCGGCACCTTGATCACCGCTCTGGGCTGTGGCATCGGCCGCGACGAGTACAACATCGATAAGTTGCGCTACCACAACATCATCATCATGACCGATGCTGACGTCGACGGTTCGCACATCCGGACCCTGCTGCTGACGTTCTTCTTCCGTCAGTTGCCGGAGCTGATCGAGCGTGGCTATATCTACATCGCCCAGCCGCCGCTGTACAAAGTGAAAAAGGGCAAGCAAGAGCAATACATCAAAGACGACGACGCCATGGAAGAGTATATGACGCAGTCGGCCCTGGAAGATGCGAGCCTGCACTTGAACGACGAAGCCCCGGGCATCTCCGGTGAAGCGTTGGAGCGCCTGGTAAACGATTTCCGCATGGTGATGAAGACCCTCAAGCGTTTGTCGCGCCTGTACCCTCAGGAGCTGACTGAGCACTTCATCTATCTGCCTGCCGTCAGCCTCGAGCAGTTGGGCGATCACGCTCATATGCAGAATTGGCTGGCCCAGTATGAAGTCCGTCTGCGTACCGTTGAAAAATCCGGCCTGGTTTACAAAGCCAGCCTGCGTGAAGACCGTGAACGTAATGTCTGGCTGCCAGAGGTCGAACTGATCTCCCACGGCCTGTCGAACTACGTCACCTTCAACCGCGATTTCTTCGGCAGCAACGACTACAAGACGGTTGTTACCCTCGGCGCGCAACTAAGCACTCTGCTGGACGACGGTGCTTACATCCAGCGTGGCGAACGCAAGAAAGCGGTCAAAGAGTTCAAGGAAGCCCTGGACTGGTTGATGGCTGAAAGCACCAAGCGCCACACCATTCAGCGATACAAAGGTCTGGGCGAAATGAACCCGGATCAGCTGTGGGAAACCACCATGGACCCAGCTCAGCGTCGCATGCTGCGTGTGACCATCGAAGACGCCATTGGCGCGGATCAGATCTTCAACACCCTGATGGGTGATGCGGTGGAGCCTCGTCGTGACTTCATCGAGAGCAATGCCTTGGCGGTGTCCAACCTGGACTTCTGAAGGCGCAGCGAAGTTGCAATTGTAGGGAGGCTGTCTATGCCTCCCTTTAAAAACAACCCCGGCTATGTCCGGGGTTTGTCATTTTTAGAAACGGTAGAAAGGGCGATGGAAACCAATCATCTCTAAGGTCATGCTAAAAAGTGTGCCTCACTGAGGATGCGCAGATGACAGACAAACACATTGCTCAAAGGCACCACGAAACCTTTGAAGGTATCCGTCAAGTCGACTTCGACGGAAATGAATACTGGTTGGCGCGTCAACTGGCAAAGGTGTTGGATTATTCGCAGTATCGCCATTTCTTACCGGTTGTTGAGCGGGCAATGGACGCTTGTCGTAATAGCGGCCAGACGATTTCTGACCATGTGGAGGGTGTCCTCACAATGGTGGAAATTGGGTCAGGTGCTAAACGTCAACTGGAGGACCTGCGCCTCTCCCGTTATGCTTGTTATCTCATTGTGCAAAATGCCGATCCCGCTAAACCGGTTATTGCAAATGGACAGACCTATTTTGCCATTCAGACCAGAAGGCAGGAGTTGGGTGATAGTGAGGCGTTCAGGCAACTTGATGAAGACGAAAAGCGACTATCTATTCGTAATGAGCTTGCTGTTCACAACAAGCATTTGGCCGCAGCAGCCAAGGAGGCCGGTGTAGAAAGTGGGATGGATTTCGCCATCTTTCAAGACCACGGTTACAAGGGACTATATGGCGGGTTAGGTAATAGAGACATTCACGTCCGTAAAGGATTGAAGTAGAGTCAAAAGATTCTCGATCATATGGGTAGCACTGAACTTGCAGCCAATCTCTTCCGAGCGACGCAAACCGAAGAGAAATTACGGCGAGATCAGGTGGATGGTAAAAGCAGAGCGAACAACACGCACTATGAGGCAAGGTCCGACAAACCATAGAAGAGTTGGGTGGCACGATGCCTGAAGACCTGCCGAAACCTGCCAGTAGTATTCAGCAAATCGAGTCAGACAAGAGCAGGCTGCAAAACGGCAAACCGAAGAAGTGAGTTCACCGGGTACTGCAGGGTTAAATGCTTTGAGAAGGGTGGAGATTTATAAATGCTCCACGTGGAACATCTCAATCCTCGGCAGCAGATGTCACACTCTCCAACCGATACCCATACCCATAGATCGTCAGCAACTGCCACCCCCGCTCCGTCGTCAGTCCGAGCTTATTCCGTAGCCGATAAATATGCGTATCCAGCGGCCGTGACGACACCATTTCTTCATGAGTCCAAAACCGCTCATACAAATATTCCCGAGAAAGTGGTCGCGCCAGATTCTCAAACAGACACCGAGCCAGGCGATATTCGCGCTCCGTCAGGTTGATGGGCTTCCCTGCCCTGCTCACTGTGAGTTCAGCATCATCAAACGTCAGGTCGTTGAAGGTCAGCACTTCGCTGGCCGCGGACTTTTGCAGGCCGTGGCGCCGCAGAACGGCATTGACCCGTGCCTTAAGCTCGTTAGGGCGAAATGGCTTGCTGACGTAATCATCGGCGCCACTGTTCAGCGCCTGGACGATATCGCTCTCGGCATCGCGGCTGGTGAGCATGATGGCGGCGGGTGGCGCTTCCATGTGCTCGCGGGTCCAGCGCAGCAATGCCAGGCCGCTGAGGTCAGGCAGTTGCCAGTCCAGGATCAGCAGGTCAAAGGTTTCCCGGCGCAATTGGCGCAGCAGGTCTTCTCCACGCTCGAAGCAGTGCAGCGTCCATGGCTGATCCGCAGCGCTGGGGATTTGTCGCAGTGTCTGTTCCACCCGCCGCAGTTCAGCAGGTTCGTCATCCAGTATTGCGACACGCATGGCAGGGTCCTTTCTTATTGAAGAATGCAGGCAGGAATCTGAACAATTATGGCCAGATTCTCAGGCCCTCTGAATCTCTCGGTACGCTGATATCAAATGGCCGTAGCCATTCGAAATCGTCAATACCCAAGCTGGGAAGATACCGGCTCGAGACCTTCAGGAAAAGGATCAATGGCAATCTGGTTTTATGCTGTTTCGAGGCGTGTGATTGTTCTGGAAAAGATTAATGTGTGGGGGCGATTGGTATTGGTGGTAATGGCGGCAACCTTGGGGACCGAAACGGTGGGGGCATCGAAGCCGGTAATGCCTGCATCATTCGATGAGCGTCAAACCCTGAGTGAACCCGGTAACGGCATGGGCTTCGCCAACTCACCCTTTGAGCAGCTCAGCGAACAACAGCAGAACCAACGCTGGGTGTTTTAGCACCGCCAAATCTGAACAAATGTTGCGAATCGATCCGATGCACCTATCTTGTAGGTAAATTCGTTGTCGCTGGATGACACACGGATTGGGGCGAGGGAATTGCTCCGACACAGGGACGTGTCATCTTCTGCATAGATCCCACGCCCCAGACATTTCGGCTATCGACTGGATACCTCATCGAGTATCGTAGGCGGTATTCAAGGTCTTCCCGCGCAAGACGCTTCCTGAACGTGCTTTCTGATGACCCATTAGAACTAGAATCTTGATGAGCGCCATGACCTTTTTTCCCTGCCGATTCCGCTTTGCCATTTCTACCCTGTTGGGCTCAGGCTTGATCCTTACGCTTGGCGTCATGAGTATGCCGGCTTTCGCACGTCCCGCCCCTTCCCGCGCGCCCTACATTGACGACAACCAGATGTGCCGTCCGCAGCCTCTGCCGGCGGTGGTGCAGCATCTGACAGGCGAGGCTTGGAAGCTGGATGCCAAGGGCGTGTCTACTGCCTTGGAAGAAGGCATGGTCATTGATGAACAGGAGAGTGTGAAAACCTCACCGGACGCGTTTGTCAGCCTTCTGCTGGGAGACGGTTCGCGGATTGTCTTGCCGTCCAGCTCCCAGGTTCGACTGCACCTGGTCGAGGAGCAATCGATCCCTCAGGTCATTCTTGAAGAAGGTCAGGTTGAGGCGTATGTGATCAAGCGTGCCAGCGACTATGACCGTTTCCAGATCGTGACACCGGTAGGTGTGCTCGGTGTGCGCGGCACGCATTTCCGCGTACGCAACGACGGCGAACAATCACTGGTGGAAGTGCTCAATGGGCAAGTCGCGGTCAATCGTGATGATGCTCCACCGAGCCCACGACCGATCAAGAAGAAGCCCATTACCGGTCCGGTTGCGGGTGAAGTGAAGGTCGGTGCGAGGCAAGGTCTGGCATTCAAGAAACAAGGCGAACTCAAGCCCGTGGAATTGCTGGATGCGCCACGTCTGGTGGGCCAGGACGGGCAAAAAGGCGATGCGCCGGTATGGACGCTGTTCCTGCGTCCGTTAGCCGGTGCCCAGCGTTACAGGGCCCAGGTCGCGACCGATAAGGCGTTTCTGAACATCAAGCAGGAAAACTTCTCCGACAAGCCGCAAATGCACTTCACTGGGCTCAAAGCATCGTTCTATCACGTTCGTTTGTCGGCCTATGATGAACACGGGCTTGAGGGAGAAACCGGGGTCTATGACATCTTCTATTACCCGCCCGCGAACCGCGTGCAATAGTGCTCCGGACGCTAACCGGTGAGGCTGTGGCACAGGGCTGAAAAGCGTCAGCCGACCCAGGCTCAGCGGCTGTTCAATGGCCTGGTGCGCGAATGGCTCTGGGTCAGCCTGTTGTTGTTACCCATCACGGCATTCCTGTCACTGAGCCCGGGCTTTTCTCTCAACAACCTGCTGTATGACAGCCTCCGCCGCCTGGCGCCTTTGCCGGTGGATCCACGCATCTTGCTGGTGACCATTGATGACCGAAGCCTGAAGGAACTCGGCCAATGGCCTTGGTCCCGGCGTGTACACGCCGACCTGCTTGATCGGCTGAGCGCGGCCAAACCCACGAGTATTCTATTTGATGTGATCTTCAGTGAGCCTGCCCGGGAGCCGGCCAATGACCTGCGCCTAGCCGAGGCTATGTGCAACTCCGGCACTGTCCTGTTGCCGTTGATTCGCGAAGGCACGCCCCGCTACGACCAACCTGTGGCGCAAATCCTGCCGGTGCTGCCCTTGCGCGATTGTGCCAGGGGTGTCGGCCATATCAACGTTGAAGCTGACGGCGACGGTATCGTTCGAAGCCTGTATTTGCGCGAAGGCCCGCCAGGCAACATGACGCCCCAACTCGCTTGGTTGGCGTTTGAACTGAGTGGCCAGCCATCCGTCATGCCGGGAGCGCTCGGTCCGACGGACAGCAACACCTGGCAGCGTGAAAACTCCATTCGAATTCCGTTCATCGCCAGCCATGCCGGCTTTCCCAGCGTGCCGTATGTCAGCGTATTACGTGGCGAGGTGCCGCCTGAGCTGCTGAGAGACCGCTTGATCCTGGTCGGCGCCACTGCGCCGGGTATGGGCGACCGGTACGTCACGCCGCTGTCAGCCAGCGTCGGCACCACCCCCGGTGTGGAGATCCAGGCCAACATTCTCAATGGCTTGCTGCAAGGGCGTAGCATCGTCGACTTGCCTGCGTGGATGGCGACACTGCTGGCCATCGTCATGGTCGCGCTGCTATTGGGCTCGCTGTTGTTTCGTCCGCGTTATGCACTATGGCTAACCCTCGGTTGCATGAGCGCCGCGCTGCTCGGTTCCTGGAGCCTGTTGCGCCTGGGCCATTGGTGGTCCCCGGCGGCTTGCCTGATCGGCATGTTGCTCAGCTACCTGATCTGGAACTGGCGGCGCCTGAGCGTGATCCTGGCCTACTTCGGTTGGGAGCTGGCACGCCTGGACAACGAACCCAAAGTGCTCCCGGAGCGGCGTAGGGCGCCCGCCAACCAAGGTGATGTATTGCAGGGACGGATCTTTGCCCTGGAACAAGCGGTCAGCCGTACCCGGGACACGCGACGCTTTATGGCCGATGGCCTGGAGTGTTTGCCGGTAGCAACGTTGATTACCGACCCCAAGGGCAACGTCCTGCTGGCCAATCGGATTGCCCGTGATGTATTCGGCAATGAGCTGGTGGCGGAAAACCTCTTGGAGCAGCTCGCGGCATTGGGTTACCCACCGCTGCAGGAGGGCGTTCGCCCTGCCCTGTCGGCACTGGAAATTGTCGAATTCCGCGACACCCATAACCGTAGCTTGCGCCTCGACCTGGCCCCGCTACTGCCTGCGGACGGTGACGTGGCATTGGGCTGGCTACTCAGCCTCACCGACCTGAGCATTGAGCGCGATGCCCAGCAGCAGCGGGAAACCTTGCTGCGCTTTCTGTCCCACGACCTGCGCGCTCCGCATTCGGCGATCCTCGCCCTGTTGGATGTCCAGGACACTGCAGCACCAATATTTGGCCAGATCGAACAACAAGTCCGTCGCGCCCTGAACCTGACCGAATCATTCGTGCAACTGGCGAAAGCCGAATCTGACGGCTACCAATTCCAGCCCAGCCTGTTTGCCATGCTGGTGCTCGACGCATTTGATCAAGTCGCGGTGCACGCCCAGTTGAAAGGCATCCACCTGGTCCACGATCTGAATGAAGACGGCGAGGAAATGGTCTGGGCCGATCAATCGCTGCTGACCCGCGCCTTGTTCAACCTGCTGGAGAACGCGGTCAAATACAGTCCTTCGGGGACCACCGTGACGTTAAGCCTGACCAGCCGGGAAGATCGTTTGGAATGCCGCGTCAGCGACCAGGGACGAGGAATCGCTGCGCAGGACCTGCCAGAACTCTTCGCTCAATACCGGCGCTTCGCCTCTGCTCAAGGCAGTGAGGGATTGGGATTGGGACTGACCATGGTCAAGGCCGTCGTGGATCGCCATGGTGGGCGAATTGGCTGCGAAAGTGTGGTGGATGAAGGCACGACCTTCATCCTTCAGCTGCCATTGTGGAGAGAGTGAACGGCTGCTTTTTACCTGTGCATAAAAAACCGGTCTCAAGGACCGGTTTTTTAATGTGGAAAAAACTTATGCACCTTTTCCGCTGTTTTATGAGCTTGGGAAATATGTAAGTAAATCAGCAGCCTATAATTGAAAAAGCCCAATTCGCCAACAAACCGTACACAGGTTATCCACAGAAACTCAAATCACCGGAGTGTCGACAACAACCGGCTCCGGCGGCAGCGAACCCATGGCCCTTTGTTGCGCTTCATTCCATGCCTGGGCACGGTCGTTCAGCGCTGCAATAGCGCGTGGGCCTTCGCCCTCGGCATACATCGGTTCGCCAATCACTACAGTGATGGTGCCTTCACGCTTGGCCCAGCCCGTCTTTGGCCAGAACTTGCCGGCGTTGTGGGCAATCGGCAGCACCGGCAGGCCGGCGTTCACCGCCAAGGCCGTACCGCCGCGTGAGAACTTGCCCACAGTGCCATAGGGCACCCGCGTACCTTCGGGGAAGATCAGCACCCAAACGCCGTCCTTGAGCAGCTCGTCGCCCTTCTTCGCCACATGCTTGAGCGCTGCCTTGGGGTTGTCGCGGTCGATGGCGATCGGACGCAGCATGGCCATGGCCCAGCCGAAGAACGGCACATACAGCAGCTCACGCTTGAGCACCTGACTCAAGGGCGAGAAGTACGCAGACAGGAAGAAGGTTTCCCAAGTGCTCTGGTGGTTCGACAAAATCACGCAGGGCTGGTCAGGGACGTTTTCGGCGCCCTTGATCTCGAAACGAATGTTCAGGAACACCTTGGTCAACCACAACGCGCAGTTGCACCAAAAGACGTTGATGAAACGATAGCGCGCCTTGAACGGCAGAAAAGGCGCGATAAAAAAGCTCAGGGTGCACCAGAGGAAAGAACTGGTGCCCAGCAGCAGGTAAAAGAAGAAGGTTCTGATGGCCTGCAAAATCGACATGGCGGCATTTACCGTTGCGGGACAACGCCCGCCTGTTAAAAGCGCGCTCCCGAACAATCCTTGGTCAGGAAGTCAGAAGTGCTGCTAGTTGTTGATAAGTTCTGCGGCAACCGCCGCCAGATCGTCAAAAATCAAGGTACCTACCGGCAGGGTTTTAGCCTGGGTCTTTTCGCCTTTCCCGGTTTTTACCAAAACTGGCTGAGAGTCGACGGCTTTGGCAGCTTCCAGGTCACCGAGGCTGTCCCCGACAAACCATAGACCAGCCAATGGCACGTTGTAATGTTCAGCAATAGTTTTAAGCATACCCGGTTTGGGCTTGCGGCAATCGCAGCCTTCATCCGGGCCGTGCGGGCAATACACCACCAGCCCTACTTCACCGCCCTGCTCGGCCACGAGTGCGCGCAGGCGCGCGTGCATGGCGTCGAGGGTGGCGATGTCGTAGTAGCCGCGGGCGATGCCGGACTGGTTGGTTGCGATAGCCACCGTCCAGCCCGCTTTGCTCAACTGCGCGATGGCCTCGATCGAGCCGGGCAGTGGAATCCATTCCGCCACCGATTTGATGTAAGCGTCGGAGTCGTAATTGATCACTCCGTCCCGATCGAGAATCAGCAGTTTCAACATGATCAGCCCAGTACGGAAATGTCAGCGATATTGATGAACAAGCCACGCAGACGCGCCAGCATGGCGTAGCGGTTTTTCCGCACGCCCGCATCTTCGGCATTGATCATCACCGCTTCGAAGAACGCATCCACCGGCTCACGCAAGGTGGCCAGGCGCGCCAGTGCTTCGGCGTAGTTACGTTCGGCGATCAGCGGCTTCACTGCGTTTTCTGCCTTGGCGATGGCCGAGTTCAGCGAGAACTCCTTGGCATCGGCAAACAGGCCTGGGTCGACTTCGGCATTGCCGAGGTTGTCGGCCTTGCTCAGCAGGTTCGACACGCGCTTGTTCACCGCGGCCAGGGCACCGGCTTCCGGCAGCTTGCGGAAGGCCTGAACGGCTTGTACGCGCTGGTCGAAGTCCAGCGCCGAACCCGGTTGCAGGGCACGTACCGACAGGTACACCGAAACGTCCACGCCTTCGTCTTCGTAACGCGCACGCAGGCGGTCGAACACGAACTCCAGCACTTGCTCGGCCAGGCCCGCTTGCTTGACCTTGGCACCGAACTGGCCGACAGCGAACACCACGGCCTGGGTCAGGTCGAGGTCGAGCTTCTTGTCGATCAGGATCCGCAGCACACCCAGGGCCGCACGGCGCAGGGCATACGGGTCTTTGCTGCCGGTAGGCAACATGCCGATACCGAAGATACCAACGAGGGTATCCAGCTTGTCAGCGATGGCCACGGCCGCACCGGTGAGGGTGGTCGGCAGCTCGGCGCCAGCACCGCGCGGCATGTACTGCTCGTTCAGCGCCAGGGCGACGTCTTCCGGCTCGCCGTCATTCAGGGCGTAGTAGTAACCGGCAACACCTTGCATCTCCGGGAACTCGCCGACCATCTCGGTGGCCAGGTCGCACTTGGACAGCAGGCCGGCACGCGCAGCCCAGGCAGCATCGCCACCAATGCGTGGCGCGATGTAGGCGGCCAGCTTGGAAACGCGCACGGCCTTGTCGTAGACGCTGCCGAGTTTTTCCTGGAACACCACGTTTTGCAGGCGCAGGTTGAAGTCTTCGAGCTTCTGCTTTTTGTCTTGCTTGAAGAAGAACT
This sequence comes from Pseudomonas yamanorum, assembly GCF_900105735.1. Classification (NCBI taxonomy): domain Bacteria; kingdom Pseudomonadati; phylum Pseudomonadota; class Gammaproteobacteria; order Pseudomonadales; family Pseudomonadaceae; genus Pseudomonas; species Pseudomonas yamanorum. Next base: position 3,402,567 of record NZ_LT629793.1, on the reverse strand, counting down.
CGGCGTCAGTCAGGCGCGGGCGAACGACTTTCTCGTTACCGGCGATGATCTGCTGCGGGTCCTTGCTTTCGATGTTGGCCACGGTGATGAACCGAGGCAGCAACTTGCCGTCGACGTCCAGCAGGCAGAAGTACTTCTGGTTGTCCTGCATGGTGGTGATCAGTGCTTCCTGCGGCACGTCGAGGAAACGTTCTTCGAACGAGCACACCAGCGGCACTGGCCATTCAACCAAAGCGGTCACTTCGTCCAGGAGACTTGGCGGAACGATGGCGGTGCCTTCCTGCTGGCGGGCCAGCTCTTCGGTGCGCTTGCTGATCAGCTCGCGACGCTCATCGGCATCGGCCAGCACGTACGCGGCACGCAGGTCAGCGGCGTAGTTGGCCGGCGAGGTGATGCGCACGGCTTCAGGATGGTGGAAGCGGTGACCACGGGAATCACGGCCGGCCTTCTGGGCGAGGATGGTGCAGTCGATGACTTGGTCACCGAGCAGCATCACCAGCCATTGGGTTGGGCGCACGAACTCTTCCTTGCGCGCACCCCAGCGCATGCGCTTCGGGATAGGCAGGTCGTTCAGGGAATCTTCAACGATGGTCGGCAACAGGCTGGCAGTTGGCTTACCGGTGATGACCTGGCTGAAGCGCAGTTTCGGGCCGCTCTGGTCGATCTCGCTCAGCTCGACGCCACATTTCTTGGCAAAACCAAGGGCGGCTTGAGTCGGGTTGCCTTCAGCATCGAAAGCGGCCTGGCGTGGCGGGCCGTCGAGGTTGATGCTGCGGTCCGGCTGCTGGGTTTCCAGCGCGGTGAGCAACACCGCCAGGCGACGCGGTGCGGCGTAGACCTTCTTCGCTGCGAACTTCAGGCCAGCGGTTTGCAGGCCTTTTTCGATACCGGCCAGAAACGCGTCGGCCAGGGTGTTCAGTGCCTTGGGTGGCAGCTCTTCGGTGCCCAGTTCAACCAGGAAATCTTGAGCACTCATTGTGCAGCCTCCAGCTTAGCCAACACTTCATCACGCAGATCCGGGGTTGCCATCGGGAAGCCCAGCTTGGCGCGAGCCAGCAGGTAGGCTTGGGCGACGGAACGCGCCAGGGTGCGTACACGCAGGATGTATTGCTGGCGCGCGGTGACCGAGATGGCACGGCGAGCATCCAGCAGGTTGAAGGTGTGGGATGCCTTCAGAACCATTTCATAGCTTGGCAACGGCAACGGCTGATCCAGTTCGATCAGGCGCTTGGCTTCGCTTTCGTAGAAGTCGAACAGCTCGAACAGTTTCTCGACGTTGGCGTGTTCGAAGTTGTAGGTCGACTGCTCCACTTCGTTCTGGTGGAACACATCGCCATAGGTCACCTTGCCGAACGGGCCGTCAGCCCACACCAGGTCGTAGACCGAATCCACGCCTTGCAGGTACATGGCCAGGCGCTCGAGACCGTAGGTGATCTCGCCGGTCACCGGGTAGCACTCGATGCCACCGGCTTGCTGGAAGTAAGTGAATTGCGTCACTTCCATGCCATTGAGCCAGACTTCCCAGCCCAGGCCCCAGGCGCCCAGGGTTGGCGATTCCCAGTTGTCTTCGACGAAACGGATGTCGTGGACCAGCGGGTCCAGGCCGACATGTTTCAGCGAACCCAGGTACAGCTCCTGGAAGTTGTCCGGGTTCGGCTTCAGTACCACCTGGAACTGGTAGTAGTGCTGAAGGCGGTTCGGGTTTTCGCCGTAGCGGCCGTCAGTCGGGCGACGACTGGGCTGCACATAAGCGGCGTTCCAGGTTTCCGGGCCAATGGCCCGCAGGAAGGTAGCGGTGTGGAAAGTGCCGGCGCCTACTTCCATATCGTAGGGCTGAAGTACCACACAACCTTGCTCGGCCCAGTATTGCTGGAGGGCGAGGATCAAGTCTTGGAAGGTACGCACGGCTGGCGTAGGCTGGCTCACGAAATTCACCTGTTACTTGGGCTGCGATTTAAAGAGCGGGAGTATACCCGATTCGGCCGCGCCACCATCCCCTGGAGCCTTATGCCACGCTGCTTTTGGTGTTCTGAAGATCCGCTGTACATGGCTTATCACGATCAGGAGTGGGGAACGCCGCTGCGCGATGCGCAGGGACTGTTCGAGTTGCTTTTGCTCGAAGGGTTCCAGGCGGGCCTGTCCTGGATCACCGTTTTACGCAAACGCGAGCACTATCGAAAGGTCTTGTTTGGATTTGATGCACAGCGTTTGGCCCAACTGAGCGATGCCGAGATTGAAGCGCTGATGCTCGATCCGGGCATCGTGCGTAACCGCCTGAAACTCAATGCCACCCGGCGCAATGCCGCCGCCTGGCTGGCGCTGGAGGATCCTGTGGGGTGGCTCTGGTCGTTTGTCGGCGGCGTGCCCAAGGTCAATCATTTCAAGGATCGCAGCCAGGTTCCGGCGATTACGCCTGAAGCGGAAGCGATGAGCAAAGCCCTGAAAAAAGCCGGCTTTACGTTCGTCGGACCCACCATCTGCTACGCGTTCATGCAGGCCTCGGGCATGGTCATGGACCACACTCAGGACTGCGACCGTTACGCGGACCTGGCCAACGCCGGTTAGAATGGCGGTTTTGCGCACCACACACGATCAGGAGTGACCTGTGGAAAAGTTTAAAGGCGCCTTGCTGGTAGGCGCTCTTCGGTTGTTTGCCCTGCTGCCTTGGCGCGCGGTGCAAGCGGTCGGTTCGGCGATTGGCTGGATCATGTGGAAAACCCCCAACCGCTCCCGCGAAACGGTGCGGATCAACCTGTCCAAATGCTTCCCCGACATGGACCCGGCCGAGCGCGAGCGCCTGGTGGGACGCAGCCTGATGGACATCGGCAAGTCCCTGACCGAAAGCGCCTGCGCCTGGATCTGGCCGGCCCAGCGTTCCATTGACCTGGTGCGTGAAGTCGAAGGCCTGGAAGTGCTGCACGAAGCCCTGGCCTCGGGTAAAGGCGTGGTTGGCATCACCAGCCACCTTGGCAACTGGGAAGTGTTGAACCACTTCTATTGCAGCCAGTGCAAACCGATCATTTTCTACCGCCCGCCGAAGCTCAAGGCGGTGGATGACTTGCTGCGCAAACAGCGGGTGCAACTGGGTAACCGCGTGGCGGCGTCCACCAAGGAAGGCATCCTCAGTGTCATCAAGGAAGTGCGCAAAGGCGGCCAGGTGGGGATTCCTGCGGATCCGGAGCCGGCAGAGTCCGCCGGGATCTTCGTGCCGTTCTTCGCCACCCAGGCGCTGACCAGCAAGTTCGTGCCGAACATGTTGGCGGGGCACAAGGCGGTCGGAGTGTTCCTGCATGCCCTGCGGCTGCCGGATGGCTCGGGCTACAAAGTGATCCTGGAAGCGGCGCCGGAAGATATGTACAGCACCGACACAGCCACTTCATGTGCGGCGATGAGCAAGGTGGTTGAGCGGTATGTGGGGGCTTACCCAAGCCAGTACATGTGGAGCATGAAGCGCTTCAAGAAACGCCCGCCGGGTGAGGCGCGGTGGTACTGATGCACGTCGATCTGTAGACCCCTGCAGATCCAGTGTGGGAGCTGGCTTGCCTGCGATGGCATCACCTCGGTGTAACTGATGGACCGAGTTGCCTGCATCGCAGGCAAGCCAGCTCCCACAGGAATCTCTTCAGGCTTGGCGGTCGAGTTTCTTCAGGAATACGGTCATTTCTTTTTCGGCCTGCTTGTCGCCATGGGCCTGGGCCGCTGTAATCCCCTGCTCCCACGCCAACCGCGCCGCAGCACTATCACCCTGCCCCAACTGCGCCTTGCCCAACAGCTTCCACGCCGCCGAATACTTCGGATCAAACTCGACGCACTTCTGCAAATGCTCCGCCGCCTTCGCGTTGTCCTTCAGATCCAGATAACCCTTGCCCAAACCAAACCGCAGCAGTGAGTTATCCACACCCTTGGCGAGCATTTTTTCCAGGGATTCGAGCATGTCGGTCACTCCGTTTGATCAGAAAAAGCTCAGGCCCACGTGGAACAGTTTCTCCACATCGCGGATATGTTTTTTATCCACAAGGAACAGAATCACATGGTCGCCGGTGGCGATCACCGTGTCGTCGTGGGCGATGATCACTTCTTCATCGCGAATGATTGCGCCAATGGTTGTACCCGGTGGCAGGCCGATATCGCGGATCGCCTTGCCAATCACCTTGCTCGACTTCGAGTCGCCGTGGGCAATCGCCTCGATGGCTTCCGCCGCGCCTCGGCGCAACGAGTGCACACTGACGATATCGCCGCGCCGCACGTGGGCCAGCAAGGTGCCGATGGTTGCCAGTTGCGGGCTGATGGCGATGTCGATATCGCCGCCCTGGATCAGGTCGACATAGGCCGGGTTGTTGATGATGGTCATCACCTTCTTCGCCCCCAGCCGCTTGGCCAGCAACGACGACATGATGTTGGCTTCGTCATCGTTGGTCAGCGCCAGGAAGATGTCGGCGTCGGCGATGTTTTCTTCCAGCAGCAGGTCACGGTCCGAGGCACTGCCTTGCAGGACCACGGTGCTGTCGAGGGTGTCGGACAAATACCGGCAGCGTGCCGGATTCATCTCGATAATCTTCACCTGATAGCGGCTTTCGATGGCCTCGGCCAAGCGCTCGCCGATCTGCCCGCCACCCGCGATGACGATGCGTTTGTAGGTCTCATCCAGACGGCGCATTTCACTCATCACCGCGCGAATATTCGCCTTGGCGGCGATGAAAAATACTTCGTCGTCGGCTTCGATCACCGTATCGCCCTGAGGCAGGATCGGCCGGTCGCGACGGAAGATCGCCGCCACCCGTGTCTCGACGTTGGGCATGTGCTCGCGCAACTGGCGCAGTTGCTGGCCCACCAACGGCCCGCCGTAGTAGGCCTTGACCGCCACCAGTTGCGCCTTGCCTTCGGCAAAGTCGATCACCTGCAAGGCGCCTGGGTGTTCGATCAGGCGCTTGATGTAGTGGGTCACCACCTGTTCCGGACTGATGAGCACGTCCACCGGGATCGCGTCGTTGTCGAACAGCCCGGCGCGGGTCAGGTAGGCCGCCTCACGTACCCGGGCGATTTTGGTCGGGGTGTGGAACAGGGTGTGGGCGACCTGGCAGGCGACCATGTTGGTCTCGTCACTGTTGGTGACCGCCACCAGCATGTCGGCATCGTCGGCACCGGCCTGGCGCAGCACCGTAGGAAACGAGGCACGGCCTTGTACGGTTCGGATATCCAGGCGGTCGCCCAAATCCCGCAGGCGCTCCGCGTCGGTGTCGACCACGGTGATGTCGTTGGCTTCGCTGGCCAAATGCTCGGCCAGCGTACCGCCGACCTGCCCTGCGCCGAGGATGATGATTTTCATCCGGTCACTCCCTTAAAACCATTCAGCCGCGAGCGGCGGCAATCTTGATCAGCTTGGCGTAATAGAACCCGTCGTGGCCGCCTTCCTGGGCCAGCAACTGGCGGCCATGAGGCTGCTTGATCCCGGCCTGGATGTCGAGGTCCAGTTCTCGTGCACCGCTGGTGCGGGCCAGGAAGGCTTCGATGACTTCGGTGTTTTCGGTGGGCAGCGTCGAGCAGGTGGCGTACAGCAGGATGCCGCCGACTTCGAGGGTCGGCCACAACGCGTCCAGCAATTCACCTTGCAGCACGGCCAGGGCGGCGATGTCGTCGGGTTGGCGGGTCAGCTTGATGTCCGGGTGGCGGCGGATCACGCCGGTGGCGGAGCACGGCGCGTCCAGCAGGATGCGCTGGAAGGGCTTGCCGTCCCACCAGGTGGCGGTGTCGCGGCCATCGGCGGCGATCAGCTCGGCGCTGAGGCCCAGGCGGGCGAGGTTTTCCCGCACACGCACCAGGCGCTTGGCTTCCAGGTCGACGGCGACGACACCGGCCAGGTCTGCTTGTACTTCCATGATGTGGCAGGTCTTGCCGCCGGGGGCGCAACAGGCGTCCAGTACGCGTTGATCCGGGGCCAGGTCCAGCAGGTCGGCGGCCAGTTGCGCGGCTTCGTCCTGCACGCTGATCCAGCCTTCGGCGAACCCGGGCAGATTACGGACATCGCCCGGTTCTGTAAGAACGATGCCGTCCTGGCTGTAGACACAGGCCGTAGCTGCTACGCCGGCTTCGCCAAGCAGCGCGAGATACGCATCGCGAGTGTGATGACGGCGGTTCACCCGCAGGATCATCGGCGGGTGCGCGTTGTTGGCGGCGCAGATGGCTTCCCATTGCTCGGGCCAGAATGCCTTCAGGGATTTTTGCAGCCAGCGCGGGTGGGCGGTGCGCACCACGGGGTCATGTTCGAGCTCGGCCAGCAGCGCTTCGCTTTCACGCTGGGCGCGGCGCAGCACGGCGTTGAGCAAGGCCTTAGCCCAGGGCTTTTTCAGCTTGTCGGCGCAACCGACGGTTTCGCCGATGGCGGCATGCGCCGGCACGCGGGTGTAGAGCAGTTGATAGAGACCCACCAGCAGCAGCGCCTCGACATCGGCATCTGCGGCCTTGAACGGCTTTTGCAGCAGCTTGGCCGCCAGCGCCGACAAACGTGGCTGCCAGCGGGCGGTGCCGAAAGCCAGGTCCTGGGTGAAGCCGCGATCGCGGTCTTCGACTTTATCCAGCTGGGTCGGCAACGAACTGTTGAGAGAAGCCTTGCCGTTGAGTACAGCGGCCAGGGCCTTGGCGGCGGCCAGACGTGGGTTCATTGAGCGTCCACCGCTTGGCCGAGGACGATGCCGACGGCAAATTTCTCACGACGGCTGTTGAACAAATCGCTGAAGTTCAGCGCCTTGCCGCCGGGCAGTTGCAGACGGGTCAGGCACAGGTGTCCGCTGCCACACGCGACAACAAGGCCTTCTTTGCTGACGTGAGTAATGGCGCCGTTTACGTAGATCATGGACTCTGAGTAAGAAACCTCATGATCAAGTTTGACTTCTAGCACCTTTAGAGTTTCACCGTGAAGGGTACTGTGGCAGATCGGCCATGGATTAAATGCTCGTATTTGGCGTTCCAGCTCCACAGCCGGGCGGCTCCAGTCGATGCGGGCTTCATCCTTGTTCAGTTTGTGGGCGTAGGTGGCGAGGCTGTCGTCCTGTACTTCGCCTTCCAAGGTGCCGGCGGCCAGGCCGGCGATGGCTTGGATTACAGCCGGCGGGCCCATTTCGGCGAGGCGGTCGTGCAGGCTGCCGCCGGTGTCTTGACCGGTGATCGGGGTGGTGACTTTCAACAGCATCGGGCCCGTGTCCAGGCCCGCTTCCATGCGCATCACGGTCACACCACTTTCGGCGTCACCGGCTTCAACGGCGCGCTGGATCGGTGCCGCGCCGCGCCAGCGAGGCAGCAGCGAGGCGTGGCTGTTGATGCAGCCCAGGCGCGGGATATCCAGCACGGCCTGGGGCAGGATCAAACCATAAGCCACCACCACCAGCAGGTCGGGCTTCAGCGCAGCCAGTTCGGCCTGGGCGTCCGCGTTGCGCAGGGTTGGCGGCTGCAGCACGACAATGTTGTTCTCAAGTGCAAGCTGCTTGACCGGGCTGGGCATCAGCTTTTGCCCACGACCGGCCGGGCGATCGGGCTGGGTGTAGACCGCCACGATTTCATACGGGCTGGCGAGCAGGGCCTTGAGGTGTTCGGCGGCGAATTCGGGGGTGCCGGCAAAAACGATGCGCAGTGGCTCGGTCATGGGAAACGTCTCACAAAAGAAAAAGGCTTGCCGGAGCAAGCCTTTGAAAGAAGGGAATCAAGCTTGCTGGCGATGCTTCTTTTCCAGCTTCTTCTTGATCCGGTCGCGTTTAAGCGTGGACAGGTAATCGACAAACAGCTTGCCGTTGAGGTGGTCGCATTCGTGTTGGATGCACACCGCCAGCAGGCCTTCGGCAATCATCTCGAACGGCTTGCCGTCACGGTCCAGGGCCTTGATCTTGACGCGCTGGGGACGGTCGACGTTCTCATAGAAGTCAGGTACCGACAGGCAGCCTTCCTGATACTGGCCCATCTCGTCGGTCAGGGTTTCGAACTCAGGGTTGATAAACACCAGAGGCTCGCTGCGGTCTTCGGACAGGTCCATGACCACGACGCGCTGATGCACGTCGACCTGGGTCGCGGCGAGGCCGATACCCGGGGCTTCATACATTGTTTCAAACATGTCATCGACCAACTGACGAACCTTGGCGTCCACTACGGCCACTGGCTTGGCAATGGTGCGCAGGCGTGAGTCCGGAAATTCGAGGATGTTCAAAATAGCCATAAGCGTAATTGCTGCACATGTGAGGTAAAGGCAAGTCGGCGCCGGGGATGGACCCTTGATGTGCCGGAATAAGTGCCGTGGGAAAACGTCCGAAAGCCACGAAGGCCAAGGCGTTTCACGCGAATGCACATAATAAAGGAGATTCACCCCATGAGGAAATCGCTACTCGTCTTGCTGCTGTGGGCCCAGGCCGTTGTTGGCCAGGTTCCCGCGAGCTTTCCACAGGCGGGTCAACCGCTGCCGCGTCATACGCAACAAGCCATTCAGCGCTTTTTACTGCACAACCGCATTCTCGATACGCCCCAGGAACTGGACCACGCTCCCTATATTGTTGCAGCAGATGCCGGCCGAGTATTGGGCGCCAATGGCGAACGTGTTTATGCGCGTGGGGCCTTGGACCCTGCCGTGCAAAGCTACGGGATCTTCCGCCCGGGCAAGGCTTATACCGACCCCGATAGCCAGGAATGGCTGGGCATCAACGCTGATGACATAGGCACCGCACGTTTTGTGACAGCGGGCGACGTCAGCACATTGGGTGTGCAGCGGGTGACCCAGGAGGTGCGTCCCGGGGACCGGTTGCTCAGCCAGCAAGCACCCACGGACCTGGCCAGCCTGGTGATTCAGTGGCCTGCCCGCGCCATTGCCGGGCAAATCATCGACGTGCCCCGGGGCGTGACGCAGATCGGCGTGCTGGATGCCGTGACGTTGAACACGGGCCGCCGTGACGGGCTGATGGAAGGTCATTTGCTGGCCGTGGTGAAAGCCGGTGAAACCGTTCGGGACAGAGTGACCGGCGTTCCGATGAAGATGCCTGATGAGCCTGCCGGGACGCTGGTGGTGTTCCGCACCTACGAAAAGCTCAGCTACGGCCTGGTGCTCGGCGCATCGCGTTCGCTGGCGGTAATGGACCGTTTTGAGGCGCCTGATCAAAGGCAATAATTAGGTTGCTAAATAAGTTACCAACAGAGTTATCCACAGCTTGTTCCGATCAAGGACGATCAAATGTTACCGACGAATGACCGTGAAATTTCCCCAGCAGAACTGGAAGCCCGACTACGCTTGCACAGGCTGCCGGAACTGGGTCCCAAGGGCTTTAAAAAACTTATCGAGGCCTTTGGTTCTGCGTCAAAAGCCATCAGCGCACCGGCCAGTGCCTGGCGTTCTCTAGGCCTCAAGGTGGCCAGCGCCGATGCCAGGCGTTGCGAGGAAGTACGTGATGGCGCCAGTGCGGCATTGGCCTGGCTGGAGCGTCCGGCCCAGCATTTGCTGATGTGGGACCAACCCGACTACCCGGCATTGCTCGCAGAACTGGATGACGCGCCCCCGCTATTATTCGTCGCTGGCAACCCGGCGATTCTGGAAAAACCGCAATTGGCGATGGTCGGCAGCCGTCGTGCCTCCAGGCCAGGAATGGACACCGCCGCCGCGTTTTCCCGCAGCCTGGCCAGTGCCGGTTTTGTCATCACCAGCGGCCTCGCCCTGGGTATCGATGGCGCTGCTCACCAGGCGGCGTTGGATGTTGGTGGACATACAATCGGCGTGCTGGGCACCGGGCTCGAAAACTTTTATCCACAGCGCCACCGACGCTTGGCCGAAGCGATGATTGCCCAAGGCAGCGCCGTGGTTTCCGAGTTTCCGTTGGACGCCCCGCCCCAGGCCGGCAATTTCCCACGCCGCAACCGTATTATCAGTGGCCTGTCCCTTGGGGTGCTGGTGGTGGAGGCCAGCATGGCCAGCGGTTCGCTGATCACCGCACGCCTGGCGGCGGAGCAAGGCCGCGAGGTATACGCCATCCCCGGGTCGATCCATCACCCTGGAGCCAAAGGCTGCCATCAATTGATTCGAGATGGTGCGGTGCTGGTGGAAACCATTGAACACATCCTCGAAAACCTGCGCGGCTGGCAGGCACTGTCCCGCCCGGCACCGATTGCGGTCACTCACCCACTGGTGGCGCTGTTGCACGCGGCGCCCCACACCAGTGAAGCCCTGGCGATTGCCAGCGGAAGGGCCTTGTCCGAGGTGCTGGCCAGCCTGACGGAACTCGAGCTGGAAGGCCGGGTAATCTGCGAAAGCGGGCGCTGGCTTGCGCGCGGCTAGGTTTTGTAACGAAGATCGGTAAACTGCGCAGAGCTTTAGTCCGGAGAGTGAGCAATGGTCAACAGGTGGCGTGTGCGAGAAGCCGCACGAGAAATTCGCGCAGGCGCGGTGATTGCCTATCCAACCGAGGCGGTCTGGGGCCTGGGCTGTGACCCTTGGAACGAAGAGGCCGTGGATCGGTTGCTGGCGATCAAGGGCCGGTCTGTGGATAAGGGGCTGATCCTGATTGCCGACAATATCCGTCAGTTCGATTTTCTCTTCGAAGACTTTCCTGATGAGTGGATGGACCGCATGGCCAGTACCTGGCCTGGCCCGAATACGTGGCTGGTGCCCCATCAGGACTTGTTGCCCGAGTGGATTACCGGGGTGCATGACACGGTGGCGTTGCGGGTGACTGATCATCCGCAAGTGCGGGATCTGTGCTCGCTGGTCGGGCCATTGATTTCCACCTCGGCCAACCCACAGGGCCGCCCGGCGGCGCGCACGCGGATTCGTGTGGAGCAGTACTTCCGCGGGCAGGTGGATCTGGTGTTGGGCGGGAATCTGGGGGGGCGGAAGAATCCGAGTCTGATTCGGGATCTGGCAACGGGTGAGGTTGTGCGGCCGTCTTAAGACCGAGTCGCGGCCATCGCGGGCAAGCCCGGCTCCCACACTGATCTGCAGCGAACACAAAATTTATGTTCACCGCAGACTCCAGTGGGAGCCGGGCTTGCCCGCGATGAGGCCCTTACAGGCCCCAGAGACCTAAAGCCCTAAGGCAGCAGAATGGTCGACCCGGTAGTGCGCCGCGCCGACAACTCAATCTGCGCCTTCGCCGCATCCCCCAGCGAAAACCGCTGATTAATATCAATCTGCAACTTGCCACTGATGATCATCGAAAACAGATCATCCGCCATCGCCTGCAGGTTTTCCGGGTTGTTGGCATAGGTCGCCAAAGTCGGCCGGGTGACATACAGCGAGCCCTTGGCCGCCAGAATCCCCAGGTTAACCCCATCCACAGCGCCCGAAGCATTCCCAAAACTCACCACCAACCCGCGTGGCGCCACGCTGTCCAGCGAGGTGAGCCAGGTGTCCTTGCCTACGCCGTCGTACACCACTGGGCACTTCTTGCCGTCAGTCAGTTCCAGCACGCGTTGTGCGACATTTTCCTTGCTGTAGTCGATGGTTTCCCAGGCACCGAGAGATTTGGCCAGCGCCGCTTTTTCCGGCGAGCTGACGGTACCGATCAACTTCACGCCCAGGGCCTTGGCCCATTGGCACGCCAGCGAGCCCACGCCACCGGCAGCGGCGTGGAACAGAATGGTTTCGCCGCCCTTCAACTCATAGGTCTGGCGCAGCAGGTACTGCACGGTCAGGCCCTTGAGCATCGCCCCGGCAGCCTGTTCGAAGCTGATGTCGTCCGGCAGGTGCACCAGGTTGGCAGCCGGCAGCACATGCAATTCGCTGTAGGCACCCAGCGGGCCGCTGCCATAAGCCACGCGATCACCGACCTTGAATTGAGTGACTTCGCTACCCACCGCATCAACCACGCCAGCGCCTTCAGCGCCCAGACCCGACGGCAAGGCCGGTGGTGCGTACAGGCCGCTGCGGAAATACGTGTCGATGAAGTTCAGGCCAATGGCCTTGTTCTGCACGCGAACCTGCTGCGGGCCGGGTTCTGCGGGGGTGTAGTCCACATACTCAAGTACTTCGGGGCCGCCATGGGCACGGAACTGGATACGTTTGGCCATCTGCACTCTCCTTAAGTCATTTCGCGTAGCCCCCTATCGGACTCCTAAGCTTGATCTTCGTCAACTGTGGCAGTAGTGGGTGCAGTGGTATCCTGTGCGCCCATTTGCCGCCGACGCCCAATGGCCTCGCGTAGCTTTGCCCGATTCAAGGTGATGTCATGACTACCCGCACCGAGGCTGTCAAAGCCTACCTGCTCGACCTGCAAGACCGCATTTGCAGCGCCCTGGAAACCTTTGAGACGGACACTCGCTTTATCGAAGACGCCTGGACCCGGCCTGCCGGCGGCGGTGGTCGTACCCGTGTGATCGAAAACGGTTCGGTAATCGAAAAAGGCGGCGTTAATTTTTCCCACGTGTTTGGCAGCGGCCTCCCACCGTCCGCCAGCGCGCATCGCCCGGAATTGGCCGGTCGCGGTTTTGAAGCCCTAGGCGTGTCGCTGGTCATCCACCCGCACAACCCGCATGTGCCGACTTCCCACGCCAACGTACGTTTTTTCATCGCTGAAAAAGAAGGCGAAGAGCCGGTATGGTGGTTCGGTGGCGGCTTCGACCTGACGCCCTACTACGGCAACGAAGAAGACTGCATCCACTGGCACCGCGTCGCCGAGCAGGCCTGCGCGCCGTTTGGCCCGGACGTTTATTCGCGCTACAAGGCCTGGTGCGACACCTACTTCCACATCAAGCACCGCAACGAACCCCGGGGCATCGGCGGTTTGTTCTTCGATGATTTGAACGAGTGGGACTTCGACACCAGCTTCGCCTTCATGCGCGCCATCGGCGATGCCTACATCGATGGCTACCTGCCAATCGTCCAGCGCCGCAAGGCCATGGCCTATACCGAGCAGCAGCGTGAGTTCCAGGAATTCCGCCGTGGCCGCTACGTCGAGTTCAACCTGGTCTACGACCGTGGCACTTTGTTTGGCCTGCAATCGGGCGGACGCACCGAGTCGATCCTGATGTCGCTGCCGCCGCAAGTGCGCTGGAGCTATGACTGGAAAGCTGCGCCTGACAGTGAAGAAGCGCGCCTTACCGACTACTTCCTGCAAGATCGCGACTGGCTGGGCGTGCTGCCCAAGGCGGCGGTGTGATGGATCGTTATGTCGTCTTCGGCAACCCCATTGGCCACAGCAAGTCGCCTCTGATTCACCGTCTGTTCGCTGAACAAACGGGTGAGCAACTGGACTACAGCACCTTGCTCGCACCACTGGATGATTTCACCGGCTGTGCGAAAGCATTTTTCGCACAAGGCCGCGGTGCCAACGTCACCGTCCCGTTCAAGGAAGAGGCCTATCGACTGGCCAGCACCCTGACCGAACGCGCCCAACGGGCCGGCGCGGTGAATACCCTGAGCAAGCTTGCCGATGGCAGCCTGTTGGGAGACAACACCGACGGCGCCGGCCTGGTGCGGGATTTGACGGTGAATGCCGGGATCGGCCTGCAAGGCAAACGCATCCTGCTGCTGGGCGCCGGTGGTGCGGTGCGCGGTGCGTTGGAGCCGTTGCTGGCTGAGCAGCCGGCTTCGCTGATCATCGCCAACCGCACTGTGGAAAAGGCCGAAATGCTCGCCGAACTGTTCGACGACCTCGGCCCGGTGTCCGCCAGCGGTTTCGACTGGCTGCGTGAGCCGGTGGACCTGATCATAAACGCCACCTCCGCCAGCCTGTCAGGCGATGTACCGCCGATTGCGGGCAGCCTGATCGAACCCGGAAAGACTTTTTGCTACGACATGATGTACGGCAAAGAGCCTACGGCTTTCTGCCGCTGGGCCAGTGAACAAGGCGCCGCGGTGGCGATGGATGGCCTGGGGATGCTGGTGGAACAGGCCGCGGAAGCGTTCTTCCTGTGGCGCGGCGTTCGACCGGACTCCGCGCCGGTATTAGCTGAGCTGCGCAGGCAACTGGCCTGACGCAAATCCAAATGTGGGAGCTGGCTTGCCTGCGATAGCGGTGGGTCAGCTACACACCTGGCACTGATACACCGCTATCGCAGGCAAGCCAGCTCCCACATTTTCAACCGTGTTCAGTCTTCGAAATGGATGGGGCATTTATCGCCCCCTTCCAGTTTCTTCAATTCCTCCACCACCTGTTGCCGGGCCTTGCGCAAAGCCAGGCTGCGCCCCAATCCGTTCAATCGGCGCGCTTCCTGGTGCAGCATCTCCACTCCGGAATAGTCGATAAAGTTGATCTGCTGTGCCTCGATCACCACCCGCTGACCGTGCAGGCTTTGCAGCCGTACTTGCAGGTAATGGCTGGCGCCGAAAAAGATCGACCCGCCGACCCGCAGCACATCGTCCTCACCGTCACGCCATTGCTGGACTCGCGGTTGCGAGGTGCGCTTGAGGTAGAAAAACAGCGACGCCAGCACCCCGGCGTAAATCGCCGTCTGCAACTCCAGCAACAGCGTGGCAATGCAGGTCAGGCTCATCACCGCAAACTCTGCGCGGCTGACCCGGAACAGCGCCCGAATGCCGCGATGGTCCACCAACCCCCAGCAAATCAGCAGGATGCTGGCGGCCATGCTCGGGATCGGGATATGCGCGATCAATGCCGCGCCGAACAACGCAAACAGCGCCACCCACAGTGCGGAAAACACCCCCGCCAGCGGCGAACAGGCGCCTGCCTCATAACTCAGACCCGACCGGGTGAAGGAGCCCGCCGACAAGTACCCGGAAAAAAATCCGCCGACGATGTTGGATAAACCCTGGGCGCGCACTTCCTGATTTGCATCGAGCAATTGCTGGGAGCGGGCCGACAGTGAGCGCGCAATCGACAGGCTGGTCACCAGCCCCAGCATGCCCACCGCCACGGCACTCGGCAGCAGGCGCAGGACCAAGTCCAAGTCCATCGGCAGCGGGCTGAACGGCGGCAGTTTGCCAACAAATGAACTGACCAACGCCACCTGCCCGAACATCGCCGGCCATAGCCATGGGGTGAGGCTACCCAAGGCCAGCGCGATCAACAGTGTGGGCCAGCGCGGCACCCACAATTTCAGCAGCACCCCCACCAGCAAGGTGCCGAGCCCGAGCACCAGTGAAGGATGATTCCATTCCCCGGCATGGTTGATCAGCGCCAGCAGGCTGTTGATCGCCGTGGCCTGGCTGGGCAGGTCCAGCCCCAGCAGATTGGGCAGTTGCCCCAGGGCGATTACCACCGCAGCGCCGAGGGTGAAGCCGAGCACCACTGAATGTGAAACGAAGTTCACCAGGGCACCGAAGCGCAGCATCCCCAGCAGCCATTGGAAGACGCCGGCCAGGAAGGTCAGCAACAGGATGAGCGTGATGTAGTCCTGGGACCCGGGCACGGCCAGCGGGCTGACACTGGCGTAGAGCACGATGGAAATCGCGGCGGTAGGACCGCAGATCAGGTGCCAGGAAGAGCCCCACAAGCAGGCGATCAATACCGGGATGATCGCGGCGTACAGGCCGTACTCCGGTGGGAGACCGGCGATCAGCGCGTAGGCAATGGATTGCGGTAATGCCAGGACTGCACCGCTCAGCCCAACGATTGCATCTCGCCCGACGCTGGCGCGGGTTTGGCGCGGGAGCCAGCTGAGGAAGGGGAAGAGTTTGTGGCGGTTGGGCCAGGGCATTGAGGGCTCGGATTGATAGGTTTGGATCAGGGTATCAGGACAAACGCCGCACTGTGGGAGTCCGCTTACTGTGGGAGCCGGGCTTGCCCGCGATCCAGGCGCCGCAGTCTCACAGAGACACCGCGGTGATGCCATCGCAGGCAAGCCAGCTCCCACATGAAGCGTTAGAGTTTGGCTTTTACGGCGGCCAGCGCATCTTGGCCGTCGACGGTTTTAACCCCGTCCAGCCACTTGTCCAGCACCGCCGGATTCGCCTTGATCCAGGCCTTCGCCGCATCAGCGTTGCTCACCTTGTTGTTCACCACCTCAGCCATGATGGCGTTCTCCATCTCCTGGGTGAAACTCAGGTTGGTCAGCAATTTCCCGACATTCGGGCAGGCTTGCGCATACCCCTTGCGGGTCAAGGTATACACGCTGCCGGTGTCACCAAAGTACTTTTCCCCACCCTTGAGGTAATGCATCTTCAACTGCACGTTCATCGGGTGCGGGGTCCAGCCGAGGAACGTCACGAACTTCTGCTTCTTCACCGCCCGGGACACTTCGGCCAGCATCGCTTGTTCACTGGACTCGATCAGCTTCCACTGGCCCAGGTCGAAGTCGTTTTTCTTGATGATTTCCTGCAACGAGATATTCGCCGGCGCACCCGAACCGATGCCGTAGATCTTCTTGTCGAACTTGTCGGCAAACGTGTTCAGGTCGGCAAAATCATGCACCCCGGCGTCCCACACGTAGTCCGGCACGGCGAGGGTGAACTCGGTGCCTTCGAGGTTTTTCGCCAGTTGCACCACATCGCCATTGGCCACGAACTTGTCGTAGAAGCCCTGCTGCGCCGGCATCCAGTTACCCATGAACACATCCACCTGGCCGTCCTTGAGCCCGCCAAAGGTGATCGGCACCGCAAGGGTGTCGACCTTGGCCTTGTAGCCCATGCCGTTCAACAGGAAACCGGTAATGGCATTGGTGGCGGCGATATCGCTCCAGCCCGGATCGGCCATCTTCACGGTGTCGCAGCTTGAGTCCGCGTAGGCGCCGGCACTGCTCAATGCCAACAGCGCAACGCTCAACACGGTGGATAACTTTCGCATGGCCTTCCCCTCAGTTTTATTGGTTTTGGCAGGGTTGTGGAAAACGTGCCTTGCGCTCCAGATCGTCGAGGTCGATATGGTTGCGCATGTATTGCTGACTGGCGTCTACCAGTGGCTGGTGGTCCCAACTCTTCAGCTTGCCTTGGGTCAGCGCCTCGAACACCAGGCGGCGACGGCGTTGGCTGGCGAGCACCTGCTGGTGGATCGCCGGGATGTCCCACTTGGCCCGCGCCTCACTCAAAAACGCCTCGAACAGCGGCCGGTGTTCCGGTGACTGGCTGAGTTCTTCCCGCTCGTGCGGGTCGTTGTGCACATCGAACAATAGGCAAGGATCGTCCTCGCTGTAGATGAACTTGTAGGCGCCACGGCGAATCATCATCAGCGGGCCGATGGTGCCTTCGGCCATGTATTCGCCGAACACTTCGTCGTGCCCGCCCTGCCCTTGCAAGTGCGAGACCAGCGAGCGGCCGTCCAGTGGCAGGTTGGCGTCGAGTTGGCCGCCGGCCAGTTCCACCAGGGTCGGCAGCAGGTCGGCGGTGGACACGGCAGCCGTCACCCGGCCCGCCGCGAACTGCCCTGGCGCGCTGATCAGCAGCGGCACCCGGGCGGCCATTTCAAACCAGTGCATTTTGTACCAGAGCCCGCGTTCGCCAAGCATGTCGCCGTGGTCACCGGAGAAGATGATGATGGTGTCGTCGGCCAGGCCCGTGTCTTCCAGGGTTTGCAGCAGCTTGCCGACGTTGCTGTCGATGTAGCTGCACGCACCGAAGTAGGCGCGGCGCGCATCGCGGATCTTGTTCACCGGCAGCGGCTTGTCCCACAGGTCATAGACCTTGAGCAGGCGTTGGGAGTGAGGGTCGAGATCTGCTTGTGGCGGTGTTGTGGGCAATGGGATGTCGTTGTCGTCGTACAGGTCCCAGAACGGTTTGGGAATGGTGTACGGGTCGTGTGGGTGGGTCATCGACACGGTCAGGCAGAACGGCTGGTCGCCATCCTCGCGGATATGGTCGAACAGGTACTGCTGGGCCTTGAACACCACCTCTTCGTCGAAATCCAGCTGGTTGGTGCGCACGCAGGGCCCGGCTTGCAGCACCGACGCCATGTTGTGGTACCAGGTAGGGCGCACGTCCGGCTCATCCCAGTTCACCGCCCAGCCATAGTCGGCGGGGTAGATGTCACTGGTCAGGCGTTCTTCATAACCGTGGAGCTGGTCGGGGCCGCAAAAATGCATCTTGCCCGACAGCGCGGTGCGGTAGCCGAGGCGGCGTAGGTAGTGGGCATAAGTCGGCACGTCGGCGGGGAAATCGGCAGCGTTGTCGTAGGCGCCGATCTTGCTCGGCAACTGCCCACTCACTAGGGTAAAGCGTGATGGTGCACACAGCGGGCTGTTGCAGTAAGCGGCGTCGAACACCACGCCCTCAGCGGCGAGGCGGCTCAAGTTCGGCAGTTTGATAGGCGAAGGACCGTAGAACGGAAGCATCGGCGCGGCCATTTGATCGGCCATGATAAAAAGAATGTTCTTGCGCTTCATGGTTTCGCGGCATTCCATAGTCAACGTTTATGCGAATGAGCATGCAGGCCATGGAAATCGTGGTAAAGCCCATGAGAAGCAATGTCTAGGATAAGCACAGCTTATGTATGAATCCCTCGGTCACCTGTCACTCGACCTGCTGCGCGCGTTTGAAGCGGCGGCTCGCCAACGCAGCTTTACGGCAGCGGCGATGGAGTTGGGCACTACCCAGCCGGCCATCAGCCAACAGATCAAGCGCCTGGAAGAACAGCTGAAGGTGCGCCTGTTTGATCGCATTTACCGGGGTATCGAACTGACCGACGCGGGCGCCCTGTTGTTCGAGCAGGTGCAGGCCGGTTTGCAGAGCATCAACCAGGGCCTGAGCGCGATTGCCGAGCAGGACCAGCACGAAGTCCTGCAGGTGGCGACCGACTTTGCGTTCGCCGCTTATTGGCTGATGCCGCGCCTGCATCGTTTCCATGAAGCGAACCCGCAGGTGGACGTGAGTCTGGTCACCAGCGAGCGCAATCACGCCGCGTTGCGCAGCGATATCGATGTGGCGGTGTTGTTCGGCGACGGCCGTTTCAAACAGGGCGACAGCCTCTGGCTGTTCAACGAGGAAGTGTTCCCGGTGTGCAGCCCGCAGTTGCTCCAGGACCGCAGCGCGCCGCTGCCGGTGCAGAGCCTGCTGGAGTTTCCCTTGCTGCACCTGCGCCAGCAAAACAACAACCAGTGGTTCGACTGGAGCGGCGTGTTTCGTGAGCTGGGCATCACCACGTCGCCCACCCCGGGCCAACTGCGTTTCGACAATTACACGCTGTTGATCCAGGCCGCGATCGCCGGCCAGGGCGTGGCCATCGGCTGGCGCCACCTTGTGGATAACTTGCTCGAGCAAAAGTGGCTGTGCCGGCCGATTGGCGACACCGTGATCTCACGCTTCGGCTATTACGTGGTGCTGCCCCAGCGCAAACGTCGCAGCCAGTTGATCGAACGTTTCGTCGGCTGGCTGATGGCCGAACAAGCCAGCAGCGCACAATCACTGACCGGCCTGGCCCTGCCGTCCATTGCGGTCTAGGATTTGCCGATCATTGAGCCCGGAGCCTGTCATGCAACGTATCAAGGGCTACCACGCCCACATCTACTTCGACGCCAACACCATCGACCAGGCGCGCAAGCTCTGCGAGGACGCCGCGCAAATGTTCCCGCTGCGCATGGGCCGCGTGCATGAACGCCCGGTGGGCCCGCACCCGGACTGGAGCTGCCAGCTGGCGTTCGACCCGGAATATATAGGCGTCGTACTGCCGTGGCTTGCGCTCAACCGCAACGGCCTGGTGGTGTTCCTGCACCCGACCACCGGCGATGACCTCAAGGACCACACCGACCACGCGATCTGGATGGGGGCGATGCGCACGTTGGACCTGTCGATATTCTAAGCTCGTAAATTCCCTATATATGGGACTCATATTTATATATTGAGACTTTGCCGGTCTTGGGTTTATATTTGCCTCATCCGCTCAGAACACTCAGGTGAAGCGATGCAGGCGCAATTGATCGCGCTCGATTGGGGAACCAGTTCCCTTCGTGCTTACAAGCTCGGCCCGGCAGGCGTCGTCATCGAACGACGCGCCCTGGCGTCGGGGATCATGCACTTGCCCACCGAACCCCGGGACATTGCCGGGGTTCGCAGCAGCAACGGGTTCGAGCTGGCATTCGACGCAGCCTGCGGTGACTGGCTCGACACCCAGCCCGACCTTCCCGTTATCGCCTGCGGCATGGTCGGCAGCGCCCAGGGCTGGAGCGAAGCGGCTTACCGCGACACCCCGGCCGACGTCTCTACCCTCGGCCAGGCGCTGCATGTGGTGCGCAGCCTGCGGGGCGCAGCGGTGCACATCGTTCCCGGCGTGATTCAACGCGGCGCCTTGCCCAATGTGATGCGCGGTGAAGAAACCCAGGTGCTTGGCGTGCTGCAAAGCCTGTCTGCCCATACCGGGCGCGACGTATTGATCGGCCTGCCGGGCAGCCATTCCAAGTGGGTGGAGGTGGTGGAAGGCTGCATCACCCACTTTGACACCTTCATGACCGGCGAGCTGTTTGCCGTGCTCAGCCAACACAGCATTTTGGGGCGCACCCAGCGCCCTTCCGAAGCGTTCCAGGCGGCCGCTTTTGATCGCGGCGTGCAGGTGGCGCTGTCGGTGGACGGTCAGGCCGGGCTGTTGTCGAACTTGTTCAGCACCCGCACCCTGGGATTGACCGGCGAGCTGGCGCCCGAGGAGCAGCCCGACTATTTGTCCGGCTTGATGATCGGCCACGAACTCATGGGCCTGCGCACCCGCCAGCCTGCCCAGCAACGCGACATCGTTCTGGTGGGCACCACCCAACTCTGCACCCGCTACCAGCGTGCACTCCAACTTTGTGGCTTCCCCCACGTGACCCTGGCACAGGAGGCTACCGAGCGTGGCCTTTGGCAGCTGGCCATGGCGGCGGGGCTGCTGCCTGCAACCTGACGAGAGGCCCGACATGCTCAAGCAAGCACTCACACACAACGGTTTGATCGCGATCCTGCGCGGCCTGCGACCGGAGGAGGCGTTGGCGATCGGCGAGGTGTTGTACACCGCAGGCTTCAGGGTCATCGAAGTGCCGCTCAATTCACCGGACCCTTATTCCAGCATCCGCATCCTGCGGGACAGCCTGCCCGCCGATTGCCTGATCGGCGCCGGCACCGTGCTGACCCCGGAACAGGTTGATCAAGTCAAAGCCGCCGGCGGCCAGGTGATCGTCATGCCCCACAGCGATGCCAAGGTGCTGCGTGCCGCCAAGGCCGCGGGTCTGTACCTCTCGCCGGGTGTGGCCACGCCCACCGAAGCTTTTGCCGCGCTGGCCGAAGGCGCCGACGTGCTGAAGCTTTTCCCCGCCGAGCAAATGGGCCCGGCGGTGGTCAAGGCCTGGCTCGCGGTACTGCCTGCGGGCACGGTGCTGCTGCCGGTGGGCGGCATCACTCCGGACAACATGCAGGTATTTTTCGACGCGGGCGTCAAAGGCTTCGGCCTGGGCTCCGGGTTATTCAAGCCGGGCATGAGCGTCGCCCAAGTGGCGAGCAACGCCCAGGCCTACGTCGCGGCCTGGCACGCCTTGGGCTGATCAGCGTTCTCCATCTACAAGAGAGATAAGAAGATGAAAATCACCAAACTGACCACCTTCATCGTCCCGCCCCGCTGGTGCTTCCTCAAGGTTGAAACCGACCAGGGCGTGACCGGTTGGGGCGAACCTGTGGTCGAGGGCCGCGCCCACACCGTAGCCGCCGCCGTCGAAGAACTGTCCGACTACTTGATCGGCAAAGACCCACGCAATATCGAAGACATCTGGACGGTGCTCTACCGCGGCGGTTTCTACCGTGGCGGCGCGATCCATATGAGCGCCCTCGCCGGCATCGACCAGGCGCTGTGGGACATCAAGGGCAAGGCTCTCGGTGTGTCGGTCAGCGACCTGCTGGGTGGCCAGGTGCGCGACAAAATCCGCGTGTATTCATGGATTGGTGGCGACCGCCCGGCCGACACTGCCCGCGCCGCCAAGGAAGCCGTGGCCCGTGGTTTTACTGCGGTGAAAATGAACGGCACCGAAGAGCTGCAATTTCTCGACAGCTTCGAAAAAGTCGACCAGGCCCTGGCCAACGTCGCCGCCGTGCGTGATGCGGTAGGCCCCAACGTCGGCATCGGCGTCGACTTCCATGGCCGGGTGCACAAGCCCATGGCCAAGGTGCTGATGAAGGAGCTCGATCCCTACAAACTGATGTTCATCGAAGAGCCGGTGCTCAGCGAAAACTACGAAGCGCTGAAAGAGCTGGCGCCGCTCACCAGCACCCCGATTGCCCTTGGCGAGCGGCTGTTCTCGCGCTGGGACTTCAAGCGCGTGCTCAGCGAAGGCTATGTCGACATCATCCAGCCGGATGCCTCCCACGCCGGCGGTATCACCGAAACCCGCAAGATCGCCAACATGGCCGAAGCCTACGACGTGGCCCTCGCCCTGCACTGCCCGCTCGGCCCGATTGCCCTGGCGGCGTGCCTGCAACTGGATGCGGTTTGCTACAACGCGTTCATCCAGGAACAGAGCCTGGGCATTCACTACAACGAGAGCAATGACCTGCTGGATTACGTACGTGATCCGGGCGTTTTCGACTACGACCAGGGCTTTGTGAAAATCCCCAATGGGCCAGGCCTGGGCATCGAGATCAACGAGGAATACGTGATCGAGCGCGCGGCCATCGGGCATCGCTGGCGCAACCCGATCTGGCGTCATGCCGATGGCAGTTTTGCGGAGTGGTGATTTCCTCCTGAAGAAACACCGTCAGTGTGGGAGCTGGCTTGCCTGCGATAGCGGTGAGTCAGCTTGCATCTGCGGCACTGACACTCCGCTATCGCAGGCAAGCCAGCTCCCACAGGGATCGCGTTTCTTCAGTAAGACCTGTCCTCAATAACCATAAGAAGAGGCAACCCCCATGCAATCCGAGTCCTTCACCGGGCAGGCTTCTTTAGTCACGCCCAGCCGAAAGCGTTTCTTCATCATGGTGCTGCTGTTCATCACCGTGGTGATCAATTACCTGGACCGCAGCAACCTGTCGATTGCCGCCCCGGCCCTGACGAGCGAGTTGGGGATCGACCCGGTGCATGTCGGGCTGATTTTCTCCGCGTTCGGCTGGACCTACGCGGCCATGCAAATCCCCGGCGGCTGGCTGGTGGACCGGGTACCGCCGCGCATTCTCTACAGTGTCGCCCTGCTGCTGTGGTCGATCGCCACCGTGATGCTCGGCTTTGCCGCCAGCTTCATCGCGCTGTTCGTATTGCGCATGGCGGTCGGTGCCCTGGAAGCCCCGGCTTACCCGATCAACAGCCGCGTGGTGACCACCTGGTTCCCTGAGCGTGAGCGGGCCACGGCGATTGGTGTTTATACGTCCGGGCAGTTTGTCGGACTGGCGTTTCTCACGCCGGTATTGGCCTGGCTGCAACACACCTTTGGCTGGCACATGGTGTTTGTCGCCACCGGTGGCGTGGGCATTGTGTGGGCGCTGATCTGGTACGCCGTGTACCGCGAGCCACGTGATTTCAAAGGTGCCAATGCGGCGGAAATCGAGCTGATCCGCGAAGGTGGCGGGTTGGTGGACATCCAGGCGCAGGCGGCCAAGGCGCCATTCAGTTGGGTCGACCTCGGCATCGTGCTGAGCAAGCGCAAGCTGTGGGGTATCTACCTGGGGCAGTTCTGCCTGAACTCCACGCTGTGGTTTTTCCTGACGTGGTTCCCGACCTACCTGGTGAAATATCGCGGCATGGACTTCATCAAGTCCGGCCTGCTGGCGTCGCTGCCGTTTCTGGCGGCGTTTGTCGGGGTGCTGTGTTCGGGGCTGTTTTCCGACTGGCTGATTCGCCGGGGAGCGTCGGTGGGGTTTGCGCGCAAGTTGCCGATCATTGGCGGGCTGTTGATTTCCACGGCAATCATCGGCGCCAACTTTGTTGACTCCACGGCGTGGGTGATTGCGTTTCTGGCGGTGGCGTTTTTCGGCAACGGCCTGGCGTCCATTACCTGGTCGCTGGTGTCGACCCTGGCGCCGGCAAGATTGCTGGGGCTGACGGGTGGGGTGTTTAACTTCATCGGCAATCTGTCGGCGATTACCACGCCGATTGTGATTGGCTTTCTGGCGACAGGGGATTCGTTTGCACCGGCGATTACCTATATCGCGGTGCTGGCGTTGCTGGGGGCGTTGTCCTACATCTTGCTGGTCGGCAAGGTCGAGCGTATAGAACTGTAGGAGCGAGCTTGCTCGCGAAAAACCTGAGAGCGCCGCGGGGTGTCAGATGCCCCCGCGTTATCGTTAACGTTTTTCGCGAGCAAGCTCGCTCCTACAGGGAGTTACTAGTACAGCGCGCCATCCAGAATCTGGTAGACGATGCTGGTGCCAATCGCGATCAGCACGATGTCCCCGCCCGAGCGGCGCCATTCGTAGCCAGGATATTGCGGCAGATGCGACAGAGCCCGAGGGTCCAGACGCTCGCCGTAGTAGTTCGGCGGCAGGCGCTGGCCGCGCACCAGGTGGATGCCGGGAGGCGGCGGAGCACCACGGCGGAAGTCGCCATGGTTATCGCGGATCACTTGCCGAACAGGGCCGAAGTCCTGAGGAGGCCCGCCACGGTGATTGTCCTGGGGCCCGCGGCGGTCATCGCCACGGTGATCGTTCTGTTGGCCTTGAGGGCCGCCACGGTCAGGTCCGCCACCTTGGTCGTACGGTGCGGCTTGCACCAGGGCGCTGGCGCCGAGCAACAGCACACCCAGACCGGCTATCACACGTTTAGGCATCTTCATCAGGGGTTTCCTCAACTGCACAAACAACAAAAAGGGATTTCGAACCGGGTCCGAAATCCCTTGGTCTTGTCAGTTTAGGTGCTGATTTGCCAGCATGATTCCTCTGTATCAGGAACTTTACCTACCGCTTACGAGCCGCTTACTTACGGGCGTTGCGCACACCTTCCGAAAGCGCCGAGCACAGGGTCAATACACCGTCGATGGCCTGCTGATCATTGCTGGCGTTGGCGATGTGATCGATCAGTGCCGAACCCACCACCACACCGTCTGCCAGGCGGGCAATTGCAGCGGCCTGCTCCGGGGTGCGGATACCAAAACCGATGCTGATCGGCAGGTCGGTATGCCGACGCAGGCGGGTCACGGCTTCTTCGACGTGTTCCAGGGTCGCGGCGCCGGCACCGGTCACACCGGCCACCGAGACGTAGTACACAAACCCGGAGCTGCCGTTGAGCACGGTCGGCAGGCGCACGTCGTCGGTGGTCGGGGTGGTCAGGCGGATAAAGTCGATACCGGCAGCCTGGGCCGGGTCGCACAGCTCGCCGTTATGTTCCGGAGGCATGTCGACCACGATCAGGCCGTCGACGCCGGCTTCTTTCGCATCGCTGATGAAGCGTGGCACGCCGTACATGTGGATCGGGTTGAAGTAGCCCATCAGCACCAGCGGCGTGTCGCTGTTGCCCTCGCGGAACTCGCGAACCATTTGCAGGGTTTTCGTGAGGTTCTGCTTGGCGGTCAGCGCCCGGATGTTGGCCAGTTGAATCGCCGGGCCGTCGGCCATCGGGTCGGTGAACGGCATGCCCAGCTCGATCACGTCGGCGCCGGCCGCAGGCAAGCCCTTGAGAATCGCCAGCGAGGTGTCATAACCCGGGTCGCCGGCGGTGACGAAGGTCACCAGGGCGGCGCGGTTTTGTTCTTTCAGTTGCGCAAAACGTGTTTGCAGGCGGCTCATCAGTGTTTCTCCTGCTGGGATGGCTCTTGTGAAGAGTGTTCCATGTGGTGCATCACGGTTTGCATGTCTTTGTCGCCACGGCCGGACAGGTTGACCACCATCAGGTGATCCTTCGGCAAGGTCGGTGCGCGTTTGAACACTTCAGCCAGGGCGTGGGCGCTTTCCAGTGCAGGAATAATCCCTTCCAGGCGGCAGCATTTGTGAAAGGCGTCGAGGGCTTCGTCGTCGGTCACCGAGGTGTACTGGACGCGCCCGATGTCGTGCAACCAGGCGTGTTCAGGGCCGATGCCCGGGTAGTCCAGGCCGGCGGAAATCGAGTGGGCGTCGATGATCTGGCCATCGTCGTCCTGCAACAGGAAGGTGCGGTTGCCGTGGAGCACACCCGGTACGCCGCCGTTGAGGCTGGCCGCGTGTTTGCCGGTTTCGATGCCGTAGCCGGCCGCTTCAACGCCGATGATTTCGACGCTGGTGTCATCCAGGAACGGGTGGAACAGGCCCATGGCGTTGGAACCGCCGCCGATGCACGCCACCAGGCTGTCGGGCAGACGGCCTTCCTGGGCCTGCAGTTGGGTACGGGTTTCCTTGCCGATCACGGCCTGGAAGTCGCGAACCATGGCTGGGTACGGGTGCGGACCGGCCACGGTGCCGATCAGGTAGAAGGTGCTGTCGACGTTGGTCACCCAGTCGCGCAGGGCTTCGTTCATCGCGTCTTTCAGGGTGCCGGTGCCTGCGACTACCGGGATCACTTCAGCGCCCAGCAGCTTCATGCGGAATACGTTGGCCTGCTGGCGCTCGATGTCGGTGGTGCCCATGTAGATCACGCATTGCAGGCCAAAACGCGCGGCCACGGTGGCGGTGGCCACACCGTGCATGCCGGCGCCGGTCTCGGCGATGATGCGCTTTTTACCCATGCGCCGCGCCAGCAGGATCTGGCCGATGCAGTTGTTGATCTTGTGGGCGCCGGTGTGATTCAGCTCTTCGCGCTTGAGGTAGATCTTGGCGCCGCCGCAGAACTCGGTCAGGCGTTCGGCGAAGTACAGCGGGCTTGGGCGTCCAACGTAGTCGCGCTGGAAGTAGGCCAGTTCTTCGTTGAAGGCCGGATCGATTTTGGCCGCTTCGTATTCGCGGGCCAGGTCAA
Source organism: Pseudomonas yamanorum (assembly GCF_900105735.1). Taxonomy (NCBI): domain Bacteria; kingdom Pseudomonadati; phylum Pseudomonadota; class Gammaproteobacteria; order Pseudomonadales; family Pseudomonadaceae; genus Pseudomonas; species Pseudomonas yamanorum. Next base: position 3,375,922 of record NZ_LT629793.1, on the reverse strand, counting down.
GGATCAACGGCATCAGGGTTTCCGCCACGTAGCGGCCGCCGAACGAACCAAACAGGCCATTGGCGTCTGGGCCGTTGCGTAAATCGGTCTGGGTCTGAGTCATGGGACGCTCCAGGTAGAAAATGTGTAAGAGGCAATGACGGTCACTCTACCCCTGACGCTTGCACGTGAAAACCGATAAGATCGCCACAACCTGTCAGGAAAACTCACAGATGAGCCGAGACCTCCCACCCCTGAACGCCTTGCGCGCTTTCGAGGCGGCTGCACGCCTGAACAGCGTCAGCCAGGCCGCTGAGCAACTGCACGTGACCCATGGCGCGGTCAGCCGGCAGCTCAAGGTGTTGGAAGAACACCTCGGCGTCAGCCTGTTCGTCAAGGACGGGCGCGGCCTCAAACTCACAGATGCCGGCATCCGCCTGCGAGATGCGAGTTTTGAGGCGTTCGAGCGTCTGAGGGACACCTGCGCAGAACTCACACAAAGCAGCGCAGACGCACCGTTTGTGCTCGGCTGCTCCGGCAGTCTGCTGGCGCGCTGGTTTATTCCGCGTTTGGGGCGCCTGAACGCGGATCTGCCGGATTTGCGCCTGCACCTGTCGGCGGGCGAAGGCGACCTCGACCCGCGCCGCCCCGGGTTGGACGCGCTGCTGGTGTTCGCTGAGCCGCCATGGCCGGCGGATATGCAGGTGTACGAATTGGCCAGCGAGCGCATCGGCCCGGTCATGAGCCCGCGATTTGCCCATTACGAGCGTTTGCGCCAGGCACCTGCCGAAGCGCTGCTGAATGAAGCCCTTTTGCACACCACATCACGCCCGCAAGCCTGGCCCAGTTGGGCGCAGCACCATGGGATCGACGCTGGCGCGTTGAAGTACGGTCAGGGGTTCGAGCATTTGTATTATTTGCTGGAGGCGGCGGTGGCGGGGCTGGGGGTGGCGATTGCGCCAGAACCGCTGGTGGCAGAGGACCTGCGAGCGGGTCGCCTGGTCGCGCCGTGGGGTTTCAGTGAAACCCCGGCGCAACTGGCGTTGTGGCTACCCAAGCGCGCCGCGGATGGGCGCGCCCGGCAACTGGCGCAGTGGCTCAAGGCTGAGCTTGTGCGCCAGGTTGTTTAGTCGCCGCGTTTGCACAGCAAGTAAGCCGCCAGCAGGCCCAGCGCGCCAACGGCGACGCCAGCGGTAGTCCATGGGTGCTCTTGCGCGTAGTCCCGTGTCGCAACACCGGTTTCGCGGATTTTGACTTTGCTTTCTTCATAGGCATCGCTGATCAGGTGACGGGAATGCTTGAGGGCATTCTCGGCATTGCTTTTCAGGGCCTTCAAGGTTTTGCGCGACTCGTCAGAGGCATCGTCCTTGAGGCTTTCCAAAGATTTGAGCAGGCTCGAAATCTCGGCTTCCATGCTTTCCAATGACGCTTTGCGTAAAGAGGTGTTGGCCATGTGGGCTCTCCTGGAGTGATTGAGTGGCGTGTGTTGTTTCCGACTGCGGCGGTTTCAGAAAGTGCAGTAAATCTGAACTTTCGTATGGGAATAGTCGCCAGAAGCAGTACGAGAATTCACTGCTAGGCTTCATTAACGACCCCAGGAGAAAACCTTATGAGTGATCATCACACCTACAAGAAAGTCGAACTGGTGGGCTCTTCCACCACCAGCATCGAGGACGCCATCAACAATGCCTTGGCTGAAGCCTACAAGAGCATCAAGCACTTGGAGTGGTTTGAAGTGACCGAAACCCGCGGTCATATCAAGGACGGCAAGGCCGCGCATTTCCAGGTCACCCTCAAAGTGGGGTTCCGAATTGCCAGTAGTTGACTGAGCCGGTTGAACTTGCGCGCTGGCCGATTGCCATAAACTCCGCTACAACCTTTAGGCACGTCGGCGTGACGAGCGGCGACGTGCTTCCTTTCGATCAACCCAAGGAAGTGACGGATGAAGAACTTTTTGTTGGCGGTAGGTTTGTTGAGCATTGCGGGCACAGCCCTGGCGGCGGGCAAGCCTTGTGAAGAGCTGAAAAGCGAGATTGCGGCAAAAATCGACGCTAAAGGCGCTTCAGGCTACTCCCTGGAAATCGTGGACAAAGGTGCTGCACCTAGTGACCACACGGTTGTCGGCAGCTGTGAAGCCGGTACCAAGGAAATCGCCTACAAGCGCGGGTGATCCCGTGTTGCAGACGTAAAAAACCGACGCAAGTGCGTCGGTTTTTTTACGCCTGCGATTCAGCCCTTCATGATCTGGGCCAGCAGCTCGTAGGAATGGATCCGGTCGGCATGTTCGTACAGGTCACAGGTGAAGATCAGCTCATCAGCGCCAGTTTGCTCCACCAGCACCTCCAGTTTGGCGCGGATCTTCTGCGGGCTGCCCACCATGGCCAGGCCAAGGAAACTGCCTACAGCGTCTTTCTCATGGGGCAGCCACAAGCCGTCCATGGTCTTGACCGGCGGGCGCTGCACCAGGCTTTGCCCGCGCATCAACGCGAGGATTCGCTGGTACACCGACGTAGCCAGGTAATCAGCCTGTTCATCCGTATCGGCGGCCACCAGGGGGATGCCGAGCATCACGTAGGGCTTGTCCAGCACGGCCGAAGGCTTGAAGTGGTTGCGGTAGACGCGAATCGCTTCATGCATCAGGCGCGGCGCGAAATGTGAGGCAAAGGCGTAAGGCAAACCGCGCTCACCTGCCAGTTGCGCACTGAACAGGCTGGAACCCAATAGCCATACAGGGACGTTGGTGCCGGTGCCGGGTACGGCGATCACTCGCTGGTCCGGAGTGCGCGGGCCGAGGTAGGCCATCAGTTCAGCCACGTCTTCCGGGAAATCATCGGCGCTGCCGGAGCGTTCACGGCGCAGGGCGCGGGCGGTAATCTGGTCGGAGCCGGGCGCGCGGCCCAGGCCCAAATCGATACGGCCCGGGTACAGGCTTTCCAGGGTGCCGAATTGCTCGGCGATCACCAACGGCGCGTGGTTGGGCAGCATCACGCCACCGGAACCGACACGAATCGTCGAGGTGCCGCCCGCCAGATAACCCAGCAATACTGAGGTCGCCGAGCTGGCGATACCGTCCATATTGTGGTGTTCGGCCACCCAGAAACGGTTGTAGCCGAATTTTTCCACGTGCTGGGCCAGGTCCAGGGAATTGCGCAGCGACTGCGCCGGACTGCCGTTGGCGCGCACTGGCACGAGGTCGAGGGTCGAGAACTTTACGTCGGACAGCGATTTCATAAGCCTGCTTCTCCAATGGGGGCGCAGGCTTCTAAGACGAACCAAAACCTGCCGCTTCATGTGCATGTCTATGCAATGAGGGCATATACCCGAGATTCAATAGCGATGGTGAAATTTCCTACTTAATTGCTAGGTTTCTCCGACAAGATGAACTTTGCCGTGGCGTCTATCCTCAGAACCCTTACTGACGCAAAACCACCGTTCGAGGAGACCGCTATGAGTATCGTTAAAAAAGCATCCGCGCATTGGGAAGGCGACCTGAAGACTGGCCTGGGTTCCATTTCCACGGAAACTGGCGTGCTGCGCGAAGCGCCCTACGGCTTCAAGGCCCGTTTCGAAGGTGGCAAGGGCACCAACCCTGAAGAACTGATCGGCGCGGCCCATGCCGGTTGTTTCTCCATGGCCTTTTCCATGATTCTCGGCGACGCCGGGCTCAAGGCCGACAGCATCGACACCCAGGCCGAAGTGACCCTGGACCAAGTGGACGGTGGCTTTGCGATTACTGCCGTGCACCTGACCCTCAAGGCAAAGATCCCGGGCGCCAGTCAGGCGCAGTTTGATGAACTGAGCAAAAAGGCCAAGGAAGGATGCCCGGTGTCCAAGGTACTGAATGCAACCATTACCCTGGATGGCACGCTGATTAGTTGATGCAACCCTCTTGCAGGGGCGAGCTTGCTCGCTCCTGCAGGTGCAAATGTGGTCGAATAGCCGATGCAGACTTAGCGCACACCCGTGCGCGTGCATTCAGGGAGCTTCACACATGAAACGTATTGCCTTGGCGGTTATCTGCGGTGCACTGGCCACGTCGGCGCTGGCCGCGCCGAAAGACTGTGAAGAGCTCAGGAAAGAGATCGAGGTCAAAATCCAGGCGAATGCCGTTCCGTCCTACACCCTCGAAATCGTCAGCAAGGAAGAAGCCGACAAGCACGACAGCGCCATGGTTGTCGGCAGCTGTGAGAACGGCACGAAGGCCATCGTCTACCAGAAGAACAACGACTGATCAGATGCAGTTGACGCTACGTTCTTCCGCCAGTAACTGACCCGCTTTGTTGTACAGCCGGATATTCGGGTTGTAGCCCAGTGAGCGCCCTTCCAGGCGATAGCGCTGGCCTGCCTCGAAACGGTCGTATTGCAGGGTCATGAAGCAGGTTCGGTCGGTGGTTTGGCCCATCCCGCCGAAGCTGCCACCGGTAGGCACCTCGAAATCAAAACGCACCATCAGCTCATGGCTGCCAGGCGGCACCTGGAAGAAGCGCCCGTCGTTCAGGTTTTTTCCGTCCAGGCGTTGCGCCATCACCAGCTTGGCGCCGGGTGTCGGGGTGGCGAAGTCAACCCAGGCTTGCTGCGGATCAACCGCCGGTAGCGGCGTCGACGTACAGGCACTGAGAAGGACTGCAGCGATGGGAAGCAGTAGCTGACGCATGTTAAGCACTCAACGGTAGGAATGGTTTTTAAGCGGCTGCGTTCGGCGGCACGCTCCCTATGAGTATAAACACGCCACGCCATGGAAAAATTCCCCACAGGCGAGATAGTCTGGCGGGATAGTCACCTGCGAGAGGTTTTAATGGTCAGGCGTTTACTTCCCGGGTTGATGCTGCTGTTGCTCAGTGGCTGCTCCAGCGTCAGTTATTACAGCCAACTGGCAGACGGCCAATGGCAATTGCTGCGGGCCCGGGAGCCGGTCTCCGAGGTCATCGCCGACCCGTCCCGGCCACAGGTGCTGCGGGACCACTTGGCGCAGTCGCAGAAAGCCCGCACCTTTGCCAGCGAGCACCTGCACCTGCCGGACAACCAGAGTTACCGTCTGTATGCGGACATTGGCCGCCCTTATGTGGTCTGGAACGTCTTCGCCACGCCTGAATTTTCCCTGTCGCCGCAAACCCACTGCTTCCCGATTGCCGGGTGCGTGGCCTATCGCGGTTACTACAACCAGGGCGCCGCACGCGGCCAGGCGGCGTTGCTGAAGCAGCAAGGCATGGACGTGTCGATTGGTGGCGTGGAGGCCTACTCCACCCTCGGCTGGTTCAATGACCCGATCATGAGTTCGATGATGAGCTGGGGCGATGAGCGCCTGGCCACGCTGATTTTTCATGAGTTGGCGCATCAGCGGTTTTATGTGAAGGACGACACCGAGTTCAACGAGTCGTACGCCACCTTCGTCGAGCAGGAAGGCACCCGGCAATGGCGCGCGGCCCGTGGCTTGCCGCCAGCCAGCGAGTCGTCGTTGAAACAGCGCGACCAGTTCACCCGGCTGGTGCTCGACACCCGCAAACGCCTCGAGCAGCTGTATACCCAGCCGCTGGCGGCAGGTGCCATGCGCCAGACCAAGGCGGCTGAATTCGAACGCCTGCGCCGTGACTACCGGCACATGCGCGATAGCCAGTGGGGTGGCGACAAGCGTTATGACGCCTGGATCAACCTGCCGATGAACAACGCAAGGTTGCTGCCGTTTGGGCTGTATGACCAGTGGGTACCGGCGTTCGCCGCGTTGTTCCGGCAGGAAGGCGGCGATTGGCCGAAGTTTTTTGCGGCGGTGGAGAAGCTGGGCGGGTTGCCGGTGGATCAGCGCAAGGCGGCCCTGAGGGCGTTGGAGGGATCCGGGCAAGTGGTTGGCCGGTAGGGCCTCATCGCGGGCAAGCCCGGCTCCCACATTTGACTGAGTTGTCTTGGCCGACCGTGATCAAATGTGGGAGCTGGCTTGCCTGCGATAGCGCATTCAAGGCCGTTGCAAAAACGCCTGATGCATCTCGGCCAATGTTTCAAAATGCCAGGTCGGCGCCTCGGCACTCAGCTCCTCACGGCTGCCAAACCCGTAACCCACCGCCGCCGCATCCATCCCATTGCTGCGGGCCCCGATCAGGTCGTGCTTGCGGTCGCCAATCATCAAGGTACTGGCCGGGTCCAGGCCTTCTTCGGCCATCAGGTGGGCGATCAGCTCGACCTTATTGGTGCGGGTGCCGTCCAGCTCGCTGCCGTAGATCACCTTGAAGTGTTTGGCGAAATCAAAATGCCGGGCGATTTCACGGGCGAACACCCAAGGCTTGGACGTGGCCACATACAGCTGGCGACCCTGGCCATTCAAGTCCTCAAGCAGCGGCATCACGCCGTCGAATACGCGGTTTTCGTACAGGCCGGTGACCTTGAAGCGCTCGCGGTAAAAATTCACCGCCTCCCACGCCTTGGCTTCGTCGAAGCCATAGAACTGCATGAATGCTTGCAGCAGCGGCGGGCCGATGAAGTGCTCAAGCTTGGTCAGGTCCGGCTCGTCGATCCCCAGTTTGGCGAGGGCGTACTGGATCGAGCGGGTGATGCCTTCGCGCGGATCGGTGAGGGTGCCATCGAGGTCGAACAGAACGGTTTGGTAATGCATGGGTGTCCTTGTCATTGGTCGAAGCCTTCGGCCAGGTGCAGGTCTTTGAGCTTCACGTAGTTCGCGGCGCTGTAGGTGAAAAACGCCCGCTCCTTGTCAGTCAGCGGGCGGATTTGTTTAACCGGGCTGCCGACATACAAAAAACCGCTCTCGAGTTTCTTGCCTGGCGGCACCAGGCTGCCGGCGCCGATGATCACATCGTCTTCCACCACGGCGCCGTCCATCACAATGCTGCCCATGCCGATCAGAATCCGATTGCCCACCGTGCAGCCATGCAGCATGACTTTGTGGGCAATGGTCACATCGTCGCCGATCAACAGCGGGAAACCATCAGGATTGAAGGGCCCGGCGTGGGTAATGTGCAGCACGCAGCCATCCTGCACGCTGGTGCGCGCACCGATGCGGATGCGGTGCATGTCGCCGCGGATTACCGTCAGCGGCCATACCGAGCTGTCGGCGCCGATTTCGACGTCGCCGATCACCACCGCCGATGCATCGACGAAAGCCCCGGCGGCCAAGGCCGGCGTGTGATTCTGGTAGGTGCGAAGGGTCACGATAGGCTCTCTCTCTTCTGCTGATAGCTGCGGTGGGCGTTGATTGTAATTAAGATGGCCCCATCTTTGTTCTTACATGTTTCTTCAGCCAAGGTGCCAACCGTGAGCGCGAACAACCCTCTTCTGCAGCCCTACGACCTGCCGCCGTTCTCGGCGATCCGTGCCGAGCACGTACAGCCGGCCATCGAACAGATCCTCGCCGACAACCGCGTCGCCATCGAAGGCATCCTGCAAAGCCAGGGTAAAAATCCGACCTGGGCCGGCCTGGTCCTGGCCATGGACGAACTCAATGACCGCCTGGGCGCTGCCTGGAGCCCGGTCAGCCACCTGAACGCCGTGTGCAACAGCACCGAACTGCGCGAAGCCTACGAGGCTTGCCTGCCGGCATTGAGTGCCTACTCCACCGAGATGGGCCAGAACCGCGAGCTGTTCCAGGCCTTCGAAGCCCTGGCCAACAGCCCGGAAGCCGCCGGCTTCGACGTGGCGCAAAAAACCATTCTGGAACACTCCCTGCGGGACTTCCGCCTGTCGGGTATCGATTTGCCGCCTGAGCAGCAAAAACGTTATGCCGAAGTGCAGAGCAAACTCTCCGAACTGGGCAGCAAGTTCTCCAACCAATTGCTCGACGCCACCCAGGCCTGGACCAAGCACGTCACCGACGAAGCGACCCTCGCCGGCCTGACCGATTCGTCCAAGGCGCAAATGGCTGCGGCTGCCCAGGCCAAAGGCCTGGACGGCTGGCTGATCACCCTGGAATTCCCCTGCTACTACGCGGTGATGACCTACGCCCACGACCGCGCCCTGCGTGAAGAAATCTACGCCGCCTACTGCACTCGTGCGTCGGACCAAGGCCCGAATGCCGGTCAGAACGATAACGGCCCGGTCATGGAACAGCTCCTCGACCTGCGTCAGGAGCTCGCTCAACTGCTGGGCTTCGCCTCGTTCTCCGAACTGAGCCTGGCCACCAAAATGGCCGAGTCCAGCGACCAGGTGCTGAGCTTCCTGCGAGACCTGGCCAAGCGCAGCAAGCCGTTCGCCACCCAGGACCTGCAACAGCTCAAGACCTACGCCGCCGAACAAGGCTGCCCGGACCTGCAAAGCTGGGACAGCGGCTTCTATGGCGAAAAACTGCGCGAACAGCGTTACAGCGTTTCCCAGGAAGCCCTGCGCGCCTACTTCCCGATCGACAAGGTGCTCGGCGGCCTGTTCGCTATCGTGCAGCGCCTGTACGGCATCGAAATCGCCGAGCAGAAAGGCTTCGACACCTGGCACCCGGACGTTCGCCTGTTCGAAATCAAGGAAAACGGCCAGCACGTCGGCCGCTTCTTCTTCGACCTGTACGCCCGCGCCAACAAGCGCGGCGGGGCCTGGATGGACGGCGCCCGTGATCGTCGCCGCACCCTTGATGGCGTGCTGCAAAGCCCGGTGGCCAACCTGGTGTGCAACTTCACCCCGGCCGACAGCGGCAAGCCTGCCCTGCTGACCCACAATGAAGTGACCACGCTGTTCCACGAATTCGGCCACGGCCTGCATCACCTGTTGACCCGTGTCGAGCACGCTGGCGTGTCCGGCATCAACGGCGTGGCCTGGGATGCGGTGGAGTTGCCAAGCCAGTTCATGGAGAACTGGTGCTGGGAACCGGAAGGCCTGGCGCTGATTTCCGGCCACTATGAAACCGGTGAGCCGCTGCCTCAGGATCTGCTGGAAAAAATGCTCGCCGCGAAGAATTTCCAGTCCGGCCTGATGATGGTTCGCCAGTTGGAGTTCTCGCTGTTCGACTTCGAGCTGCACGCTACCCACGGTGATGGCCGCAGTGTGCTGCAGGTGCTGGAAGGCGTGCGTGATGAGGTGTCGGTGATGCGTCCGCCCGCCTACAACCGCTTCCCCAACAGCTTCGCGCATATCTTCGCGGGCGGTTACGCTGCGGGTTACTACAGCTACAAGTGGGCGGAAGTGCTGTCGGCGGATGCCTTCTCCAAGTTCGAAGAAGACGGCGTGCTCAATGCCGAGACTGGCCGGGCGTTCCGCGAAGCGATCCTGGCCCGTGGCGGTTCACAGGCACCGATGGTGCTGTTCGTCGACTTCCGCGGACGTGCGCCCTCGATTGACGCACTCTTGCGCCACAGCGGCCTGAGTGAGGACGCGGCAGCATGAGTGAAGCGCCTGTGAAAACCAAAAAACGCTTTATCGCCGGGGCAGTCTGCCCGGCGTGCAGCGAGCCGGACAAGTTGATGATGTGGAGCGAAGACGATGTGCCACATCGCGAGTGTGTGGCTTGCGGCTATTCCGACACGCTGAATGAACAAGGTCTGTCAGTGCCCAAGGAATTGGGCACGCGGGTCAATACGTCGGCATTGAAAGCACCGGATCCCAAGGTGCAGGCGGTGCAGTTCTTCCCCAATCCGAAGCTGAAAAAAGACTGACCGGCATGTGCCCCCTGAGCTGATGGCTCAGGGGGTGATCACCAGGGCGGTTTTTTCTGCCGCCACGTCCTTGGCGTTGTCCGCGGTGTTCAGCCAGCTTTTCATCGAGCACAGTGCAAAGGCGCTGGTGCTGCAATCGCCATTGGCCAACGCTGTGCGTAGCTTGTCGATATCAGCCTTCATCATGTAGCGAACGCCGTCCTTGAAGCCTTTGCTGGCTCCAAAGCCACCGAGCGTCATTTCGTTCAGCGCTTCCTCTTTACTCCACCCCTGAACCACCACTCGATACATCGCCGCCATCAACCCGGTGCGATCCGAGCCGTGCTTGCAATGCATCAACACCGGGCCGTTGGCTTGTGCGTCCTGAATGGCGCGCAGGGCTTCCAGTACATCGGTGTCGTCGACATGGTTGGTTCGGTAGGTCAGTTGCACTTGCTTGATATCAGACGACTTCAGCCAGTTGGCATCAGATTCGGGCAGGAAGTTGATGACCGTACCGATCTTGAGTTTTTCCAGGACAGGAACGGCGCTGCTATCCGGTAGCGCGCTGCGATAGAGGGTGGGCGACATCTGATACAGGTTGTATTGGCTTCCCACTGGCTGGGCCCATTCCAGTGAGCGAATGGAAGCAGTGTCGTCGGCGTGCGCTTGGACGGTGGTAAACAGCGCCATGAATGCCAGGCTGATGGCAGGCAGCAATTGGTGATTGAACATGGGCGATGTAACCGAATAGGGAAATGGCTGATGGGGCACAGATTCGCCTACAGCGGATCAATGCCTCGTGAGGCACTCGTCAAAGAATCGTGAACGCCCGCTATTTTTTTCCCGCTGAATCGATTCCCCTCGATCCTTAGCCTGCTATCCTTTGTAACTATTGATTTCTGCCGTGTTCTATCCTTTTGGGTCCTTTGGATCCCATTTGCTGCCAAAACTATAAGCCGCTCCCCGAAGCGGCTGATAAATCCGTGACCACATGATGAGGTGCCACCATGTCTGATCAAGATCAAGACAACCCCCGGCGTGAGTTTTTGCGCAAATCCTTGACCTTGATCCCCGTGGTCACTGTCGCCAGCACGGGCCTGGGCGGTTCGATGCTGATGGCGGTTCCCGAGCCGGCTCAAGCCAGCCCTGAAAAGGCGCCTGTCAGCAGCAAGGCCTATGAGCCGAGCTATTTCACTGCCGAGGAATGGGCTTTTATCAACGCGGCCGTTGCCCGCCTGATCCCGGCGGACGACCAAGGCCCAGGCGCCCAGGAAGCCGGCGCGCCGGAATACATTGATCGTCAGATGAACACGCCGTACGCGGCGGGTGCCCTGTGGTTCATGCAAGGCCCGTTCAATGCCGACGCGCCGCCTGAAATGGGCTGGCAGAGCAAATTGGTGCCCAAGGAGATCTATCGCCTGGGCATTGCTGCCACGGATGCCTGGTCGAAAGCGATGAACGGTAAGCTATTTGCCGAGCAAGACAGCGCTACCCAGGACAAATTGTTGCAGCGCCTGGAGGCTGGCGACGCGCAATTCGACAGCGTACCGCCGAAGATTTTTTTCAATCTGTTGCTGCAAAACACCAAGGAAGGGTTCTTCTGCGACCCGGTCCACGGTGGCAACAAAGGGATGGTCGGCTGGACCATGATCGGCTTCCCCGGCGCCCGCGCCGATTTCATGGATTGGGTTGAACGCAACGAGCAATACCCCTTCCCGGCTGTATCGATCCGTGGCGAGAGGGCATAAACGTGGCGACCATCATGAAGAAAGTGGATGCGGTGATCGTCGGCTTCGGCTGGACTGGCGCGATCATGGCCAAGGAGCTGACGGAAGCGGGCCTCAACGTGGTAGCGCTGGAGCGCGGCCCGATGCAGGATACCTACCCGGACGGCAACTATCCCCAGGTCATCGACGAACTGACCTACAGCGTGCGTAAAAAGCTCTTTCAGGACATCTCCAAGGAAACCGTGACCATTCGCCATAGTGTGAATGACGTCGCCATGCCCAACCGCCAACTCGGCGCCTTCCTGCCCGGTAACGGTGTTGGCGGTGCCGGTCTGCACTGGTCCGGCGTGCACTTCCGGGTGGACCCGATCGAGTTGCGCATGCGTAGCCATTACGAAGAGCGCTACGGGAAAAACTTCATTCCCAAGGACATGACCATCCAGGATTTCGGCGTCAGCTATGAGGAGCTGGAGCCGTTCTTCGACTATGCCGAGAAAGTCTTCGGCACCTCCGGGCAGGCCTGGACGGTGAAGGGGCAGTTGGTAGGCGAAGGCAAGGGTGGCAACCCTTACGCGCCGGATCGCTCCAATCACTTCCCGCTGGAATCGCAGAAGAACACAGTCTCCGCACAGCTGTTCCAGAAGGCCGCCACGGCCGTGGGCTACAAACCCTATAACCTGCCTTCCGCGAATACGTCGGGTCCTTACACCAATCCCTACGGTGCGCAGATGGGGCCGTGCAACTTCTGCGGCTTTTGCAGCGGTTATGTCTGCTACATGTATTCCAAGGCTTCTCCGAACGTGAATATCCTGCCGGCATTGCGGCTGGAGCCCAAGTTCGAGCTGCGGCCCAATTCCCACGTGCTGAAGGTCAATCTCGACAGCTCCAAGCGCAAGGCGACCGGCGTGACGTATGTCGACGCTCAAGGGCGGGAATGCGAGCAGCCAGCGGACCTGGTGATCCTCGGTTCCTTCCAGTTCAACAACGTGCGCCTGATGCTGCTGTCGGGCATTGGCAAACCCTACGACCCGATCTCCGGCGAGGGCGTGGTGGGCCGGAACTTCGCCTACCAGAACATGGCCACCATCAAGGCGTTCTTCGATAAGGACGTGCACACCAACAACTTCATCGGTGCCGGCGGCAATGGCGTGGCGATCGATGACTTCAACGCGGACAACTTCGACCACGGGCCTCACGGCTTTGTGGGCGGCTCGCCAATGTGGGTCAACCAGGCAGGCAGCCGGCCGATTGCTGGCACCTCAAACCCGCCGGGCACGCCGGCCTGGGGCAGCGCGTGGAAGCGCGCCACGGCTGATTACTACACCCACCAGGTGTCGATGGATGCTCACGGCGCCCATCAATCCTACCGTGGCAACTACCTCGATCTTGACCCGGTTTACCGCGATGCCTATGGCATGCCGCTGCTGCGCATGACCTTCGACTGGCAGGAAAACGACATCAAGATGAACCGCTTCATGGTCGACAAAATGAGCAAGATCGCCGAAGCGATGAACCCCAAGGCGATCGCCTTGCTGGGCAAAAAGGTGGGCGAGCATTTCAACACCGCGTCCTATCAGACTACCCACCTCAATGGTGGCGCGATCATGGGCACCGACCCGAAAACCAGTGCCTTGAACCGCTACTTGCAGTGCTGGGACGTACACAACGTGTTTGTCCCGGGCGCTTCCGCGTTCCCACAAGGCCTGGGCTACAACCCTACGGGTCTGGTGGCGGCGTTGACCTACTGGTCGGCGCGGGCGATTCGCGAGCAGTATCTGAAAAACCCCGGCCCACTGGTTCAGGCATAAGGAGCGATGACCATGAAAGCATTTGTTATTGCCTCCCTCGCCTTGATCAGCAGCTGCTCGGTAAGTGCGGCTGAAACCGACCTGGTCAAACAGGGCGAATACCTGGCGCGCGCCGGTGACTGCGTGGCCTGTCACACCGCCAAGGGCGGCAAGCCGTTCGCCGGTGGCCTGCCGATGGAAACCCCGATTGGCACTATTTACTCCACCAACATCACCCCGGATAAAACCGGCCTGGGCGACTACAGCTTCGAGGACTTCGACCAGGCCGTGCGCCATGGCGTCGCCAAGAACGGTAGTACCCTTTACCCGGCGATGCCCTATCCGTCTTATGCGCGGGTCAGCGAAAGCGACATGCAGGCGCTGTACGCGTACTTCATGAAGGGCGTAGAACCGGTGGCGCAAGCTAACAAGGACAGCGACATTCCCTGGCCGTTGAGCATGCGTTGGCCGTTGGCCGGTTGGCGCTGGATGTTCGCGCCCAAGGTCGAGGACTATCAGGCCCAAGCGGGCGCGGACCCGGTGATCAGCCGTGGCGCGTATCTGGTGGAAGGACTTGGCCACTGTGGTGCCTGCCATACGCCACGGGCGCTGACCATGCAGGAAAAATCCCTGAGTGCGTCGGACGGCAGCGCTTTCCTTTCCGGCAGCGCACCGCTGGAAGGCTGGATTGCCAAGAGCCTGCGGGGCGATCACAAGGACGGCCTGGGCGGTTGGAGCGAGGAACAGCTGGTGCAATTCCTCAAGACCGGCCGCAGTGATCGCAGCGCAGTGTTTGGCGGCATGAGCGACGTTGTGGTCCACAGCATGCAGTACATGTCGGAAGATGACCTGACGGCTATCGCCCGCTATCTCAAGAGCCTGCCGGCGGTGGATCCCAAGGATCAGCCGCACCAGTACGACAAGCAGGTCGCCGATGCGCTGTGGAAAGGCGATGACAGCAAGCCGGGGGCATCGGTGTATATCGACAACTGCGCGGCGTGCCACCGCACCGATGGCCATGGCTACACCCGGGTATTCCCGGCGTTGGCGGGCAACCCGGTGTTGCAGACGGCGGATGCCACCTCGTTGATCAACATTGTGTTGAACGGCGGTACGCTGCCGGCGACCCACACCGCCCCTTCGAGCTTCACCATGCCGGCGTTTGCCTGGCGTTTGTCGGATCAGGAAGTGGCGGATGTCGTCAGTTTCGTGCGAGGCAGTTGGGGTAACAAAGGCGAGCCGGTGAAAGCCAGTGACGTCGCGAACCTGCGCAAGAATGATATGCAGACGACCTCCGGCGATGACCTTGGCCAGGTGACCTCCAAGCACTGATTGAAGGTTGACCGCCAAACGGCACTGGTCAGAAACCGTGCGCCCCTATACTGTATAAAAAAACAGTATAGGGGCGCGTTCATGTCCACTCCTCTGCCGCCTCGCGGGCGCGGCACGGCCACCAACCTGCATAACCGTTTTGCGCCCACTGTCAGTGTGGCGGAAGACGACGGCTGGTATCAGGAAGTGCCACAGACCCAGGGCACCGAAGTCCGTATCGAAACCGCGAAAACCATCATCACCCGCAACAGCTCGCCGGATATCCCGTTTGATCGGGCGATCAACCCGTATCGTGGCTGCGAGCATGGCTGTATCTACTGCTATGCGCGGCCCAGCCATGCGTATTGGGACCTGTCGCCGGGGCTGGATTTCGAAACCAAGCTGATCGCCAAGACCAACGCCGCTGACTTGCTGGAGCAGCAATTGTCGAAACCGGGCTACACCTGCGCGCCGATCAACCTGGGCTCCAACACCGACCCGTACCAGCCTATCGAACGCGAGTACAAGATCACCCGGCAGACCCTCGAAGTGCTGCTGCGCTATCGCCACCCGGTGACGATTATTACCAAGGGTTCGCTGATCCTGCGGGACCTCGACCTGCTGACCGAGCTGGCGCAGCAGCGGCTGGTGGCGGTGATGATCAGCCTCACCAGCCTGGACGACGAACTCAAGCGCATCCTGGAACCGCGCACGGCTGCGCCCAAGGCGCGGCTGCGGGCGATTCGGGTGATGCGTGAGGCGGGGATCCCGGTGGGCGTGTTGTGTTCACCGATGATTCCGATGATCAACGACAGTGAGCTGGAAAGTTTGCTGACCGAAGCGCATGCCGCTGGCGCACAAAGTGCGGCGTACATGATGCTGCGCCTGCCCTTGGAGGTGGCGCCGTTGTTTGAGGAATGGCTGGCGGCCCATTACCCGCAGCGCGCGGCCCATGTGATGAGCCTGGTGCGGCAGGTGCGCGGTGGTGAGGTCTATGACAGTCGCTTCGGTGTACGCATGCGCGGCGAAGGGCCGTTTGCCGATCTGTTGGCGCAGCGTTTCGCCAAGGCGATCAAACGGCTGGGGCTGAATCGCCGGGAAGGGTTTAATCTGGATTGCACGGTGTTTTGCCCACCGGGCAGGCAGATGGCATTGTTGTAAACTGCTGTGTAAGGCGCGCGACCGTGTAGGAATAGTCGCGTTTTGATATCACTGAAAGCCCCGATCTAGAGCGGTTCATTCAGTTTGAGTTAAGTTTCGGCGGGTACCTTGTTTATCGAGTGACTAATGAGTCGGCGCTTCGGTTTGGGCGCCAGCCGCACTGGAAAACTCCCCTGCTCCAATCAAGAGGATGAATCATGAGTGACAAGGATAAACAGCCGTTGGCTGCGTCGGCTTCAGCCCCTCACGAGGCGGAGTCCGCCGATGCAGCGCTGCAGCACATCGTTGAAGGCTTTTTGCATTTCCATAACGAGATCTTTCCGCAGCAGGAAGAACTCTTCAAAAAACTCGCCACGGCCCAAAGTCCACGAGCGATGTTCATTACCTGCGCCGATTCGCGCATCGTTCCCGAACTGATCACCCACAGCTCCCCAGGGGATTTGTTCGTGACCCGCAACGTCGGCAACGTCGTGCCGCCTTATGGGCAGATGAACGGCGGTGTTTCCACGGCCATCGAGTACGCGGTACTGGCCCTCGGCGTGCAGCACATCATCATTTGCGGCCACTCCGATTGCGGCGCCATGCGCGCAGTGCTCAACCCCCTGAGCCTGGAAAAAATGCCCACGGTAAAGGCCTGGCTGCGCCACGCCGAGGTCGCCAAGACCATGGTCCAGGACAACTGTGACTGCGCCAACGAACACGAAAGCATGCATGTGCTGACCGAAGAAAACGTGATCGCTCAGTTGCAGCATCTGCGCACGCACCCGTCGGTAGCCTCGCGCATGGCCAATGGGCATCTGTTTATCCATGGCTGGGTCTACGACATCGAGACCAGCGAGATCAGGGCCTACGATGCGGATCAGGCGGCGTTCCTGCCGTTGAACGGTACCCAGCCGATCCCATCCGCGACGCCTAAAGCGCGCTTCTAAAACAATCCCCTGTCGGGTAACGCGATGGCTGCCATTCGAGCAGCCAGGCGTTGCCACGCCCGGCAAATGCCTCGGGAGAGTCATCATGCGTGCTGCTCAATTAAAAGCTGTGCTGCCACGGGAGCTGCTGGCCTCCGTGGTTGTGTTTCTGGTTGCCCTGCCGCTGTGCATGGGGATCGCCATCGCGTCAGGGATGCCACCTGCCAAAGGCCTGATCACCGGGATTATCGGTGGGCTTGTGGTGGGTTGGTTGGCGGGATCGCCGCTGCAAGTCAGCGGCCCGGCTGCCGGCTTGGCGGTGCTGGTGTTCGAACTGGTGCGCCAGCATGGCATGGCCATGCTCGGGCCGATCCTGTTGCTGGCGGGTTTCCTGCAATTGGTGGCCGGGCGCTTGCGCCTGGGCTGCTGGTTCCGTGTTACGGCGCCTGCGGTGGTCTACGGGATGCTGGCGGGTATCGGGGTGCTGATTGTCCTGTCGCAGGTCCATGTGATGCTCGACGGTGTGCCAAAACCCTCCGGGCTGGATAACCTCGCCGGCTTTCCCGCCGCGTTGATTCAGGCGATTCCTACACTGGGCGGCGGGCTTGGCTGGCAGGCTGGCCTGCTCGGGCTGTCGACGATTTTGGTGATGTGGCTGTGGGACAAGTTCCGTCCGCAAAAGCTGCGCTTCGTGCCCGGCGCCTTGCTCGGCGTGGGTTTGGCGACAGTCACCAGCTTGGTGCTGGCGTTGCAGGTCAAGCGTGTGGAGGTGCCGGAAAACCTGGCGGACGCCATCGACTGGCTACGCCCCAGCGACCTGCTGAACCTGGCGGATCCCAACCTGTTGATCGCCGCGTTCGCCGTGGCCTTTATCGCCAGTGCGGAAACGTTGCTTTCGGCAGCGGCGGTTGACCGCATGCACAGTGGCCAGCGTTCCGATTTCGACAAGGAATTGTCGGCGCAAGGCGTGGGCAACATGTTGTGCGGTCTGGTCGGTGCCCTGCCGATGACCGGTGTGATCGTGCGCAGTTCGGCCAACGTCCAGGCCGGTGCCACCACGCGTTTGTCGGCGATGTTCCACGGCTTGTGGCTACTGGCGTTCGTGCTGTTGCTGTCCAGTGTGCTGCAAAGCATTCCGGTGGCGAGCCTGGCGGGTGTGCTGGTGTACACCGGGATCAAGCTGGTGGACATGAAGGCGTTTCGTGGCCTGGCGCGTTACGGGCGGATGCCGATGTTTACCTACGCAGCGACGGCCCTGGCGATCATTTTTACCGACTTGTTGACGGGCGTGTTGGTGGGCTTCGGGCTAACGCTGGTCAAGCTGGCGTTCAAGGCTTCACGCTTGAAAATCAGCCTGGTGGACCTGCCACAGGATGGCGAGATGGAGTTGCGATTGACGGGGGCTGGGACCTTTCTCAAGGTGCCGGCATTGACTCAGGTGTTGTCGACGGTACCTGCCGGGACCACCTTGCATGTGCCACTCAATAACCTGAGTTACATCGACCACTCCTGCCTGGAGTTGCTGGAAGAATGGGGTCGGGCCAATGCGGCCAAGGGCTCGAAGCTGATGATCGAGGCGCGGGGGTTGAAGCGCAGGTTGGAAGGACGGGTAAGAACGACGACCGGAATAGGCTCGGCGCCGTCTGTTGGCTGACGAAACCGGATCAAAATGTGGGAGCGGGCTTGCTCGCGAAGGCGGTGTATCAGAAGCACATTCAGTGACTGATACTCCGACTTCGCGAGCAAGCCCGCTCCCACATTTGATCTACGCAGGCCGGGAAATTCAGGCTGGCTGGTCCAGCTCAAGGCCCACACCCAACTGCCGCGACAGGCACGGCCAGCGCTTCCACGCCGCTTCCGTGTCCGGGCTCTTGAGCTTGTCGCGGTACGTCTCGACCGACTCTAACGCAAAGCTCTCTTCGTTAAGCATCTCATCCACGGCGTGGTGCACGGCTTCATCCAGCTGGTTGGCAAAGGTCTCGCCGATCAATTGGTGGGCAATCACGTTCGCCACCGTGGTATCCAGCGGAATCAACGGCTGGCCGAAGTGCTTGATATACAGATCGTTGACCTCTTCCACCAAGCGATGAGCCAGATAAGCCTCGTCCAGCAAACCGTCCAAACCTTCATGCCCGGCCAGGATCGCTGGCGGTTGCAGGAAGAAATGCTCGGCGATTTTCAGCACCGGTTTGATCTGGCTCTCAATACCGGCTTCTCGGGCGACATCATTGGCTGCGTCCAGCAGATCCGGGACCTGGTCGATGTAGGCACTGACAAAACGCGTCATCACGCCTTTGGCGTCGACGTCAGGCAGGGAAATCGCCGGGTGCAGGTGTGGTAACTGGACTTCCAGCTGCTGAGCAAGCTGGCCAGTGCTGGATTCGTGTTGATGGGCACGGGAAATCTGCTCGCGCAATGCGGCGGTGTTCATGAAAGCTCCAGTGATGCAGGCGTAGGAAATAGGGAGAGGATAAGGTAGCTCGTTTATACGAGCGCCTAAGACGCATTTGTCATAATTATTTCACGGTTATGCGCTGGCGTTATATCAAATCGCCATCGTTCGTCGGATAACGGGCGCCATCGGTCCTGTTGTGTGGTCCATTTCCTCATTTTCGTTCATTTGCCCGATCACATTGCGGGGTGGCGGTCGCTGTCTATACTCGGTTTTGTACGCAATTAGCTGATGACGCCCGACTGCATGAGCAGGCAAGGCTTGGCGGTTGTAAGCAGTATGGAAGCCGCTCCCTTGGCCGCAGGTGCAAACCGGCGGGATAACAAGAATGATAAGGGGAACCCGCAATGACGCGACATCCACATGTTTGGATGGGCCTACTGTTGTGGTCAGTATTCAGCCAGGCGCAAGCCGCCTGGACCACGAATATGGCGCCAGGGGCCACTGAAGTCAGTCACGCCGTGTTTGACCTGCACATGACCATTTTCTGGATATGTGTGGCGATTGGCATTGTCGTGTTTGGCGCGATGTTCTGGTCGATGATCGTTCACCGGCGCTCCACGGGCCAGGTGGCAGCCAAATTTCACGAGAGTACGACGGTAGAAATTCTCTGGACCGTGGTGCCCTTGCTGATCCTGGTGGCGATGGCCATTCCGGCCACCAAGACGCTGATCAACATCTACGACAGCACTGAATCGGATATCGATATCCAGGTCACGGGCTACCAGTGGAAGTGGCATTACAAATACCTGGGTCAGGACGTCGAATTCTTCAGCAACCTGGCTACGCCCGCCGAGCAGATCCATAACCAGGCCGTCAAAGGCGAGCATTACCTTCTGGAAGTCGACCAGCCGCTGGTGCTGCCAGTGGGTGCCAAGGTGCGTTTTCTGGTGACCGCCGCCGACGTGATCCACTCCTGGTGGGTGCCTGCGTTTGCGGTGAAGCGTGATGCGATTCCAGGCTTCGTCAATGAGGCCTGGACCCGGGTCGAGAAGCCCGGCATCTACCGTGGCCAGTGCGCCGAGCTGTGTGGCAAGGACCATGGCTTCATGCCGATCGTGGTGGAGGTCAAGTCCAAGGCCGACTACGACACTTGGCTTGGCGAGCGGAAGGCCGAAGCCGCCAAGCTCAAGGAGCTGACCTCCAAGGAATGGACCCTGGATGAGCTGGTGGCCCGTGGCGACAAGATTTACCACACCACTTGCGTGGCCTGTCACCAGGCTGAAGGCCAGGGCCTGCCGCCGATGTTCCCGGCGCTCAAGGGCTCGCCGATTGCCACCGGGCCCAAGGAAGACCACCTGCACCGCGTTTACTTCGGCAAGCCCGGCACCGCCATGGCGGCGTTCGGCAAGCAGCTGTCGGAAGTCGATATCGCAGCGGTGGTGACCTATGAACGTAACGCCTGGGGCAACAACAAAGGCGACATGGTCACGCCTAAAGACGTGCTGGCTCTGAAACAGGCGGAAAGCAAATGACTTCCTTCATTGCGTATTCCCTGAACCGTCCCGCCCACTCGTTCGCAGGAGAAAAGCCATGAGCGCTGTGATCGATGACCACGGTCATGCCGGTGACCACGCTCACGGCCCCGCCAAGGGCCTGATGCGCTGGGTCCTGACCACCAACCACAAAGACATCGGGACCATGTACCTGTGGTTCAGCTTCGCCATGTTCCTGCTCGGTGGCTCGTTCGCCATGGTGATCCGTGCCGAGCTGTTCCAGCCCGGCTTGCAGATCGTCGAGCCGGCGTTCTTCAACCAGATGACCACCATGCACGGCCTGGTGATGGTGTTCGGTGCGGTGATGCCGGCGTTTGTCGGCCTGGCCAACTGGATGATCCCGTTGATGATCGGCGCGCCCGACATGGCCCTGCCGCGCATGAACAACTTCAGTTTCTGGCTGTTGCCGGCGGCGTTCCTGATGCTGGTGTCCACCCTGTTCATGCCCGGCGGCGGGCCGAACTTCGGCTGGACCTTCTACGCCCCGCTCTCCACCACCTACGCACCGGAAAGCGTGACCTTCTTCATCTTCGCCATCCACCTGATGGGCATCAGTTCGATCATGGGCGCGATCAACGTCATCGCCACCATCCTCAACCTGCGTGCCCCTGGCATGACCCTGATGAAAATGCCGTTGTTCGTCTGGACCTGGCTGATCACCGCGTTCCTGTTGATCGCGGTGATGCCGGTGTTGGCGGGTTGCGTGACCATGATGCTGATGGATATCCACTTCGGCACCAGCTTCTTCAGCGCTGCCGGTGGCGGTGACCCGGTGTTGTTCCAGCATGTGTTCTGGTTCTTCGGCCACCCCGAGGTGTACATCATGATCCTGCCGGCCTTCGGCGCCGTCAGCTCGATCATCCCGACCTTCTCGCGCAAGCCGCTGTTCGGTTACACCTCGATGGTGTACGCCACGGCGAGCATCGCGTTCCTGTCGTTCATCGTGTGGGCGCACCACATGTTCGTGGTGGGCATCCCGCTGGTGGGCGAGCTGTTCTTCATGTACGCCACGCTGCTGATCGCGGTACCTACGGGGGTGAAGGTGTTCAACTGGGTCAGCACCATGTGGCAAGGCTCGCTGACCTTCGAGACGCCGATGCTGTTCGCCGTGGCCTTCGTGATTTTGTTCACCATTGGCGGTTTTTCCGGGCTGATGCTGGCGATCGCCCCGGCGGACTTCCAGTACCACGACACCTACTTTGTGGTGGCGCACTTCCATTACGTACTGGTGCCCGGGGCGATCTTCGGGATCTTCGCCTCGGCCTACTACTGGCTGCCGAAATGGACCGGCCACATGTACGACGAAACCCTGGGCAAGCTGCACTTCTGGCTGTCGTTCGTGGGGATGAACATGGCGTTCTTCCCGATGCATTTCGTGGGACTTGCCGGCATGCCGCGTCGGGTGCCGGACTACAATCTGCAGTTCGCCGATTTCAACATGGTCTCCTCCATCGGCGCCTTCACCTTTGGTGCGACGCAGATTTTCTTCCTGTTCATCGTCATCAAGTGCATCCGTGGCGGTAAGCCTGCGCCCGCCAAGCCGTGGGATGGTGCCGAAGGGCTGGAGTGGAGCATCCCTTCGCCTGCGCCATACCACACCTTCACCACGCCGCCGGAGGTCAAATGAACACCTCCCTATCCTGTGGGAGCTGGCTTGCCTGCGATGGCATCACTTCGGTGTACCTGAAAGACCGAGTTGCCAGCATCGCAGGCAAGCCAGCTCCCACAGAAAGGCCATTCACAGAACATTCATTCGTAGGTGGCCGCCATGCTTGAGTCCGTGCCTATCAAGCGCCTGGTTACACGGCTGCTGATCCTGGTGGTGGCAATGTTCGCCTTCGGCTTCGCCCTGGTGCCGATCTACGATGTGATGTGCAAGGCGTTCGGCATCAACGGCAAGACCGCCGGGCAGTACGAAGGCGAGCAGGTGGTGGACCCTACGCGCCAGGTGCGGGTGCAGTTCCTGTCCACCAATGCCATCGACATGGTCTGGGAGTTCCACTCCAAGGCCGACGAGGTGGTGGTCAATCCCGGCGCGGTCACCGAGATGCTGTTCGTGGCCTACAACCCCACTGACAAGCCGATGACCGCCCAGGCGGTGCCGAGCATTTCGCCCGCCGAGGCGGCGATGTACTTCCACAAGACCGAGTGTTTTTGCTTCACCCAGCAAGTGCTACAGCCAGGTCAGCGCATAGAAATGCCGGTGCGCTTCATTGTCGATCGCGACATGCCGAAGGATGTGAAGCATTTGACCCTGGCGTACACGCTGTTCGATATCACCGCGCGCCAACCGCCCGTGGCTGTCCATACCGGCGGCTAGGCGTTGCTTGCGGGCTCGATTAGGAGAACGAATACATGTCGACTCATGATACGTACTACGTACCAGCGCAAAGCAAATGGCCAATAATTGCCACGTTGGGCATGCTGATTACGGTGTTCGGATTGGCTACCTGGTTCAACGACCTGAAGGCCGCACGCCCGGAATCCCACGGCCCGCTGATCTTTTTCGTCGGCGGCCTGCTGCTGGCCTACATGATGTTTGGCTGGTTCGGCGCGGTGATCAAGGAAAGCCGCGCCGGTTTGTACAGCTCGCAGATGGACCGCTCCTTTCGCTGGGGCATGACCTGGTTCATCTTCTCCGAGGTGATGTTCTTCATCGCGTTCTTCGGCGCACTGTTTTATGTGCGGCATATGTCGGCGCCGTGGCTGGCGGGTGAAGGCCATAAGGGCATCGCCCACATGCTGTGGCCGAACTTCGAATTCGCCTGGCCGCTGCTGAACAATCCTGACCCGAAACTATTCCCTGCGCCCAAGGGCACCATCAGCCCCTGGGGCTTGCCGCTGATCAACACGATCTTGCTGGTCAGCTCCAGCGTGACCATCACTATCGCCCACCACGCCTTGCGCAAAGGTCATCGCGGCGCGCTGAAGATCTGGCTGGCGATCACCGTGTTGCTGGGTTGGGCGTTCCTCGGGTTCCAGGCCGAGGAATACATCCATGCCTATAAAGAGTTGGGCCTGACCCTCGGTTCCGGCGTATACGGCGCGACCTTCTTCATGCTCACCGGCTTCCACGGCGCCCACGTGACCATCGGCACCATCATTTTGTTTGTGATGCTGATACGCATCCTGAAAGGGCATTTCAACAACGAGCACCAGTTCGGGTTCGAGGCGGCCAGTTGGTATTGGCACTTTGTGGACGTGGTGTGGATCGGGCTGTTTTTCTTCGTTTACGTGCTTTGAGGCCGTTCACCAAGGCGCATGAGACACCAGCTGGCCGCTGAAGAAACCCCAGGTGATCAGCCCTAAGGTGATCACGGCCAGCACCACACGCACGGTCAAGGCAGTGACGAGGCGATTGGAGTTGCCCTCGTCCTTGACCAGGAAGAACAAGCCACTGAACAGGCTCACGACGGTAGCAATCAGCATCAGGGCAATGGCTGCTTTGAGCATGGTGGGCTCCGGGGCTCTTTTTTGGAGGGGGCGAGCAATGAGATTCAGTATAGCCAGCGCAGCACCGACCTCTGCGGCAATGCCATGAAACCCTTTCGCCCCGGTATTGCGCCGACGCTGGTGGTGCTTGCGCTGCTGCCGTTGCTGGTATTTCTCGGTTTCTGGCAGCTGTCTCGTGGCCACGAAAAACAGGCGCTGCTGGAAACCTACGCCGAGCGTCGCGCTGCCGAGCCCATGAGCAGTACGCAATTACAAGCCACCGAAGATCCGGCGTTCCGTCGCGTGCATTTGCGCGGCCAATTTGATGCCGAGCACAGCGTGCTGCTGGATAACCGCTTTCGTGACGGCAAGGTCGGTGTGGAAGTGCTGCAACCGTTCCACGATCAGGCCAGCGGTCAGTGGCTGCTGCTCAATCGCGGCTGGTTGCCCTGGCCAGACCGTCGCACACCACCGGCTTTCACCACCCCCGAACAACTGCTGAATCTTGACGCCTGGGTCTATGTGGCTCCGGGCGAGACCTTCCAGCTGCACGCCGATCCGGCGGGCGCACAGTGGCCGCGATTGCTGACTGCACTGCATCCCGAAGCGTTGTGGGCCGAGTTGGGCCGTAGCGGATTCGCCTATGAAATGCGAGCCGAAGCCGGCCCCGGCACTTACGAAACCAACTGGCCTGTGGTCGCCATGGGCCCTGAAAAGCACCTGGGCTATGCCGTGCAATGGTTCGCCATGGCGCTGGCGCTGTTCGGCCTTTATCTCTACCTCGGATGGCACAACACAAAGGAGAAGCGCCATGGGAGCGGCCATGAATCCACTCAACATGTCTGACGCGCCAGCAGCGCCCAACCGGCGCAAGGGTCGCTGGCAACTGATCCTGATTTTGCTGATGGTGATCGGCCCGATGGTGCTCGCCACCTTCATGTACAAGTTGCAGTTCTGGGTGCCGGACAGCCGCAGCTACCACGGTGAGATGATCGGCAATGGCCAGACCCGTGCCGACATTGGTGTGCAGGCCGACGAAGACCGCTGGCAACTGCTGGTGACTGCGCCCACCGCCTGCACTGCCGATTGCCAGCAGCTGGTGTACCTCGCACGCCAACTTCAGATCGGACTGGGCCGCGATGCCTCTCGCGCCAGCCATGCCCTGGCCAGCGCGCAGCCCGTCAGCACCGCCTATGACGCCAAGCTCAAGGCCGAATACCCCCAACTGCAGCGCTACTCCCTCGACCTGTCGACCTTCAATAAAGACGCTGCCGCCCGAGGCACTGGCGATGCCCAGCTGTGGATCGTCGACCCCCACGGCAACCTGGTGCTGCGCTACGACGCCCGGGTCAAGGGCAAGGACCTGCTCAACGACCTGCGCCTGCTGCTGAAACTGTCGAACATCGGATAAGGA
Source organism: Pseudomonas yamanorum (assembly GCF_900105735.1). Classification (NCBI taxonomy): domain Bacteria; kingdom Pseudomonadati; phylum Pseudomonadota; class Gammaproteobacteria; order Pseudomonadales; family Pseudomonadaceae; genus Pseudomonas; species Pseudomonas yamanorum. The sequence continues at coordinate 3,350,695 of NZ_LT629793.1, read as the reverse complement.
CACCGTCATGGCCAAACCTGGATTTCGCCTCGCGCTGTTTGCCACCCTGCTGGCCCTGATCGTGGTGCTGCTGGGCGCCTACACCCGGCTGACCCACGCGGGCCTTGGTTGCCCGGATTGGCCGGGGTGCTATGGCTTTATCAGCGTGCCAAAAAGCGAAGCCCAGCTGGCCCATGCCGAACTGCATTACCCGGATACGCCGGTGGAGTCGGACAAGGGATGGAACGAGATGACCCATCGTTATTTTGCCGGCACCCTCGGGCTGCTGATTGTGCTGTTGGCAGCGCGCGCCTGGACCCATCGGCATCACCCGGGCCAGCCGTTAAAGTTGCCGTTGTTCCTGTTGGCTGTAGTGTTTGCCCAGGCGGCGTTTGGCATGTGGACGGTGACGCTGAAGCTCTGGCCGCAAGTGGTCACCGGGCATTTATTGGGCGGGTTTGCGACGTTGAGCCTGCTGTTTTTGCTGACGCTGCGGCTGTCCGGTGTATTGCCGGCGCTGATCGTGCCCAGGCGTTTGCAGTATTGGGCGACGGCTGGCCTGGTGCTGGTGATCGGCCAGATTGCCCTGGGTGGATGGGTCAGCTCCAACTACGCGGCCGTGGCCTGTATCGACCTGCCGACCTGTCACGGGCAGTGGTGGCCGGCGGCGGATTTCGCCAATGGCTTTCACCTGACCCAGCATATCGGCCCCAATTACCTCGGTGGGCAACTGGACAGTGATGCACGCACGGCGATTCACCTGACCCATCGGATTGGTGCGCTGCTGGTCACCATCGTACTGCTGGGCCTGGCCTGGCAACTCAAGGTGGTCGGCATGACTCGCTTGGCCGGCCTGTTGCTGATCGCCCTGGCGGCGCAAATTTGCCTGGGCTTGAGCAACGTGTATTTCCACCTGCCGCTGCCGGTTGCGGTCGCTCATAACGCCGGCGGCGCGGCGTTGCTGCTGACGCTGGTGCTGGTCAATTACCACGCTCGCACCAGTCTGGTTCGGGTGCGGCACCAGTTGCCGTTCGGCTGGCGCTTCAGCCCGCGTAAACATGTGTCGGGCCTCATGACCCTAAAAGGAGAGATGCCATGGCGACCTTGATCGGCGAGCGTCATAGCCAGGCGATCTGGCGTGACTATCTTGAGCTGACCAAGCCAAAAGTGGTGGTGCTGATGCTCATCACCTCGCTGGTGGGCATGTTCCTCGCCACCCGCGCCGGGGTGCCTTGGCCGGTGCTGATTTTCGGCAACCTGGGGATCGCGCTGTGTGCCGGTGGCGCGGCGGCGGTGAACCATGTGGTGGATCGGCGCATCGATGCGCTGATGGCGCGCACCCATAAACGTCCGCTGGCGGAAGGGCGCGTATCGCCCGTGGCGGCGCTTGTTTTTGCGCTGTTGCTGGCGGTTGTCGGGCTGGCGCTGTTGCTGGCGTTTACCAATCCACTGGCCGCCTGGCTGACCCTGGCCTCGCTGTTGGGCTACGCGGTGATCTACACCGGTTTCCTCAAACGTGCGACGCCGCAGAACATCGTCATCGGCGGCCTGGCCGGCGCCGCGCCGCCTTTGCTGGGTTGGGTTGCCGTCACTGGCCACGTCAGCGCCGAGCCGCTGCTGCTGGTGCTGATCATCTTCGCCTGGACCCCGCCGCACTTCTGGGCCCTGGCGATTCACCGCAAGGAGGAATACGCCAAGGCCGACATCCCGATGCTGCCGGTGACCCACGGCGAGCACTACACCAAGGTGCATATCCTGCTCTACACCTTCGCCCTGCTGGCGGTCAGCCTGATGCCGTATGTCATCCACATGAGCGGCATGCTGTACCTGGTGTGCGCACTGGTTCTGGGCGGGCGCTTTCTGCAATGGGCCTGGGTGCTGTACCGTGGCAGTCGGCCGCACGCGGCGATCAACACCTTCAAGTACTCTATCTGGTACCTGTTCGCGCTGTTTATCGCCCTGCTCGTAGACCACTACCTATTGTTGAACCTATGACTCGAACTCAAAAAACTGTCTTCATTCTGGTGGCCATTGTCGCGTTGATCATGGGCCTGACCGTCAACAAAGTCCTGAGCGGCAAAGGCCAGGGCGACCCGACTGCCTTGATCGATGCGGGCATCATCCTGCTGCCGCAAAGCCGCCAGTTGCCGCCGGTGACCATGACCAACCAGGACGGCCAGCCGGTGGTGGTCAACGAGCTGAAAGGCAAGTGGAGCGTGTTGTTCTTCGGCTACACCTTCTGCCCGGATATCTGCCCCACCACCCTCGCCCAACTGCGCCAGATCAAGAGCGAGCTGCCTAAAGACGTGGTGGATAAGTTGCAGGTGATCCTGGTCAGCGTTGACCCGAACCGCGATACGCCGGCGCAGCTCAAGCAGTACCTCGGCTACTTCGATCCACAGTTTGAAGGTCTGACCGGTGCTAACGTGGACGATGTGCAGAAAGTGTCCAATGCGGTAAGCATTCCATTTATTCCGGCGGACACCAGCAAGCCCAACTACACCGTCGACCATAGCGGCAATCTGGCGCTGATCGGTCCGGACGGCACCCAGCGCGGGTTTATCCGGGCGCCGTTAAACAACCAGAAGCTAGTGGCGCAGTTCCCGGGGTTATTGCAGCGTAAATAAGCCTGCCGACCATTTCCTGAGCGACACAAATCAAATGTGGGAGCAAGCCTGCTCCCACATTGGTTTAGATCGTTCCCACGCTCTGCGTGGGAATGCCGCACTGGACGCTCTGCGTCCGCTTTCGGTCGGGGTTTCGGCCTTGGATCAGAGCGCTGGCAGGATCGCGCCTTTGTACTTCTCGAGAATGAACGCTTTCACTTCCGGTGTGTGCAGGGCTGCTACCAGCTTTTTCACCGCATCCGAATCCTTGTTGTCTTCGCGGGTCACCAGAATGTTCACGTAAGGCGAGTCGTTGCCTTCGATCACCAGTGCGTCCTTGGAGGGGTCCAGCTTGGCTTCCAGGGCGTAGTTGGTGTTGATCAGCGCCAGGTCGACCTGGGTCAGCACGCGCGGCAGGGTGGCGGCTTCCAGTTCGCGGAATTTCAGGTCTTTCGGGTTGCCGGTGATGTCCTTGATGGTCGACAGGATGTTGGTCGGGTCCTTCAGGGTGATCAGGTTGTGCTTGGCCAGCAGCAACAGCGCGCGGCCGCCATTGGTGGCGTCGTTCGGGATCACGACGTTGGCGCCGCTTGGCAGGTCTTCCAGCTTTTTGTACTTGCTGGAGTAGGCGCCCAGAGGTTCCAGGTGCACAGCGCCGACGCTTACCAGGTGAGTGCCCTTGGCTTTGTTGAACTCATCCAGGTACGGCTGGTGCTGGAAGAAGTTGGCGTCCAGGCGTTTTTCGGCAACCTGTACGTTTGGCTGGACGTAGTCGGTGAAGACTTTGACCTGCAAATCCACGCCTTCTTTAGCCAGAACCGGCTTCACGAATTCGAGGATTTCAGCGTGGGGCACCGGGGATGCGGCCACGGTCAGGGTTTCGGCGGCGTGGGCGGAGAACGCGGCAACGGCGGCGAAAGCAACCAGTAGTTTTTTCATTCAACAAGCTCCTTGTTCGGGAATTGGCCGGCTTCGCGCCGGCAATAGCCGTTATTTTCGAGAAAAGTGCACCACCAGCTTGTCGCCGACGGTTTGCAGAATTTGTACCAGGATCAACAGCAGCACCACGGTGACCACCATCACGTCGGTCTGGAAGCGTTGATAACCGAAGCGGATCGCCAGGTCACCCAGGCCACCGGCACCCACCACACCAGCCATGGCCGTGTAGGAAACCAGTGTAATCGCCGTCACCGTAATCGCCGCGAAGATGCCGGGGCGGGCTTCGGGCAGCAAGGCGTTGGTGATGATCTGCCGGGTAGTGGCGCCCATGGCCTGGGTCGCTTCGATAATCCCGCGGTCCACTTCGCGCAACGCGGTTTCCACCAGGCGCGCAAAGAACGGCGTGGCCCCCACCACCAGCGGCGGAATCGCACCGGCAACACCCAGCGAGGTGCCGGTGATCAGCACCGTGAACGGGATCATCACGATCAGCAGAATAATGAACGGCAGCGAACGCAGGATGTTCACGATCAGCGACAGCATCGCGTACAGGCCTTTTTGTTCGAAGAGCTGGCGCGGGCTGCACAGGAACAGCAGTACCCCCAGCGGCAGGCCCAGCAGCACGGTGAACAGCAGCGAGCCGAACAGCATGGTCATGGTGTCGCCGGTGGCCAACAGGATTTCGGACCAGTCGATGTTCGAGAAAAAGCTCAAGAAGATTTCCATTAGCGCAGCACCTCCATGTGGACGTCTGCGGCGGTGAAGGCGGCGAACGCGGCCTCCATGTCACCACCGGTGACGGCGAGGGTCAGTTGCCCGTAGGGAATGTCTTTGATGCGGTCGATACGACCGGCAAGGATGCTGTAGTCCACACCCGTTTCACGGGCGACGGTACCCAGCAGCGGTGCGTAGGTCGCTTCGCCCTGGAACGTCAGGCGCACGATGCGGCCCGGCACGTGAGCGAAGTCATCACGCTGCTCGCCTTCGTCAACCTGCTCGGACTCTTGCACGAAGCGCTTGGTGGTCGGGTGTTTGGGGTGCAGGAACACGTCGGCGACGGTGCCTTGCTCGACGATCACGCCGGCGTCCATCACGGCCACGTGGTCGCAGACCCGGCGGATCACGTCCATTTCATGGGTGATCAGCACGATGGTCAGCTTCAGCTCACGGTTGATCTCGGCCAGCAGTTGCAGCACCGAGGCGGTGGTCTGCGGGTCGAGGGCGCTGGTGGCTTCGTCGCACAGCAGGATCTTTGGCTTGGTGGCCAGGGCGCGGGCGATGCCGACGCGCTGCTTCTGGCCGCCGGACAGCTGCGCCGGATACTTTTTGGCATGGTCGGACAGGCCAACTCGGGCCAGCAGTTCGGCCACACGCAGGTCGATTTCCTTGCGGGAAAGTTCGCCCGCGAGGGTCAGCGGCAACGCCACGTTGTCGGCGACGGTCTTGGAGGCCAGCAGGTTGAAGTGCTGGAAGATCATCCCGACCTGTTGCCGGAAACGGCGCAGGCCGTTGGCGTCGAGGGCGGTGACTTCTTCGTCATCGACCTTGATCTGGCCACCGCTGGGTTCTTCCAGGCGATTGATCAGGCGCAGCAAAGTACTTTTTCCCGCACCGGAATGGCCGATCAGACCAAACACCTGGCCATTTTCGACGCGCAGGTTGGTGGAATGCAGTGCGGGGATATCCTTACCGGCGACCCGGTAGGTTTTATGGACGTTATGAAACTCGATCACGTAGCGAACCTTGTGGGGCGCATTAAAAAGGGATCAGCGGTTAGCCGGGCGCGCATTTTAGCCTGTCCGTATAGCGTTTCTTAGCATTTATTTCTCATCCGACCAGCGATTTGGCAATAACGCGATCAAAGGTCATAAAAAAGGAACGGTACAAAACCGTGTCAGTCACTACATAAGCAACTCGAAATTCCCAGGTGCCGTGCCTGGGGTTTTGCTCAAGAAGAGCCGGGGATCGCTCTGGCCTACGCAAACGAGGAGTTTTTGTCTGATGAGCACTAAAAAGCCAGTCACCCCGCCCAAGAGCGAACTTGCGGGTACCGACACTCTGGACCGTGGTAACACCAACGCCAAGCTGCAAAGCCTGGAAACATTTCGCTCTGACGCTACCGGCCAGGCGCTGCGTACCAACCAGGGCGTGAAGGTTTCCGACAACCAGAACAGCTTGAAGGTCGGCTCCCGGGGTCCTTCGCTGCTGGAAGACTTCATCATGCGTGAAAAAATCACGCACTTTGACCATGAGCGCATCCCGGAACGCATCGTTCATGCCCGGGGTACCGGTGCCCATGGTTATTTCCAGGCCTATGAAAACCATTCGGCGCTGACCAAGGCCGGGTTCCTGCGTAACCCCGAACACAAAACCCCGGTATTTGCGCGTTTCTCCACGGTTCAGGGCCCTCGCGGCTCGGGTGATACCGTGCGTGACGTGCGTGGTTTTGCCGTAAAGTTCTTCACCGACGAAGGTAACTTCGACCTGGTGGGCAATAACATGCCGGTGTTTTTCATTCAGGACGCGATCAAGTTTCCTGACTTCGTGCATGCGGTAAAACCTGAGCCGCATAACGAGATTCCTACAGGCGGCTCGGCCCACGATACGTTCTGGGATTTTGTTTCGCTGCAGCCAGAGTCAGCGCATATGGTGATCTGGGCCATGTCTGACCGGGCGATTCCGAAAAGCCTGCGGACCATGCAGGGTTTTGGCGTGCATACCTTCCGTTTGGTGAATGCCGAGGGGAAATCCAACTTCGTCAAATTCCACTGGCGTCCTACCGTCGGCACCTGCTCCCTGGTGTGGGACGAAGCGCAGAAGCTGGCGGGCAAAGACACGGACTTCCACCGTCGTGACCTGTGGGAATCCATTGAAAGTGGCGATTACCCGGAATGGGAATTGGGCGTACAGATCATCGCCGAAGAAGACGAGCATAAGTTCGACTTCGATATTCTCGACCCGACCAAGTTGATCCCCGAAGAGCTGGTGCCTATCACGCCGCTGGGCAAGATGGTGCTCAACCGCAACCCGGACAACTACTTTGCCGAGACCGAGCAAGTGGCGTTCTGCCCGGGGCATATCGTGCCGGGTATCGATTTCTCCAATGACCCGCTGCTGCAAGGCCGCCTGTTTTCCTACACCGACACGCAGATCAGCCGACTCGGCGGCCCGAACTTTCACGAGTTGCCGATCAACCGTCCGGTCGCGCCGTTCCATAACGGCCAGCGTGATGCCATGCACCGCACCACCATCGACAAGGGTCGCGCGTCCTACGAGCCGAACTCCATTGATGGCGGCTGGCCGAAAGAAACTCCGCCTGCGGCGCAGGACGGTGGTTTTGAGACCTATCCGGAGCGAATCGACGCCCACAAGATCCGTGAGCGCAGCGAGTCGTTCGGTGATCACTTCTCCCAGGCGCGCTTGTTTTTCCGCAGCATGAGCAAGCACGAGCAAGAGCACATCATCGCGGCTTACAGCTTCGAGCTGGGCAAGGTGGAGCGTGAATTCATCCGGGCTCGGCAGGTGAACGAGATCCTCGCCAACATCGACCTCGAACTGGCCAAGCGCGTGGCGCAGAACCTGGGCTTGCCGGCACCGAAGAAAGGCACGGTGCCAGAGCGCAAGACGTCTCCGGAACGTTCGCCAGCGCTGAGCCAGGCCAATTTGCTGTCGGGTGATATCAAGACCCGCAAGGTCGCGATCCTGGCGGCGAACGGCGTTGATGGTGCGGCGATTGATGCGTTGAAGAAAGCGCTGGAAGCGGCCGGCGCACACGCGAAGCTGCTGGGGCCTACCTCGGCACCGGTGACGACGGCGGATGGCACGAGCTTGCCGGTGGATGCATCCATGGAAGGTTTGCCGTCAGTGGCGTTCGATGCGGTGTTTGTGCCGGGTGGTGCCAAGTCGGTTCAGGCACTGAGTGGCGACGGCGTTGCGTTGCATTACCTGCTGGAGGCGTACAAGCATCTGAAGGCGATTGCCTTGGCCGGAGAGGCAAAGCAGTTGCTGGATGTGCTGAAGCTTGAGGCAGATGCGGGGCTGATAGTGGGCGGCGATGCGAAGGCGTTGAAGGCGTTTTTTGCGGCGATTGCCCAGCATCGGGTCTGGGATCGGGAGCCGAAGGCTAAAGCTGTTCCGGCTTAAGCTATTGGTTGATTGTTAGACCGCTTTCGCGAGCAAGCCCGCTCCCACATTTGACCGCATTCCAAAGTTGGAACTCGGTTAAATGTGGGAGCGGGCTTGCTCGCGAATGGCGTTATTCAGTCTTACGCGGAATCAGTACAACCTGCGCCGGAACCTTCTTCAGGATCTGCCGGTGAATCTTCAGGTCATACCCCGAATCAATGCGCTTCACCCGTTTGGTCAGCAGCGTGGCCAGCCATGGATAATCTTCGGTGCGCGGTGCCTGGATGCTCACATCGCACTGGTAATTCACCACATCGGTGGCGATCTCATCCAGTTGATGGCGCAGCGCTTCAATATCGGTGAGGTTCAGCGCAACCGTGGTGCTTGGCGCTGCAGGGTCGATGACCTTGGCGGGCGGCTTGGCCTCAGCGGCTTTCAAGGCAGCCTCGGCTTTATCCAACTCGACTTTACGGGCGTGGGCAATCGCGCTGTTGACGCCACCGGTCAGCGCCGGCGCCTTGGGCATTAAAGCCCGTGCGCGGCTCAAGGCCGTGGCAGCTGCGTTGACGTCACCTTTTTGCAGGACGATCTGACTGCGCTGCAAGTAGGCTTCGGCCAGTTGGCGCTGATAAGGCTCCAGCGCCGGGTCGTTGGGCGACTGGGCCTGCAAGGCGGCCAGCTCGTCTTCGGCGGTGGCCAGTTCACTGCTGGCGAGGTTTTGCTCCAGCTGTGCGATGGCCGCAGCGCGCGCGTCCGGCGCCTGGGGGGCGGCGGGCGGGGTGCTTTGGCAGGCGCCCAGCAGCAAGGAAAATGCGGCAAGGAGCAGATAACGGGCGTTGAACAGCTTCATTCCTGCGACTCTCTAATTGCGCAAAAAGCGAGCAAGTCTACACCCCACGACGGGGCAGGACAAAACTCAGCAGAAACAGGGCGGCCGCCGTGACCACAATCGACGGGCCGGCCGGGGTGTCCTTGAACCAGGACAGCGCCAGGCCACCGCACACCGCAAGCATCCCCAACAGGCTGGCGCCGATCGCCATTTGCTCCGGCGAGCGGGCATGACGCTGTGCCGCTGCCGCCGGGATGATCAGCAGTGATGTGATCAACAATACGCCGACAATCTTCATCGCGACAGCAATCACCACGGCGATCAGCAGCATCAGGGTCATGCGCAGCGCGGCCACGGGCAAGCCTTCGACAGTGGCGAGTTCTTCGTGGACGGTGATCGCCAGCAGCGGGCGCCACAGCGTCACCAGCAGCACCAGCACCGCCGCGCTGCCGCCGAGGATCCACGCCAGGTCGGTGGGGCTGATCGCCAGCAGGTCGCCGAACAGGTAGGCCATCAGGTCGATACGCACTTCATGCATGAAACTCAGCACCACCAGGCCCAGGGACAAGGTACTTGGGGCCAGGATGCCCAGCAGCGTATCGGAAGCCAGCGGCTGGCGCTGTTGCAGGGTCACCAGCAGCACAGCCAGTAGCAGGCAGCCGACGGTGACGGCAATGGTCGGGCTCACATCCAGCAGAAAGCCCATGGCCACGCCCAGCAGCGCAGCGTGGGACAAGGTGTCGCCAAAATAGGCCATGCGCCGCCAGACCACGAACGAGCCCAGTGGACCCGCCACCAGCGCCAGAGCCAAGCCTGCCAGCAGGGCGTAGAGCAGAAAATCAGCCATGCTTGCAGCTATCTCCATGAACGTGGGTATGGGGTGTGGCGGGGTCAGAGACAACAGCGCCATGCAGGTCATGGGCATGGTCGTGATGGTGGTGATAAATCGCCAGGCTCTGGGCGTTCTTGCCGAACAGCTCGACGAAAGCCGGGTCGCCGCTGACCTGCTCCGGGTGGCCGGAGCAGCACACGTGGCGATTTAGGCACACCACCTGGTCGGTGGTGCTCATCACCAGGTGCAGGTCGTGGGAGACCATCAGCACGCCGCAGCCATGGCGGTCCCGCAGGCGGGTGATCAGGCTGTACAACTCGGCCTGGCCGGCCACGTCGACACCTTGCACGGGTTCATCGAGTACCAGCAGTTCCGGCTCGCGCAACAGGGCACGGGCCAGCAGCACACGCTGCATTTCGCCGCCGGAGATACTTTGCACCGGGCTGTCGATCACCTGTTCGGCGCCGACTTCCTTAAGGGCGGACTGCGCGCGGGCGCGGTCTACGCCTGGCACCAGGCGCAGGAAGCGCAGCACTGACAGGGGCAAGGTCGGGTCCACATGCAGCTTTTGCGGCATGTAGCCCACTCGCAGTTTAGGCTTGCGCCATACGCTGCCGCTGTCGGGCTTGAGCAGGCCGAGCACGGCGCGCACCAGCGTGGTCTTGCCGGCGCCGTTAGGACCGATCAGCGTGACGATCTGCCCCGGCTCGACGCTCAGCGCGATGTTATCCAGAACGTTTTGCCCGGCGAACGTGACCCCGACCTGTTCCAGGCGGATTAACGCAGTGCTCATCAAGCCCCCTGGCAGCCCGAGCACACACCGACCACTTCGACGGTTTGCCCTTCGACCTTGAAGCCGACGTCGCCGGCGCTCTTGATGATGCTGTCGCTGATGCTTTTTTGCTCAAGCTCGATGGCGGCGTGGCACTCGCGGCAAATCAGGAACTGGCCCTGGTGCGCGTGTTCCGGGTGGTTGCAGCCGACAAAGGCATTGAGCGAAGAGATGCGGTGCACCAGGCCGTTGTCCAGCAGGAAGTCCAGCGCGCGGTACACCGTGGGCGGCGCGGCGCGGCGGCCATCCTGCTCGCTGAGCACGCCGAGGATGTCGTAGGCACCCAGCGGCTTATGGCTTTGCCACACCAGCTCCAGCACCCGGCGACGCAGGGCGGTCAGGCGCAGGCCTTGGCGCGCGCACAAGGCGTCGGCCTCTGACAGCGCGGTGTGCACGCAGTGAGAGTGGTCGTGGGGACGGCTGGCAAGCGGTGTTTTAGGCATGAGCGGCGACAGATATTTGTGAGAGACGTTATTATGTTACCTGTTCCTGCCTCCTTGAGTGGTCATCGTGTCCAGACTTTTTCCCGTTTTTGTCGTATTTGTCACCAGTTTGCTGCTTGCCGGTGCCGCTCAGGCGGAGGTTCGGGTGCTGACCAGCATCAAACCGTTACAGCTGATTGCCGCCGCCGTGCAGGATGGCGTGGCGATTCCCGAGGTATTGCTGCCGCCGGGCGCCTCGCCCCATAACTATGCGTTGCGTCCTTCCGACGTACGGCGCGTGCAGTCGGTGGACCTGCTGTATTGGATCGGCCCGGACATGGAAAGCTTTCTGCCACGCGTATTGAAAGGTCGCAGCTTGCCGACGGTGGCCGTGCAGGACCTGCCAGGAATGAAATTGCGCCGGTTCGCCGAAGATAGCCACTCCCATGCTGAAGATGCCGACGAGCATGATCACGATCATCGCCCAGGCAGCCTGGATGCGCATTTATGGCTGTCGACGGTCAACGCCCGAGTGATCGCCAACCGTATGGCCGCGGACCTCAGCGCTGCTGATCCGGCTAACGCCGAGCGTTACCAGAGCAACGTGAAGGCCTTTGATGGCCGTATGGATGCGTTGGATGCGCGCTTGAAAGCACGTATGGCGGATGTCGCCGGCAAGCCTTACTTCGTATTCCATGAGGCGTTCGATTACTTCGAAGATGCCTACGGCCTCAAGCACACTGGTGTGTTCAGCGTTGCCGCAGAAGTGCAGCCGGGCGCCCAGCATGTGGCGGCGATGCGCACGCGGTTGCAGGAAGTGGGCAAGACTTGTGTGTTCAGCGAGCCGCCGCTGCGCCCTCGCCTGGCGGAAACGCTGGTGGCGGGTTTGCCGGTGAAGCTGGCCGAGCTGGATGCGTTGGGCGGTTACACGCCGGCCTCCGCCCAAGGGTATGAGCAGGTGCTGGAGAAGCTGGGGAATGACCTGGCTGGGTGCCTGGAGTCGCTCTGACAGACGCCGCATAATCACTGTGGGAGCGGGCTTGCTCGCGAATGGGAGTTTCAGTCACCAGATGCGCTGACTGATCCACCGCATTCGCGAGCAAGCCCGCTCCCACATTTTTGACCGTGTACGATCTTTAGAGGGCGAACGGCAGCGGGGTCTTGACCTGCTGGCGTTGCGCCAAGCGCACTTGAAACTCTCGCGGGTCGTGAATCAGCACGTCCTGCCCGGCGAACGATTCCGCCGCAATCAGGCGTGACAGCCAGAACCGCACACAGGCCACACGCAGCATGGTCGGCCACAGCTCTGCCTCCTTGGCGGTGAACGGTCGCAAGCCCGCATAAGCCCCCAATAATGCCCGTGCCCGCTGGCCGTCGATCACGCCGTCGGCGTCCGAGCACCAGTCATTCAGGGAGATCGCCACGTCGTACAGCATCGGCCCGGAGCAGGCGTTGTAGAAGTCGATCAGCCCGGTCAGGTGCGTACCTTCGAACATCGCGTTGTCGCGGAACAGGTCGGCGTGGATATTCGCCCGGGGCAGCGCAAGGATCTGCACCTTGTGCGCCTCGATCTCATCCAGCGCAGCTTGCAGCAGGCGTTGTTGTTCCGCGTCGAGGTGTGAAATCAGTTGCGCGCCTTCGCTGAGCATCCAGTCCAGCCCGCGATCGGTCTTGCGTTCCAGTACCTTGTCGCCTTGGGTGGCCAAGTGCAGGTGACCGAGCAATTCGCCCACTTGCACGCAATGCTGGGCGTTGGCTTCCTTGATGTGCTTGCCCGCCAGGCGCGGTTGCAACAGCGCCGGTTTGCCTGCCAACTCGCGCAAGGCCACGCCGTCGGTGGTACGCAGGGCGTAAGGCACTGGCAGGTCGGCGTCGTGGAGCACGTCCAGCAGTTCGATGAAGAACGGCATTTCCTGCACGGGGCCGCGCTCGACCAGGGTCAGGACAAACTCGCCCTGTTCCAGGCTGATAAAGAAATTGGTGTTTTCACTACCAGCGGCAATCCCCTGGAAATCAAGCAGGCGGCCGAGCCCGTAAGGGGCAAGAAAGGTTTCCAGCTCGGGCCGAGCCAGGGGGGTGAACACAGACATGGTTAAAACTGCCGTTACGGGCGCTGCGGGGAGCAGCGCCGATTAAAGTTAAGAAATCATTTCCATTCGAAGATCTTCCATGACGGGATCAGCATATCCGGCTGGTCAGAGCGGATGAAGTTCGCATCGGTTCCGTCCGCGCGCACCAGGAAGTAAGGCGGAAAGCCTTTCTGAGTCACCTTGATTGCGTACAGGAAGCCATTTTGGCGGTATTCCTGGATGGTCTTGTCGCCTTCCGTGCGAATGGTGACCTCCGGATCTGCCGAAGGCGCTCCGTCGGCTGCCATGGCGGCCAGCGGAAGGAATGCAATCAAGCCGGTCAACAACAAGCGATTTACTGTACGCATGATAACCTTGTCCCTTTGTCGTCATTGGTCCGGCTATTCTAGCGCCTGACCCGCCGAAAAGGTTGATCCTGCTCATGAGCCAAGCCCCCCTCGTCCTGGTGGACGGTTCTTCTTACCTGTACCGCGCCTTTCACGCGCTGCCGCCGCTCACCACTTCCAAAGGCCTGCCTACCGGCGCGGTCAAGGGCGTGCTGAACATGCTCAAAAGCCTGCGCAAACAGTACCCGAACAGTCCGTTCGCGGTGGTGTTCGACGCCAAGGGCGGGACATTTCGCGATGAGCTGTACGCCGAATACAAGGCCAACCGCGCGAGCATGCCCGATGACATGCGCGTGCAGATCGAGCCGCTGCACCAGAGCGTGATCGCCCTGGGCTTCCCGCTGCTGTGCGTCGAAGGCGTGGAAGCGGACGACGTGATCGGCACCCTGGCCCGCAGCAGCGCGGCCGCCGACCGGGCGGTGGTGATTTCCACCGGTGACAAGGACATGGCGCAGTTGGTGGACGGGCACATTACCTTGGTCAACACCATGACCGGTAGCGCCATGGACGTTGAGGGCGTGAAGGAGAAATTCGGTGTCGCTCCCGAGCAGATCATCGATTACCTGGCGTTGATGGGCGACTCGTCCGACAACATCCCGGGCGTTCCGGGCATTGGTCCGAAGACGGCTTCCGGCCTGTTGGTAGGCGTGAACGGCGGTTTGAAAGAGCTCTACGAGCAGCTCGATATCGTGCCGACCTTGCCGATTCGTGGTGCCAAGACGTTGGTCGCCAAACTGGAAGAGCATAAGGCGAGTGCGTTCCTGTCCTACGAGTTGGCGACGATCAAGATCGATGTGCCGCTGGATGTGGGCCTGGACGACTTGCACCTGATCGAGCCGGATCGCGAGAAGCTGCTGGAGCTGTACACGCTGCTGGAGTTCAAGAGCTGGATTGACGAGATTCAGCGCGATGCCAAGCGTGTTGAGCTGAGCGCCGCCCCATCGGCCGCAGTCGTGGACGAAGCGATTGAAACAGTCGCTCCGGTTTCTGTAGAGCCGGTGTACGAAACCATCCTCACCCAGGCTCAGTTTGATGTCTGGCTGAAGAAGCTCAACGACGCCAAGCTATTCGCCTTTGATACCGAAACCACCGGGATCGACGCTCAGAAAGCGCAATTGGTGGGTGTGTCGTTTGCCGTGCAGGCCCATGAAGCAGCCTACATTCCGCTGACCCACTCCTACATCGGTGCGCCGGAACAGCTGGATCGGGACACCGTGCTACTGGCCCTGAAGCCGTTGCTCGAAGACCCGGAAAAACTCAAGGTCGGCCAGCATGCGAAGTTCGACATGAACATCCTGGCCAATTGCGCCATCGGTGGCGACCCGGCACACGGCATCACCGTGCGCGGCATCGCCTTCGACACCATGCTTGAATCCTACGTGCTGAACTCCGTGGCGACTCGCCACGACATGGACAGCCTGGCGAAGAAGTACCTGGACTACGACACCGTCAGCTTCCAGGACATCGCCGGCAAAGGCGCCAAGCAGCTGACCTTTGACCAGATTCCCCTTGAGCAGGCGGGACCTTACGCAGCGGAAGACGCCGATGTGACCCTGCGCTTGCATCAGGAACTGCACAAGCAGCTCTCTGCGATTCCTACCTTGGCCAGCGTCGTGTCCGACATCGAGATGCCGCTGGTGCCGGTCTTGGCGCGCATTGAGCGTCAGGGCGCCTTGGTGGATGCTGCCCTGCTGGGTATCCAGAGCATTGAGCTGGGCAACAAGATGGTGGACCTGGAGCGCCAGGCGTATGAAATCGCCGGCGAGGAGTTCAACCTGGGCTCGCCCAAGCAGTTGGGCGCGATCCTCTACGAGAAGCTCGGGCTGCCGGTGTTGAAGAAGACCGGCAAGGGCCAGGCCTCGACGGCCGAGGAAGTCTTGGCCAAATTGGCTGAAGACGACTACCCGCTGCCAAAAGTGCTGATGCAGTACCGCAGCATGAGCAAGCTGAAAAGCACCTATACCGACCGTCTGCCCGAACAGATTAACCCGCGTACCGGGCGGGTTCACACGTCCTATCACCAGGCCGTCGCAGCTACCGGGCGGCTGTCCTCCAGCGATCCAAACCTGCAGAACATTCCGGTGCGTACTGCCGAAGGCCGGCGTATTCGCCAGGCGTTTGTCGCGCCCAAGGGCTACAAGCTGCTGGCGGCGGACTATTCCCAGATCGAGCTGCGCATCATGGCGCATTTGTCCAAGGACGCAGGGTTGCTGAATGCGTTCCGCGACGACCTCGACGTGCACACCGCCACGGCGGCTGAGGTGTTCAAGGTTGAGTTGGCTGAGGTCACATCCAATCAGCGTCGCAGCGCCAAGGCGATCAACTTTGGCCTGATCTACGGCATGGGCGCCCAGAAGCTCGGCAAGGACATTGGCGTCGACACCAAGACCGCCAAGGCTTACATCGATGTGTACTTCGCCCGCTACCCGGGGGTTCGCGAGTACATGGAGCGCACACGTGCCCAGGCGGCTGACCAGGGCTACGTGGAAACCTTGTTCGGGCGCCGCCTGTACCTGCCGGAGATCAACTCCAACAAGCCTCAGGAACGTGCCGGCGCCGAGCGTACGGCGATCAACGCGCCGATGCAGGGTACCGCGGCCGATATCATCAAGAAGGCCATGGTCAAGGTCGACAACTGGCTGACGGCCTCGGGCCTGGACGCCAAGGTCATCCTTCAGGTGCACGATGAATTGGTGCTGGAGGTGCGTGAAGACCTGGTAGCTGAAGTCAGCGCGAAGATTCGTGAACACATGAGCGATGCGGCGAAGCTGGATGTGCCACTGGTGGTGGACGTCGGCGTGGGCGACAACTGGGACGAGGCGCACTAAGCCTGGGGCTTGGGCCGCGGCATCATGCTGCGGCAGCGCTTTAGATCGGAAAACGCGGCGGGTTATTTCCAATAGTTTTTTGAACGTGCCGGAACTTAACCCGTGAACTGCTACTCAGAGTTACTGAATGGGTGGTGAAGCCCTTCAATGCTCCTATGTTGTGTTAAGTGTTGGCAGATATCTGGACCCCGCCCTAGCGGTCCGGAACTTGGACCCCGAACTTCCCCTCCCCATACGAAGTCCGGGGTTTTTTTTGCCCCGAGTTTTTACTCGGCGGCTTCCGAACCTTTGTCAGCCAGTTCCATCCAGCCTGCCAGTACCGTATAGGCGTCTTCCAGGCCCATGCGTTTTGGCGCCGAGAACAGCTGGATAGTCACCGCGTCGCCCCAACCCTTACGGATTTCTGCCTGCACTTTGAGCAGGGTGTTCTTGGCTGCGCCGTAGGTCAGCTTGTCGGCCTTGGTCAGCAGGACGTGCATCGGCATGCCGCTGGCGACGGCCCAATCGAGCATCAACAGGTCGAAGTCGGTCATTGGATGACGGATGTCCATCATCAGAATCAAACCCTTCAAACTCTCCCGGCCACCCAGATAGGCTTCCAGGTGACGCTGCCAGTGCAGCTTCAGCGGGATAGGTACTTTTGCATAACCGTAGCCCGGAAGGTCGACCAGACGCCGATCATCGTCTAGCTTGAAGAAGTTGAGGAGCTGTGTGCGCCCCGGGGTTTTCGAGGTGCGGGCCAGGCTGGCGTGGGTCAGGGTGTTCAGCGCGCTGGATTTGCCGGCGTTGGAACGGCCGGCGAATGCGACTTCGAAGCCTTCGTCATCGGGGCATTGGTCGACTTTGGCGGCGCTGAGCATGAAGGTGGACTGTTGGCACAGGCCGAGGATGGGATTCTTGAGTTGCATGAGTTTTCCGATGTGGGCGGTGCCGGGAATAGGTGCGGCAAGCGGTGTCGTTTCCGTTTCAGTAGCGCCAGTATATAATGCCGCAGATTTTGTGTGTGCTTTGTCCCAGCGAAGGATGAAGTTCACGGGAGCGATAGACCTTTATTGCGCATTAGAACGCAAAACGCTCTCAAACCCTGAAAAGGTCGATGTATGACCAAGTGGCTGCTAGCCGTCGGTGTCTTGATGCCACTTTACAGTGCTCAGGCTACACAGGAACCGGAGGCTGTGTACAACCGCGTTTGCGGGGCCTGCCATGCCGGACAGTTGCCCAACGCCCCTAGACGGGGTGACCAGGCAGCCTGGAAGCCAAGATTGGCTCAAGGTATGGACACGCTGGTGCAACACGTGACCCAGGGTTTCAAGGCGATGCCGCCGCGTGGTTTGTGCATGGACTGCAGTACCGAGGATTACCATGCCGTCATTCAGTTGATGGTGAGTAAACCCGGTCCATAACTCTTTAACCCTTAGCCGTAGTTGGATTAGCTGATGAACAAACTGATCGTGAGTCTGCTGTTGACCTTGGGCATCACCGGTGTTGCCCATGCCGCAGGCGACGCCACTGCCGGCCAGGCGAAAGCCGCCGTATGTGGTGCTTGCCATGGACCGGACGGTAATAGCCCGGCGCCAAACTTTCCAAAACTGGCCGGCCAGGGTGAGCGTTACCTGACCAAGCAGATGCACGACATCAAGGACGGCAAGCGTACGGTCCTGGAAATGACCGGCTTGTTGACCAACCTCAGCGATCAGGACCTGGCGGATATCGCGGCGTATTTTGCCAGCCAAAAGGGCAGCGTGGGGGCTGCTGATCCGAAATTGGTGGCCCACGGTGAAGAACTGTTCCGTGGCGGCAACCTGGAAAAAGGCATGCCTTCCTGCATCGGTTGCCACTCGCCTAACGGCGCGGGCCTCGCTGCTGCTGGCTTCCCGCACTTGAGCGGCCAACATGCCCAGTACATCGGCAAACAGCTGACGGACTTCCGCGAAGGCAATCGTACCAACGACGGCGATACCAAAATCATGCAGAGCATCGCCGGGAAACTCAGCAACAAGGACATCGAAGCCGTGTCCCAATACATCCAGGGCCTGCACTAATTGCCCCGGCTACGTTAACGCTCGATTAATCCGTCGATGCAAGCATAAAAAGGGTGGCTTAGGCTGCCCTTTTTTGTGGCCGGTGCCGTTACACTAACGAACTCATGCCCGCGTAGACCTGTCACAACAAAGGTCGCGTGAGGCGACTTTATTTGTCCAGGAGTAAAGCATGCGTAATCTGATCCTCAGCGCCGCTCTCGTCACTGCCAGCCTTTTCGGCATGACCGCACAAGCTGCCGATAATGTGCCGCTTGAAGCCGGTAAAACCTACGTTGAGCTGGCCAATCCTGTGCCGGTTTCCGTACCGGGCAAGATCGAAGTGGTGGAGCTGTTCTGGTATGGCTGCCCGCATTGCTACGCTTTTGAGCCAGTCATCAATCCGTGGGTCGACAAGCTGCCTCAGGACGTGAATTTCAAACGTATTCCTGCCCTCTTCGGCGGCCCATGGGACGCCCACGGCCAGCTGTTTATTACCCTGGACACCATGGGTGTAGAACACAAGGTTCACGCGGCTGTGTTCAATGCCATCCAGAAAGAAGGCAAGCGCCTGGTGAAGCCTGAAGACATGGCCGATTTCGTCGCCACCCAAGGCGTCGACAAAACCAAGTTCCTGGAGACATTCAACTCGTTCGCTGTGAAGGGCAAGATGGCCCAATACAAGGAACTGGCCCAGAAATACGGCGTGCAAGGCGTACCGACGCTGATCGTCAACGGCAAATACCGCTTTGACATCGGCAGTGCCGGCGGCGAAGAGCAAGCGCTGAACGTGGCCGATCAGTTGATCGCCAAAGAGCGCGCAGCCAAGTAAGGGGCCCGTCATGCGTCGCTGGGGTACTGAACGTGTCGTTGGCCTGCATGACCCTAAGGTCAACGAGCACCACCTTGAATCCACGGGCCTGCCGGCAGACAGTCGGCTGCGCCTGCTCAGTTTCAATATTCAGGTGGGCATCAGTACCGAGAAATACCGGCATTACCTGACCCGTGGCTGGCAGCACCTGCTGCCCCACAACGGGCGTGCCGGTAATCTGCAAAAGATCGGCGACCTGCTGGGCGACTTCGATCTGGTAGCCCTGCAGGAGGCCGACGGTGGCAGCCTGCGTTCGGGCTACATCAACCAGGTCGAGCACCTTGCCCAGCTCGGTGCTTTTCCCTACTGGTATCAACAACTCAATCGCAACCTCGGCAAACTCGGCCAGCACAGCAATGGTGTGCTCAGCCGCCTGAAACCGTGGGCGATCGAGGATCACCCGTTGCCCGGGCCAAAAGGCCGCGGGGCGATTCTCGTGCGGTTCGGCGAAGGGCCGGAAGCGTTGGTCGTGGTGATGATGCACCTCGCGTTGGGGGCACGAACCCGCACCCTGCAGTTGGCCTACATCCGCGAGCTGATTGGCAACTACAAACACCAGGTGCTGATGGGGGACATGAACACCCACGCCAGCGACCTGCTACAGAATTCCCCGTTGCGCGACCTTGGGTTGCTGGCGCCGCAAGTCGAAGCCACCTTTCCCAGTTGGCGTCCGCAACGTTGTCTTGATCACATCCTGCTCAGCCCGACCCTGACACTCGAAAGTGTGCAGGTACTGGCGCAGCCCATCTCCGATCACCTGCCCGTCGCGGTAGAGATTCGTCTGCCGGGTTCGCTCACGGCTGATGCATTGCCCGCGTTGAGCCCCGGCCCTCGCGGACCTCTTGCATGAGCGACGACGCCCAGCGTTGGAAAGAAAAATACCTTAAAAGCGTCGAGCAACAAGAAAAGCTCGAACGTCGCTGGGCCGCCCGCCTCGACCTGCTGCGCCGGGGGCTGGTACGCAGCACCCTGGCGGCAGAAGGGACCGACCGTGCGGTTGACCAATGCATGAAGGAAATGCGCGATGTGGTGCGCACCGACGACATGGACGCTGCCCTCGCTGCATTGCTGCCGCGTCTGGAAAAGGCCGTGCTGGATTCGGAGCAACGCCGCGAAACCCGGGTTGACCAGATCGGCAGCGCGTTGACGGCTCTGGTCACTCAGTTGCAGAAACTGCCCTTGCCGCGGGAAGTCAGTCGCCCGCTGAAGGCGTTCGCCAAGCAGCTGGACGGTCGGGTCGGCCAGGCGCGGGAGATCCCGCTGTTGCTGAGTGAGCTGAGCGGCCTCCAGGGGCAGGCGTTGAGTAACCTGGAGCCGGAGGGCGAAACCAACCGTTCGGGCCCGGGGCTGTTGCAGCGACTGTTTGGCGCCAAAGATGCCGCGGCCGAAGCCCCGGAGGTCGACTCACCCACGGCACCCCGCCCGACCGCTCCTGCGCCTGCTGCGCCAAAGCCCAAGCCGGTGGATGAGCCTGAAGCGCCGGCGCAGTCGGCGGAGCTAGCCCAGGCGCTGCGGGCATTTGCACCGCAGCCGAAGGCCCCGGCCCCTGTCGAGTCGCCTCCTGAGCCCGTACCGCAAGTAAAGGCTGCTGAAGCTGTCAGCGAAGCGGCGCCAGTTGCCCCCGCCGTCGTGGCTGCGGCGCCCGTCATCGAGGCGCCCGCTGCGATTATCGAAACGCCGGAGCCCGAACAACCGATCGAAACGGAGGTTGAGCTCGAGAGTGCCCTCGCCGCCATGGTCGAAGTGCCAGAGGTGCAGGTCCGTGAGCCGGAGCGGACAGAGATCGGCAGTCTCTCCCTGCCACCGGTCCTGGCCGACGAGTCGCAAGAGGCGCCCGAGCTGGCAGAGCTGAACCCCGACGAGCTGCAAGCGGATCAGACCTACGCCCTGCCCGACACCCCCGAGCCGTCTTACAGTTCGGTGGCCAAACACATCGAAG
This sequence comes from Pseudomonas yamanorum, assembly GCF_900105735.1. Lineage (NCBI taxonomy): Bacteria > Pseudomonadati > Pseudomonadota > Gammaproteobacteria > Pseudomonadales > Pseudomonadaceae > Pseudomonas > Pseudomonas yamanorum. The sequence continues at coordinate 3,329,999 of NZ_LT629793.1, read as the reverse complement.
ACACCCTGCTCGGCTTGCTGGAAGACCTGTCGCTGCCCGAGCGTTATCGGCCCCAGGCCGAAGCCATGCGCGAGCGCCTGACCCATGGATTGAACTGGTACGAACTGCTGCCGATTCTCGATGACCTGGCGGTGTTGATGCTGGCGATCACCGACAGCGGCCAGCACGAGTTTGAAGCCTACCTCAAGCAACTCAACGAGCGTCTCGAGGCGTTCCAGGGGCACCTGCAGGTCGCCAGTGACGGCCACGCGGACAGCCGCTCGGCTGCCAGGGAGCTGGATACCCAGATCCGCGAACAGGTGGATGGTTTGCAAACCAGCGTGCAGGACGCGGCGGACCTGGATAGCCTCAAGCACGTGCTGGAGAGCCATCTTGAGGGTCTGCTGGGTACCATGGACGAACACCAGCACCAGCGTGACCAGCGCGAGCAGGAAGTGGCTGCACGCCTCAAAAGCCTGGCCGAACGGGTCGCCAATATGGAACATGAGGCCCAGGGCTACCGTGAGCATCTCGAGGTTCAGCGCCAGAAAGCCCTGATCGACCCGCTCACCGGTTTACCCAACCGCGCGGCCTGGAGCGAACGCCTGGAGCAAGAGGTCAACGCCTGGCACCAGCGTGGGAATAACCTGTCACTGGCGATGCTGGACCTGGATCACTTCAAGCGTATCAACGACGGCTATGGTCATCTGGCCGGCGACAAGGTGCTGAAGATCATCGCCACGGTGCTCCGAAAACGCTTGCGCCCCAACGACTTCATTGCACGCTTTGGCGGTGAAGAGTTTGTGTTGCTGATGCCCAACTCCTCACTGTCCGATGCCTTGGCCGTAGGTGAAACCCTGCGCGCCGCCATCGAAGCCTGCCCGTTTCACTTCAAGGGCGAGCCGGTGACCATCACGGTATCCATGGGCATGGCGCAATTTCAGCCGGGTGAACGCAGTGACCTGACGCTCAAACGCGCTGACGAGGCGCTGTACCGTGCCAAGGCGGCGGGACGCAATCAGGTGCAGGCGGCCTGAAAATGTTCCATTTTGTTTAAAGCTTCGCATTTGGCCGCCTGGCAGCAAATGGTACGTTACACTGTTGCATTATCGTCTTAAGCGTATTGTCTGCTGCCATGAAACTTCTGTGTTCTGCCTTTCTGCTTCTCCTGCTCGCCGGTTGCGCGAGTGGCCCTCGCCTGGACACCAGCCATCCGTCGGTGAACCACGACAATCGTGTGCAATTCGTCGTCGTGCACTACACCTCGGCGTCCCTTGAGCGTTCCTTGGCGCTGTTGACCCATGGCCAGGTCAGCAGCCATTACCTGATCGGTGATGATGCCTCGGCCACCATCTATAAGCTCGTGGATGAGAGCCAGCGCGCCTGGCATGCCGGAGAAAGCGAATGGATGGGCCGTACCTGGCTCAACTCCAGTTCGATCGGGATCGAGATTGTGAACCCGGGTTATCGCGATTTGCCGACGGGCCGCGTCTGGTACCCGTACTCCGAGGCTCAGGTGCAGTCGCTGGTGGTGCTGCTCAAGGACATCAGCAAGCGTAACGGTATCGACCCGCGAAATATCATTGGCCATAGCGACATTGCCCCGCTACGCAAGCTGGACCCGGGGCCGTTATTCCCCTGGAAGCGCCTGGCGGATGAAGGGCTGGGCATGTGGCCGGACGCCAAGGCGGTTGCCCGTTACCAGGTGCAGTACGCGGCCGATCTGCCGAGCATTACCTGGTTCCAGGAAGAGTTGGCGAAGCTGGGTTATCCGACGCCGCAGACGGGTGAGTTGGATGTGGCGACACGGCATGTGTTGGCCGCGTTCCAGATGCATTTCCGCGCGTCGCTGTTTGATGGGACGCCGGATGCCGAGAGTGCCGCGATCTTGCGGGCGTTGAATCACCAATAACGGTTGGCGCGTGATCCTACAGGGGCAGCGCCATATAGAACTGAGTTCCCTGCCCCGGCCGTGAATAAACCCCCATGCGGCCACCGTGCAATTGCACGATCTCCTTGCACAGAGCCAGGCCCAGCCCGGCGCCGCCTTTCTTGCGGCCTACCTGCACAAACGGTTCGAAGATCCGCCCTTGCTGGCCGTAGGCAATGCCTTCACCGTTGTCCTCGACGCTGACAATCACCCGTTCGCCATGGCGGCGCGCCTGCAAGCGGATCTGCCCACCGTCGGCAGTGTGCCGAAGGGCATTGCCCAGCAAATTGTCGAGTACCCTCTCCAACTGCGCCCGATCGGCATGCAACCTCGGTAGCGGGGATTGCTCCTCAACCAGCAGTTCGATGTTCTGCGCATTCGCCTGTTCCGCGAAGCGGGCGCGAGCATGTTCGAGCAGGTCGCTGATGTCGCACGGGCCGAGGGTGAGTTTCTGCAAGCCATTCTGGTAGCGCGAGAAGTTGAGCAAGTCGTTGATCAACTGCATCAGGCGCTGCATTTCCTCGTTGACCGTATCCAGCAGGTCCGCTTCGCGGGATTCCGCGGGAAACTTCGCCCGTTCCCGGAACAAGCCGAATGCCATGTGCATGCCTGTGACAGGCGTACGTAACTCATGGGACGCGCGCAACACGAACTCACTGCGCACTCGTTCAAAGGCGCGCTGTTCGGTGACGTCATGCAGCACCATTACCGCGCCCAGAATGTGCCCCTGGGTATGGCTGACCGGTGTCAGGCTATACGTCAGCAGGCGCAGCTCACCCTCAACCTCCACTTCCAGATCTTCAGGTGCACGCTCCAGGTTGCCGCCGCGCAGTACCAGGTGCAGTTGTTCATCCAGTTCCGGCCGGCCCAGGGCTTCGCCAAGGCCTTGGCCCAGGCGATTCTCGTCCCAGCCCAGTTGGCGCTGTGCCACCGGGTTAAGGTGTTCCAGTCGACCCTGGCGGTCAATCATCAGCAGGCCGTCGTCGATGCTGTCGAGAACCGCCTGCAGGCGTTGCTGCCCGGCAAGCAGTTCATCGACATTGGTTGCCTGATGTTGGCGCAACGCCTCGGCCATGATGCCGAAGCGTCGGGTCAGCAGGTTCATCTCCGCCGCCGACGAAATGGGCAGTGTGACTTCGAAGTTGCCCTGGCCGATCTTGTCGGCGGCCTTGGCCAGCGCTTCGATCGGCCCGCCAAAGCGTCGGGCAATGCCATGGGCGGTGATGAAGCCGATGATCAGCACTGCCAGCCCGACCAGACCCAGCAGGCCGGCGATCAACAACGCGCGTTCGCGGGACTTGTGTTCGGTGTCGTTGATGTTATCCAGGGCTTTCTTATGCTCGGCGATCAGGCCGTTGCGCAAGATATTGAAGCGCTCGGTCAGCTCGTTGTTGTTGCGCAGCTGCGCTGGAGCATTTTCCTTTTTATCGAATGCCTCGAGAAAACTCAGGTAGTCGGATTTGGCCTGAGTAAAACCGCTGGTTGCCGCGTCCTTTTGTTCGTGTTCGATGCCTTGCTGCAGCAGGGCGAAATAGCGTTGCTTGGAGTCTTCCAGCGCAGCAGTGTTCGGCTGTTCGTTGAGCATGATCATCAACTGGTCGCCGAGGGTCTGCCGAAGCTTGAGGCCCAGGTCCAGGGTGATGAAGTTGCTGCGAATCAGCGATTCCTGGGTCTTGGCCATTTGCATGACACTCACCAGGCCCAGCAGCAATCCCAGCAGGGCAACGGTGATCAGCGCGGAGATGCTCAGGAACAGCCGAGTGCGCAGCTTCATCGCAAGCTTCATAGGCTACAGCTCACAGGTTGTATTGTTTGCGTTTGCGGTACAGCGTTGACGCATCAATGCCAAGGGTGCGGGCTGCCTGGTCCAGGGTGTCACTGGTGGCCAGCACGGCGCCGATATGCGCCTTTTCCAATTCATCCAGGCTCAACGCCGCACCGATGCGCGGGGCGTTGTTGGTTGGCTGTTCGGCCATGCCGAGGTGGCTGATCTCAACCTTTTCCTGCGGGCAGATGATGCTGGCTCGCTCCACCACGTTGCGCAGTTCGCGGATGTTCCCCGGCCAGCGGTAGTTGAGCAGCGCCTCACGGGCTTCATCGCTGAAGCCGCGAGCCGGCCGCGCATATTCCTTAACGAAGCGCGCCAGGAAGCGGTCGGCCAGGGTCAGGATGTCTTCGCTGCGCTCGCGCAGAGGTGGCAGGTGCAAGGTGATGACATTCAGGCGGTACAGCAGGTCTTCGCGGAAACGACCGTCACGAACCATGTCTTCCAGGTTCAGGTTGGTGGCGGCAAGAATTCGCACGTCAGCACGGCGAGTCACTGGGTCACCGACGCGCTCGTATTCCTTGTCCTGGATAAAACGCAGCAACTTGGGTTGCAAAGTAAGTGGAAAGTCGCCGATCTCGTCGAGAAACAGCGTGCCGCCATCTGCCTGGTTGACCCGGCCCAGGGTACTTTCACTGGCGCCCGTAAACGCACCACGGCTATGGCCGAACAGCTCGCTTTCCATCAGCTCCGCCGTCAGCGACGGGCAATTGATGGTGACGCAGGATTTTTTCGCCCGCTTGCTCCAGCCGTGGATCGCTCGAGCCAGCTCACCTTTACCGGTGCCGGACTCGCCGAGAATCAGGATGTTGGCATCAGTGCCCGCCACCTGGCGTGCGGTTTCCAGCACTACCATCATGGCCGGGCTGTGGGAGTCCAGACCGTCCTTGGGCTGGCGCACTGCGCCTTCCAAGGCTTCCAGGCGCGCCGAGAGCTGGCGTACTTCCAACTGTTTGGCCGTGGCCAAGCGCAATTGGTCGGGGCTGCAAGGTTTGACCAGGTAGTCGGCCGCGCCGGCCTGGATCGCATCCACGGCGGTGTCGACGGCCGAATGGGCAGTGACGATTACCACGCGCATCCACGGTGCCTGGATACGCATTTGCGCCAGTACATCGAGGCCGTTGTCTTCGCCAAGGCGCAGGTCCAGGAAGCACAGGTCAAACACCTGGCGTTGCAACAGGGCATCGGCCTGGGCGGCGCTGTTGGCGGTGGCTACGGTGTAGCCTTCATCTTCCAGGCAGTAACGGAAGGTGCGAAGGATCGCGGATTCGTCATCCACTAAAAGAATGCGGCCTTGAAGTTCCTTGGCTGATTCCATCTGTCCCGCGCTCCCACTAAGAATGAATGATGTTGTTTAGTCCCGGAATAATCGGGCAAGTTGCATGGTTTATTCTGATTGATTAAAGCCGTCATCGCGCAGCTATCTGCCTTCTTCTTAAAGAGACGCCGTTTTGAGGCGTTTTTATCCCCTTCTTGCCCATTCGGCAGTCGACCGCTGCCTTCCTATCCCTTGATCCGACCAGTGACCATCGTGCATTTCGCACGGCAAGGATAGGGGCATCGTGCAGGATGCTCGTGGTATCAAAGCGCTTTTGTTTTCAAGTTATTGATTTTATTGGTTTTTATTTTGTTAAAAAACTGGCACGCAGGCTGCAATACACCTCATACGAGTTTCATAAACGAATAATCAGAATGCGGGAGAGATACAGCATGACTCGCCAAAGCCTGACCCAACTGCGTGTATCGCCACTGCGTCTGCAACAGGGGCTGTTTGCCAGCCTGGCCCTGATGGTGACCCTGATTGGCGGTCAGCAATTGGCGCATTGGCAGAGTCAGCAGCAAGTAGCCGCGCATTTTGAACGCCCGATGATGACCCAGACCCATTTCCGCTCCGTTGGCAGCACCGCCGCCAACGTGACAACCCCGCAACTGACGGCGGTTGAACAGGATTCCACCCTCGGCGACCTGCCTTATCAGGAACGCTGGGTGTTCTAAGCAAGACACGGTCCTTTAATCGAGCGACCGCAGGCACCACCGCTGTTACCCCTAAAAGAAGCGTAAGGAGAATCACCATGTTGAGTTGGGCAATCACATTTCTGATCATCGCCATTGTGGCTGCAGTCCTGGGCTTCGGTGGTATCGCGGGCACCGCCACGGGTATCGCCAAGATTCTGTTTGTGGTCTTCCTGGTGATGTTTATCGCTTCCTTCTTCTTTGGTCGTCGTGGCCGAGGCTGAACATGTTCAATTCGTCTCTTAAAGTCCTGGCTGCCGCCCTGTTGTTGGGCGGCAGCGGCTTGGCGCTGGCTGCCAATGACGGCCAGACCCGGGCCAACGAACTGCTGAGTGCGAACCCGCAGTACCGCGAAACCTGGCAGAGCGTGGTCAAGAAGGAAGAGCGCTTGCCGGAATGGGTGTTGAACCTGTCGGGCAGCGCTGAACAAATGAATGCCGTTGAAGAGGATGGCGACAAGTACTTGGTAGGGCCGCTCTGCGAGACCGCAGACACGTGCCTGAACAAGCGCCTGATCGTCGCTTTCAGCTTCGATAAGGAAGATGCCTACGCCATGTTGGTGGAAGTTCCTGCGGGCCTGCCTGCGGACAAATCGCCAACACGGCACGCCGACTACCGTTTTCTTGGCAAGCCGAACGAAGGCATGCAGAAGCTGCTGATGGAACAGCTCAAGAAAGATCCGAATTGGTACTAGGTTCGGTCTGACGACGCTGTCGTCTACCGTATCGTCCATAGAAAGAAGCGCCATGCTTCTTTCTGTTTGCACCGCCCGACAAGGGCGGTGCATGACCAAGGGGCCGGGTTGCTCTGATCGATCGGATCGGCGTGACCTACGGGGACAGGGAGTGCCTGCGCAAGGGCCGAGTCAGGTGAAAAGCTGCGACGCAAGTTCCCAAGCCAATGGTTTGTGGAACTTGCGACGGGCTTGCGGCTCTTATGCCCGCTTCAGTCATGCCGCCCATAGCGGCCATTTTCCTTTTTGCGTCGCCCCAACCATTTCTTGGTGTTTCCGCGTGACCATCTATCGAGAAAGTTTGTCTTCTGCCAGACGAGTTTTTCGATGGTATGCGTAGGAAATTTCAGGGGTTTTCAACCGCGACCGTAGATTTTCAAAAAACCCTGCGCAAGCCTGAAATGGCAGGTTCGCGGCATTTATGCCTGCCGAAATGTCGTATTCGAACTGACCGTTCAGACAGAAAAACTCAAAAAAACTCATGCCGATTCGGCATGGGGTAGGCGTTTACGGCATTAGACGTCGCCTGCTTGCATCGGAATAGTTGCGCCTTTTTTCGCCTGCCAGTGAGCCATATCGGCCAACTGCGGTGACCTTCTACGGGGGCAGATGCACACACTTTTTCGCTCTCGAGCGTTCCAGCTGCTGGCGCATCTGCCTGAGTCCACTTGAAGTAAGGGTAATGACATGAAGAAGGCAAAGCTAAGCCTCGCCTGGCAGATCCTCATCGGTCTGGTGCTGGGGATTGCAATCGGTGCGGTGCTTAACCATTTCAGTGCTGAAAAGGCCTGGTGGATCAGCAACGTATTGCAGCCCGCTGGCGATATCTTTATCCGCCTGATCAAGATGATCGTTATCCCGATCGTGATTTCGTCGCTGATTGTCGGGATCGCCGGTGTTGGGGATGCGAAAAAGCTCGGTCGGATCGGCGTTAAAACCATCCTTTACTTCGAAGTGGTCACCACCATCGCCATTGTGGTCGGCCTGCTGTTGGCCAACCTGTTCCATCCGGGTACCGGCATCGACATGAGTACCCTGGGTACCGTCGACATTTCCAAATACACGGCCACCGCCGCCGAGGTCCAGCATGAGCATGCGTTCATCGAGACGATCCTCAACCTGATCCCGTCGAACATCTTCGCCGCCGTCGCCCGTGGCGACATGCTGCCGATCATCTTCTTCTCGGTATTGTTCGGCCTCGGCTTGTCGAGCCTCAAGCCTGAACTGCGCGAGCCCCTGGTGACCATGTTCCAGGGCGTGTCCGAGAGCATGTTCAAAGTCACCCACATGATCATGAAATATGCCCCGATCGGTGTATTTGCCCTGATCGCGGTGACCGTCGCCAACTTCGGGTTCGCTTCGCTGCTGCCGCTGGCCAAGCTGGTGATCCTGGTTTACGTCGCCATCCTGTTCTTCGCCTTTGTGGTGCTCGGCCTGATCGCCCGCCTGTTCGGCTTCTCGGTGATCAAGCTGATGCGCATCTTCAAGGATGAACTGGTGCTGGCCTACTCCACCGCCAGTTCCGAAACCGTACTGCCGCGTGTGATCGAGAAGATGGAAGCCTACGGCGCGCCGAAGGCGATCTGCAGCTTTGTGGTGCCGACCGGTTACTCGTTCAACCTCGACGGTTCGACCCTGTACCAGAGCATCGCTGCGATCTTTATCGCCCAGCTGTATGGCATCGACCTTTCGATTGGCCAGCAACTGATGCTGGTGCTGACCTTGATGGTCACCTCCAAAGGTATCGCCGGCGTACCGGGTGTGTCGTTCGTGGTATTGCTGGCGACCCTGGGCAGCGTGGGTATTCCGCTGGAAGGCCTGGCGTTCATCGCCGGTGTCGACCGCATCATGGACATGGCGCGTACCGCACTGAACGTGATCGGTAACGCCTTGGCCGTACTGGTCATTTCCCGCTGGGAAGGCATGTACGACGACGCCAAGGGCGAGCGCTACTGGAACTCCCTGCCGCACTGGCGCACCAAGCAAGTGATGCCGGCCGGCGAGACCACTCGCGGCTGATCGCCAGAGTTGGCTCCTACACAAACCCCGGAAAATTCCGGGGTTTGTCGTTTCTGCCAGCCCCGCTATCATTCGCCCCATCTTTCGGGGGATTCAACTGATGCTCAATGGCCTGTGGCTTGGCTTTTTTATCGTGGCGATGGTGTCCGCGCTGGCGCAATGGCTGATTGGCGGTAACGCCGGCATCTTTGCGGCGATGGTGGAAAGCATTTTCGCCATGGCCAAGCTGTCGGTCGAGGTGATGGTGTTGCTGTTCGGCACCCTGACCTTGTGGTTGGGCTTCCTGCGCATCGCCGAGAAAGCCGGGATCGTCGATTGGCTGGCCAGGGCCCTTGGCCCTCTGTTCCGGCGCCTGATGCCGGAAGTACCCGCCGGCCACCCGGCCATTGGCTTGATCACCCTCAACTTCGCCGCCAACGGCCTGGGCCTCGACAATGCCGCCACGCCCATCGGCCTCAAGGCCATGAAGGCGCTGCAAGAGCTCAACCCCATCCCCAACACCGCCAGTAATGCGCAAATTTTGTTCCTGGTGCTCAACGCGTCTTCCCTGACCCTCCTGCCGGTCACCATCTTCATGTACCGCGCCCAACAAGGTGCAGCGGACCCAACGCTGGTGTTCCTGCCGATCCTGCTGGCCACCAGCGCCTCGACCCTGGTGGGCCTGCTGTCGGTGGCGGTGATGCAACGCCTGCGGCTGTGGGACCCGGTGGTGCTTGCGTATCTGATTCCGGGTGCGCTGGTACTGGGTGGTTTCATGGCCTTGCTGGCGACGCTCTCAGCCACTGCGCTGGCGGGCCTGTCGTCGATCCTCGGCAATCTCACGCTGTTCGGGCTGATCATGCTGTTCCTGGTGATCGGCGCGCTGCGCAAGGTGAAGGTCTACGAGGCGTTTGTCGAAGGCGCCAAAGAAGGTTTCGACGTGGCCAAGAACCTGCTGCCGTACCTGGTGGCGATGCTCTGTGCCGTGGGTGTGTTGCGGGCGTCCGGCGCGCTGGATTTCGGCCTGGAAGGGATTCGCCATGTGGTGGCATGGACCGGCATGGACACGCGCTTTGTCGACGCGTTGCCGACGGCGATGGTCAAGCCGTTCTCCGGCAGCGCGGCGCGGGCGATGCTGATTGAGACGATGCAGACCCAGGGCGTGGACAGCTTCCCGGCGTTGGTGGCAGCGACGATTCAGGGCAGTACTGAGACCACGTTTTATGTGTTGGCGGTGTACTTTGGCTCGGTGGGGATCCAGCGGGCGCGGCATGCGGTGGGGTGTGCGTTGTTGGCGGAGTTTGCTGGCGTCGTGGCGGCGATTGCGGTGTGCTACTGGTTCTTCGGCTAAGGCTTAAATTGCTATCGCAGGCAAGCCAGCTCCCACATTTTGATTTGTGAATACCTTCAAATGTGGGAGCTGGCTTGCCTGCGATGAGGCCTTCAGCGTTTTGGTGCTGTATTGCCCTGGCCCACCACCCAATCTACCACCTGCTTGTTCAGTGCATCCCCAGCCTGACCAAACCCGGCCACCACCGCCGGCACTTTGGTATCCCCCACCGGCTGTCTCACCTCAAACCGCTTGCTGGCAATAATCCGCTGATCACTGCCGCGCACCAGTCGCGCATCCAGCCGTATCACTACCTCAACCGCACTGCCGCGATACTCACTCTGAAACGCCTGCAACTGCCCGCCCAGCTCAAAGTCCGCCTGCAGATTGGTCTCATCGGTACTGAGCAGCGTCACCCGTCCGTCCCGCTGGAACCCGTCCAGCAACCGGTTACGCAACAGCACCGGTGCCGGATCGCTCCAGCGGGAATTCGCGTAGCTGCTGATCAGGTCACCGTTAGGTACTACGGCAATCCGCGGGCTGTCGAGGAATTCGCTGGTCTGCGGCTTGGCCACTCGCAGCGACCAGGCCACAGGGCTGGCCTGCGCGGTGGTCTGCGCCGAGGGTAGCCGGTACACGTCCGAAGGGTCCGCCTTGGGTAAGATCGAACACGCACTGACCAATGCCAGGGCAACGGGGGCGATCACTTGGTAAGCACGCTTCATGGCGTGAACTCCTTGTTCTTGTCGCTGCCCAGCAGGTAACCGCTGGGGTTGGCTTCCAGGCGGCGGGAAATGGCGCGCAACGAGCCCAGGGTCTCCCGCAACTCGCGCACCGCAGGTGCCAGTTCGTTGAGACCCTGCATGCCACTGTTGAGGGAGTCCTTGTTGTTGGTCAGCAAGGTGTCGAGGGTGGCCGTGCTCTGTTGAAGGGACTGCATGGCCTTTTCAGCACTGCCGAACACCTGCTTGCCCTGATCATTGAGTAAACCGTTGGCGTTGCGCATCAGTGCGGTGGTTTGCTCCAGGGTGGCGCTGGCCTGTTTGCTCACCTGCATCAATTGCTGCATCACTACCTTGATGTCGCCGCGTTGGTCGGCAATCGCGCCGGTGGTCTGTTGCAGGTTGTCCAGGGTATTGCTGAGGCGCTCGACGTTCTCCCGGGAGAACATGTGGTTGGCGTTGTGCAGCAGCAAGTTGATGCTGGTCATCAGGTCATTGCTGTTGTTCAGCAGGCGAGCGATAGGTGACGGTGAGGCGATGATTTGCGGCAACTCGCCGTCCTTGCCCTTGAGTTCCGGGCTTTGGGGCGTGCCGCCGCTGAGCTGGATGATCGAGGTGCCGGTGATGCCGGTCAGGGCCAGCTTGGCCTGGGTGTCTTCCTTGATCGGTGTTTGCCCGGCCAGACGGATGCGTGCCAATACCCGGCGCGGGTCTTTCGGGTCGAGGCGCAGGCTGGTGACGTCGCCCACCTTGATCCCGCTGTACTGCACGGCGCTGCCTTGGGACAAACCACTGACCGCCTCGTTGAAGATCACTTCGTAATCCTGAAAGGCGCTGTCGACGCTGGATTTGGCCAGCCACAGGCCAAACAGCATGGCGCCGACCACGACGATCACGCTGAACAGACCGATCATCACATGATGGGCTCGGGTTTCCATGTCATACCTCGTTGAGCAGTTGAGCGGCATCCAATGCCGCGCGGCCCCGTGGGCCATGGAAGTATTCGTGAATCCAGGCGTCGTCGGTTTCCGAGACGACATCGATGGCATCTGCCACCAGTACCTTTTTCTGCGCCAGCACCGCCACGCGGTCGGTGATGGTGTACAGCGTGTCGAGGTCGTGGGTGACCAGGAAGACACTCAGGCCCAACGCATCGCGCAGGGTCAGGATCAGTTGATCGAAGGCGGCGGCGCCGATCGGATCGAGGCCGGCGGTGGGTTCGTCGAGAAACAGAATGTCCGGGTCAAGCGCCAGGGCACGCGCCAGGGCCGCACGCTTGATCATGCCGCCGGAGAGTGACGATGGATATTTGTCCGCGGCCGACAGCGGCAACCCGGCCAGCGCCAGCTTTACCGCCGCCAGGTGTTCAGCATCGGGGCGACTGAGGCCGGCATGTTCGATCAGCGGCAAGGCAACGTTCTCGGTGACCGTCAGCGAGGAAAACAGCGCGCCCTTCTGGAACAGCACGCCGAAACGCCGCTCCACCATCGACCGCTCATGCTCCGAGAGGCTCGGCAAGTTCTGCCCGAACACCCGCACTTGCCCTTCGCTGGGCTGACGCAGGCCAATGATGCTGCGCAGCAGCACCGACTTGCCGCTGCCGGAGCCTCCGACGACGGCGAGGATCTCGCCCTTGTACAAGTCCAGGTCGAGGTTCTCGTGCACGCTTTGCGAACCAAAGCGATTGCATAGCCCGCGGACTTCGATCACCGCCTCAGTGGGCGCACGGCGCAGACGACTCACCAGCCCATCTCCATGAAGAACAGTGCGGCGACCGCATCCAGTACGATCACCACGAAAATCGATTGCACCACGCTGGAGGTGGTGTGGGCACCGACGGATTCGGCGCTGCCGCTGACCTTGAAACCTTCGAGGCAGCCGATGGCGGCGATCAGGAATGCGAAGATCGGCGCCTTGATCATACCCACGATAAAGTGCTGCACACCGATGTCCGATTGCAGCAGTGAGAGGAACATCGCCGGTGAAATATCCAGGGCCACGGCGCACACCACACCACCACCGATAATCCCCGAGAGCATCGCGAGGAACGTCAGCATCGGCAGCGCCACCAGCAACGCCAGCACCCGGGGCAGCACCAGCAACTCCATCGGGTCGAGGCCCAGGGTGCGAATCGCGTCGATCTCTTCGTTGGCCTTCATCGAGCCGATTTGCGCGGTGAAGGCACTGGCGGTGCGGCCCGCCATCAGGATCGCGGTGAGCAATACGCCGAATTCCCGCAGGAAGGAGAACGCCACCAGGTCTACGGTAAAAATGCTCGCGCCAAAACTGGCCAGCACCGTGGCGCCGAGAAACGCCACCACCGCGCCCACCAGAAAGGTCAGCAAGGCCACGATGGGGGCCGCGTCGAGACCGGTCTGTTCGATATGCGCAACCATTGGCGTCACGCGCCAGCGCTTGGGCCGGAATACGCCACGGGCGAAGGTTTCGAGGATCAGGCCGATAAAGCCCAGCAGTTTCATGCCGTCTTGCCAGACGGTGTAGACCGCGCCGCCAATGCGCGCGAGCAACATGATGCCGGCGGCTTCTTCCGGTTCTTTGACCGGCACACAGAAGTCGTTCAGGGAGCGGTAGACGGTTTTCAGCAATGCGCGGTCGGCGGTCGAGAGGCTGCAGTCGGTCTGTTCGGCGGACTGTTCGATGCGCTCGGGGCCGAGCAATTCCACCAGCAGCGAGGCGCCGGCCGTGTCCAGGGCGCCGAGGCCGTTAAGGTCGATGCGTGCGCCCGCGTCGTACTGGCCGTCGAGCTTTTCCGACAGCTTCTTCAGGTTGGCATAGTGGGCAAGCGTCCAATCCCCTGTAATCCTCAGCAATGGAGGCTGGGTGGACGTGTCCAGATGGGCTGCACCGGCCGTTGTGCTACTGGTCATAAGCTCCGAGCTTGTTTGGCTATTCCAGAATTCCTACGTAATAGCACGATCCTGCCTACTTTGGCGCGTCTGGCGTTGTAGCGTCCTGACCGGGGTCAGTCACCTTGAAGCGCAACACACCGATCACTTGGCCATCTTCGGTCAGCACCCTTACCTGCCACCGTCCCACCGAGTCGGGGGGGAAGTTCTGCTTGTGGGTCCAGGCCCGATAGCCTTCCTTGCGCCCACCATGGATGTCCAGGGCGATGCGGTCGACTTCCTTGCCGTTGAACTTCCACACATGGTAGATCCGCTCATCCAGGCCGCGCGGCGCGTTGATCGCGGTGTAGGCATACAGCCCGCTGCTGCGCAGTTGGGCGGCGCTGACTTCTGTCAGGTCATCGCCGGGCGTGCGGTCCTGCAATTGGGTGCTGATGGCTACTTCGGTCATCCACAGGGTAGCGGGCGGCACCCACGTGCGCAGGAACCATCCCGCGCAACCAATCGCTGCGGTAACCCCCAACAGCATCGCCCAGCCCTTGATGCTGCGCAGCGGCAGGCTCACGGCCAGGCTCGGGATCGACAGCAGCATCGCCACGCCGAGGGCCAGTTTGTAACTCTCGGCGGTGGTCAGGTGGAGGATGATCGGCAGCGCGGTCAGCAGGGCCGCAAACAGGGTCAGGGTGTGCAGTGCAAGAAAGAGCGAGCGTTTGGGCGCCAGCCATTTGTAGTACAGCGGGTCGGTGATGGAGACCAGCGCCGCCGCGCCCAGCAGGCCGGTAAAAATCGACTGGCCGCTGTTCCAGGTGGTGGTGACAAAAAAGAACGGCAGAACAAAAAACAGGCTTTCCTGGTGGATCATCTGCGTGGCGTAGCGCAGCAGCGGTTCGGGGATTTCCCGTTTGAAGACTTTGCTGAACAGTTGGGTGAGGCTGTTTTCGAGCATCAGCCATAACCAGCTCACCAGCATAATGATCGCGATCCAGCTGGCCATGCCTTGCTGGCGATCCACCAGGATGAAGCTGCTCACACCCGAGATGAAGCCGCCGAGTGCAATCACCCCTGGGTAGCGCTTCATCAGCTCGAGGATGCGCTGGATGTAGTGGGTCAGGTTAGGCATTCGGCAGTTCACAGTTTTTGTAGGAAAAAATCCCAGACAGAATAACGTTTTAGCCGTTTTCTCGGGGCCTCATTACGCAATCCCTTTGCGATAACGCCACGCGCCCAGCAACACAATCGCAAGCAGCCCCAGTGCGCCGGCGGCGATCCAGTTGAGGGTGTCGTAGCTGAACAACGGTTTCTCGATGCGCCAGTAGCCGTTCTGCTTGAGCAGCTCGCGCATGGCCTGGTTGGCTTGCTCCAGGCTGACGGCCTTGATGCGCTTGGCCGGGTCGCTGAAACGCCCTTTGGCGTAGTCGCCCGAGGCACTCCAGTAATAGTCGGCCAACGCGCTATTACCTTGAACGGCCCAAGCCTGGCGGGCGATGGCGGCTTGTTGCAGGCGGGCGAAGGTGGCCGGGTCGAGGCCGTCCTTGAGCAACTGGGCCCTGAGGGTTTCCAGTACGTGCTCGGCTTCGGGCAGGTTGTCGCGTCCAAGGTCGGCGTTGAGGCTCATGAAGCCGACACCGCCCAGCACTTCGCGCTCGCTCCATGGGCCGTAGGACAAACCATGCTGCAGCCGCAGTTGGCGATACAGCGCCCAGTCCAGGTAGTCCTTGAGCAGGTCGAAGGTTTCATCGTACTGGTCGTCCAGTACCGGCTCGGGGAATAACCAGTGCAGTTTGGCGTTATCACCGACCCAGCCGTGGATCAGGTCGCGGCGAATGGCGGCGGCGTGTTGAATGTCCGGCAGTGGGCGATGTTCGCTGGGATCAACCGGATCAAGCGCGCCATAGGTGCGTTCGAGATAGGCCGGCAGCAGCTTGTCGAGGTCGCCGACGATGATCAGGGTCATGTTGTTGGGGGCGTACCAGGCCTTGCGCAGCTTTTCCAACTGGTCGCGAGTCAGGTGCTCGACTTCGGCCCGCTCGGCGCATTTGAGGCCCAGCTCGACGGCAAGCTGACTGCTGGCCTTGTGGCCGAGGTCCTGGCGGTCCAGCAGGCGTTGCAGGTGTGAGTAATGGCCGCCGTCTTCGCGCTCCACCACCTGTTTGGCGGCGTTGATGTTGGCGTCGGTCAGCTGGGTGCGGGTGATGATGGCCAGCAGCAGGTCGAGTACCTTGCGCTGGTTTTGCGCCGGGGCCTCGATGACGAAGGTGGTGTCGGCGTTGCTGGTGTAGGCGTTCCAGTCGCCGCCGAGGGCTTGCATGCGTTCTTCCAGCTCACCTTCACCGCCGCCGTCTATACCGCTGAACAGCAGGTGTTCCAGCAGGTGCGGCAGCTCTTTGTCTTCGCAACTGAAGTCATCCAGGCCCACACCCACCACCAGGCGAATGGCCACGTGGCCGCGTTCAGTGCCCGGTTTGAGCAGCAACTGCAGGCCGTTGGGCAGGGTGTAGCCCTCGACTTGCAGGCGGTCAAAGGCAAAGGTGTGTGCCGAGCCCATGAGCAGGCAGGCGAATAGCAGGCGACGCATAACAGGCTTCCTGGCGAGTGAGGTCCGTTGTTAACTGACTTCACTCGCCGTCGTACGTTCAGGGCGAATGGGTGATGTCGGCAATATCGTCCGCCGAGAGGGCGCCGGTGTCGGTGGTTTCCAGCACCACATAAGCGCTGCTGCAAAACAGCGAGTTCAGACGCTTCATGTCGGCAATCAGCTCCAGGTGCAGGGAACTGGTCTCCAGGCTCTGTACGATTTTACGTTGCAAGCGGCTCACGTGGGCGTGGGCCAGGCGACGCTCCTGGGCGCGGAAGCGACGTTTTTCCCGCAGCAGTTGCCGGGCGCTTTCCGGGTCGGCGCTGAGGAACACCGACAGGCCCAGGCGCAGGTTGGCAATCAGCTGGGTTTGCAGACCGGCCAGCTCTTCCAGGCCGACTTCGGAGAACGAGCGGCGCTGGGAGGTTTTTTGCTGCTGGACCTTGCGCAGCATGCGTTCGATCAGATCGCCGGCCAGTTTCAGGTTGATCGACAGCTCGATGATCTCGGCCCAGCGTCGGCTGTCTTGCTCGCTGAGGTCTTCCCGGGGCATTTGCGCAAGGTAGAGCTTGATCGCGCTGTAGAGCGCCTCGACATCGTCGCTCAGGCTGCGCATTTCCTGGGTGATGGCGGTTTGCTTGCCCCGCAGCACTTCCAGCATCGAGGTCAGCATGTTGTCGATCAGGTCCCCCAGGCGCAGGGTTTCGCGGGCGGCGTTGGCCAGTGCCAGGCTTGGGGTGGCGAGTGCTGCCAGGTCCAGGTGGCGCGGCTTCGCCAGACCGTTGACCTCCTCGCGTTCCGGTAACAGCCAGGCACATAGGCGGGACATCGGGCCGATGGTCGGCAGCAGAATCAGGCAGCGGATAACGTTATAGAGCAGGTGAAAGGTGATCACCATGCCTTGGGGGCTGTAGTCCAGAGTGTCCATCCAGCCGACCAGCGGGTCGAGTACCGGGATGATCAGCAACAAGCCGATCAGCTTGTAGAGCAGGCTGCCCAGGGCCACCTGGCGCCCGGCGGCGTTCTGCATGCTGGTGCTGAGGAAGGCCAGCACACCGCTGCCGATGTTGGCGCCGATCACCAGGCCGATGGCCACGTGCAGGCCGATCACGCCGGCACCGGCCAGGGTCGCGGTCAGCAGGACGGCGGCCAGGCTGGAGTAGGAAATCATCGCGAACAGCGCGCCGACCAGGGCGTCGAGCAAGATGTCGCCGGTCAGCGAGGCGAACAGGACTTTAACGCCCTGCGCGTGAGTAATCGGGCCCGCGGCTTCGACGATCAATTGCAACGCGAGGATGATCAGCCCGAGGCCGATCCCGACGCGGCCCATCTGCCCGGCGCGGGTCTGTTTGCGCGACAGGAAGAAAATCACCCCGAGGAAAATCAGCAGCGGTGACAGCCATGACAGGTCAAAGGTCAGTACCCGGGCCATCAACGCCGTACCGACGTCGGCACCGAGCATGGTCGCCAGGGCGGGCATCAGGCCCATCAGGCCCTGGCCGACAAACGAGGTCACCAGCATCGCCGTGGCGTTGCTGCTTTGCACCATGGCCGTCACCAGGATGCCGGCGATAAACGCCAGCCAGCGCTTGGACATGTTCTGCCCGATGACCTGGCGCAAGTTGGAGCCGTAGACCCGCAGGATGCCGGTACGGACGATGTGCGTGCCCCAGATCAGCAGGGTTACCGCAGAAAGCAGATTGAGCAGGGTCAGCATGCTGGGCCCCCTGTGTTGAGTCGCGCTCCAATCGGAGCCAGTGAATAGTGCCGCGTGCCTTTCTACGTCTTGTACTTAAGCTGTAGTTGGCGAATGGGCTCGGCGCCAGCATCGCATAGCTAAAGTCGGGATTGAAACAAAACTGTCATGAAATCAGCTTTTTGCAGATGAAAAAAAGGGGCTCGAGAGCCCCTTCTTCAGCAGCGGGTCAAGGTTATTGACCCGGAATGTCCTTGCGCAGTTTCACAGGGTCCTGCTGTTTCTTCTTTTTCGCGATGGCAGTGCGCATCTTGATGTTCACCGCTTCTACCGCCAGGGAGAACGCCATGGCGAAGTAAACGTAGCCTTTTGGTACGTGAACATCGAAGGCTTCGGCGATCAGCACGGTACCCACCACCAGCAGGAACGACAGCGCCAGCATCTTCAGCGACGGGTGTTTGTCGATGAAATCGCTGATGGTGCCAGCGGCCAGCATCATCACCAGTACGGCGACAATGATCGCGGCCACCATCACCGGTACGTGGGAAACCATACCAACGGCGGTAATCACCGAGTCCAGGGAGAACACGATGTCGATGATCGCGATCTGGATGATGGTGTAGATGAACTTGCCACCGGCACCTTTCGGCTCGTCGTGGGTTTCGTCTTCACCTTCCAGGGCGTGGTACATCTCCTGGGAACTTTTCCAGAGCAGGAACAGGCCACCGAAGAACAGGATCAGGTCGCGGCCGGAAATGCCCTGGCCGAACACCACGAACAGGTCGTCGGTGAGGCGCATCACCCAAGTGATCGACAGCAACAACAGAATCCGCGTGACCATTGCCAGGGCCAGGCCGAAGATCCGGGTACGTGCCTGCATGTGCTTGGGCATGCGGCTGACCAGGATCGAAATCATGATGATGTTATCGATGCCCAGGACGATCTCGAGGGCCGTCAGGGTGAAGAAAGCAATCCAGATTTCCGGATTGGTCAGCCATTCCATGTGTATTCCTTTGAGCGAGTGTTAGACCGCGCCAGCCTTAAGAGCCGGCGCAGTGAGTTGTACGATTATAGAGTGCTGAACAGCGGAAAAATCCCCATCAGCAAAGCGGCGACCATTATGCACAGGCACACCAGCACCGCCCACTTGAGGGTGAAGCGCTGGTGATCGCCAAACTCGATACCCGCCAGGGCCACCAACAGGTAGGTGGATGGAACCAGTGGGCTCAACAAGTGCACGGGTTGGCCAACGATCGAGGCACGGGCCATTTCCACGGCGGTGATGCCGTAGTGGCTGGCGGCTTCGGCCAGTACCGGCAGAACGCCGTAGTAGAAGGCATCGTTGGACATGAAGAAGGTAAACGGCATGCTCACCAGCGCGGTGATCACGGCCAGGTAAGGGCCCAGGGCATCAGGGATGACCGCCAGCAGGCTCTTGGACATGGCATCGACCATGCCGGTGCCGGACAGGATGCCGGTGAAGATACCGGCGGCGAAGATCAACCCGACTACCGCCAATACGCTGCCGGCGTGGGCGGCGACGCGGTCTTTCTGCTGCTGCAGGCACGGGTAGTTGACGATCATCGCGATACTGAAGGCCACCATGAACAGCACGGGCAGCGGCAGCAGGCCGGCGATCAGGGTGCACATCAGGGCCAGGGTCAAGGCGCCGTTGAACCAGATCAACTTTGGACGGCGGGCATCCGGGTACTGTGAAACGCTGATTTCGCTGTGGTCGATCTCGTCGCCGTGCAGGTGCAGTTCGCCGAGGCGCGCGCGTTCGCGTTTGCCGTACATGTAGGCAATTACCAGGATCGCAACCACACCCGCCAGCATTGCCGGGATCATCGGTACGAAAATATCCGACGGGTCTACATGCAGCGCGCTGGCCGCGCGGGCCGTCGGGCCGCCCCACGGGGTCATGTTCATCACGCCGCCGGCGAGGATGATCAGGCCGGCCATGATCCGCGGGCTCATGCCGATGCGCTTGTACAGCGGCAGCATGGCGGCCACGCAGATCATGTAGGTGGTGGCGCCGTCACCGTCCAGCGAGACCACCAGGGCCAGTACGGCGGTGCCGACCGAGACCTTCAGCGGGTCGCCCTTGACCAGTTTGAGGATCTTGCGCACAGCCGGGTCGAACAGGCCGGAGTCGATCATCAGGGCAAAGTAGAGAATGGCGAACATCAGCATCACGCCGGTCGGCGCGAGCTTGGTGATGCCTTCGAGCATCATCGGGCCGATCTTCGGCGCAAAGCCGCCGAACAGCGCGAACAGGATCGGTACGATGATCAGGGCAATCAGCGCAGACAGGCGCTTGGTCATGATCAGGAACATGAACGTGATGACCATGGCAAAGCCAAGGAAAGTCAGCATAGGAATACTCCAGGCGTAGCGCGGCTAGGGAATGGCGAACCGGTTGGGTCAGCGCAGAACGAACAGCACGAGGCGTACGGGTGGAGTCGGGGCAAAGAGGCGGGTACGAGCGGACATCGGGAATCACCATTGTTGTTGTTAACAACCGGTCTGTTGCCGGTAGTGGTGGGCGATCCTAGTCCCGGAAGCTTTCAGCCAGCTTTCGCTTAAGAAACGGGCTACGTTGAATGGACGACTGGTCCTGTATGAAATAAGGACGTGGGAGACAGAGCATGCATGAGCAACACCGAGGCGGCTGCCATTGCGGGCGGGTGCGTTATCAGTTCAGCGGGGCGTTGGTGGATATTGCCCACTGCCACTGTTCGATTTGCCGGCGGGTCAGCGGCGGCTTGGTGACAACCTGGATCACCCTGCCCCGTTCCGCGTTCGTCTGGGTGGCGGGAACGCCGGCGCAGTACGATTCTTCGTCGACGTGGGTGCGGTATTTCTGTTCTAACTGTGGGGCGCACTTGGCGCTGGTGACGCAGCTGAGTTCCGAGAGTATCGATGTGACCATCGCAACCCTGGATCACCCGGAGCTGGCCCCGGCAGATCGGCACATCTGGGTAGAGAGCCGATTGCCGTGGTTGCATCTGGATGAGCAACTACCGGAAGAAGACGGAGAAACGCTCTAGGGCAGTTCGAACCCGCCGGAGGCCTTGTGCAGTGCGCGCAAGTGCTCGCCTAGTTGCTTGAGGTTGGCTTCACATGCGGCAATCTCCGCCGCGCGGGCTGGTTCCAGCAGCGCCCTCACCTCTTTGTCCAGATCGCCGGTCAGCGACTGTAACTGCTTCTGGCGCGCGGCGCTTTCTGACTCCAGGCGTTTGGATTCTGTCGGCTGGGGCAAGCCGTAACCGCTGGTGCCCAGCAGCTCTGCCGGGCGACTGAGGAAGCCGCTGTTGGCGAGGATCTGCTGCAAGGTGGCGTTGGCCTTTTCCATGCCGCCGTTCTTCAGCTCCCGGGCGCCGAGGTAGCGCTGTTTGACTTCATCCTGGGCCAGCATGAGTTGCTTGCGGAAACTCGCCTGCTCCAACAGTAGCAAGGCCGCGCTGGTGCGCAGGTCGGCTTCGGCAAACCATGGGCGACGTTCCTCGGCGCTCAGGGACAACCAATCCTCCACTTCAGCCTGTTTGATCGGCAGGCGCTTTTTCAGGACCTCGAACATCGCCTGGTAACGCTCGCGGAAGGAGTCGAAGTGATAGCCCAGGCGCAGCGCGCGTTTTTTGTCATCCAGCACGCTGGTATCGGCCAGGCCCCGGCCCTTGAGGACTTCCAGCAGGCCATTGGGCGTGATGTTGTCCAGGCCGGTCAACTGCGGGTTGGCGCTGCCGCTGCGTAACAGTTTCAGGCTCTCCACTGCGCAGTTGTTGGAGATGAAGAAGTAGTTGCCGTCGTAGCTCCAGTGCATTTCGGCGGCGTGCTCGACGGTGTCGTTGATCTCCTGGCGCGTCAGTTTCAGGGGCACCGAGGCCAGGCCACGCAGTTCGGTCTTGGTGTACTCGTCGATGACCTGGGACAACGGCAGCACGAACAGCCGCGACGGGTACTTGCCGATCAGGCCGTCCCAGCTTGAAAGCTGTACGTCACCGACAAACGCGCGGTAGGACAGAACCAGGTGCTGATCCAGGTCCAGCCGGCAATCCGGGCCCCGTGGCCGGCCCGGGGCGCAGATCACCAGGCGCAGCATGCTGTGGCCCCAGCGGCTCACCAGGTTCTGGTTGGCCTCGGCCAGCAGGTAGTCGACTTCATAGACCCGCTCGGGGTCGACCTGGCCCAGTGGCGTCTTGGCGAAGTCGTTGCCGGCGTTGAGGAAGGCGTAGGTTTTCGCACAGGTGTCCTTGGCGGGCGGTGCCCAGCCAAAGTGTTCCTTGTAATAGCGGTACAGCGAAGGCCGACGGCAGGCGTAGCTCGGATCGAGGAGGAAGTACTCCATGTTGACCGCGACGAACTCCAGCGGGCTGGTGGTTTCGTAGATGTCCGGGCTGCGAGCCACCTGGTGGTTGTTCTGTTCACGTTCGCCGCGGCGCCCGACGTATTGCGGCCACCCTGCGAGGTCCAGCAGGCGCGGGTCATCACTGAGGGTAAAGCGACGGTCGTTCTGGCCCCGGCATTGATCGGGCAGGCCGATCAGGCCGGTGATGTTGTTCTGGCGGCTGCAACGCTGGATCAGCTTGCGGTCAGCGCTGGACCACAGGCGGGCACGGTCGTAGATGTGGGTCAGTTCATGCAGCACGGTGGCGAGCATTTCCCGGCGCACGGTGCCGTGGGGGCGATTGGTTTTTTGCGTCGCGGCGCTGCCGTCGGTGAGGCTTTCCAACAGGTTGCTGTTGAGGTCCAGTTCGGACACCAGCGAGGCCTGGCCGTAGGCGTTCTCGGGCATCTTATCGGTCCAGCCGACGTCGATGGTCCGGTCCAGTTGCTCAATGAAGCGTGGCGGCAACGCCAGCATCGCTTCATCCAGCAATGCCTGGCTGGCCTGCTGCTGGGCCGGGCTCAAGCCATCGGTCTTGAGCCGTAGTTGCAGAGCGGCCTGAGCCGCGCTGGCGCCCAGCAGCAAGGTGCCGGCCAGTAGCCAGGCGGCAATGCGCCTCACAGAGAGAGGATAGCTTCGGCGAGGACCTGGTCGCTGGCGTCGCGGGCTTCCGGCACGCGGGTCCGCAGGGTGTCGAAGGCGGCTTCCAGTTGAGCGCCGCGAATCTCACCATTGCTGGCGACGAAACTGGCGGCATCGTCATGGGCTTCGCGTACGACTTTGGAGTCCCGGATGGACGTGGTGGTGTCCGACGTGAAATCGATGGTACGGGCCGAAGCGCGGACGATGATGTTACTGGTGGCCTTCAGGGTTTGTGCCTGGGCAACACCGGCCAATAACAGCAGGCCAAGAGCGGCGGCGATCAGCGGGCTACGCATGGAATGACTCCGAAATACAAAGATGATTATTGGACGAGAATTGCTTGCGCCAGTTCAAGGTCACTGGCGTTAAGTTTTGGCTGGGTATGGCGCAGATAATCCAGCGCTGATTCCAGTCGGGCTCCCCGCCATTGGCCGTCAGTGGCAATGAAAGCGGCAGCGTCATCCTGGGCAGCCAGTATCAGTTTATGGTCGAACGGTGCGGAGGTCACTTTGCTGGTGGCGTACGCACTGACAACGAGGCTCTGGGTGGACAGGTCAAAGGCCAGAACCTGCGTGGACCAGCAGGCGCAAAATAGTACGGGAACGATCAACAGGCGGTATGAAAAAGCCATGGGACTCGACAACTGAAAACGAGCGCCAAGGCTAGCGTAATGCCCGTGCGAGAGCCAGCGCGGAGGGTTCAAGGAGCGCTTGGCGCTCCCCTCTTCCTCGCCTGCGGTCAGATGGCCAGGATCGCTTGGGCCAGTTGAGCGTCAGTCGCGGTGTTCAGTTGCGGGGCCTGTTGGCGGATCTGGGCCAGGGCGCTTTCCAGCTTCACGCCACGGATCGCGCCCTCGCTGGCGACGAAGCTGGCGGCGTCGTCTCGGGCAGCACGCACGACCTTGTTGTCACGCAAGGAGGATGTGGCGTCGGAAGTCGCATCTGAGGTGGCTTTCAGTGCGCCGACGATCGAGTCCGTGGTCACGATCAGGCTGGAGGCGTTGGCATTGGCAGCCAGGGCCAGCAGGGCTGCAGTGCTCAGCAGGCGAAGACGGGACATGGGGTGACTCCTGTAGATGAACGAATAAGGGTGGCACAAAGCCGCTAAGTGAGCAGCAGGACCATGGGCATCAGACGCCCGTTCTACAGGGTTCGCCACGTGGTAAATGGATATTAAGCCGCCGTTTATCTGTTCGGATAGCCACCCGAAGCGATTACTCACTCCAGAACGACTTGGACAGCTCAGATGCTCGGTCGCCGTGGCTGATGCCAGCGTCAGACAATTCCCGCGGATCCAACTGGGCCAGCAGCCTGCGCGTGCGGGAACGTTGCTCCCAGCGAGCAAGCGCCGCGGTCGTGCGCTTGAGTAGCCGTATCAACAGAGGGCGTTGCTGGATTTGGGTATTCATGGCGAGCGCCTTTTATGAGGTTCTGGAACACCATGTTGGGCTGGAAGGTAATACCAGTACAGATACACCGAGTCTTAATTGTACTGCTTAATTGTTATGTTTTTTAAACTGTACTTGTCCATATCAAAGCATACTGTTTTCACCCTCAAAAACCCCAGATCCCAGAAACGACAAAACCCGCCTCCGGTTACCCGGGGCGGGTTTTGTTTTCACAATTCAGAGTGCTGGCGGTGGACCCGGTGGGTCAGGGCCAGCGGACGCTAATTAGCGCCAGAACGGCTTGCTCAGCTCTTCGTAGCGTTGTGCTTCGCTGATACCGGCGTCAGCCAGCAGACGCGAATCCAGACGAGCCAGTTGATGGCGGCTGGAGATGCGGCGCTGCCACAACATCAGGTTGGCGAGAACGCGCAGAGGCAGGGAAGCCTGGGTGTTTACAGCTTTTTCTTCGAAGAACAGATCGGAACTGAGTGTACGTTCCATGATGACATCCTTCCGCTTGTGGCGGGATTAGGTAGTGGTTTAACTGATGCCAATGATCCTCCTCCGGCGCAATACTCTCTAGATACAGTTCACTTGTATTGTGAGGGGCCAGTTAACTGTTTATACAGGCTGTACTGTACGAAATTGGGGCAACTGTACCTATGAGCACTTTAATGGTGCGTTTTAGGTGATTTTTGAGGTATGGGTAGGATTTTTCGGTAGGAAATGACCGGTACAGCAGTACAGTTTTTTATAAAAATTGAATTTGGAAACCCGGACTGATGAAACTGTGCTTGCATCAGTCCGAATCTGTATCAATCACGCCTTCAGCATGTGCCCGGTTTCTTCCAGGTTGATGTGCCAACTCAGGGCTTCTCGCAGGATATGCGGGGTGTGACCGCCTAGTGCACAGGCTTGGGTGAAGTACGTGTTCAGGGCATCGCGGTAGGCCGGGTGCACGCAGTTGTCGATGATGACCCGAGCCCGCTCCCGCGGCGCAAGGCCCCGTAGGTCGGCCAGGCCGACTTCGGTCACCAGGATATCGACGTCATGCTCGGTATGGTCCACATGGCTGACCATTGGCACCACGCTGGAAATCGCGCCGGCCTTGGCAATCGACTTGGTAACAAAGATCGCCAGGTGCGCGTTGCGCGCAAAGTCGCCCGAGCCGCCGATCCCGTTCATCATCCGGGTGCCGCAGACGTGGGTGGAGTTGACGTTGCCGTAGATGTCGAACTCCAGCGCAGTGTTGATGCCGATGATGCCCAGGCGGCGCACCACTTCCGGGTGGTTGGAGATTTCCTGGGGTCGCAGCACGAGCTTCTCTTTATAGCGGTCCAGGTTGCCGAACACGTCGGCGTTGCGCCGTTCCGACAATGTGATCGAGCTGCCTGAGGCAAAGCTCAGCTTGCCGGCATCGATCAGGTCGAACGTGGAATCCTGGAGGACTTCCGAATACATCGTCAGGTCTTCGAACGGCGACTCGATCAAGCCACACATCACTGCGTTGGCAATGTTGCCGATGCCTGCCTGCAGCGGACCGAGCTTATTCGTCATGCGTCCGGCGTCGACCTCTTCTTTAAGGAAGTTGATCAGGTGATTGGCGATCGACTGGGTGTCGCTGTCGGGCGGCGTCACGGTGGAGGCCGAATCCGCCTGATTGGTGATGACGATCGCGACGATCTTCTCCGGCGGGATCGGGATTGCGGTACTGCCGATGCGGTCGTCCACGGCCACCAACGGAATCGGTGTGCGAGTCGGGCGATAGCTTGGGATATAGATGTCGTGCAGACCTTCCAGGTTCGGGTTGTGTGCCAGGTTGATCTCGACGATCACCTGCTTGGCGAAAATCGCGAAACTGGCGGAGTTGCCAACGGAAGTGGTCGGCACAATGTGGCCTTGCTCGGTGATCGCTACGGCTTCGATTACCGCAATGTCCGGCAGCTTGAGCTGATTGTTACGCAGTTGCTCGACGGTCTCCGACAAATGCTGGTCGATAAACATCACCTCGCCGGCATTGATCGCCTTGCGCAGGGTGCTATCTACCTGGAATGGCATGCGTCGCGACAGTACACCGGCTTCGGTCAGTTGCTTGTCCAGGTCGTTGCCCAGGCTGGCGCCGGTCATCAGGGTGATTTTCAGCGGTGATGTCTTGGCGCGTTCGGCCAAGGCGTGAGGCACGGCCTTGGCTTCACCGGCGCGGGTGAAGCCGCTCATGCCGACGGTCATGCCGTCCTGGATCAGTGCGGCAGCGTCAGCCGCGCTCATGACCTTGTTCAACAACGAAGGCAAGCGGATACGATCACGGTACATGGATTGTTATCTCGGGCTACGGAAGCAAGATGCGCAGTCTAGTGATTTCAAAAAGTTTCGTCCCGCTACCATGGTCGAATGCCAGGCAGCGATTTAGAGCCTTTTGTCGGTTTTCTATCAGCAATAAAAAACCCCAGCCTACTAAAGGCCAGGGTTTTGGGTATTGCGCTGGCGCAGTGTTTATTCGACGGCCTTGACCATGTCTTCGATGACCTTCTTGGCATCGCCGAAGACCATCATGGTCTTGTCCAGGTAGAACAGTTCGTTGTCCAGGCCGGCATAGCCGCTGGCCATCGAGCGCTTGTTGACGATGATGGTCTTGGCCTTGAACGCTTCGAGGATCGGCATGCCCGCAATGGGCGACTTTGGATCATTCTTGGCGGCCGGGTTGACCACATCGTTGGCGCCGAGCACCAGCACCACGTCGGCCTGGCCGAACTCGGAGTTGATGTCTTCCATCTCGAACACCTGGTCGTAAGGCACTTCTGCCTCGGCCAGCAGCACGTTCATGTGGCCAGGCATACGGCCGGCAACCGGGTGGATCGCGTACTTCACGGTCACGCCGCGGTGAGTCAGCTTCTCGGTCAGCTCTTTCAGCGCATGTTGCGCCCGGGCTACCGCGAGGCCGTAGCCCGGTACGATGATAACGGTGTCGGCGTTGGTCAGCAGGAAGGTCGCGTCGTCAGCCGAGCCGGACTTCACCGGGCGCGCTTCTTTCGAACCAGCCGGGCCGGCGGCGTCTGCCGTGTTGCCGAAACCGCCGAGCAGCACATTAAAGAAGGAGCGATTCATCGCCTTACACATGATGTACGACAGGATTGCGCCGCTTGAGCCCACCAGCGAGCCGGCGATGATCAGCATCGAGTTGTTCAGCGAGAAGCCGATACCCGCCGCCGCCCAGCCTGAGTAGCTGTTGAGCATCGAGACGACCACCGGCATATCGGCGCCGCCAATCGGGATGATGATCAACACGCCCAGCACGAATGCCAGGGCCAGCATCAATGCGAAAGCGCTGAGATTGCCGGTGAACATGAAGGCCAGGCCCAGGCCCAGCGTCAACAGACCCAGCACCAGATTCAGCTTGTGCTGACCGCCGAACTGTACCGGTGCTCCCTGGAACAGGCGGAACTTGTACTTGCCCGACAGCTTGCCGAAGGCGATGACCGAGCCGGAGAAGGTAATTGCACCGATGGCTGCACCGAGGAACAACTCCAGGCGGTTGCCGGCGGGGATCGACTCCCCCAGGTGTTTGACGATGCCCAAGGATTGCGGCTCGACTACGGCGGCAATCGCAATAAACACCGCAGCCAAGCCAATCATGCTGTGCATGAACGCTACCAGCTCCGGCATCTTGGTCATTTCCACGCGCTTGGCCATGATTGAGCCAGCGGTACCTCCGACCAGTAGGCCAACGATGACGTAGCCGATGCCGGCAGTCGCCAGCTCCGCGCCGAGCTTATAGATGAGGCCCACCGTGGTGAGGACTGCCAGCGCCATACCGAGCATGCCGAACAGGTTGCCGCGCCGCGAAGTGGTTGGGTGTGACAAGCCCTTGAGGGCTTGGATAAAGCAGATCGACGCGATCAGGTAGAGCGTCGTGACCAGATTCATGCTCATTACTTCGGCGCCTCTTCTTTTACTTTCGGGGCTTTCTTCTTGAACATCTCAAGCATCCTGCGGGTAACCAGGAAGCCACCGAACACGTTGACCGCCGCGAGGGCCACGGCCAGGGTACCCATGGTCTTGCCCAGCGGCGTCACGGTGAGTGCAGCTGCCAGCATGGCGCCGACGATCACGATCGCTGAAATCGCGTTTGTCACGGCCATCAGCGGGGTATGCAAGGCCGGGGTGACGTTCCAGACCACGTGATAACCGACATAAATTGCCAGCACGAAGATGATCAGGTTGTAGATACCGGGGGAGATAAGCTCTTCCATCGTCTGAATCCCTGCTTAGGCGTTTTTGCGGATGACTTGGCCGTCGCGGCACATCAGGCACGCGGCGACGATGTCGTCTTCGAGGTTGATTTCAAACTGCCCTTCCTTGGTGAAGACTAGCTTCAGGAAGTCCAGCAGGTTGCGCGCATACAGCGCCGAGGCGTCGGCTGCGACGGCGCCGGCCAGGTTGGTCGGGCCACAGATGGTCACGCCGTGTTCCACGACCACCTGGTCTGCCACGGTCAGCGGGCAGTTGCCGCCTTGGGCTGCAGCGAGGTCGATGACCACTGAGCCTGGCTTCATCTGTGCCACGGTCTCGGCGCTGAGCAAGGTCGGTGCCTTGCGGCCCGGGATCAATGCGGTAGTGATGACGATGTCGGCTTGCTTGGCACGCTCATGCACGGCCAGGGCCTGACGCTGCATCCAGCTTGTTGGCATCGGGCGCGCGTAGCCGCCGACACCGACGGCGCATTCACGTTCTTCATCGGTTTCGTACGGCACGTCAACGAACTTGGCGCCCAGGGATTCGATCTGTTCCTTTACGGCCGGACGCACGTCGGACGCTTCGATGACCGCGCCCAGACGTTTCGCGGTAGCGATCGCCTGCAGCCCCGCTACGCCTGCGCCGAGAATCAACACGCGGGCGGCTTTTACCGTACCGGCGGCGGTCATCAGCATTGGCATGAAGCGTGGGTAGTGATGGGCGGCGAGTAATACAGCCTTGTAGCCGGCAATGTTTGCCTGGGAAGACAACACATCCAGGCTCTGCGCGCGGGACGTGCGCGGCGCGGCTTCAAGGGCAAAGGCCGTGACGCCATGTTCGGCCAATCGGGTGATGGTTTCGTTGCTGAACGGATTGAGCATGCCCACCAGCACGGTGCCGCTTTTGATCAGCGTCAGTTCGCTTTCATTGGGGGCAACCACCTTGAGGATCAACTCGGCGCCGAATGCATCACTGGCGCTGCCAATGGTTGCGCCTGCCGCTTCATAGGCACTGTCGACGACACTGGCATTGATGCCCGCCCCGCTTTGCACAGTAACCTTATGGCCCTGGCCGATCAGCTTCTTGATGGTTTCCGGGGTGGCAGCCACCCGCGTTTCACCGGTCTGGGTTTCGAGAGGAACACCAATGTGCACGTCAAATCTCCTGCATGATCTTTTTGCTTTGATTTTGTAAAAAGGCCAGTGCACCGCAATGAGGTGCATCTGGGCGGCCGATCAGCACGATCCCGCTGAAATACAGCGGGGCGCGGCATTTTGCAGGCGAACTTTACGGCCTTCAAGAGATTATGACGGGTGACGAAAAATTAACTACAAGTCACCCTGTGACTGATTGTCGCAATTCTTGGGTATAAGCCTTTTGAATACATAGGGTTAAAGGGTTTCAGCTGAAATATGAGCGTTTTTCCATCGCCGATGTGAATGGTTGTGTATGGTTGTGACTTTATGGCTACAGGCCAATATGAGCATGGCTTTGAAGCTTTTTCAGGGGTCAAAGATGCGGTCTTCTAAATTGCGACATATATATACATATGTAGGTATTTTTTTAATCTGACTACAGAGTCAGTTAGTTGGTCTTTCCCTTTATATATCGGGGTTATAGCGTTTTGACTGATCGATCAGCCAGTCCCTGAATGCGTGAAGAGAAGCAGATTCGACTTTTCTCTCGGGAATCATCAAGTAGTAAGCCTTTGAACTGGCCAATACCTGAGGGCTGGCGACCACCAGGCGCCCTTCGCTCAATTCCCCCTGAATAAGGAACGGCGGGATCAGTGCGACGCCCATGTCGTGCATGGCTGCCTGGGACAACATGGAGAATAGCTCGTAACGCGGGCCTGTCATGTCGCGGGGTATGTCCAGCTGTTGCGCGTTGAACCATTGGCGCCAGGCATAGGGTCGGGTGGTTTGCTGCAGCAGGGGCAGTTCGGCGATTTCCTGCGCGGTGAAGTGCGTACGCTCACCCAGCAAGCGTGGGCTACACACCGGAAGCGGGTTTTCTCCCATCAGTTTGTGGGATTCGGTGCCGGACCAGTCGGCATCGCCAAAGTAGATCGCGGCGTCAAATTCGGTATCGGCGAACAGGAAAGGCCGTGTGCGGTTGGTGAGGTTGACGGTGACCTCCGGGTGTTGGTGCTGGAAGTCCTTGAGGCGCGGGATCAGCCACTGGGTGCCGAAGGTCGGCACCACCGCCAGTTCGATTACGTTGGTGCCCTGCTGGCCCATGACTGACAAAGTGTCGCGCTCGACCGCGTCCAGCTGCGTAGCCACCCGGCGGCTATACGAAAGGCCCGCCTCTGTCAGCTTTACGCCTCGGCGTGAGCGTCGAAACAGCTCGACACTTAAAAACTCCTCAAGGCTAGCGATTTGTCGGCAGATTGCGCCTTGGGTAATTGAAAGCTCCTGCGCCGCCTTGGTAAAGCTCTCGTGGCGGGCTGCTGCCTCAAAACTCACCAATGCTGTGGTACTGGGAATCTTTCTACGCATGTACCGTGGCCTCACAAGTAAATAGCTTATAAGCGGGTTTCTGATGTTTCGGAGTGAGAAATTAGCACAAGCCTATGCAAAAACCTCGTTTGCCCTCCTCGCTTGCCCGGCCTAGGCTCCATGCACGACTTTTGATTTACTTCGCGAGGACTCGCTCATGGGCGGTAAGGCAAGCTTCAACTGGATCGATCCACTATTGCTGGATTCACAGCTCACCGAAGAAGAGCGCATGGTGCGCGACAGTGCCGAGCAGTTCGCCCAGGACAAGCTGGCGCCGCGTGTGCTCGAAGCCTTCCGTCATGAAAAGACCGACCCTGCGATCTTCCGCGAAATGGGTGAGACCGGCTTGCTGGGGGCGATGATTCCAGAGCAGTACGGTGGCAGCGGCTTGAACTACGTCAGCTATGGCCTGATCGCACGTGAGGTCGAGCGCGTGGACTCCGGCTACCGTTCGATGATGAGTGTGCAGTCCTCGCTGGTGATGGTGCCTATCAATGAGTTCGGCACCGAAGCGCAAAAGCAGAAATACCTGCCGAAGCTAGCCTCTGGCGAATGGATTGGCTGCTTTGGTCTGACAGAACCTAACCATGGTTCCGACCCGGGCGCGATGATTACTCGTGCGCGTAAGGTGGATGGCGGCTACAGCCTCACCGGCAGCAAGATGTGGATCACTAATAGCCCGATTGCAGACGTGTTCGTGGTGTGGGGCAAGGACGATGCAGGCGACATCCGCGGCTTCGTCCTGGAAAAGGGTTGGAAAGGCCTGAGTGCTCCGGCGATCCACGGCAAGGTCGGATTGCGCGCTTCGATCACTGGTGAAATCGTCATGGATAACGTGTTTGTTCCTGAGGAGAACATTTTCCCGGATGTGCGTGGCCTGAAAGGACCGTTCACTTGCCTTAACTCGGCACGCTACGGGATCTCGTGGGGCGCGCTGGGTGCTGCGGAGTTCTGCTGGCATACCGCGCGTCAGTACACCCTTGATCGTCAACAGTTCGGGCGTCCCTTGGCGGCCACCCAACTGATCCAGAAGAAGCTTGCAGACATGCAGACTGAGATAACCCTCGCCTTGCAGGGTTGCCTGCGGTTGGGTCGCATGAAGGATGAAGGCACTGCGGCGGTGGAAATCACCTCGATCATGAAGCGCAACTCCTGTGGCAAGTCCCTCGACATTGCCCGGATGGCGCGTGACATGCTCGGTGGGAACGGCATCTCCGACGAATTCGGCATTGCCCGTCACCTGGTCAACCTTGAGGTGGTAAACACCTATGAGGGCACCCACGACGTGCATGCGCTGATCTTGGGGCGCGCGCAAACCGGTATTCAGGCGTTCTATTAATAGGAGAGCGACCATGGGCGCGCTATCGCACCTGCGGGTACTGGATTTGTCGCGAGTGCTGGCGGGCCCTTGGGCCGGGCAGATACTGGCGGACCTCGGCGCTGAAGTGATCAAGGTTGAGCGGCCCGGCAATGGCGACGACACCCGTGCCTGGGGGCCGCCCTTCCTTAAGGATGCCTATGGGGAGAACACCACTGAGGCGGCGTATTACCTATCGGCCAATCGTAACAAGGAGTCGGTGACGATCGACTTCACACGGCCGGAGGGTCAGAAGCTGGTGCGTGACTTGGCGGCGAAGTCCGACATTCTGATCGAGAACTTCAAGGTTGGGGGCTTGGCGGCCTACGGGCTGGACTATGAGTCGCTCAAGGAGATCAATCCGGAGTTGATCTACTGTTCTATTACCGGGTTTGGCCAGACTGGGCCCTATGCGACGAGGGCGGGCTACGACTTCATGATCCAGGGGCTTGGCGGGCTGATGAGTCTGACTGGCCGCCCTGAGGGTGAAGACGGCGCCGGGCCGGTCAAGGTGGGGGTAGCACTGACGGATATCCTTACGGGGCTCTATTCAACGGTTGCGATTCTGGCTGCCATGGCTCACCGGGATCATGACGGCGGTGGTCAGCATATCGATATGGCGCTGCTGGATGTGCAGGTGGCTTGTCTGGCTAATCAGGCAATGAACTACCTGACGACGGGAGTCTCTCCTAAGCGTTTGGGCAACGCTCATCCGAATATCGTGCCGTATCAGGACTTTCCTACGGCGGATGGCGACTTCATTCTTACTGTGGGTAACGACGGGCAGTTCCGCAAGTTTGCCGAGGTGGCTGGGCAGCCCCAGTGGGCAGATGATCCTCGGTTTGCCACTAATAAGCTGCGAGTGGCCAATAGAGCGACGCTGATTCCGTTAATTCGTCAGGCTACTGTGTTCAAGACCACTGCTGAATGGGTGGCTCAGCTGGAGCGGGTGGGTGTGCCTTGTGGGCCGATCAATGATTTGGCGCAGGTGTTTGCCGATCCTCAGGTTAAGGCGCGTGGGTTGGCGATGCAGTTGCCTCATGCGTTGGCAGGGATGGTGCCCCAGGTGGCCAGTCCTATGCGCTTGTCCAAGACGCCCGTTGAGTATCGTAGTGCGCCGCCCCTATTGGGTGAGCATACCCATCAGGTGCTGCAGCAAGTGCTGGGTTTGACGCCTGCGAGTGTATCGGCTCTAAAGGAGGCTGGAGTCATCTGAGGGCCCTCTTCTATATAGAGGGCTGTTTAGGCTCTCTATAGAGAAGAGAGTTGGTCGAATTTTAGTCAGAAGTGCCTATTTGATAGAAATCCTGAATTAAGGGTTGACGGCAGATTCTGGAAGTCTATAATTCGCCCCACTTCCGGCGCAGTCGAAACGGAAAACTCCTTGGTAAACAAAGAGTTATGTAGGTTTCGACAGCGAGCTGCTTCAGATCATCGAAGGCCAGAAGGAGTTGATAGGGACGTGTTGTTTAGCCCTATTAACGGTTCGATCTTCTCGGTCGAAAGCGGAGAAAAAGAGGTGTTGACAGCAGCGTGTAACGCTGTAGAATTCGCCTCCCGCTAACGAGAGATCGGAAGCGCAAGTGGTTGAAGTTACAAAGGAAACTTTGAAAACTTCTTAAAAAAACCGCTTGACAGCAACAGAGGCTGCTGTAGAATGCGCGCCTCGGTTGAGACGAAAGATCTTAACCAACCGCTCTTTAACAACTGAATCAAGCAATTCGTGTGGGTGCTTGTGGAGTCAGACTGATAGTCAACAAGATTATCAGCATCACAAGTTACTCCGCGAGAAATCAAAGATGTAACCAACGATTGCTGAGCCAAGTTTAGGGTTTCTTAAAAACCCAAAGATGTTTGAACTGAAGAGTTTGATCATGGCTCAGATTGAACGCTGGCGGCAGGCCTAACACATGCAAGTCGAGCGGTAGAGAGAAGCTTGCTTCTCTTGAGAGCGGCGGACGGGTGAGTAATGCCTAGGAATCTGCCTGGTAGTGGGGGATAACGTTCGGAAACGGACGCTAATACCGCATACGTCCTACGGGAGAAAGCAGGGGACCTTCGGGCCTTGCGCTATCAGATGAGCCTAGGTCGGATTAGCTAGTTGGTGGGGTAATGGCTCACCAAGGCGACGATCCGTAACTGGTCTGAGAGGATGATCAGTCACACTGGAACTGAGACACGGTCCAGACTCCTACGGGAGGCAGCAGTGGGGAATATTGGACAATGGGCGAAAGCCTGATCCAGCCATGCCGCGTGTGTGAAGAAGGTCTTCGGATTGTAAAGCACTTTAAGTTGGGAGGAAGGGCAGTAAATTAATACTTTGCTGTTTTGACGTTACCGACAGAATAAGCACCGGCTAACTCTGTGCCAGCAGCCGCGGTAATACAGAGGGTGCAAGCGTTAATCGGAATTACTGGGCGTAAAGCGCGCGTAGGTGGTTCGTTAAGTTGGATGTGAAATCCCCGGGCTCAACCTGGGAACTGCATTCAAAACTGACGAGCTAGAGTATGGTAGAGGGTGGTGGAATTTCCTGTGTAGCGGTGAAATGCGTAGATATAGGAAGGAACACCAGTGGCGAAGGCGACCACCTGGACTGATACTGACACTGAGGTGCGAAAGCGTGGGGAGCAAACAGGATTAGATACCCTGGTAGTCCACGCCGTAAACGATGTCAACTAGCCGTTGGGAGCCTTGAGCTCTTAGTGGCGCAGCTAACGCATTAAGTTGACCGCCTGGGGAGTACGGCCGCAAGGTTAAAACTCAAATGAATTGACGGGGGCCCGCACAAGCGGTGGAGCATGTGGTTTAATTCGAAGCAACGCGAAGAACCTTACCAGGCCTTGACATCCAATGAACTTTCTAGAGATAGATTGGTGCCTTCGGGAACATTGAGACAGGTGCTGCATGGCTGTCGTCAGCTCGTGTCGTGAGATGTTGGGTTAAGTCCCGTAACGAGCGCAACCCTTGTCCTTAGTTACCAGCACGTAATGGTGGGCACTCTAAGGAGACTGCCGGTGACAAACCGGAGGAAGGTGGGGATGACGTCAAGTCATCATGGCCCTTACGGCCTGGGCTACACACGTGCTACAATGGTCGGTACAGAGGGTTGCCAAGCCGCGAGGTGGAGCTAATCCCAGAAAACCGATCGTAGTCCGGATCGCAGTCTGCAACTCGACTGCGTGAAGTCGGAATCGCTAGTAATCGCGAATCAGAATGTCGCGGTGAATACGTTCCCGGGCCTTGTACACACCGCCCGTCACACCATGGGAGTGGGTTGCACCAGAAGTAGCTAGTCTAACCTTCGGGAGGACGGTTACCACGGTGTGATTCATGACTGGGGTGAAGTCGTAACAAGGTAGCCGTAGGGGAACCTGCGGCTGGATCACCTCCTTAATCGACGACATCAGCTGCTCCATAAGTTCCCACACGAATTGCTTGATTCATTGAAGAAGACGATAAGAAGCAGCCCGAAATTGGGTCTGTAGCTCAGTTGGTTAGAGCGCACCCCTGATAAGGGTGAGGTCGGCAGTTCGAATCTGCCCAGACCCACCAATTTTGTGTGGGAAACGCCTGTAGAAATACGGGGCCATAGCTCAGCTGGGAGAGCGCCTGCCTTGCACGCAGGAGGTCAACGGTTCGATCCCGTTTGGCTCCACCACTACTGCTTCTGAAAGTTTTGAAAGCTTAGAAATGAGCATTCCATCGTTGTGATGGTGAATGTTGATTTCTAGTCTTTGATTAGATCGTTCTTTAAAAATTTGGGTATGTGATAGAAAGATAGACTGAACGTTACTTTCACTGGTAACGGATCAGGCTAAGGTAAAATTTGTGAGTAATTGCGAATTTTCGGCGAATGTCGTCTTCACAGTATAACCAGATTGCTTGGGGTTATATGGTCAAGTGAAGAAGCGCATACGGTGGATGCCTTGGCAGTCAGAGGCGATGAAAGACGTGGTAGCCTGCGAAAAGCTTCGGGGAGTCGGCAAACAGACTTTGATCCGGAGATGTCTGAATGGGGGAACCCAGCCATCATAAGATGGTTACCTTACACTGAATACATAGGTGTATGGAGCGAACCAGGGGAACTGAAACATCTAAGTACCCTGAGGAAAAGAAATCAACCGAGATTCCCTTAGTAGTGGCGAGCGAACGGGGACTAGCCCTTAAGTGGCTTTGAGATTAGCGGAACGCTCTGGAAAGTGCGGCCATAGTGGGTGATAGCCCTGTACGCGAAAATCTCTTAGTCATGAAATCGAGTAGGACGGAGCACGAGAAACTTTGTCTGAATATGGGGGGACCATCCTCCAAGGCTAAATACTACTGACTGACCGATAGTGAACTAGTACCGTGAGGGAAAGGCGAAAAGAACCCCGGAGAGGGGAGTGAAATAGATCCTGAAACCGTATGCGTACAAGCAGTGGGAGCAGACTTTGTTCTGTGACTGCGTACCTTTTGTATAATGGGTCAGCGACTTATTTTCAGTGGCGAGCTTAACCGAATAGGGGAGGCGTAGCGAAAGCGAGTCTTAATAGGGCGTCTAGTCGCTGGGAATAGACCCGAAACCGGGCGATCTATCCATGGGCAGGTTGAAGGTTGGGTAACACTAACTGGAGGACCGAACCGACTACCGTTGAAAAGTTAGCGGATGACCTGTGGATCGGAGTGAAAGGCTAATCAAGCTCGGAGATAGCTGGTTCTCCTCGAAAGCTATTTAGGTAGCGCCTCATGTATCACTGTAGGGGGTAGAGCACTGTTTCGGCTAGGGGGTCATCCCGACTTACCAAACCGATGCAAACTCCGAATACCTACAAGTGCCGAGCATGGGAGACACACGGCGGGTGCTAACGTCCGTCGTGAAAAGGGAAACAACCCAGACCGTCAGCTAAGGTCCCAAAGTTATGGTTAAGTGGGAAACGATGTGGGAAGGCTTAGACAGCTAGGAGGTTGGCTTAGAAGCAGCCACCCTTTAAAGAAAGCGTAATAGCTCACTAGTCGAGTCGGCCTGCGCGGAAGATGTAACGGGGCTCAAACCATACACCGAAGCTACGGGTATCACCTTCGGGTGATGCGGTAGAGGAGCGTTCTGTAAGCCTGTGAAGGTGAGTTGAGAAGCTTGCTGGAGGTATCAGAAGTGCGAATGCTGACATGAGTAACGATAATGGGTGTGAAAAACACCCACGCCGAAAGACCAAGGTTTCCTGCGCAACGTTAATCGACGCAGGGTTAGTCGGTCCCTAAGGCGAGGCTGAAAAGCGTAGTCGATGGAAAACAGGTTAATATTCCTGTACTTCTGGTTATTGCGATGGAGGGACGGAGAAGGCTAGGCCAGCTTGGCGTTGGTTGTCCAAGTTTAAGGTGGTAGGCTGGAATCTTAGGTAAATCCGGGATTCTAAGGCCGAGAGCTGATGACGAGTTATCTTTTAGATGACGAAGTGGTTGATGCCATGCTTCCAAGAAAAGCTTCTAAGCTTCAGGTAACCAGGAACCGTACCCCAAACCGACACAGGTGGTTGGGTAGAGAATACCAAGGCGCTTGAGAGAACTCGGGTGAAGGAACTAGGCAAAATGGCACCGTAACTTCGGGAGAAGGTGCGCCGGTGAGGGTGAAGGACTTGCTCCGTAAGCTCATGCCGGTCGAAGATACCAGGCCGCTGCGACTGTTTATTAAAAACACAGCACTCTGCAAACACGAAAGTGGACGTATAGGGTGTGACGCCTGCCCGGTGCCGGAAGGTTAATTGATGGGGTTAGCTAACGCGAAGCTCTTGATCGAAGCCCCGGTAAACGGCGGCCGTAACTATAACGGTCCTAAGGTAGCGAAATTCCTTGTCGGGTAAGTTCCGACCTGCACGAATGGCGTAACGATGGCGGCGCTGTCTCCACCCGAGACTCAGTGAAATTGAAATCGCTGTGAAGATGCAGTGTATCCGCGGCTAGACGGAAAGACCCCGTGAACCTTTACTATAGCTTTGCACTGGACTTTGAATTTGCTTGTGTAGGATAGGTGGGAGGCTTTGAAGCGTGGACGCCAGTTCGCGTGGAGCCAACCTTGAAATACCACCCTGGCAACTTTGAGGTTCTAACTCAGGTCCGTTATCCGGATCGAGGACAGTGTATGGTGGGTAGTTTGACTGGGGCGGTCTCCTCCTAAAGAGTAACGGAGGAGTACGAAGGTGCGCTCAGACCGGTCGGAAATCGGTCGTAGAGTATAAAGGCAAAAGCGCGCTTGACTGCGAGACAGACACGTCGAGCAGGTACGAAAGTAGGTCTTAGTGATCCGGTGGTTCTGTATGGAAGGGCCATCGCTCAACGGATAAAAGGTACTCCGGGGATAACAGGCTGATACCGCCCAAGAGTTCATATCGACGGCGGTGTTTGGCACCTCGATGTCGGCTCATCACATCCTGGGGCTGAAGCCGGTCCCAAGGGTATGGCTGTTCGCCATTTAAAGTGGTACGCGAGCTGGGTTTAGAACGTCGTGAGACAGTTCGGTCCCTATCTGCCGTGGACGTTTGAGATTTGAGAGGGGCTGCTCCTAGTACGAGAGGACCGGAGTGGACGAACCTCTGGTGTTCCGGTTGTCACGCCAGTGGCATTGCCGGGTAGCTATGTTCGGAATAGATAACCGCTGAAAGCATCTAAGCGGGAAACTAGCCTCAAGATGAGATCTCACTGGAACCTTGAGTTCCCTGAAGGGCCGTCGAAGACTACGACGTTGATAGGTTGGGTGTGTAAGCGCTGTGAGGCGTTGAGCTAACCAATACTAATTGCCCGTGAGGCTTGACCATATAACACCCAAGCAATTTGTATGCTCCAAGCTGAAAGGCGAAAGAGACCAGATTGCGGTGTGTGAAGACGAAACGAACCGAAAGTTCGAAAGACTCACAAAACACCGAAGCTATCACATACCCAATTTGCTGAAGCGAGGCCAACTGGCCACGACTCAGTACCCGAATTTCTTGACGACCATAGAGCATTGGAACCACCTGATCCCATCCCGAACTCAGCAGTGAAACGATGCATCGCCGATGGTAGTGTGGGGTTTCCCCATGTGAGAGTAGGTCATCGTCAAGATTAAATTCCGAAACCCCTGATTGCTAACGCAATCAGGGGTTTTGTTTATGTAGAAGTCCATGATTTTCACCGGCACGTTGCTAGCGCAACGGTCTGGTACACAGAATTTCTTGACGACCATAGAGCATTGGAACCACCTGATCCCATCCCGAACTCAGCAGTGAAACGATGCATCGCCGATGGTAGTGTGGGGTTTCCCCATGTGAGAGTAGGTCATCGTCAAGATTGAATTCCGAAACCCCTGTCTGCTAACGCAGACAGGGGTTTTGTCGTTTAGGGGCCAAGTAAACTACAAACCATACCTGCTCACCCCTTACGTGCCTTACCGCTTCGTCTGGCCAATAGCTTGCGCCACCAGATGTAGATCCCGGTAGCAGACAACATCGCGATCACAACCCCCAGTAGCGCAATCAACACCTGCCCCGTCAGCCCGATGATCCTGCCCCCATGGATCGGTAGTTGCAGCCTATAAAAGCGCTCTCCCAACGTGCCTTGCCCTGCTATTTCCTTTCCTAATAAATGCCCATCCGTCCCATGGAAAAACAGCCAGGATTTCCCATGGGCCTCCGTATCATGTCGCCCAAAACCAGCCCCATAAAAGTTGTACTCAAAGCTGTAATACAGCTCTCCAATCGTCGCCGTCAGCCCCAGCCGCTTGCCTTCCTCCAGCGCCCGCTCATAGGCCTGTTGATAACTCAGTTGGGTCACGCCCAATTGTTCGGCCGGTAACCTGCCACGGGCCTCATAGACGCTGGCCTCGACCGGTGAGAACAGCGACACCGCAGGCTTGAACACCTGACTCGGCAAATTCATCGCCACGCTGCTGACTGCAATCGGAAACAACAACAGCCAAAGCCACAACCCACCTGCCCGATGCAGATCGAAGTTCAACCGGTAAGCATGACCGCCCTTGATCTTCCAAGCCGTGGACCACTTCTTCCAGAAAGGTTTGCCTCTCGGCAGGGTCAACCAAAGCGCGATAAAACAATCGAACACCCACGCAATCGCCACCAACCCCATCAGCCACAAACCCCAATTACCCGGCAGTGTCAGGTTGTAGTGAAACTCCAGAATGAACGGGATGAGATTTTCACGCTGAAAGCAGCACGCGCCCCAAAAGCGCCGCCCCATTTCTTCCCCACTGACCGGATCGAGATAGAAAACCTGGTTAGGTTCATCAAAGGGTTTGCCCGTCGCCGGATCGTTTCTGGCAACTGCCGCCAACATAGCCGTATGGCCGCTCTCTTGCGGATACTCCATGTACCAGACTTGCAGCTTGGGATGCTGCCCCTGCAACGTATCCACCAGTTCACCTGGCGGCAATGCACGGCCCTTGGCCGTTGCTGCATAGAACCCTGGATTGAGCCATTCATCCAGCTCGTGGTTGAACGCCAGCAGGCTTCCCGTAATCCCCGCCATCATCAGAAACAACGCCGTCGCCAACCCGATGTAGCGATGAAATAAAACCAGCAATGCACGCATAAAGTTTTCCTGCAAAGACGACAAAGCCAGCGCCTGGAATCAGGAACTGGCTTTGGATGAATCGAGAGAAATTAGAACTGGTAGCTCACCGTCGCACTGACGTTGCGCTCTTCACCCAAGTAGCAGAAGTTCAGGCTGGCACACGACGCTACGTAAGACTCGTTCGTCAGGTTGTTGGCATTCAGGCGCACATCCACACCCTTCAAGCCCACCTTGCCAAGGTCATAACCCATCGAGGCATCAAACAGCGTGTAGGCAGGTACCTTCATGGTGTTCTCCGCATCCGCCCAGCTGTAGCCGACATACCGAACGCCACCGCCGAGTCGCAGGCCATCCAGCGCGCCGCTGTCGAATTTGTAGTCGGCCCACACCGAGGCCATATGACGCGGCGCCTGGGTCGGCGAATTTCCCTTGTTCTCGATCACGTTGTCCGCCGTACTCAACGTGCTGACCATGGACTTTGAATATTCGATGTCAGTGAAGGTATAGCTGCCCAGCAACTTAAGATTGTCAGTCAGCTGCATATGCGCCTCCAACTCCAAGCCCTGGGAGCGCACAGCTCCTACCGCGCGATAGAAGTTTTCCTGTGGCAGTTTGGTCGCCAGGTTTTCCTGATCGATACGGAACAGCGAAGCGGTGAACAGGTTGTCGGTACCCGGCGGCTGATATTTCAAGCCGATTTCCCATTGAGTTCCGTCGGTTGGCGCCAGGGGATTGCCGGCACTGTCCGAATAGGAATTCGGATTGAAGGACTCGGAATAGCTGACGTAGGGCGCGAGACCGTTATCAAACAGGTAAAGCGCTCCTGCACGCCCAGTCAGCTTGGTACGTTTATCACTGATCTCCGTGCCCAGCGGCCGTCCCGCTTCAGCAATGCGGTTTTCATCGGAGGTCTCAACCCAGTC
This sequence comes from Pseudomonas yamanorum, assembly GCF_900105735.1. Taxonomy (NCBI): domain Bacteria; kingdom Pseudomonadati; phylum Pseudomonadota; class Gammaproteobacteria; order Pseudomonadales; family Pseudomonadaceae; genus Pseudomonas; species Pseudomonas yamanorum. Next base: position 3,288,363 of record NZ_LT629793.1, on the reverse strand, counting down.
CTGACGCAGCCCAAGGGAGAACCGCCACTTGTCCATCTCAATCAGGTCCTGCAGGTAAACACCAGTCTGCTCAAGCCGACGCAGATAACTGGTTGGACTGTAATAGCTGATCTCGGAGTTGCCATACACTGGATTAAACGCGTTGATCGGCGCAAGAGAGCCGCTGCTCCAGTCCACAACGGTTTTGCGCCGTTGATAGTCTGCTCCCATCAACACCGTGTGCTTCGTCGCACCGGTAAAAAATTCAGCCTGCAGCATGTTGTCGATGATGAACGCATGCAGCTTTTCGTCACCGCCTGAATAGTAGCGATTCAGCTCATTACTGGTGGGCGTGGTCCAGCCATAGGCATACACCTGGTCCAGCCGGACCTTGGAATCCAGATACCGAAAGTTCTGCCGCGCGGTGAAAACATCATTGAAGCGATGCTCAAATTGGTAGCCGAACGACTGTTGATCCCGCTTGTACCCATCAATGTCCGGCTCGCCCTCGAAGAAGTGATTGGAGATCCGCTGGCCATTGCGCTGATGCAACGCGCCATCTGCCGGCATACCGCCGTGGTAGCCACCGTCGGGATCATGCTGCAGATAAGCCTGAAGTGTGAGGGACGTGTCATCGGTAAAGTCGATGCTCAAGGTGGGTGCCAGTGCGTAGCGTTTTTCCTTGGCATGATCGAATTGTGTGTCGGACTTGTCCGCAAGCCCGGTCAGTCGATAGGCAATACGCTTGTCGTCATCCACCGGGCCGCTGAAGTCGAACCCCATGCCTCGCTGGCCTTGGGAACCCACCGTGGCCTGTACCTGATGGTAGGGCTCAAACAACGGCTTCTTGCTGGTCAATGCCACCAGCCCACCCGGCGAGCTGCGTCCGTAGAGTACCGATGACGGGCCTTTGAGAATGTCCACGCGCTCAAGGAAATACGGATCCACCTGCATGGTGCTGTAGGTGCCGCTGTCACCCATGGATTTCAAACCGTCGAGGTAGATGTTATCCACCGAACCGTCGTTGAAGCCACGCATCGCCACATAGTCATAGCGGTGAGTCGCGCCATATGGGTTGGTCAGCACGCCAGGGGTGTAACGCATGGCCTGGGCAACAGTTTGCGAGCCTTGGTCGTCCATCTGCTCGCGGGTCACTACTGAGACCGTCTGGGACGTTTCCAGCAACGCGGTACTGGTCTTGGTGGCGATCTGGCTGTGAGTTGCGTTGTAGCCCTCCATGCTGCCCAAGGCATTACCCAGAGCGAAGCCTTTGACGTCAGTGGTCGGCAAAGTCAGCGCCTCGCTCTCGGGCCGGGCCTGCAACACGAAGCTCACGTCGTCCTGGGCCTGCGCCTGTAATCCTGACCCGTTGAGCAACTGGTTCAAACCCTGTTCGGCAGAGTACTCCCCGTGCAGTCCGGGAGACTGGCGGCCCTGAGTCTGCACAGGCGTGCTGGAAAGGGTGATGCCTGCCTGACGGGCAAACTGATTGAGGACATCGCTCAGCGCGCCTGCAGGGATGTCATAGCGCTGGCTGATACGCTCGACTCCGCTATTAGCCGCGACACCGGCAACCGGCAACAAGCCGATGCCTATCGTGGTCGACAGCAACGCTGCACGTACGGCTTTACCGAGCAAAGGGTAGGAAGAGGGTGAGTTACTGAAAAAACGCACAGTCATTATCGAGATCCGTAGAGGTCGCTGAAGGCAGATTGAATTGCTTACTGTCTAAGCCGGACTCACGGAAAAAAGCCGCCAAAAATAAATCAGGCGCGACAAAAATAATCAGGCCTGACGTTCCAGGCTCACCCACCAGCGTGTGCGATAGCGCAGACGCACGGGCAGCGTCTGCGGAAGGATTGCCAACAGCTTCTTAGTGTCTTCCAGGCGAAAAACACCCGACAAGCGCAAGTCTGCGATATCACTTGAACAGCCCAGATAACCTTGGCGATAGCGCGCCACCTCCGCCAGGAAATCGGCAAGACGCATGTTGCGGGTGACGATCAAACCATCCGCCCAAGCCCCGGCATCCATATCCGAAGGCGGTGCGAGAACGGCCTCGTTCTGACGCACCAGGTAGCTTTCTCCTGCATGCACTTGAGTGAATAGGCCGTCGGCGGTATGTGGTGAATGAATCGCCACGTTGCCTGACGCGACGCTCAAGCGTGTGCAATTGCTGTCCTGGCGCACCACAAACCGCCCGTCTATGCCTTCGAACAAGCCATGGCGGGTGCGAACCAGCAGCGGTGTGGTCGCCGCAGCGCCACAGGTCACCAGGATTTCCCCGCGTACCAACGTGATCAGGCGCTGCTGCGGGTTGAAGTCCAGGTCCACTGCGCTGTCGGTATTGAGCTGCAGACGTGTGCCATCCGGTAGTTGCACGCTACGACGCTCGCCGGTGGTGGTAGCCAGGTCCGAGGTCCAGCGCTGCCAGCCGGTGAGGTCTCGACTGAGCCAGGCCGCCGAACCCATCAACAGAACACCGGACAACACCTTCAACGCTTGCCGACGACCAAGGCGCTGGGCACTGCTCTCCAGCGCCACATGGGCTCCGGGGATCGCCGCCAATTGGCTGCTCAATTCATGCTGCAGCGCCTGCACGCGTTGCCAGGCCAGCTCGTGTTCATGATGAGCTTCACGCCAGTGCTCGCACTGCGCCTTCAACCGGACATTCGCGCGATTGTTACGCAAGCGCAGCATCCAGCTGATGGCCTGCTTGACCACCTGCGGGTCGGGCCCGGAGCGCGCCGTGTTATCCATCGAGGTCATGCCTCATACCGCAGCACATAACAGTGATACAGGGCCTCGGCGACATACCGCTCCACCGAGCGCAACGACACGCCCATCTGCTGCGCAATCTGCTTGTATGTCAGCCCGTCGCACTGAGCCAGTAGAAACGCCTTGCGCACCTTGGGCTTGAGTCCGTCCAGAAGCCGGGCGACGGACTCCAGCAATTCCAGAATCAGCGCACGCTCTTCAGCACTCGGTGCCAAGGCGTCGGGCAAATGCGCGATGGACTCCAGATAGGCGCGCTCGATTTCTTCGCGACGCCAATGATCGATCACCAGGCCTCGGGCGATGGTGCGCAGGAAGGCCCGAGGAGCCTTGAGTTCGAAGCGTTCGGTTTTTTGCAGCAGGCGCACGAACGTGTCCTGCGCCAAGTCCGCCGCATCTGCTGCATTACCCAGGCGACTGCGCAGCCACGTGTTCAGCCAGCCATGATGGTTGCTGTAAAGCGTCTGTACTGCGTACTCGGAAGAGGGCATTCACGCGGCCTGGCAAAGCGTCACAAATGATAATTAGTCGCATTGTCGACAAGGCTGAAAAATTTTGCAACTCTCACGTCAGGGGCCTACCGCTGGTCGGCTTCTGACGCTAAAAGCAGATGCCTCTCACAAATTCCTAAGATTTATCCTGACTTGGCCGACAGCCTGACGAGCCATGCGTGCACCGAAATAGAGCAGTCGCAGAGTCTGCCTATCCCGTTACATGGAATGTTGCATCCGGCACGCTCACCCCCTTTTGGCAAAAAGAAGTCAATGAAATGAATCTCAAGTTCAGTCATAAAATTCTGTTGGCCGCGTCAGGCGTAGTGGTTCTGGCCTTCGCGTTATTCACGTTCTACAACGACTACCTGCAGCGCAACACCATCCGGCAAAACCTGGAATCGTCCATCCAGCAATCCGGTGAGCTGACCGCCAGCAGTGTGCAGAACTGGCTCAGCGGCCGGGTACTGGTGTTGGAAAGCCTGGCGCAAAACGTGGCCCACCAGGGCAGCGCTGCCGATCTTCCGGGGTTGGTCGACCAGTCGGCATTTACCTCCAACTTCCAGTTCACCTACGTCGGTTCAACCAACGGCGTGTTCACCCAACGGCCCGACGCCAAAATGCCGGATGACTACGACCCGCGTCAGCGTCCCTGGTACAAACAAGCGGTGGCCGCCGACAAGACGATGCTCACGCCGCCCTATATGGCTGCGGTAGGTGGGCTGATCGTGACCATCGCGATGCCGGTGAAAAAGAATGGCGAACTGCTAGGCGTGGTTGGCGGTGACCTGAGCCTGCAAACTCTGGTGAAGATCATCAACTCGGTGGATTTCGGCGGCATCGGCCATGCCTTCCTGGTCAGCGGTGACGGCCAGGTGATCGTCAGCCCGGACCAAGACCAGGTGATGAAGAACCTCAAGGACATCTACCCGGGCACCAACGTACGCATCGAGAAGGTCAGCCAGGAAGTGGTCCTCAATGGCCAGGAACGGATTTTGTCCTTCACCCCCATCAGCGGGTTGCCGAATGCCGACTGGTACATCGGCCTGTCGATCGACAAAGACAAAGCCTACGCACCGCTGGGCAAGTTCCGCACCTCGGCATTGATCGCCATGTTCATTGCAGTGGCTGCTATCGCGGTGTTCCTGAGCCTGCTGATTCAGGTCTTGATGCGCCCGCTGACCACCATGGGTCGCGCCATGCAGGACATTGCCCAGGGCGAGGGTGACTTGACCCGTCGCCTGACCGTGGAAAGCAAGGACGAGTTCGGTGACTTAGGCAGTGCCTTCAACCAATTCGTCGAGCGTATTCACGCGTCAATCTCCGAAGTTTCCTCGGCCACCCGTCAGGTACACGACCTGTCCCAGCGCGTAATGGCCTCGTCCAACGCATCGATCGTCGGCTCCGACGAGCAAAGCGCCCGCACCAACAGCGTGGCCGCGGCAATCAACGAACTGGGGGCTGCCACTCAGGAAATCGCGCGCAACGCCGCTGATGCTTCGCAACATGCCAGCGGTGCCAGCGAGCAGGCTGATGACGGGCGCAAGGTCGTGGAGAAAACCATCCTGGCGATGTCGGAGCTTTCGCAAAAAATCAGTCTGTCCTGCACTCAGATTGAAACCCTGAACGCCAGCACCGACAACATCGGCCACATCCTGGATGTGATCAAAGGCATCTCCCAGCAAACCAACTTGCTGGCCCTCAACGCTGCGATTGAGGCTGCGCGCGCCGGTGAAGCTGGGCGTGGGTTTGCCGTGGTGGCAGATGAAGTCCGCAACCTGGCGCACCGCACCCAGGAGTCGGCGGAGGAGATCCACAAAATGATCACCTCGCTGCAGATTGGCTCGCGTGAGGCCGTGACCACGATGAACGCCAGCCAGACCTCCAGCGAAGAAAGCGTCGAGGTCGCCAACCAGGCCGGTGAGCGCCTGGTCAGCGTGACTCAGCGGATCGTCGAGATCGACGGAATGAACCAGTCGGTAGCAGCCGCCACCGAGGAGCAGACCGCCGTGGTGGAAACTCTCAATGTCGATATCAACCAGATCAACCTGCTGAATCAGCAAGGCGTGGCCAACCTCAACGAAACCTTGAAGGATTGCGACGCGTTGTCTCAACAGGCCAACCGGCTGAAGCAGTTGGTCGACAGTTTCAAAATCTGATGATTAACCTGTAGGAGCGAGCTTGCTCGCGAAGAACGTCAACGCTAACGCAGCGCTACCAGATAGCCCGTTTCGCCTATTCGTTTTTCGCGAGCAAGCTCGCTTCTACAGGTTTAGCCAAACATCGCTCGCACATTCTCCAGCGCGCTGTCGGCGAATGCCTGTACAAACGGCGCAAACCCTTCCACACCCGGTTCAACCGGCTCGGCGATGATCGTCCAGGTCACCCGTGAACAGCCCGCTTCCAGTGGTTCGACGTCCATGGCTGCCCACAGCCGTGCCACGCCCAAAGTGTTGTAAATCGTTGTCCAGGTCATCTGCATGGCCTGCTCATCACGGCTGTTGAGTTGTTCCACCACCAGATTTCCATCGTGGAAGCATTTCTTGCGCAGCGATCCCGTGCCTGCACCGGTCATTTCGATGTGGGACAAGGCCGGGATAAATCTATCAAAGCCAGCAAAGTCACCGACTACCGCCCACGCACGGGCGGCATCACAGGCAACCGTCACTGAAGACACCACAGGCTTGCCGCAAGGGTTGCGAATCAACGTATCGGGTTTCATAGGGTTTCCTCCAGTTGAGAGCTTGATGGCAGGAAGCCGATGCGCTTGAGGTACTCGCAGCCCATGCGTAACAGCGCCGGATTTTTTTCGGGGTAGTGCGTGCCCATCTGCTCGACGCCACGTCGTGCGTTGTCATGCCGGATCATTGATGTATCGCCGATATCCTCGCCCATACCATTGAGGTAGAAACCCAGTACGCCGAACAGCGCATTGCGACTGTCCACCGTGTGCAGGTGACGTTGCCAGTGGGCGACGCTCACCAGTTCGAATGCATGGCCTGCCTGGCGAAAGGCGTCGACGTAGGATTCCCAGCTCAAGGGCTGCGGGTTGTGCAGGTTGAACACGGTCCCTCCATCACCACAGCGGCCACTGTGGAACGCAACAAACCGGGCAAGAAAATCTACGGGCATCAGGTCAAAATTCAGCTTGAGGCGAGGCATCAGGCCCAGTTGGAGTGAGCCTTTGAGCATCAACATCAGGCGATTTTTCTGTGGCTCGCAGACACCGCTGCGGCTGTTGAAACTGATGTTCCCGGGGCGATGGATATTGACCCAGGCACCTTGCTCGGCAGCGCGCCCCAGCAAGCGTTCCGCGACCCATTTGGACAGGTTGTAGCCATTCTGTATGTAGAGCGGCGGGGTGCTGGCGGCGAGCGTCTCGAGCACCTGGCCTTGGGCGTCGATGCTACTGGCCGCCGACAACGTCGAGATAAAATTGAAGACCTTCTTGCACCGGGTTTCACACAGGCGCAGGCATTCCAGCACCGGTTCGACGTTGTCCTTGGCCAGCGTGGCGTAGTCCATCACGTGATTGACGTGGGCGGCGTTGTGCACCAACACGCCGAACGCCCCGGCGAGGTACTCATACGCCTCGCTGGCCAAGCCAAGGCGCGGCTGACTGATGTCGGCGGCATACACCCGCACCCGGCTCAGGTCCAGGTGTTCCAGGCGGTACTCGCGCAGCGCCTCGGCAAACCTCTCGGTCGCTGAATGTCCGGGGTGCTCGCGCACCAGGCACGCCACTTCAAGTGCGCCCTCGGCCAGTAACGCCTCGACGATATGCACCCCGAGAAAACTGTTGGCCCCGGTCACGATCACTTTACGACGTTCGCCCGCCCGGTCCGCTGGCAGTGTCTGCCAATGCAGCTCACGCAGCGCATCCCGGGTTGCCTGGCCGGTCGGTGCTTCGGGTGGTGCATCGTCACCCATCAGCGTGGCGAGGGTGCGGACGGTGGGAGTCTCAAAAAAACGGCTAAGGGAGAGGCTGCGCCCGAATTGCTCGCGGATACGCAGCAGCATCGTCGACAGGAGGATGGAATGGCCGCCAAGATTGAAGAAGCTGTCGTCCGTCGACAGCTGCGTGACTGGCACGCCGAGCAACTCGCTCCACAGGTTGAGCAACTGCACTTGCATCGGAGTGTACGATTCGCTGTGATTGATGGCCGGCAGCGGTTGCGTCGTTAGCGCAAGCAATGCCTGGCGGTCGACCTTTCCATTGTGGGTGCATGGCATGCGCGCAAGCTCCGTGCACAGGGTCGGCCGCAGATAGTCCGGCAGTGTTTGTCGGGCATGCTGCTTCAGTGCATCCAGGGCGTCTGGTGTTTCGGGCTGAGCGACAAAGGCCAGGATTCGCCGGTCACGATCAATCACCACCGCCACTTGGCGAAACAGCTGACTGCTGCGCAGGTAATGTTCGATCTCTTGCGGTTCGACCCGGAAGCCTCGGATCTTCACTTGCTGATCTCGGCGCCCGCCCAGTTCGATGCCGCTTTCCGTCCATTTCGCCAGATCGCCGCTGCGGTAGGCCCTTAAGGTCTGGCCGTCGGGCAATTCCAGCTCTACGAAATGTTCCGCGGTCTGCGCCGGCTGGTTGAGGTAACCCAAGCTGACGCCAGGGCCGACGATGTACAGCTCGCCCATCACCTGTTCATCCACCGGTTGCAGTAGCCCATCGAGGATCAGTACCTGGCTGTTGGCGATGGGGGTGCCGAGGTTGCGGTTACTGTCGCCTGGCAGCAACGTGCGGTGGGTCGCCAGCACGGTGGCTTCGGTGGGCCCGTAGAAGTTGTGCAGGCGACACTGCCCGGACAACTGCTCGATGACATAGGGTTCGCATACGTCCCCGCCGGTGATCACATGGGCCAGACCCAAGGGTTGATCCAGCGGCAGAATGCTCAGCAGCGCCGGCGGCAGGAAGGCGTGGGTGATGCGCTCTTGGCGGAGCAACTCCACCAGTTGCAGCGGGTCGCGTCGCTGGTCCTCACTGGGCACGATCAACTCGGCGCCCGCGATCAGGCTCGGGAAAATATCAATCAGCGAAGAGTCAAAACTCAAGGGCGAGAACTGCAAAACCCGGCTGTGTTCGCTCAGTTGTACATGGCCACCGAACCACGCGGTGAAATGCGCCAGATTGTGCTGGCTGAGCAGCACGCCCTTGGGCTGGCCGGTGGTGCCCGAGGTGTAGAGCACCATGCAGGGGGCGTCCATGGATGGGCGCTGGCGCATTAGCGGCGGGTTGTCGGGGGTGTCGAGAGTACTCACATCCAATGCAGAAAAAACGTCCCGCAGTGGAGACTTGCCGTCATCCAGCAGCATCGCGACGCCGGCGGCTTCCAGCATGACTTGCTGGCGTTGCAGCGGGTGGCCTGGCTCCAGGGGCAAGTACACCGCGCCACAGGCCAGCACCGCGAGGATGCTGGCATACAGCTCTGGAGACTTGCCCAGGCAGACACCGATCACCGGAGGTGTGTCGTGGCGTCCAAGCAGAGGCCAAAGACGTTGCTGGATAGCCAGGCTCTTGCGATGCAACTGTCGATAACTCAGCACGTTGCCTGCAATATTCAGCGCCGGCCGCTCGGAGAAGGTTTGAAGACTGTTTTCCAGTCGCTCGATCATTGGCACCTGGGCGTGTTGCCGCAGCGCCACATCAGCTGTCAGATTAAAGCGATGCAGGTACGCCAGCGATGCGAGCGCTTGCAGACCGTGTTCCGGATCATCCGAGGCGACGGCCGTCTGCGAGAAATGGTCCGGGTCCCGGGAGAACCCACTCACTTGCTGGGCCACCCATTCCACCAGGTCGCTGACCGCCTGTTGACGCAATCGTTGACCATTCCCATAGGCTTCGCCGGCAACGTCCAGGGTTGCCACAAGTCGCCGTGAGCGGCCGTAACACCTGAACTGCAGGATCGGCAGCCCGTAGTCGGTCAACGCTCCCATACCCAGGCGCAGGCTCATCAAGGCTGTGCAAGTCAGGTCTGGCGGAACCTCCTCGCTACCGTCATCAATCAACAGGTCGACGTGGGTTACATCCTGTGGTCGCACCCACCCATGACCGTATTGCTCCAGAGTCTTGCTGATTTCATTCAACGCCGCACTGGAGCCCGTCAGCCCAATCTTCAGGTGCCTCATGGGTGCCCTCCTGATACCGGAAGAAAGGCATCCAACGCCTGAACCACGCTCGGCGTTTGCAGCAGGCCGCTGTGATTCAGGAACCCCATGATATTGCCCATCAGTGGGTGCTGGCGGGTAATGGGGAAGCCCATCGCCTGCACTTCAGCGCGTAGCGCGGAGCGCGTGCCGTCGCTGACATCCAGGTGCTCGATCAATTGCAGGTCGAAGATTTTCTGTAGGTCGTGGGTCAAGTAATGCTGGAGAAACACGGGCAGGATCTGGGCGATGCAGTCGCGGTCCAAAGCGTTTGCAGATTGCCAATAAATACGCACCAGACGCGTCCAGAAAACCGCATGACGGCCCTCGTCACACAAGTGATCGGCCATCAATCCACGGATGGATTGCTTGACACTGTCGTCCTTGGAAAACGCCGCCACCTCATGAGTCACCGTGTTCTCGGCGATGGCCACCGCGATCAGTTCCACGGCATCCCGCAGGTGCTCGGGAGCCAGCGCCAGCGCGGCAGGCAAGGCGCGGCTCAGCTCGATTTGCCCAGGCAGATCCAGGGCCGGGATGCCGGTCATCTCGACGGTCTGTTGCATGAAATCGAGGGCGACGAGGGCGTGGTAATCCTCATCCACCACTACGGTCATGGCGTCGTAGCGACAGGCGAGCGGGAAGGGCACTGAAAAGCGATTCTTGGCAATGCTGCGTGCGGTCTTGTCGACGATCTCGGTTTCAAAGATCACCACGTCGTTGATGAATTTGTAGAACGTCTGCAACAAGACAAAATCCCGGTGCTGTGGGCAGTGATCGACAAAGGTCGCGCTCAGCACCAAGGGTTGGCGGCTCAAGGGATAGATCAGCTTGTGGTCATTTTCCAGCAAGCGGCGCGGGCGCGTGCGGATAGTCGCGCGACGCTCCCAGTCGTCGGCAAATGAGCGGTAGTCGGCAGGGTTCATGCGCTCACCTCCAACAGAAGCAGGTACAACCCGTCCCAAAAGGCCAGGCGGCTTTCCACAGCGCCGAGCGCGCTACTGTTGGCTTGCTGCTCGCGACTCGGGTCGGCGAGGATAAGGCGTTGCAGTAATTGCGCCGCCGCCGGGCCGTGCTCTTCGGCGTCGATTTCCATGTGGCGTTTGAGGTAGTAGCAGAAGGTCGGTGCCTGGCGGTGAGCTATCTCGCAGCTCTCCAGGATGCGTTTGAACATGGTCGGGATGACGCTCTCGCGGCCGTGCAGAAAGGCTGCCGCTACGCAGTGAGTCGGCGCGTTCAGGGCAACCTGCAGCGTGCTTCTGACGAACCGGGTCACGACAGGATGAATATCGATTTTTTGCAGGGCCGTTTCTGCGTCGTTGCCGTCACGTTGCAGGCTGACGAACCGCTCTATGGTCGCCGTATTCGCGCCGACTTCACGCATGGCCTCCAGGTACAGCTCGAAGTGGCTGCCATGTCCGTGGCCGGGGTACGCGTCCGACTCTTCGCCCAGTACGATTTCATTGATCAGGCGAGCCGCTTGTGGGTCCGTTGGCGGTAACCAGGGCAGGCGCATACCCGTGAGGTCATGTTGCAGGCGCTTGGTCAGTGTCATGAAGTCCCAAACGGCGAACACGTGGTTTTCCATAAAGAACTGCAACTTTTGGAGCGTATTTATTTGTACGAATAATGGATGGCTTTGCAACTGCTGCTGCTTTCGTTTAAGCAGCTGTGAGTGTTGGAACATGGTCGATGCCTATAAGTCGTTATCTTTTCCCTGATAAAAGCGTTTTGCTTCAGCGACAAATAAACATTGGTTTTCACTCGCGCGGATGCCTTGATAGCGGACTAACCATGCTTGAGGCTGGCGCCGTTATTCAAAAAGTCGCACGCGGTGACAAAACACAAGGCTTTATTTAAAGGAACGCCACTCACAGTGACGCCCGAGCACGAGTTCACGCTATTGGTTTGGGAGATTTGGAGTTTGGGTAATAAAAAAAATAATCTGATTGAGTGTTCAGCGGTTTTTAGTTTTATAAGAGTTTGCAAGTAAATGTGTTGCTGTAGTTAGTATATTCTATGGGGTGTGGGAAGTTTCCTTGGGTATTAAATATTAAGCTGGAGTAGTTATGTTTAACTGATGTTTCGCCGGGCAAGAACTTCTCCGCCGTGATGCACTGAGCCCCCCCGACCCAAGTGACTTCGCAGCGCTATGTGGTCGAAGGGGGAGGTTCAGTTCCCTGAGGTATTCACAGCGAGGTTTTATCGTCGCTCTGCTCAAGACTCCTGAGGTAACCCGTAATCACCTCCATGCCGCGGGTGAGGTGGTTACGCAACGTCAGGATGCTTTCCTCGATCTTCTTTTTCGCCACCAAATCCAGCAGTTCCCGGTGGTCTTCCTGGGACGTCTTGCCCAGGCCCATGGCTTCGAGGTTGAAGCGCAGGAAACGCTCCTCTTCATTCAAGCCGTGCTCAACCAGCTTGAGCAGCCGCTGATTGCCTGCCTTGCTATATAGCGCCATGTGAAACAGGCGATTGAGGCGGCCGATTTCGGTGTAGTCACTTTCTCGTTCCAGCGCATCAATGAAGGCGCCAGCCTGAGCAATGTCATCGGGCGTGAGCAGGGGAATCGACAAGCGCAGCGCTTCGGACTCCAGGAGGATGCGCAGCGCATAGGTTTCTGCCGAATGGTCCTCAATCAGCGGCGCCACCACCGCACCTTTGTGGGTGACCACATGCAGCAGTGACTGGGCTTCCAGTTGACGCAGTGCCTCGCGCACCGGCATCCGGCTAACGCCGAACAAACTGGCCAGTTCCTGTTGGCGCATGGCGGTGCCGCAGGGCAAGCGGCCATCCAGGATGGCGTTGCGCAATGTTTCTTCAATCACGGAGCGAGCGAGATGGGCGGGGATGGGCCCGCTGATCTGGATGCTGCTCAAAGGGTTCGGCTTCTGCGTCACGACTACGCTATCCTCCTTTTCAGGGTAAGGTGGCTAATTGGATCCAATGCACACTAGAGTTTGTCCACAAGCTTGTCAAACAGGCAAGGTTTCGGCTTGTAAGCGACTCAACAATGCTGCTTTTTGACCCACATTTCTTGCTTGCTGCGTCTTACGATCGCGATGGAAAAGTGGGTGCTGTTGCGGTGATTGCACCGTGCCATTGTTTTTTACCATTCGAACCTTCACCATCCAACGCTACTCCGTCTTCTTCTACGGATTGAACGCTTTGGCGGTACGTTTTATTCCCCCTTGGGTCCTGCGCTGGCTTTTTTCGGTGCTGCTGCTGGCTGGCTTATTGCCTGGCGGGTTGCATGCCGATTGGGATTTCTCCCAGATCAGTCGCAAAGCGACGGCACTGTACGGCCCGTTGGGAGAAGGGCAACAGCGCATTGACGCCTGGCAACGGTTGTTGGCGACGCAGAAGCAAGTCAGCGAGCAGGAGCAGCTTAAGGTAGTCAACCTGTTCTTCAACAAGCAAATGCATTATGTGGAAGACATCGACCTGTGGCATCAGGTGGACTATTGGGAAACCCCCATCGAAGCCCTGTGGAAGGGCGCCGGGGATTGCGAAGACTATGCAATCGCCAAGTATTTCAGCTTGCGTCATCTGGGCGTCGCCAGCGACAAATTGCGCATTACCTACGTCAAGGCGTTGCGTCAGAATCGCGCCCACATGGTCTTGACCTATTACTCGACGCCGGACGCGATGCCGCTGGTGCTCGACAGCCTGACCGATGAAATCCAGCCCGCAAGCCAGCGTACCGACTTGCTGCCTGTCTATTCCTTCAATGCTGAAGGCTTATGGTTGCCGGGCGCCAAGGGCGACAAAAAAGTCGGTGACACCAAACGCTTGTCACGCTGGCAGGATGTGTTGAAAAAAATGCGTGCGGAAGGCTTTCCAGCCGAGCCTGCCAACTAGGAGTACCTGTACAGATGTCTCTGTTCAAACAGCTTTTGATCGCTATCTGTCTGTTTTTGGTGGTCGCCTTCAGCGGCAGCTTCATGGTGAGCCTGGAAAGCTCGCGCACCCAATATGTCAACCAGTTGCGCTCCCATGCGCAGGACGCCGCGACCGCATTGGCGCTGTCGCTGACCCCCAACATTGATGACCCGGCGATGGTGGAGTTGCTGGTCAGCTCGATCTTCGACAGCGGCTACTACGCCAGCATCCGCGTGGTGGACCTGAAGAATGACCAGGTCATTGTCGAACGCAACGGTACTCCCGACAGCGATGGGGTGCCCAAATGGTTCGTCAACCTGATCGGCCTGGAGCCGGCGGGTGGCGACGCCCTGGTCAACCGTGGCTGGGAGCAGGCGGCACGGGTCGAGGTGGTCAGCCATCCGATGTTCGCCCTGGCCAAGCTCTGGCGAAGCGCGCTTGGCAGCCTTGGCTGGCTGTTGCTGTGTGGCGCTGTCAGCGCTGTGCTGGGAGCCCTGTTACTGCGCCGACAATTGAAGCCCTTGGACTACATGGTCAAACAGTCCCATGCGATTGCCCGCCGGGAATTCTTGAGCTTGCCTGAACTGCCGCGCACCCCGGAGTTACGTCGTGTGGTGCAGGCGATGAACCAGATGGTGGAGAAACTCAAGGCCCTGTTTCAGGAGCAAGCCGAGCGCAGTGAAAGGCTGCGAGTCGAGTCATACCAGGACAACCTCACCGGCCTGGCTAACCGGCGCTATTTCGAGATGCAACTCAACGCCCGGGTGAGTAATCCGGAGGAGACCAACTCCGGTTATTTGCTGCTTCTGCGGGTCAAGGACCTGGCCGGGCTCAACCAGCGCCTGGGCGGCCAGCGCACCGACCAATTGCTGCAGGCGGTGGGCGAGCAATTGTTGCGTCAGTGCGAGCCGTACCCGGAAACCCACAACCTGGTCACCCGGATCCGCGGCGGTGAGTTTGCCGTGCTGGCGCCGGGGCTGGTTCGCGAAGAGGCGTTGCAGCTGGCGCAAAACCTGGAAAACGTCCTGCTTAGCCTGCAAGCCACGGGTGCCAGCGATGTCACGCCGGTCGCTTACATCGGCCTGGCACCGTTCAACCATGGCGACGCACCGCAAGCTGTGCTGACACTGGCCGACCAGGCCCTGGCCCAGGCGGAGACCCAGGGGGACACCGGTTGGGTGTGCCTGGACCATAGCGCGACGGTCAGTGTTGGCGATGACCATCATGCCTGGCATACCTTGCTCGACCGTGCGTTGACCGAGCAACGTTTTCAGCTGTATTTCCAGCCGGTGGTTGCCAGCCACGACCCGCAGATGGTGCTGCACTACAAAGTGCTGTCACGCCTGCAGGACGACCAAGGGCAGACGATTGCGGCGGGGCGCTTCCTGCCATGGCTTGAGCGCTTCGGCTGGTCGGCGCGCCTTGACCGCATGATGCTGGAGCTGGTGTTCAAGCAGATGGCCGGCCACACCGAATCCCTCGCGCTGAACCTGTCGGCCGCGACCTTTGCCGACCCTCAAGCCCTGAATCGAGTGTTCGAGTTATTGCGCCAACACTCCAATCTTGGCCCACGGCTGACCCTGGAAATCGGCGAAGAGCAACTGCCGGAACAAGCGGTGCTTGAGCAATTGACCCACCGCCTGCGCGAGCTCAATTTCTCCTTGAGCCTGCAGCGTTTCGGCGGGCGCTTCAGCATGATCGGCAACCTGGCGCGCCTGGGCCTGGCCTACCTGAAGATTGACGGCAGCTACATTCGCGACATCGACAAAGAGAGCGACAAACGCCTGTTTATCGAAGCCATCCAGCGTGCCGCACACAGCATTGACCTGCCACTGATCGCTGAGCGTGTGGAGACTGAGGGTGAGTTGGCGGTGATCAGCGCGATGGGTATTTTCGGCGTGCAGGGGCAGTTGTTTGGCGAGCCGGCGCCCTGGAAGTAATGCGAGTCGCCGCTGCTGAGGCAGCGGCTACTGTATGGGGCCTCAGATCAGCCCGGTTTCTTCATCGTTGATCAAGCTGTTCAGCCCGCCGAGTGCTTCCCGCGCCTGGTTGCGATCCAACAGTTTGGCCTGGGCCGCCGGCGGCAGGTCGGTGACGCGAATCACGCCCTTGCTGGTCAACACCTGGATCAAGTCATCCAGAACCCGAATCATCTCCAGGTCGCTTTGCTTGAGCTGATTCAGGCTGGTCTCTACGAGCGTGTTGGCATACCACGCCTGAATCTCATGGTGATCGGCCGGCAGCGTTTCCGTTGACTCGGCGAAGGCCGCGGCCTCTACGCGAATCAGCCCGCCGTGGGCATCACGTTGCACATAAAACATAACAATCCCTCAGCAATGAAGCCCGCAGCCATCAACGCAGGCTAACGGTGGGTAATGGGCGCGAGTATGCGGTGCAACCGTCCCACAGAGCCAGTGACGAGCCGTTAATGTACATCGGCCGCCGCTTGGGCGGCCGATGAACGCAGGCTTAGGCGGTGTGATCGATCTTGATGGTCGGGTCGGCACCGCTGATCAGCGAGTTGATGCTGGTGTGGGACCAGTCGTTGCCTTCCAGCTTGATGGTGACATCCGCGTTGGCCAGGCCGCCGGCCTTGTTCAGGTTACCTTCGGTACTGACTTGCAGCGTCGAGACGCCTTCCACTGTGGTGATCTTGAGGTAGTTGTCGATGGTGCTGTCGCTCTCACCTTTCAACAGATCCCGCAGGTCAATCCGGTCACCGTCCGCGGCCTTGAAGTCCTTGATCACGTCGTTGCCCAAGTCGCCAGCCTTCCACACGAACAAATCAGCACCGGCACCACCCACAAGGATGTCGTTGCCCGGACCGCCGATCAACGTGTCGTTGCCGGTGCCGCCCAGCAGGATGTCATTGCCCTTGCCACCATCGAGGTAATCGTTGCCGCCCTGACCGAACAGGATGTCGTCGCCAGCGCCGCCCAGCAGCGTGTCGTTCCCGTCCTTGGCGCCGGACACATCAAAGTCGGCGTAGTGTTCGGTCACGTACTGATGCACGTTCGACGTGGTGACGGCCGTGACGGCCATTCCGGTTTTCTGTGCGACGAAGGCCTGCAGCGCGTTGTAGCCCTCGCCGGTGATCCCGCTGAAGCTCACCAGGTCACCGAAGATGATGTCATTGCCATCGCCACCGTTGATGGTGTCAGAGCCCGGCAAGGTCGCCTCGGTGTGGCCCAGGATAGCGTTGGCCAAGTCCTTCGGATCGATGTTGCTCTGTGGCTTGCCGTCCGAGTCGTATGGCTTGAGGTCATTCAGGCTGACCCCGCTGTTGATGCCAATGGCCTCCACGCTGGACAAGCCGCTGAGCAATGCAAACCCGCTGCCGGCATTGCTGGTCGTCGCAGAGCTGGTGCTGCTACCGCTGCCGTCCAGGTACGAGACCTCATAGGTGCCGTCGCCTTGGGCATGCACGGTGCCGATGACGCCGCTGTCGTACCAGCTGCCGTTCCAGTTCTGCATCCACTTGTGAACCTGACCGGCGCTGTCGATCAGTTGCAGCTTGCTGCTGCCGACGGTGATCGAGAACGCGTTGCCCAACTGATAGTTGTTGGTGTTGATGTAGTCATCCAGCCGGCCATCGGTGGTGTTGTAGTTGTAGAAGTCGGTGACCACCGGATTGGTTTGTTCGCCGTTCTGGAAGTACGTCGGCTGGCCGTCAGTGATGAAGTAAGTCAGGTTGGTCGCGCCGGTATTGCCGGTCGCCAGGTTGCTCTGGAAGAAGTTGGCGGTGGCCTTGAACACATCTTCATAGTTGGTGCCGCCACCGGAGACCATCGAATCCAGCACGCCCTTGAGTATCGCCAGCGCGTTTGGATCGTTCAGGTTAATCGCCACCGATTTATTGACCTGGGTATCGAAGTCCGCCACGAAGATATTCACGGTGCCCGATGTGTTGGCGCCGAGGCTGTTTTTCAGTGAGCTGAACACCGAGGTCAGCGACGCCTTGGCAGCGTTGACCGAATCGGTGCTCATGCTGCCGGAGCTGTCGACCATGAACGCGATGTTGTAGTTCTTGCCTTGCACCACGTTCAGGCCACCGATGTCCGCGACCACGATGTCATTGCCATCGGTGCCGGTGATGTTGTCGCTGCCCGACGTTGCGGTGATCGAGTTGTAGTTCGCCGGGTAAATCGTGACCGGCAACTGCGCGGTGGTAACGGCCGAGCCGCCCAGGCTTTCAGTCGAGGTCGAGGTCACCGTCAGGTTGAACTGGCCGCTGTAGTAGGTCGGTGGCTTGATGGTCAGGGTGCTCAAGTCCCAGCCCGTTACGTTCACTTCACCTGTGCTCGCGCCGGCGCTATAGGTATGCCCGGCACCATCGGTGAGTACCGAGCCCGCCGGAATCCCGCTGATCTTCACGCTCAGGCTTTCCGAACCGTCGGTATCGGTCAGGCTGGTAGTGACCTTGGACAGGTGCACCGAGCCGTTCTCCAGGCCTTCGTTGAGCTTGTAGCCGGTGTAGTAACCGTCGCCGTTGCTGCCGTGCAGGTCGGACAGCGTTACGCCGGCATTGATCAGGTCGCTGACGCCGGTGTAGAGCGGTATGCCGCTGGTGTTCAGGGGCTGGACCGCACCGTTGCCGATTTGCACGTTGACGTTATAGCTGCCAGGTCCGGACTGGTTGGCGTGGTAGATCTCGATGCTGTAGTAGCCGCTGACGGTCGGGGTGATCGAGCCGCTGAACTTGCCGCTGTTGGTGCCCCACAGCGCGCTCGCTACGTCTTTGCCGCCAACGTTGACCACCAGGCTGTCATCGCCGGTGCCGCTGAAGGTGTAGCTCTTCCCGGCTTCCATGTAGATCAGGCCGGAAGTCTTGGAGCCAGAGCCCCCCGCAACGTTCGCTTCAGACACGACAGTGGTCACGGTGGTGCTGGTGTTCGGCGTGCCGGCGTTATCAATCGCGTTTTTCAGGTCTGCCGGTGCAGCGCCGTTGCCGCTGGTGCCCAGGTTCGCAATGCTGTTCCAGCTTTGCTTGGTCAGGCCCACGGAGTTCACGGCGTTGTCTGCCACCGTCAGGTTCGGTGCATCGGCCACAGGGGTGATATCGACTTTCACTGTCGCGGCAGTGCCCAGATCCTTGCCATCGGTTGGCTGGAATTTGAACTGCGCATAGTCAGCCTGTTTATTGCCGATGCCAGTACCGCCGTAACCATCGGTCCCGGACTCGTTGGCATTGGGCGTAAAGCGCAATTGGCCGGCGTCGATCTGGGCCTTGGTAAAGGTCTGGCCGCTGGTGACGTTGGACCAGGTCACCCCGTCCGCTGCCAGGAACTGCAATTTGCCAGCGACCGGCAGCTCGGTGATTTTCACCCCGAGGCTCGCTTGTGGCGAGTCGACGTCAGTCACGCCGAAGTTCGACCAGGCCAGGGCCAGCGGCGTGTCTTCGGTACCCGTGACGGCGCTGCCGGTAGCGACCGGCGCATCGTTGACGGCCACCACGTTGACAGTGGCGGTGGCAACGTTGGAGTAGTTACCGCCATCGGTCACCGTCACGGTAATGATCCGCGGCGTGGTGCTCGGGTCATGGCTGTTGTTGGTGAACGTGATGTTCTGGATCCGCGTCATGTAATCGGCCAGCGTCGCGGTGCCCGACAGCGTCAGGGTGATGGTGCCCGTCTGGTTGTTGGAGTTGATCGTGATGCCGTTGACGCTATTGCCCAGGTTCAGCGCGTCGCCCACTTGCGCGTTGGTCAGGGTGACGGTGGCGCCGGTCAGCATCGTGCTGTCCGGGTCGGTGATCTTGATGTCGGTGTCAGCAATCGACACACCCGGCCCGGTGGTGCCCTCGGTGAACGTCACCTTGTAATCCGCACCGGTGGCGCCGCTGGAATTGTTGGCGTCCAGGTCGATGACCGGCGGGGCGTCGTTATCGATGATATTGGTGCTGATGCTGCCATTGGTGCCGCTGATCGCCAGCTTCTCGAAGTTGCCACCGGAAGTCTTGTCGATGGTGATCACCAGCGTTTCGGTAGGCTCGGTCAGCTTGTCGTCAAGGGTGTTCACGTTAAAGGTTGCACTGCTGGCGCCAGCCGGGATCTTCACGGTGTAGATGCCGTTGAAGTCCGAACCGTCGGTGGCCGTGCCGCTGTATTTCAGCGTGACGGTCACGTCAGTGGCCGCCGGGTTGCTCAGCGTGAGGGTGTAGTGGGCTGTCTGGCCCTCGTTCACCGAAGCATCGCCAGTGATGCTGATCGTGGTGGTGTCGATCGAGTCAGTGATGGTGGTGACAGCGGGATGGCTGTTATCCGGAACCAGTTTCTCGAAGTTGCCGCCAGTGGCCGTGGTGATGGTCGTGCTAACGGTTGAGCCGTTGTTGTAGACGTCGTTGGGTGGGGTCTGGAAGACCACAGTGCCGGTGGTTTTGCCGGAATCAATGGTGATCACTTGGCCGTTGGACAGGGTCACGGTCACCGGGGCGTGAGCGACGTTGCTCAAGGTCGCGGTGTAAGTGATCTGGCCGCCTTCGGTAATGGCAGTGTTGGCCGTCGACAGCGCAACCGTCGTGGTGTCGATCGAATCGGTAATCGTGGTGGTCGGCGGATTGGTGTTGTCCGGGACCAGTTTCTCGAAGTTGCCGCCAGTGGCTGTGGTGATAGTCGTGCTGACGGTGGAACCGTTGTTGTAGACGTCGTTAGCCGGAGTCTGGAAGACCACGGTGCCGGTGGTTTTACCGGAATCGATAGTGATCACCTGGCCGTTGGACAAGGTCACGGTCACCGGGGCGTGAGCGACGTTGCTCAAGGTCGCGGTGTAGGTGATCTGGCCGCCTTCAGTAATGGCGGTGTCAGTGGTGCTCAACTTAACGGTCGTGGTGTCGATCGAGTCGGTGATGGTGGTGACAGCTGGGTGGCTGTTATCCGGGACTAGCTTCTCGAAGTTGCCACCAGTGGCTGTGCTGATGGTGGTGCTGACGGTTGAGCCGTTGTTGTAGACGTCGTTGGGGGGCGTCTGGAAGACCACGGTACCGGTAGTTTTACCGGAGTCGATAGTGATCACCTGGCCGTTGGACAAGGTCACGGTGACCGGGGCGTGAGCGACGTTGCTCAAGGTCGCGGTGTAGGTGATCTGGCCGCCTTCAGTGATCGCGGTGTTGGCCGTCGACAGGGTAACGGTGGTGGTGTCGATCGAATCCGAAATGACAGTGGTCGGCGGGTTGGTGTTATCCGGAACCAGTTTCTCGAAGTTGCCGCCAGTGGCTGTGGTGATAGTCGTGCTGACGGTGGAACCGTTGTTGTAGACGTCGTTAGCCGGAGTCTGGAAGACCACGGTACCGGTGGTTTTACCGGAATCGATAGTGATCACCTGGCCGTTGGACAAGGTCACGGTCACCGGGGCGTGAGCGACGTTGCTCAAAGTCGCGGTGTAGGTGATCTGGCCGCCTTCAGTAATGGCGGTGTCAGTGGTGCTCAACTTAACGGTCGTGGTGTCGATCGAGTCGGTGATGGTGGTGACAGCTGGGTGGCTGTTATCCGGAACCAGCTTCTCGAAGTTGCCGCCAGTGGCTGTGGTGATGGTTGTGCTGACGGTGGAACCGTTGTTGTAAACGTCGTTGGCTGGCGTTTGGAAAACCACAGTGCCGGTGGTTTTACCGGCATCAATGGTAATCACCTGGCCGTTGGACAAGGTCACGGTGACCGGCGCATGCGCTTCATTCGAAAGCGTGGCGGTGTAGGTGATCTGGCCGCCTTCGGTGATGGCTGTATCGGTGGTGCTCAACTTAACGGTCGTGGTGTCGATCGAGTCGGTGATGGTGGTCACCGCTGGATGGCTGTTATCCGGAACCAATTTTTCGAAGTTGCCGCCAGTGGCCGTCGTAATGGTGGTGCTGACGGTGGAACCGTTGTTGTAAACGTCGTTGGCTGGCGTTTGGAAAACCACAGTGCCGGTGGTTTTGCCGGAATCAATGGTAATCACCTGGCCGTTGGACAGGGTCACGGTAACCGGCGCATGCGCTTCATTCGAAAGCGTGGCGGTGTAGGTGATCTGGCCGCCTTCGGTGATGGCTGTATCGGTGGTGCTCAACTTAACGGTCGTGGTGTCGATCGAGTCGGTGATGGTGGTCACCGCTGGATGGCTGTTATCCGGAACCAGTTTCTCGAAGTTGCCGCCAGTGGCCGTCGTAATGGTGGTGCTGACGGTGGAACCGTTGTTGTAAACGTCGTTGGCTGGCGTCTGGAAAACCACAGTGCCGGTGGTTTTTCCGGAATCAATGGTGATCACCTGGCCGTTGGACAGGGTCACGGTGACCGGGGCGTGAGCGACGTTGGTCAACGTCGCGGTGTACGTGATCTGCCCACCTTCGGTGATCGCAGTGTCGTTTGTCGACAGCGTCACGGTGGTGGTATCGATCGAGTCGGTAATCGTGGTGGTCGGCGGATTAGTATTATCCGGGACCAGCTTCTCGAAGTTGCCACCCGTTGCGGTGGTGATGGTCGTGCTGACCGTCGAACCGTTGTTGTAAACGTCGTTGGCGGGCGTTTGGAAGACCACGGTACCGGTGGTTTTGCCCGTGTCGATGGTAATGACCTGGCCGTTGGACAGCGTCACGGTCACTGGCGCATGAGCTTCGTTGCTCAAGGTCGCGGTGTAGGTGATCTGACCGCCTTCGGTAATGGCGGTGTCGGTGGTGCTCAACTTAACGGTCGTGGTGTCGATCGAGTCGGTGATGGTGGTAACCGCTGGATGGCTGTTGTCCGGAACCAGCTTCTCGAAGTTGCCGCCAGTGGCCGTGCTGATGGTGGTGCTAACGGTGGAACCGTTGTTGTAGACGTCATTGACCGGCGTTTGGAAAACCACGGTGCCCGTGGTTTTACCTGCGTCGATGGTGATGACCTGGCCGTTGGACAGGGTCACGGTCACCGGCGCATGCGCTTCATTCGAAAGCGTTGCCGTGTAGGTGATCTGGCCGCCTTCAGTGATCGCAGTGTCGTTAGTCGACAAGGTCACAGTGGTGGTGTCGATCGAGTCCGAAATGACGGTAGTCGGCGGATTGGTGTTATCCGGAACCAACTTCTCGAAGTTGCCGCCAGTAGCGGTGGTGATCGTGGTGCTGACGGTGGAACCGTTGTTGTAAACGTCATTGACCGGCGTTTGGAAAACCACGGTGCCCGTGGTTTTACCGGCATCAATGGTAATGACCTGGCCGTTAGACAGCGTCACGGTGACCGGGGCGTGAGCTTCGTTGCTCAAGGTCGCGGTGTAAGTGATCTGACCGCCTTCGGTGATTGCGGTATCGGTGGTCGACAGCGTTACCGTGGTGGTGTCGATCGAATCCGAAATGACGGTGGTTGGCGGATTGGTGTTGTCCGGAACCAGCTTCTCGAAGTTGCCGCCAGTGGCCGTGCTGATGGTGGTGCTAACGGTGGAACCGTTGTTGTAGACGTCATTGACCGGAGTCTGGAAAACCACAGTGCCGGTGGTTTTACCGGCATCAATGGTAATGACCTGGCCGTTAGACAGCGTCACGGTGACCGGGGCGTGAGCTTCGTTGCTCAAGGTCGCGGTGTAAGTGATCTGACCGCCTTCGGTGATTGCGGTATCGGTGGTCGACAGCGTTACCGTGGTGGTGTCGATCGAATCCGAAATGACGGTGGTTGGCGGATTGGTGTTGTCCGGAACCAGCTTCTCGAAGTTGCCGCCAGTGGCCGTGCTGATGGTGGTGCTAACGGTGGAACCGTTGTTGTAGACGTCATTGACCGGAGTCTGGAAAACCACAGTGCCGGTGGTTTTACCGGCATCAATGGTAATGACCTGGCCGTTAGACAGCGTCACGGTGACCGGGGCGTGAGCTTCGTTGCTCAAGGTCGCGGTGTAAGTGATCTGACCGCCTTCGGTGATCGCAGTGTCGGTGGTCGACAGCGTCACAGTGGTGGTGTCGATCGAATCCGAAATGACGGTGGTTGGCGGATTGGTGTTATCCGGAACCAGCTTCTCGAAGTTGCCACCAGTCGCGGCTGTGATCGTGGTGCTAACGGTGGAACCGTTGTTGTAGACGTCATTGACCGGCGTTTGGAAAACCACAGTGCCGGTAGTTTTGCCGGCATCAATGGTGATGACCTGGCCGTTGGACAGGGTCACGGTGACCGGCGCGTGAGCCTCGTTGCTCAAGGTCGCGGTGTAGGTGATCTGACCGCCTTCGGTAATGGCGGTGTCGGTGGTGCTCAACTTAACGGTCGTGGTATCGATCGAGTCGGTGATGGTGGTAACCGCTGGATGGCTGTTATCCGGAACCAGTTTCTCGAAGTTGCCGCCAGTAGCGGTGCTGATGGTGGTGCTGACCGTCGACCCGTTGTTGTAAACATCGTTGGCTGGCGTTTGGAAAACCACGGTGCCCGTGGTTTTGCCTGCGTCAATGGTAATAACTTGGCCGTTGGACAGCGTCACGGTCACTGGCGCATGCGCTTCATTCGAAAGCGTGGCGGTGTAGGTGATCTGGCCGCCTTCGGTGATGGCAGTGTCGGTGGTCGACAGCGTCACAGTGGTGGTGTCGATCGAATCCGAAATGACGGTGGTTGGCGGATTGGTGTTGTCCGGAACCAGCTTCTCGAAGTTGCCGCCAGTGGCCGTGCTGATGGTGGTGCTAACGGTGGAACCGTTGTTGTAGACGTCATTGACCGGAGTCTGGAAAACCACAGTGCCAGTGGTTTTTCCCGCGTCGATAGTGATCACCTGGCCGTTGGACAGTGTCACGGTCACTGGAGCATGAGCTTCGTTGCTCAATGTCGCGGTGTAGGTGATCTGACCGCCTTCGGTGATGGCAGTGTCGGTGGTCGACAGCGTCACAGTGGTGGTGTCGATCGAATCCGAAATGACGGTGGTTGGCGGATTGGTGTTGTCCGGAACCAGCTTCTCGAAGTTGCCACCAGTGGCCGTCGTAATGGTGGTGCTAACGGTGGAACCGTTGTTGTAGACGTCATTGACCGGCGTTTGGAAAACAACGGTACCTGTGGTTTTTCCCGCGTCGATGGTAATGACCTGGCCGTTGGACAGCGTCACGGTGACCGGGGCGTGAGCTTCGTTGCTCAAGGTCGCGGTGTAGGTGATCTGACCGCCTTCGGTGATGGCAGTGTCGGTGGTGCTCAACTTAACGGTCGTGGTGTCGATCGAGTCGGTGATGGTGGTAACCGCTGGATGGCTGTTGTCCGGAACCAGCTTCTCGAAGTTGCCGCCAGTGGCCGTGCTGATGGTGGTGCTAACGGTGGAACCGTTGTTGTAGACGTCATTGACCGGCGTTTGGAAAACCACGGTGCCCGTGGTTTTACCTGCGTCGATGGTGATGACCTGGCCGTTGGACAGGGTCACGGTCACCGGCGCATGCGCTTCATTCGAAAGCGTTGCCGTGTAGGTGATCTGGCCGCCTTCAGTGATCGCAGTGTCGTTAGTCGACAAGGTCACAGTGGTGGTGTCGATCGAGTCCGAAATGACGGTAGTCGGCGGATTGGTGTTATCCGGAACCAACTTCTCGAAGTTGCCGCCAGTAGCGGTGGTGATCGTGGTGCTGACGGTGGAACCGTTGTTGTAAACGTCATTGACCGGCGTTTGGAAAACCACGGTGCCCGTGGTTTTACCGGCATCAATGGTAATGACCTGGCCGTTAGACAGCGTCACGGTGACCGGGGCGTGAGCTTCGTTGCTCAAGGTCGCGGTGTAAGTGATCTGACCGCCTTCGGTGATTGCGGTATCGGTGGTCGACAGCGTTACCGTGGTGGTGTCGATCGAATCCGAAATGACGGTGGTTGGCGGATTGGTGTTGTCCGGAACCAGCTTCTCGAAGTTGCCGCCAGTGGCCGTGCTGATGGTGGTGCTAACGGTGGAACCGTTGTTGTAGACGTCATTGACCGGAGTCTGGAAAACCACAGTGCCGGTGGTTTTACCGGCATCAATGGTAATGACCTGGCCGTTAGACAGGGTCACGGTTACCGGCGCGTGAGCCTCGTTGCTCAAGGTCGCGGTGTAGGTGATCTGACCGCCTTCAGTGATCGCAGTGTCGTTAGTCGACAAGGTCACGGTGGTGGTGTCGATCGAGTCCGAGATAACAGTGGTCGGCGGATTGGTATTGTCCGGAACCAACTTCTCAAAGTTACCGCCAGTAGCCGCAGTAATCGTGGTGCTTACGGTGGAACCGTTGTTGTAGACGTCGTTGACCGGAGTCTGGAAAACCACGGTACCGGTGGTTTTACCTGCGTCGATGGTGATGACCTGTCCGTTGGACAGGGTCACGGTCACTGGCGCATGCGCTTCATTCGAAAGCGTGGCGGTGTAAGTGATCTGACCGCCTTCGGTGATCGCAGTGTCGTTAGTCGACAAGATCACAGTGGTGGTGTCGATCGAGTCCGAAATGACGGTAGTCGGCGGATTGGTATTGTCTGGGACCAACTTCTCGAAGTTGCCACCAGTGGCCGTCGTAATGGTGGTGCTAACGGTCGAGCCGTTGTTGTAGACGTCGTTGACCGGTGTCTGGAAAACCACGGTGCCCGTGGTTTTACCCGCGTCGATGGTGATGACCTGGCCGTTGGACAGTGTCACGGTCACTGGAGCATGAGCTTCGTTGCTCAATGTCGCGGTGTAGGTGATCTGGCCGCCTTCATTGATCGCAGTGTCGGTGGTCGACAGCGTCACCGTCGTGGTGTCGATTGAATCGGAGATAACAGTGGTCGGTGGATTGGTATTGTCCGGGACCAGCTTCTCGAAGTTGCCACCGGTAGCGGTGGTGATCGTGGTGCTAACGGTGGAACCGTTGTTGTAGACGTCGTTGACTGGCGTTTGGAAAACCACGGTGCCCGTGGTTTTACCTGCGTCGATGGTGATGACCTGGCCGTTAGACAGAGTCACGGTCACCGGCGCATGCGCTTCATTCGAAAGCGTAGCGGTGTATGTGATCTGACCCCCTTCGGTGATCGCAGTGTCGTTGGTCGACAGCGTCACGGT
Organism: Pseudomonas yamanorum; assembly: GCF_900105735.1. Taxonomy (NCBI): domain Bacteria; kingdom Pseudomonadati; phylum Pseudomonadota; class Gammaproteobacteria; order Pseudomonadales; family Pseudomonadaceae; genus Pseudomonas; species Pseudomonas yamanorum. The sequence continues at coordinate 3,262,147 of NZ_LT629793.1, read as the reverse complement.
GGTGGTGTCGATCGAATCGGAGATAACAGTGGTCGGCGGATTGGTATTGTCCGGAACCAGCTTTTCGAAGTTGCCGCCAGTGGCCGTCGTGATTGTGGTGCTGACGGTGGAACCGTTGTTGTAGACGTCGTTGACCGGAGTCTGGAAAACCACGGTGCCCGTGGTTTTGCCTGCGTCAATGGTAATAACTTGGCCGTTAGACAGAGTCACGGTCACTGGCGCATGAGCTTCGTTGCTCAAGGTCGCGGTGTAGGTGATCTGCCCACCTTCAGTGATCGCAGTGTCGTTGGTCGACAAGGTCACGGTAGTGGTGTCGATCGAATCCGAGATAACAGTGGTCGGCGGATTTGTATTGTCTGGGACAAGTTTCTCGAAGTTGCCGCCAGTGGCCGTCGTGATTGTGGTGCTAACGGTCGAACCGTTGTTGTAAACGTCATTGACCGGGGTCTGGAAAACTACGGTACCGGTGGTTTTACCGGCATCAATGGTGATCACCTGTCCGTTGGACAAGGTCACGGTCACCGGCGCATGCGCTTCATTAGAAAGCGTGGCGGTGTAAGTGATCTGACCGCCTTCAGTGATCGCAGTGTCGTTAGTCGACAAGGTCACGGTGGTGGTGTCGATCGAGTCCGAGATAACAGTGGTCGGCGGATTGGTATTGTCCGGGACCAACTTCTCGAAGTTGCCACCGGTAGCGGTGGTGATAGTGGTGTTGACGGTGGAACCGTTGTTGTAGACGTCGTTGACCGGAGTCTGGAAAACCACGGTGCCCGTGGTTTTGCCTGCGTCAATGGTAATAACTTGGCCGTTAGACAGAGTCACGGTTACCGGCGCATGCGCTTCATTCGAAAGCGTGGCGGTGTAAGTGATCTGACCGCCTTCAGTGATTGCGGTGTCGTTAGTCGACAAGGTCACGGTGGTGGTGTCGATCGAGTCGGTAATCGTGGTGGTTGGCGGATTGGTGTTATCCGGAACCAACTTCTCGAAATTACCGCCAGTAGCCGCCGTAATCGTGGTGCTAACGGTGGAACCGTTGTTGTAGACATCGTTGACGGGGGTTTGGAAAACCACAGTGCCGGTGGTTTTACCGGCATCAATGGTGATCACCTGGCCGTTGGACAGGGTCACGGTCACCGGCGCGTGAGCTTCATTCGAAAGCGTCGCGGTGTAGGTGATTTGACCGCCTTCAGTGATCGCTGTGTCGTTAGTCGACAAGGTCACGGTGGTGGTATCGATCGAATCCGAAATAACGGTGGTTGGCGGATTGGTATTGTCCGGGACCAGCTTCTCGAAGTTGCCACCCGTTGCGGTGGTGATCGTGGTGCTAACGGTCGAGCCGTTGTTGTAAACGTCGTTGACCGGAGTCTGGAAAACCACAGTGCCGGTGGTTTTACCGGCATCAATGGTGATCACCTGGCCGTTGGACAGGGTCACGGTCACCGGCGCATGCGCTTCATTAGAAAGCGTGGCGGTGTAAGTGATCTGGCCACCTTCATTGATCGCAGTGTCGGTGGTCGACAGCGTCACCGTCGTGGTGTCGATTGAATCGGAGATAACAGTGGTCGGTGGATTGGTATTGTCCGGGACCAGCTTCTCGAAGTTGCCACCGGTGGCCGTCGTGATTGTGGTGCTGACGGTGGAACCGTTGTTGTAGACGTCGTTGACCGGAGTCTGGAAAACCACGGTGCCCGTGGTTTTGCCTGCGTCAATGGTAATAACTTGGCCGTTAGACAGAGTCACGGTCACTGGCGCATGAGCTTCGTTGCTCAAGGTCGCGGTGTAGGTGATCTGCCCACCTTCAGTGATCGCAGTGTCGTTGGTCGACAAGGTCACGGTAGTGGTGTCGATCGAATCCGAGATAACAGTGGTCGGCGGATTTGTATTGTCTGGGACCAACTTCTCGAAGTTGCCACCGGTAGCGGTGGTGATCGTGGTGCTAACGGTGGAACCGTTGTTGTAGACATCGTTGACGGGGGTTTGGAAAACCACAGTGCCGGTGGTTTTACCGGCATCAATGGTGATCACCTGGCCGTTGGACAGGGTCACGGTCACCGGCGCATGCGCTTCATCCGAAAGCGTCGCGGTGTAAGTGATTTGACCGCCTTCAGTGATCGCAGTGTCGTTAGTCGACAAGGTCACGGTGGTGGTGTCGATCGAGTCCGAGATAACAGTGGTCGGCGGATTGGTATTGTCCGGGACCAACTTCTCGAAGTTGCCACCGGTAGCGGTGGTGATAGTGGTGCTGACGGTGGAACCGTTGTTGTAGACGTCGTTGACCGGAGTCTGGAAAACCACGGTGCCCGTGGTTTTGCCTGCGTCAATGGTAATAACTTGGCCGTTAGACAGAGTCACGGTTACCGGCGCATGCGCTTCATTCGAAAGCGTGGCGGTGTAAGTGATCTGTCCGCCTTCAGTGATTGCGGTGTCGTTAGTCGACAAGGTCACGGTGGTGGTATCGATCGAATCCGAAATAACGGTGGTTGGCGGATTGGTGTTATCCGGAACCAACTTCTCGAAATTACCGCCAGTAGCCGCCGTAATCGTGGTGCTAACGGTGGAACCGTTGTTGTAGACATCGTTGACGGGGGTTTGGAAAACCACAGTGCCGGTGGTTTTACCGGCATCAATGGTGATCACCTGGCCGTTGGACAGGGTCACGGTCACCGGCGCGTGAGCTTCATTCGAAAGCGTCGCGGTGTAAGTGATTTGACCGCCTTCAGTGATCGCTGTGTCGTTAGTCGACAAGGTCACGGTGGTGGTATCGATCGAATCCGAAATAACGGTGGTTGGCGGATTGGTATTGTCCGGGACCAGCTTCTCGAAGTTGCCACCCGTTGCGGTGGTGATCGTGGTGCTAACGGTCGAGCCGTTGTTGTAAACGTCGTTGACCGGAGTCTGGAAAACCACAGTGCCGGTGGTTTTACCGGCATCAATGGTGATCACCTGTCCGTTGGACAAGGTCACGGTCACCGGCGCATGCGCTTCATTAGAAAGCGTGGCGGTGTAAGTGATCTGACCCCCTTCAGTGATCGCAGTGTCGTTAGTCGACAAGGTCACGGTGGTGGTGTCGATCGAGTCCGAGATAACAGTGGTCGGCGGATTGGTATTGTCCGGGACCAACTTCTCGAAGTTGCCACCGGTAGCGGTGGTGATAGTGGTGTTGACGGTGGAACCGTTGTTGTAGACGTCGTTGACCGGAGTCTGGAAAACCACGGTGCCCGTGGTTTTGCCTGCGTCAATGGTAATAACTTGGCCGTTAGACAGAGTCACGGTCACCGGCGCATGCGCTTCATTCGAAAGCGTGGCGGTGTAAGTGATCTGACCGCCTTCAGTGATCGCTGTGTCGTTAGTCGACAGCGTTACCGTCGTGGTATCGATCGAGTCGGTGATCGTAGTCACCGCTGGCGTAGTGCTCGGCACCAGGTTCTCAAAATTACCGCCAGTCGCCGCCGTAATGGTCGTGCTAACCGTCGAGCCGTTGTTGTAAACGTCATTGGCTGGCGTATCGACGACAACCGTCCCGGTGGACTTCCCGGCTTCAATGGTAATCACCGAGCCATTGCTCAAAGTGACGGTCACCGGCGTCTGCGCTGGGTTGGTCAGGGTCGCGGTGTAAGTGATCTGACCGCCTTCGGTCACGGTATTACCGGCTGTCAGCGTGACAGTGGTGGTATCGATCGAATCGGTAATGGTGGTAACCGCTGGCGTAGTCGCCGGCACCAGGTTCTCGAAGTTACCCCCGGTAGCCCCGGTAATCGTGGTGCTGATGGTCGAGCCGTTGTTGTAAACATCATTGGCTGGCGTATCGACCACGACCGTCCCGGTGGACTTCCCGGCTTCAATGGTAATCACCGAGCCATTGCTCAAAGTGACAGTCACCGGCGTCTGCGCGGGGTTGGTCAGGGTAGCGGTGTAAGTGATCTGACCGCCTTCGGTCACGGTATTACCGGCTGTCAGCGTGACAGTGGTGGTGTCGACGGTGTCGGTGATTTGGGTCACCGCCGGCGCGGGGTCGGTGGTCAGCACCAGGTTGTTGCCACCGGTGGTGCCGGTGACGGTGACGCTGATTTGGCTTGCATCGATGTACGGGGTGTCGTTGGGTGCCAGGGGCACATTCACGGTGCCCGTCAATTGGCCGGCCGGGATGGTGATCACCGCGCCATTGGACAGGGTGATGCTCAGGTCGCTGGTGGGCGCCTGCGTCACCGTGGCGGTGTAGGTCAGCACGCCGCCCGCTTCGGTGATGGTCGGGGTCGCGCCCAGGGTCAGCGTGGAGGCTTGCAGCACCAGGCCGCCCGCGTCGCTCGCCTGTGCGCCCGCGTTCTGGGTCAGGGCCGAGGTGGTCACACCCAGGCCGGCTGTTGGGAAGCCAATGGTCGGCGCGACGCTGGCCGCCGTTGCATCCAGCACCACGAAACTATGGCCGCCACCCGCTGCGCCCGTGCCGGCCGCAGTCGGCCCTGCTGCGGTAGCTTCCAGGTCGGTGGTCGGGTCGGCGCCGGCAGCGATGGCTTGCTGCAGCTCGGCAACCGACGGCGCGGCCTGGGCAGTGGCTTGGGCCAGGTCGAGGCTGGAGTCCGGCGTATCGGCGCTCCACTGGGTTTCACGGCCCAGGTCCAGTGTGCGGCCGTCGGCCAGCTCCAGGCTAACGGCGCCCGAGAGGCCGGTGTCTACCTGATCCCCTGCGAACAGTCGGTCGCCTTCGACAAGTACACGTCTGACTCCTTCTGGAGAAATGACGAAAACTTGGCCAACAATGCTTTTGACGATGGCAACAACACTGCTCATTGAAGATTTCTCCGGCGATCCGTTCGGGTAACTTCCATAGACCTGAGCACTAGTTAGCGTCAGTTTGGAGGTGCTTGGACTTTTTGACAGGTGATTCGTCAATAATTTGGCTATATTTTTTCGGAATTAACTTTATGCCAAACTATTGACCTTATGGCCGCCATCCTAAACAATCGCCCCACTAATGTCACATTGATATTTATGCGGCGAACCGTCCTACATGTGTGAACCAGTTCCGATTTTGAACTTTCCGACGTACGGTCATTACGGTTGCCATTTTCCGACACAGCGACTCGATCTGCTGTGATTTGAGACAAGAAGTCCTGGGGAATTTTTGAAATGCGTTTGCACCTGTTTAAGGCACTGCCGTTCGTCCTCGCCGCGAGTTTCGTACACGCCCAAACATTGCCACAGGCCATGCAGCAAGCGCTCGACGTGCACCCTGAGATTCAGGCCGGCGTAAATAGTCGTATCGCCGCCGACTACCAATTACGCGCCGCCCAAGGTGGCTACCTGCCGAAGGTAGACTTGGCCGGTGGCTACGGTCGTGAAGGCGTGGACAACTCGTCCACTCGTGCCGCCAACGGTCGTGGCAGCAACCAATGGGATACGCTCAACCGCGGCGAATCGAGCCTGCGTCTGCAGCAAATGATTTTTGACGGTTTTGCCACTTCCAGCGAAGTAGGGCGTCAACAAGCCACCGTCAACTCCCGTGCTTATTCGTTGCTCGGCACCTCCGAGCGCACCGGCCTGACCGTTGCCCAGGTTTATCTGGACGTGCTGACCCGTCGTGAATTCGTACGCCTGGCTGAAGAGAACCTGCGCAACCACGAGCGCATCTACGACCAGATCAAACTGCGCACCCAGCGCGGCGTCGGTAACGGTGCTGACCAGGACCAGGCTGAAGCCCGTCTGGCTCAAGCCCGTAACAACCTGATCACCGAACAGACCAACCTGGCCGACTCCCAGACTAACTATCTGAGTGCCGTGGGCCAGATGCCTGACCAGTTGGAGCGCCCGGCACCGTTCATGGCCATGCTGCCAGCCGACCTGAACGAAGCACGTCGCCAGATGCTCGACAATAGCCCGATCCTGCGCTCGGCCGAATCCGATATCGTCGCGACCGAACAGCAATACCAAGCCGCCAAGTCGGCGTTCTACCCGCGTTTTGATGCTGAACTCGGTACCAATGCCGACAACAACGTCAACGGTGACCCGTCCCACAACAATGGCTGGGAAGCCATGTTGCGCATGCGCTTCAACCTTTACTCCGGCGGCAGCAACAAAGCTGATCTGGAATCCAAATCGGCCCTGTCCAACCAGGCCCTGGATATCCGCAATAACGCCTTGCGCCAGTTGAACGAAGAGCTGGGCCTGGCCTGGAATGCCCTGAACAACGCCAACGCCCAAGTGCCGATCGCCCAGCAATACGTCGATCACAGCACCCGAGTACGGACTTCCTACCAGCAGCAATTCAGTTTGGGCCAACGTACCCTGCTCGATTTGCTCGACAGCGAGAACGAACTGTTCACCGCTTCCCGTCGTTTGGAAGAGATCAAAAACATTCAGTTATTTACTCAATACCGAATCAAGGCGACCATGGGCGAATTGCTCAAAAGCCAGGGAGTGGTCGCGCCAATGGCCTCCGTCGTGCAAAACGACGTGAAGCCTAAAGTCCAACTGCCAGGGATGAATTGAGCCACCCCTCCAAGCCCCATCTGTTAGTCGAGAGTACCCGCGTGGAATCAGAAGTCAGTCGAGTTCATCTCAGTCATGATCCACGCACGCTGCATGACGACCCGTTACTCGACGGGTTGCTTGCGCTTTGTGCACTGCATCAGAAACCTGCCAGTGCGGCGATGCTCACCACCGGCCTGCCGTTGCCTGCGCAACGCCTGAGCGCTGAACTGCTGCCCCGCGCCGCTGCACGCGCCGGACTTCAGGGGCGTTTGTTGCAACGCAAGCTGGAACAGATTCCGACCATCGCCCTGCCGGCCTTGCTGTTGCTCAAGGACGGTCGCAGCACGGTGTTGGTCGGTTGGCATGGCGAGGACGAAGCTCGCATTTTGCTCAGCGAAAGCGATGGCGGTGAAGTCGTCGTCAAGCGCGAAGTGCTGGCCGATGATTACACCGGCAAAGTGTTCTTCGCCCAACCCCAGCACAAGTTCGATGTCAACCACGGCACCCTGATCCCCCGTGCCCGCTCCTGGTTCCGCGACACCTTGAAGCGCTCGCGCTGGCTTTACACAGACGCCATCGCTGCCAGTTTCCTGATCAACATCATCGCCATGGCCGCACCGCTGTTCGTGATGAACGTCTATGACCGTGTAGTGCCGAACCAGGCCACGGCCACCTTGTGGGTGCTGGCTATCGGCATTGGTGGCGCCTATCTGTTCGATCTGATCCTCAAGAGTCTGCGCAGTTTGTGCCTGGACCTGGCCGGGAAAAAAACCGACCTGATTATCTCGGCGACGCTGTTCGAGCGCATTGTCGGGATGTCCATGAAATACCGCCCGGCGCGGGTGGGCAGCTTCGCCCAAAATATCCACGAGTTTCAGAGCCTGCGGGATTTCCTCGCGTCACTGACCCTCACCAGCCTGATCGACCTGCCGTTCACCCTGCTGATTTTCCTGGTGATCGCTATCCTCGGCGGGCACCTGGTGTGGATTCCCGTGCTGGCGTTCCCGCTGGCCCTGGGCATCGGTTATGCCCTGCAAAAGCCCCTGGTGGCAACCATGGAGCGAACCATGGCCCTGGCCGCCGAGCGCCAGTCGAGCCTGATCGAAACCCTCGCCGGGCTGGACGCGGTCAAGGTCAATAACGCCGAAAGTGAACGCCAATACCAGTGGGAGCAAACCATTGGCACCCTCAGCCGTCTGGAACTGCGGGTGAAGTTGCTGTCGGGCCTGTCGATGAACATGACGCTGCTGATTCAGCAATTGGCGGGCGTCGTGATGATTTGCTTCGGTGTTTACCAGATCATCGACGGCAACCTGAGCATGGGCGGCCTGATTGCCTGCTACATGCTCAGTGGCCGTGCCTTGAGCCCGCTGGCTTCGCTGTCTGGCCTGCTGACCCGTTACCAGCAAGCCAAAGTCACCATGAAATCGGTAGACCAGATGATGGAGTTGCCCCAAGAGCGCAACTTCGAAGAGCGTCCGATGAGCCGCCGCACGCTGCAAGGTGCGATCGAATGCCGGGGCCTGAACTTCACCTACCCGGACCAGCAAAACGCCGCGCTGAAAAACCTCAACCTGGTGATCAAGCCCGGGGAAAAAATCGGCATTATCGGGCGCAGTGGTTCGGGTAAAAGCTCACTCGCCAAATTGATTGTCGGCCTCTACCAGCCTGACTCCGGCGCCTTGCTGGTGGACGGCGTGGACGTTCGCCAGATCGACGTCAGCGAGTTGCGCCACAACATCGGCTACGTGCCCCAGGACATCCAACTGCTCGCCGGCACCCTGCGGGACAACCTGGTATCCGGTGCCCGCTATGTCGAAGACGAAATGGTCCTGCAAGCCGCGGAATTGGCCGGTGTCCACGAGTTCGCCCGCCTGCACCCCCAAGGTTACGAACTGCAAGTCGGCGAGCGCGGGCAGAACCTGTCCGGCGGCCAGCGGCAGAACGTCGCGCTGGCCCGTGCCTTATTGCTCAACCCGCCTATTCTGCTGCTCGATGAACCGACCAGCGCCATGGACAACACCGGTGAAGAACGCTTGAAACAACGCCTGCAAGCTGTGGTGCAAAACAAGACGGTCGTGCTGGTCACGCACCGCGCCTCGCTGCTGTCCCTGGTGGACCGCCTGTTGGTGGTCGATCGTGGTCAGATTCTCGCCGATGGCCCGAAAGCCGCCGTCATGGAAGCGTTGAAAAAGGGGCAAATCAGTGTCGCTTAAGTCCTTCAAAAACGCGGTTGGCCGCTACTTCAAAGGCTCCGAATCCCTGCAAGACCAGCCGCTGCCCGAGGTCAACAAAGCACTGATCGAAGATGCGCCGCGGGTCATCCGCCTGACCATCTGGGCGATCATCGCGTTTTTCCTGTTTCTGGTGGGCTGGGCGTATTTCTCCAGTATCGACGAAGTGACGCGCGGCGACGGTAAGGCGATTCCGTCCTCCAAACTGCAGAAAATCCAAAACCTTGAAGGCGGTATCGTCGCAGAGCTGTACGTCAAGGAAGGCCAGATCGTCGAAGCCGGGGCGCCGTTGATTCGTCTGGATGACACGCGCTTTGTGTCCAACGCCGGCGAAACCGAAGCCTTGCGGTTGTCGATGTTGCTGCGGGTCGAACGCTTGAGCGCGCAGGTGGATGACCGTCCGCTGAATATTCCGGACGACGTGCTCAAGGCCGCGCCGAGCCAGGCCGCCAGTGAGCGCTCGCTCTACGAGAGCCGTCGTCAGCAGCTCAAGGACGAAGTCGGCGGGTTGCAGGAGCAACTGGTGCAGCGTCAACAGGAACTGCGCGAGTTCTCCTCCAAGCAAGGCCAATACCGCAACCAGCTGTCGTTGCAGCGCCAGGAAATCAACATGTCCGAGCCGTTGGTGGCCCAGGGCGCGGTCTCGCCGGTTGAAGTGCTGCGGCTCAAGCGTGCGGAAATGGAAACCCGTGGCCAACTCGATGCAACTACCCTGGCGATTCCCCGTGCCGAATCGGCGATCAAGGAAGTGCAGCGCAAGATCGACGAAACCCGCGGAAAATTCCGCAGTGAGGCCCTGACGCAACTCAACGAAGCCCGTACCGAACTGAACAAGGCTGCGTCTACCGGCAAGGCCCTGGAAGATCGGGTAAGCCGCACCCTGGTGACCTCGCCGGTGCGTGGCATCGTCAAGCAGCTGCTGGTGAATACCGTCGGCGGCGTGATCCAGCCAGGCAGCGACATGGTGGAAATCGTGCCGCTGAATGACACCTTGCTGGTGGAAGCCAAGATACGTCCGCAAGACATCGCCTTCCTGCACCCGGGACAAGAGGCGGTGGTCAAGTTCACCGCCTATGACTACACCATCTACGGCGGCCTCAAGGCCAAGCTCGAGCGCATCGGTGCCGACACCATCACCGACGAAGACAAGAAAACCACCTACTACATGATCACCCTGCGCACTGACCGCAGCCACCTGGGCACCGATGAGAAGCCGCTGATCATCATCCCCGGCATGGTGGCTTCGGTCGACATCATCACCGGCCAGAAAAGCATCCTCAGCTACCTGCTCAAGCCGATCCTTCGGGCGCGGGCAGAGGCCTTGCACGAGCGCTGATCCCGATTGCACGCCCAGGCAAGTCCGGCCCCACGGGGATGAATGTTTCCCTGTGGGAGCCGGGCTTGCCCGCGATGAGGCCCTCCAAAACGCCCAAGTGCCATGGCCTGTACAAAAGCCATATCGATATTCATTAACGGTATTTAAAATGCCGTTCTTATGACTATAAAGTCACTCTCCTGACTGTCCGGGAGTGAACTCATGTCTGCCACCTCTACTGTTCCAACAGCGAACGACACTGCACAAACCTTTGAGATCCGTCCATTTCCCGGCAGCGTCGGCGCCGAGATCATTGGCCTGGACCTGACCCGCCCGGTCAGCGACCAGGACTTCGCCCGCATCCATCGCGCGCACCTGGACCACCATGTCGTCGTCTTCCGCGACCAACGCATCACTCCCGAGCAACAGATCGCCTTCAGCCGCCGCTTCGGTGTGCTGCAAATCCACGTGCTCAAACAATTCCTGCTGGCCAACCACCCGGAAATCCTGATCGTCTCCAACATCATCGAAAATGGCCAATCCATCGGCCTGGGGGACGCCGGCAAGTTCTGGCACTCGGACCTCTCCTATAAGGAACTGCCGAGCCTCGGCTCGATGCTCCACGCCCAAGAGCTGCCGTCCGAAGGCGGCGACACCTTGTTCGCCGACATGCACAAGGCCTGGGACCACCTGCCCGAGCACCTGCGAAAGGCTGTCGAAGGTCGCAGCGCCGCACACTCCTACACGGCGCGTTACAGCGAAACCAAATTCGAAGGCAACTGGCGCCCGACCCTCACCCCTGAGCAGCTCGCTCAGGTGGCAGAAGTGGTGCACCCGATCGTACGCACCCACCCGGAAAACGGCCGCAAGGCGTTGTTTGTCAGTGAGGGTTTCACCACCCGTATCGTCGGCCTGCCGGAAGACGAAAGCCGCGACTTGCTGGCGCAGCTCTACGCCCACAGCGTGCTGCCCGAAAACATCTACCGCCATCAGTGGCAGCCCCACGACCTGGTGTTCTGGGACAACCGCTCGCTGATCCACCTGGCGGCCGGCTGCCCGAGCCACCTGCGGCGCAAGCTGTTCCGCACCACCATCCAGGGCGACGCGCCTTTCTGATCCGGAGCAAGACCATGTCCAAGAAAATCCCATTTGCGCGCCTGGCGGCCACGGTCGGCCTGGGCGTCAGCCTGCTGGCCGGCAGCCTTGTTGCACCTGCGGCCGCCCAGGCCGAAGGAGAGATTCGCATTGCCGAGCAGTTCGGCATCGTCTACCTGTTGCTCAACGTGGTGCGTGACCAGAACCTGATCGAAAAATACGGCAAGCAGGAAGGCATCGACATCAAGGTCGACTGGACCCAACTGTCCGGCGGCGCCGCCGTCAACGATGCGTTGCTCTCCGGCTCCATCGACATCGCCGGCGCTGGCGTCGGCCCGCTGCTGACCATCTGGGACCGCACCCACGGCAAGCAGAACGTGAAAGCCGTCGCCTCCCTGGGCAACTTCCCTTACTACCTGGTGAGCAACAATCCCAAGGTCAAGACCATTGCCGACTTCACCGAAAAAGACCGCATCGCCGTACCCGCAGTGGGCGTCTCCGTGCAGTCGCGCTTCCTGCAATACGCCGCGGCCAAGCAGTGGGGCGACAAGGAATTCAATCGCCTCGACAAGTACACCGTCGCCGTCCCGCACCCGGACGCCACGGCTGCGTTGATCGCCGGTGGTACCGAGCTGACCGGGCACTTCTCCAACCCGCCGTTCCAGGAGCAGGCCCTGACCAACCCGAACGTGCACGTGGTGCTCAATTCCTACGACATCCTCGGCCCCAACTCGCCGACGGTGCTGTTCGCCACCGAGAAATTCCGCAACGACAACCCGAAAACCTACAAGGCGTTCGTCGAGGCGCTGACCGAAGCGGCCCAATTCGCCCAGAACGATAAAGGCGCCGCCGCCGATACCTACATCCGCGTGACGAAGGCCAAGATCGACCGCGCCGAGCTGCTGAAAATCATCGAAAACCCGCAATTCGAATTCAGCGTCACACCGAAAAATACCTACCCGCTGGCGGAATTCCTCTACCGCGTCGGCGCGATCAAAAACAAACCCGAATCGTGGAAGGATTACTTCTTCCAGGACACCAAGCCGCTGCAAGGGAGCTGACATGAACGCGCCCTTGCAAGGCCACACGGCCAGCAACCCGACGACCACCGAAGCACTGCTTTCGGTGGATAAAGTCAGCCTTGAATACCGCACGCCGGAACGGGTCGTGCGGGCCACCCACCAGGTCAGTTTCGAGATCGACCCGGCGGACCGCTTTGTACTGCTGGGGCCTTCGGGCTGCGGCAAATCCACGCTGCTGAAATCCATCGCCGGCTTTATCAAGCCGTGTGAGGGCGAGATCCGTCTGCTTGGGCAAAAAGTCGAGCAGCCAGGGCCGGACCGCATCGTGGTGTTCCAGGAGTTCGACCAACTGCCGCCGTGGAAAACCGTCAAGCAGAACGTCATGTTCCCGCTGCTCGCCTCCAAGACCCTGAAGCGTCGCGAGGCCGAAGAGCGGGCCCTGTACTACCTGGAAAAAGTCGGCCTTACGGCCTTTGCCGATGCCTATCCACACACCCTGTCCGGCGGCATGAAGGCCCGCGTAGCCATCGCCCGGGCGTTGGCCATGCAGCCGAAAATCCTGCTGATGGACGAACCCTTCGCCGCCCTCGACGCCCTGACCCGACGCAAGATGCAGGAAGAGTTGCTGCTGCTCTGGGAAGAGGTGCGCTTCACGCTGTTGTTCGTCACCCACTCCATTGAAGAAGCGCTGGTGGTGGGCAACCGCATCCTGTTGCTGTCGCCGCACCCGGGGCGGGTGCGAGCGGAAATCCACAGCCATCAATACGACCTGCACAGCCTTGGCGGTGTGGCGTTCCAGGCTTCGGCGCGGCGCATTCATCGGCTGTTGTTTGATGAAGCGCCCGAGGCGGAAACCGAGCTGGGTTTCGCCGATATCCGCATCGCTTATTGAAGGGTTTCCACCATGCGCCAGGAATATGAAATCACCCTCGAACCGTTGCCCGGTGTTCGCGTAGAGCGCGAGTTGCCGCTGCGTCAGCGCTTGTGGCAACAAGGCTGGCTGCGTAAAAGCCTGATCCTGATCGTGCTCGCGATTCTCTGGGAAGCGGCCGCCCGTTATCAAAACAATGACCTGCTGCTGCCGAGCTTCCTGCAGACCCTGAGCGCGTTCTACGACGGCATGGCCAGTGGCGAGCTGTTGAGCAAGGTCAGCATCTCGCTGGTGGTGCTGATCAAGGGTTACCTGATCGGCATTGTGCTGGCGTTTGCCCTGACCACCCTGGCGGTGTCGACCCAGCTGGGCCGCGACCTGCTGAGCACCCTGACCTCGATGTTCAACCCGTTGCCGGCGATTGCCCTGCTGCCGCTGGCGCTGTTGTGGTTTGGCCTGGGACAGAACAGCCTGATCTTCGTGCTGGTGCATTCAGTGCTGTGGGCGCTGGCGCTCAACACCTATTCCGGGTTTCTCGGTGTCTCGGAAACCCTGCGCATGGCCGGTCGCAATTACGGCCTCAAGGGCATGCGTTTTGTGCTGTTCATCCTGATCCCGGCGGCGCTGCCTTCGATCCTCGCCGGGCTGAAAATCGGCTGGGCGTTTGCCTGGCGCACGCTGATTGCGGCCGAGCTGGTATTCGGCGCCACCAGCGGCAAGGGCGGGCTGGGCTGGTACATCTTCCAGAACCGCAACGAGCTGTACACCGACAAGGTGTTTGCCGGCTTGGCAGTGGTGATCCTGATCGGGCTGCTGGTGGAGAACCTGGTGTTTGACACCCTGGAGCGGGTCACCGTGAAGCGTTGGGGCATGCAACGCTAATCACCTGCTGCTCCCTGTAGGAGCGAGCTTGCTCGCGAAAAATGTCCAGGCAACGCGTCCCTTCAGGATGCCCGCGTTACCGTTAACGTTCTTCGCGAGCAAGCTCGCTCCTACAGAGAAGCCTGCTACGATTGCGCCAAGTTCACTCCCAACCCATCACGAGTGCTTGGCATGCAATTACCGGACATGAACCTGCTGGTCGCCCTCGACGCCTTGCTCGACGAGGGCAGTGTGGTGGGTGCCGCGCGGCGGATGAACCTGAGCCCGGCCGCCATGAGCCGCACCCTCACGCGAATCCGCGAGGCGGTGGGTGATCCGATCCTGGTGCGCGCCGGTCGCGGCCTGGTGCCAACGCCCAAGGCCCTGGAGTTGCAGGGCCAGGTGCGTACCGTGGTGGAACAGGCGGCGCTGCTGTTCCGCTCGGCGGACGAAGTGGACTTGCGCACTTTGCGCCGCCGGTTCAGCGTGCGGGCCAATGACTTTTTTGTCGGGGTGTATGGCGGTCGGCTGTTCGACACCATGGAGCGCATGGCGCCGCTGTGCGAGCTACGCTTCGTGCCCGAAGGCGACACCGACGACGAAGCCCTGCGTGAAGGCCGGCTCGATCTGCGGGTGGGTAACACCATGCCGATCACTCCGGAAGTGAAGGTGCAAAACCTGTTCACCACCACCTTCGTCGGGCTGGCGCGGGAAGGGCATCCGTTGTTCGATGGGGAAATCACCGCTGCACGGTTCGCCAGCTACTCCCACATCAGCATCTCCCGGCGCGGCATCGCCCGTGGGCCGATCGACACGGCTCTCAACGCCCAGGGCCTGGAACGTCGAGTCGCCATGATCGCCCCGGGGTTTCACGGCGCGATGTTCATGCTGCCGGACTCCGACCTGATCCTGCCGGTGCCCAAGGAGGCGCTCTACAGCGCCAATCGCCTGAAGCTGCCGTTGCGCGCCTTCACCCTGCCGATCTCCCTGCCGACCCTGGTGTTGACCCAGGCCTGGCACCCGCGTTTCGACAAAGACCCGGCCCATAAATGGCTGCGCGAAACCATGCGTGAATGCTGCGAGGCGACGTGGCAAGAAGCGCAACCCACGTGAGTCGCAAGTGAGCTCGGTCAATGTGGGAGCTGGCTTGCCTGCGATGCGGGTGACCCGGCTTTTCAGGAATAGCGAGGTGATGCCGTCGCGGGCAAGCCCGGCTCCCACTGCGATTGCCTACATTTTGATCATTGCGTCTGGTGCACTTATAAGCTTCCTATAAGTCACTTTCTGTCATGTCTAAGCCTGATTAAACTGCTCGGGTATTTCTTATTCCGAGTTGTAGTTCATGACGTCCCTCGCTGCTCCCGCACCCCTGGCCGCAGCCAAGCCGACCGCCATCACCCCGCCCGTTTTCGGCCCGCGCATCATCATCGGCCTGGTGGGCGTTTTGCTCGCGGTACTGGTGTCCGGCCTCAACGAGATGGTGACCAAAGTCGCCCTCGCCGATATTCGCGGCGCGATGTACATCGGCTTCGACGAAGGCACCTGGCTGGTGGCCGCGTACACCGCCACCTCCGTCTCGGCGATGGCCTTTGCACCCTGGTGTTCGGTGACGTTCTCTCTGCGCCGTTTCACCCTGTGCGCCATCGGCCTGTTCACCGTGCTTGGCGTGCTTTGCCCGTTCGCACCGAATTACGAAAGCCTGCTGATTTTGCGCACCGTGCAAGGCCTGGCCGGCGGCGCTTTGCCGCCGATGCTGATGACTGTGGCCCTGCGGTTCCTGCCGGCCAACGTCAAGCTGTACGGCCTGGCCGGCTACGCCCTGACCGCAACCTTCGGCCCTAGCCTCGGCACACCGCTGGCGGCCATGTGGACCGAATACGTCGGTTGGCAATGGGCGTTCTGGCAGATTGTCGGGCCGTGCCTGTTGGCCATGGCCGCCGTAGCCTACGGCTTGCCCCAGGACCCGTTGCGCCTGGAGCGCTTCAAGCAGTTCAACTGGCGGGGCCTGCTGCTGGGTTTTCCGGCGATCTGCATGCTGGTGATCGGCCTGTTGCAGGGCAACCGCCTGGACTGGTTCGAATCACCGCTGATCACCTCGTTGCTGATCGGCGGCCTGGTGTTGCTGGTGTTGTTCATGATCAACGAGTGGTCGCACCCGATGCCGTTTTTCAAGTTGCAGATGCTCGGCATCCGCAACCTGGCGTTCGCGCTGATCGTGCTCGCCGGCGTGCTGATCGTGCTGCTGGCGGTGACCATCATTCCGTCCAGCTACCTGGCTCAGGTACAAGGCTACCGCCCGCTGCAAACTGCCCCGGTGATGCTGATCATGGCGCTGCCGCAGTTGATCGCGCTGCCGTTGGTGGCGGCGCTGTGCAACCTGCGTTGGGTCGATTGCCGTTGGGTATTGGGCATCGGCTTGAGCATGCTGATCCTGTCCTGCGTGGGCGGGGCCCAACTGACGTCGGCGTGGATCCGCGATGACTTCTATGCGCTGCAATTGCTGCAAATTTTCGGGCAACCGATGGCGGTGTTGCCGCTGTTGATGCTCTCCATCGGCAGCATTACGCCGCAGGACGGGCCGTTCGCCTCGGCGTGGTTCAACACCGTCAAAGGCCTGGCCGCCGTGGTCGCCACAGGCGTGATCGACGCCCTGACCACCCACCGCCTGCATTTCCACTCGACCATGTTGGTGGACAGCCTGGGCAACTCGCCCCTGGCCGACAGCGATGCCGCCGGCCTTGCCCATCGCTTGCACCAGCAGGCCGTGGTGCTCACTTCTTCGGATCTCTACTACGTCATGGCCGGTGTCGCGGCGGTGTTGATCCTGCTGATTTTCTGGATGCCTACGCGGATTTATCCGCCCCGCGCGCCGACTTGATTGCTCACTGAGCCAAAGGGATCGTTATGAAACGCAAAGACAAAATCGCTGTAACCGTCATCACCGTGTTCGCCGTGGGTGTGCTGGTTTACCTGCTGGCGCCGGGCGTGTTCGGCAGCAAGCGCCAGACCACCAACGACGCTTTCGTCGCCGCCGACTACACCCTGGTGGCGCCACGCGTGGCCGGGTTTATCAAGGAAGTGCTGGTGGAAGACAACCAGCGGGTCAAGGCCGGCCAGTTGCTGGCGTTGATCGATGACCGTGACTTCCGCGCCGCCGCCCAGGCGGCCGACGCCGATACGTTGGTGGCCCAGGCGCAACTGAAAAACGCCACGGCAACCCTGGAGCGGCAAAGCTCGGTGATCGCCCAGGCCCAGGCCACCGTGGCGGCAGATCGCGCCGAAGTGGCATTTGCCGAACATGAACTGAACCGTTACAACCACCTCGCCGGCGTAGGTGCTGGCACCGTGCAGAACGCCCAGCAAGCCAAGACCCGTATCGACCAGGCCACTGCGCGCCTGGCGAGTGCCACGGCGGTACTGGCTGCCGAACGCAAGCAAGTGGAAATCCTCAGCGCCCAGCGGGATGCGGCCGAAGGCGGTTTGAAACGTGCCCAGGCTGCACTGGAAATGGCCAGCTTTCAGTTGTCGTACACCCGCATCGTCGCGCCGGTGGACGGCATGGTCGGTGAGCGCGCGGTGCGGGTTGGCGCCTATGTGACGCCGGGCAGCAAGATCCTCGCCGTAGTGCCGCTGGCCGAGGCTTATGTGGTGGCCAATTTCCAGGAGACCCAACTGTCCCACATGCACGCAGGCCAAGCGGTTGAAGTGCGGGTCGACAGCCTCGACGGTGACGTACTCAAGGGGCATCTCGAAAGCCTGGCGCCCGCCACCGGCGTGACGTTTGCCTCGGTCAAGCCGGACAACGCCACCGGCAACTTCACCAAGGTGGTGCAGCGCATTCCGGTGAAAATCATTCTGGAGCCCGGCCAGGCGCTGACCGAACGCCTGCGGGTCGGCATGTCGGTGGAAGCCAGCGTCGACACCCACGCCGCCGCCCAGCCACGGGAGGTCGCCCAGCAATGAGACGTCTCGCCTGGATTACCTTGAGTTTGCTCAGCCTGAGTGCTTGCACCGTCGGCCCGGACTTCCAGCGCCCGCAAAACCCGCTGGGCAAATGGACCGAGCCTCAGGGCCGACAAGCCGCCAGTCATGCGGTCAACGACCCGTTGGAAGAGCGTTGGTGGGAAGTGTTCCATGACCAGCAACTCACCGCGCTGACGCGTCGTGCACTGACCGACAACCTCGACCTGAAACTCGCCAGCAGTCGCCTGCAACAAAGCCGCGCAGCGCGCCAGGTGATCACTGCCGAGCGCTACCCGACCGTCAACGCCACCGGCGACTACCTGCGCCAACGCAACAGCGCCGATGGCTTGAGCGATCCCTCCGGCAAGAATGGCCGCTCGGCCTTTAACCAGTGGGACATGGGTTTCTCCGCCGCCTGGGAACTGGACTTCTGGGGCCGGGTAAAGCGCGAAACCGAAGCCGCCGACGCCACCCTGCAAGTCGCCGAAAACGACCGCCGTGCCGTGCTGTTGTCAGTGCTGGCGGAAACCGCCCAGGACTACATCCAACTGCGCGGCGTGCAGAACACCCGGGCCGTCACCGAGCAAAACCTCGACGTCGCCCGCCACAGCCTCAAGCTGTCGCAACTGCGTTTGGCCGACGGGGTTGCCACTGACCTGGACGTCGCCGAAGCCGCCGCTCAAGTCGCCGCCATCGAGGCGCGCCTGCCGGACTTGCAGCAACGCCAGGATCAACTGATCAACGCCCTGAGCTTGTTGATGGGCGAACCGCCACAAGCTCTGTATGCCGAACTGTCCAAGGACGCCGCCGTGCCGCAAACCCAACGTCAGGTTGCTATTGGCTTGCCGTCGCAACTGGCCGAACGGCGCCCCGATATCCGCCAGGCCGAAGCGCGCTTGCATGCCGCCACCGCTTCCATCGGCGTGGCCAAGGGCGACTTCTACCCGCGCATCACCCTGTCTGGCAGCGTGGGCTCCCAGGCGTTGCAGCTGGCGGATCTCGGCTCGTGGAGTTCTCGTGCATTCGCCTTTGGCCCGCAACTGAGCTTGCCGATTTTCAACGGTGGCCGGCTGCAAGGCATGCTCGATTTGCGCGAAGCCCAGCAACAGGAAGCGGCTTTGGCCTACCAGCAAACTGTGCTGCGGGCCTGGCATGAAATCGACGACCAGCTGACTCGCTACAACGCCAGCCAACTGCGCCGCGACAGCCTCGCCGAAGCCGTCCGGCAGAACCAGATCGCCCTTGCCACGGCGCAGCATCAATACGTCGAAGGCGTGGTGGATTTCGTTAACGTGCTGACGGTGCAAAGCGCGTTGCTGGCGACGCAAGAGCAGTGGGTGGAAAGCTCCACCGGCGTGTCTCTGGCCATGGTCGGGTTGTACAAGGCGTTGGGCGGTGGCTGGGAATCGGTGTATCCGTTGCAGACCGCCGGGCGCTGAATGACAAAGAACTTTGCCAGCCGTGCAACATGGTGTAATGATAATTGCTCTCAATAACGTATCTGAGCTTTTCATGGACACCGCGACTGACGGCCGGCAACAGCTTCATCTCCTGTATCGCGACCATCACGGCTGGCTGCAAAGCTGGCTGCGCAAACGCCTGGGGGATCGCGAACACGCCGCCGATGTGGCGCAGGACACCTTCCTGCGCTTGCTGGTATCGGGGCGCTTTCCCGGTGACAAGGAAAGCCGCAGCTACCTGACACAGATCGCTCGCAACTTGGTGATTGATCAATGGCGGCGCCTGCGCATCGAGCGCGCCTACCTGGAAAGCATCGCCCACTTGCCGGAGCCCGAGTCGCCGTCCCTGGAAACTCGCGCATTGATCCTTGAAACCCTGATGCAGATCGACGCCATGCTCGATCGCATGCCCGACAATGTGCGCCGAGCGTTCCTGTTGTCGCAGTTCGAAGGGCTGAGTTACGCACAGATCGCCGAGCGCCTGGAGGTGACTGTCAGCTCGGTGCAGAAGTACATGACCCGGGCGATTCTCGCCTGCTATCAGGTCGCCTACGAAGAATGAGAACCCGGCACGAAGCGCCGATTGCCCCGGCCATTGTCGAGCAGGCCAGCGAGTGGTTGATGCTGCAATGGGGCGGCGAGATGGACGGCGATCAGCGCCAGGCCTTTGCGCGCTGGCAGGAGGCCGACCCGGAACACCGGCGCGCCTGGAAGCGCTTGCAGCAGTTACAGCAAACCCTCGGCGGTGTGCCTGTCGACAGTGCCCGCGCGGTGTTACGCGAGACACCGGACACCCAACGCCGCGCCGCCTTGAAACTGCTCGGGCTGTTGCTGGTGGCCGGTGGCAGCGGCTATCTGGTGCAAAGCAGCCAGCCTTGGCAGGCGGCGTTTGCCGAATACCGCACCGCCACCGGCGAGATTCGTCACCTGACCTTGAGCGATGGCACACGCCTGGACCTCAACAGCAACAGCGCGGTTGACCTGCGGTTCAGCGCCAGTGAGCGGCGTATCCGCCTGATACGTGGCGAGATCCTGCTGACCAGCGGCCACGACCCGTCCCGGCCATTGATCGTCGAAACTCCGGCCGGAGATGTGCAGGCCTTGGGCACCCGGTTTGCCGTGCGTGAAGTGGACGATGGTAGCCGCGTCGACCTGTATGAAGGGCGTGTGCAGGTGCGTCCGGTGCGCGGCGCGGCGGTGCAGATGAATGCAGGGGATAGCCTGTGGTTCAGCGCCAGCCAGACTTCGACGCTGGCGCCGGTGGATGCCAATGCCAGCAGCTGGACCCAGAACCGTTTGATTGCCGAGCGCCAGCCGCTGGGGCAGTTCGTTGCCGAGTTGAGCCGTTATCGCCCGGGGCTGTTGCGCTGCGATGCGGCAGTGGCCGGCTTACTGTTGACCGGCGTGTTTCCGCTGAATGACACCGACGCGATTCTCCACGCGCTTGAGCGTTCGTTGCCGGTGCAGGTACAGGCGGTGACGCGCTATTGGGTCACGATCAAGGCGCGGGTCTAAAAAAATTTTTTGCCTACGGCTTGTCGGTTTTCCTACCCCGTCCGGGATACCTCTTGAAAGCCAATCAAGAAGCGTTCTCACGGGGAGCCCTGCAATGTCGCACCACCCAATCCAACCTCTGGCCCGCGCCCTGCGCCGTGGCCTGTTTGTCAGTTTGCTGGCGACGGCGCCTGTGGTGCCGAGCGTGGTCCAGGCTCAGGAGAGCGCTGAAGCCCTGCGCCAATACAACATTCCCGCAGGCAACCTCGACCAGGCCTTGAACCAGTTCGCCAGCGCCTCGGGAATCCTGTTGTCGGTGGACGCCTCGCTGACCCAAGGCAAGCGCAGCGCCGGCTTGCAGGGCCGCTACGCCACCGGGCCAGGGTTGGAACGGTTGTTGGCCGGCAGCGGGTTGGTCGCGGTGCAATCCCAGGGCGGCTGGTCGTTGCAGGCGCTGCCGGCGAACGGCGCGCTGCAACTCGGTGCGACGCAGATCAGTGGCCAACAGGATCAGGAAACGGCCTGGGGCGCGGTCGACGGCATCGTTGCCAAGCGCAGCGCCACCGGCAGCAAGACCGATTCGGCGCTGGTGGAAATCCCCCAGACCATCAACGTCATTACCGCCGCCGAGATCAAGGCCCGCGGCGCCCAAAGCGTCACCCAGGCGCTGCTCTATACGCCGGGCATGACCTCCGGCGGCTTTTCCGACCGGGTCAAACTGTTCGATGAACCTACTTCCCGTGGCTTCTCGCCGACGCCGCTGTACCTCGACGGTTTGCACTTGCCTTACGGCGGCGGCAGCACCGGCGGGGCATTGCAGATCGAGCCGTACTCTCTGGAACGCATCGAAGTGCTCAAGGGCCCGGCCTCGGTGCTATACGGGCAGAACCAGCCGGGCGGCATCGTCAATATGGTCAGCAAGCGCCCCAGCGAAACCCCGGTGCATCAAGTGGTGCTGGAAGCCGGCACCTACGAACACAAAAGCGCCGCCATCGACCTCAGTGGCCCGCTGGATGAACAGGGCCAGTTTCTCTATCGCCTCACCGGCCTGGCCAAGGACGAGCAGGGCGAGATCAACTACGTCGAGAACAAACGCCAATTCATCGCCCCCAGCCTGACCTGGCAGCCCAACGACGACACGCGCCTGACCGTGTTCGCCCAGTACCAGAAAGACAAAGGCGTGCCCGAGGCCCAGGGTTTGCCTGCGTCCGGGACGATCTGGGACAACCCCAACGGCAAGATCAAGCGTGATGTGTTTATCGGCGAGCCTGACGTCAACCAGTACAACCGCGAGCAGTACGTGTTGGGCTATGAGGTGTCCCATCGCCTGAACGACACCTGGACCCTCAAGCAAAATGCCCGCTACGCCGAGGTGGACGACCGTTACACCGCACCGCTGCACGGCTACAGATTTGTACCCAACCCGGCAACTGGCGTGCAAGACCAACGCTACCTGCAGCGCTTCGGCGTGGACTGGTCGCAGAACAACAAAGTGTTTGGCGTGGATAGCATCGCCCAGGCGGAATTCGACACCGGGGCACTGTCCCATACGCTGATCGTCGGCCTCGATTACTACCACTTCAACTCGCAATTCCACGGGCTGTACGACCGTAATCCACCGGTGATCGACCTGTTCAAGCCGGTCTACGGCCAGCGGATGAATTTCGGCCAGCCTTACCGCTGGGACCGCACCGTGACCCAGACCGGCCTGTATGTGCAGGACCAGATCAAACTGGATAAGTGGGCGCTGGTCCTTGGCGGGCGCTACGACTGGGCCAACGTGGTCAACAAGGAGCCGTTGGCCGACACCCGCACCAGCAGCAAAGACCAGGCGTTCACTGGCCGGGCCGGTTTGGTGTACCTGTTCGATAACGGCCTGGCGCCGTTTATCAGCTACTCCGAATCCTTCCTGCCGCTGTCGGGCACCGATATCAGCGGCAAACCGTTTGATCCCTCTACCGGCAACCAGTACGAAGTCGGCCTGAAATATCAGCCGCCGGGCCAGAAGAGTTTTGTGCAGGTCTCGGTCTACCAACTCGACCAGGAAAACGTGCTGACCACCAACCCGGTAGACACCACCTTCAGCACCCAGAGCGGTGCCATGCGCTCACGGGGTGTGGAGCTGGAAGCCAAGGCCTCCCTCAGCGATGCCTGGGACGTGGTCGCCTCGGCAGCGCGCAACGACATCAAATACACCAAGGACAACGACGGCCGCCAAGGCCGACACCCGGCAGGCATCTCACCGCTTACCGCTTCGGTGTGGGTCAATTACACCGTCCTCGGCGACACGCCCCTGGCGGGCCTTGGGGCAGGCGTGGGTACGCGCTATGTTCGCAGCAGCTTCGGTGATTACTACGCAGGAGCGTTCAGCATCCCGTCCTATACCGTCTACGACGCCAGCCTGAGCTACGACCTGGGTGCCTCGCCGTTCAAGCTCAAAGGCGTGAAGCTGGCGATGAATGTGCAGAACCTGACCAACAAAACCTACGTGTCGCAATGCACCAGCGACCTGGATTGTTACTACGGGGAAGGGCGTACGGTGGTGTCGAGTTTGACCTATGACTGGTAAAACACCGGGCATTCGCGGGCGTTAGTCTTTAAGCCATCAGTGCCCGCAGTCCACGGACTGCGGCACTCAAGGATTCTGCAAAAACACCACATACCCACGAAACCACTCATTTCCCTTCAAATATCCCGGCTCCTCCCACGCCCCACCCTGAATCAACCCAATCTTGAATGGCACTCCCAGCCGGTTCATGCGTGGCAGGTACGCCGCGTAATCCGGGATGCTGTGGCGGCCCTGGTAGGTCTGCACCACCACTTCATCAATCACGCCTTTGAGTTGGGCGATGGCGGCCGGGTCAGCGTTGCTGCTCCAGTCCATCAGCCCGGTGATGCTCAGGCGCAAATCCTTGGGCAGGCGCTGGCGCAAGTCGCGCAGGAAGTCGGCGTATTCGTTGAGGTATTGCGTGCGTGCGTCGAAGTCGATCTGGATGCCAACCACCGGGTTGCCCGCGTCTCGCCAACGTTGTACCTGGCCGAGCATCTGGCTGTAGACCGACTCGGGCCAGTGCAGGGTGTGGGCGCGGTACACCACCCAGATTTCACCTTGGGTGAGGCGCGGCACACTCATGCCCTGGGCGATGAACTGCACGCCACGCTGGGGTGCGCGGCGGGTTGAGTTGATCTGGCCCTGGAGGATGTACAGGGTTTTGGCCTGCTTGAGCACCGGCTGCGGCGCGACGCCGCTCCACAGCCAGAACGCATCATGGTCGCGGGCGTCCACCGCACCGAAAGCCGGGCTTGCCAGCAGGAGCAGGGCCAGCCAGAAACGCTTCACGGCTTACCAGTAGTACTGCAGCGACTTGCCCCACTGGGTATCGGCAAACCCGGTCTTCAACTGGCGGAACCAACCTTTGCGCACGGCCTTGTCGACGTCTTCCCCACCGCAGCTGTTGTAGCCCGAAGGCCCATAGCAGTTGATGGCGCGAAACAGTGCGTAGGCCTTGTCGTTGTGAGGGGCCTTGGGATTGCCGATCACCCGTTTATAGCCTTCGAGCCGCGAGAAGGTTTCGCCCTTGAAGGGCGAGGCGGTACTGCCCAGGCTGCCGGCGGAGCGCGCTTGTTCCAGGGGCATGCCGTCCAGGCCGTTACGCAGGATGAATTCACCCAGGCAGTTCAGGCCTTGCGGGTTTTTCGGATCGGCCTGCAGGGTGCTGGCGATTTGCGCGATGCTCGGGCAGGTGTAGCCGGATTCGGCCTTGTCACCCTTCCATTGGAACAGTTTCAACGACTGGCCGCCGCCGTAGACGTAGCCCAGGCTGGTGCCCAGCTTGTCATCGGGAACCTGGGCGGGCAGTTGCTTCAGGTCCTCGGCAAAGGTCTCGAACTGGCCGCGCAGCAGGTCTTTATAAAGCAGCGTGAATTGCGCGGTCTGGCGCTCTACCGGGTCGCTGGAATCGGCAAGCTGTTGGCGCAGCAGATCGGGACCGGCGACGTTGCGCAGCAGGATATAGCGCACCTGTTTGGCACTGATCGGCGAGTCGGCGGCGAATACCTTGGCCAGTTGGCCGCTGCGTTCGTAGTTCATCGCCAAGGCCAGCTCCAGCTGGTCACGTTGCAACGGTCGCTTGGCCAACGGCAGCAGTTGCAGCCACAGTGCTTCGGCGGTTTTCCAGTCTTCCTTGGCTTCCAATGCCAGGCCGCGCAGGGTCTGCTGGCTGAAGGCGAAGTAATCGAGGTTCGACGGCACGTCTTGCGGCAACAACTTCAAGGCGCGATCGGGTTGGTGCTCGACGTACACGGCAAACGCCGCCTGTACGTAGGCATATAGCGCCGGTTCCTGGGCGAATGTCGACTTCTGCCCATCGAGGGCTTCACGGGTGAGCTTCGGCGGGTCACCGGCGCGCATCCACATCAGGTCGTTGAGGGCCAGGATCAACGGATTGCCTACGGGTGCCGTGGTGCTGGTCAGCAATTTGGTGTCGGCTTCCTGCACCAGTTCATCCAGCGATACGTTGCGCTGGGCCTCGGTGGCCTGGGTCAGTTGCCAGGCGAAGTCGTCCGCCAGTTTGTCGGGGTTGGGCGCCAGCCAGTGCACCCGGCGCAGCAGGCCGCGGGCGGAGGCGGCGTATTCGCCCTGTGGATAAGTTTTCAGGTAATCATCGAATCCAGTCTCGGCCTGTTGCAGCGCGGACTTATCCACATGCTCAAGCGAGGGCGTGCCGTATTCGTCGAAGGCATTTTGCTGGGCGTCGTTCAGCGCGGTGCGCGCCGTCATATATAACGCTGTTTCCTTGAGCCAAGGCAGCGAACTGCTCGTCAGCCCGGCAAAGCCTTTTTGCGCATCGCCGAAGCGCCCGCTGTAAAAGTCCCCGGCGGCTTTCAGGTAGGCGAGCAATGCCTGGCCGTCTGCGGATTTAATTGAGTCGGCCTCGCCTGCCGCTACGCCGTCCGAGGAACAACTGCCGAGCATCTGCAACCGCAGTTTGGCCAGTAGTTGGCGCTCGGCTTGCGGTACATCGGCCTTCACCACCTGGCTGATAAACGCGGCGGCGCTGTCATCGGCGTTGCTGCGGCAACGGCTGCCTTCGCCGGAAAGGAAGGCTTCACCGGCGGCCTTGTAGTCATCGCGCTTGATGCCGAGTGGGCTGAGCAGTTCATCCAGTTCGGCGGTACGCGAGTCGTCGGGTTTGTTGTCGGGCTCATCCGCTGCGGGCGTGAGCCGATACACCGGGAATGGCACCGGGCCAAAGCCTTCGGAAAAGTCCTGCTCGCCCAGGGCATTCGGTGCCAGCGGCATGACGTTTTTGTCCGCCAGCAGCAGCCGCAGGTTGACCCGGCTGTCATTGCCCGGGCTCAAAAACGGCAGGTTGCTGCACACGTCCAGGCTGTTACGCGACACCCGCCAATCCGGGTAGCACGAGTCATCGCCGCTGGCGTGGGCCTGAAGGGGCAGGGAGGCGAGCAATGCCAGTGCCAGGGGTGACAGAAGACCGATGCGCATGAAGTGTCCTTGATCCTGAATCCATGGAAGGCAGCAATCATAGCCTGATCCGACCAAAGCGTCGGAGACACCCTGCGCAAAATTCAGATTTGTCCGATTGGCGGATGACGGCTCAAAACGAGCAAAACAGCGGGCGAATCAAGGCCTTTTCACCTAGAGTGGCGGGTGTTCGCGCAAGCGCAGGTTCAGTAGTGGGTGAGGAAGTAGAGGTGCGACGCTCTGTGGCGGAACAAGACAACAAGGCCGGGGCATTTCCCGTGGTCAATCCTGGTCTTTGGGAGAATGCCGGCTGGCTGGCTCGATTGTGGTGGGTGCCGCTGGTGGCGTTGGCCATGGCCGTGCGCTTCTATGGCCTGACCGCCTCCGCAATCTGGGGCGATGAAGGTTCAAGCCTGCTGCTCGCTGAGTATTCCCTGGAGGACCTGTGGTTTCACGCCGCCCATGACGTTCACCCGCCGCTGTATTTCTTCATGCTGCGCGGCTGGATCGAGGTGTTTGGCGACAGTATTTTCTCCCTGCGCAGCATGAGTGCGATCCCCGGTGTGGTTGCGGTCGGCCTGGGGGTCTGGCTGACGCGGCTGATCGCGACCCGCCGCGCGGCGGTACTGGCGGGGATTCTGCTGGCGTTGCTGCCCACGGCGGTGCGCTACAGCCAGGAAGTGCGAATGTATTCGCTGCTGGGCGTGTGGCTGCTGGCCGCCACCCTGGCATTGGTGTATTGGGTCCGCCAGCCTGAACGCAAGCGCTATCTGGTGGCCTATGCGCTGTTGATGACGGCGGCTTTCTACACCCACTACTTCACTGCCTTGTGCGTACTGGTGCATTGGTCATGGCTGCTGTTGCTGCGCCAGCCACGGACCGGCGGCCTGCGCCTTGTCACACGTCCGGGCTGGTGGTTGGCCAACGTTGCCATTGTCTTGCTGTACCTGCCCTGGCTCCCGAATTTGCTGGGCCTGGTGCAGCACACCGAAGAACTCAAGGTGGGCGGTGATATTGGCTGGGAGGATCCGGTCAACCTGTATTCCGTGCCATCGATGGTGTGGCAGTTCCTCATTCAGGACCCGGGCGACCATTTGTGGCGCCCCCTCTTCATTGCGTTTCCTTTACTACTGATAGCACTGGTAGGCGTGACCGCCTGGCGCGATCAAAGCCGCTATCGCTTCGGCTGGCTGCTGGCGCTGTTTTTCATCCTGCCGGTGCTGCTGGTCTATGGGGTGTCGTTTATTTCCCCGGTGTTTATCGAGCGTTATCTCACCGCCTACGCGATGAGTTTGCCGATCATCGTGGCGGTGGCTGTCGACCGTCTGTCGCCACGCCTGCCGCTCGCGGGGGCAGCACTGCTAGTGCTGTTTGTCGGGGTCGAGTGGGTGGGCGTGAAGACCAACGCCACCGTCGATGAACATGATCAATTCAACGTGGTGGTGGAGTTCGTCAATCGCAACTACCAGGAAGATGACCGCATCGTCATCAGCGACATGCTGTGGTACCTGCCCTACGTCTATTACGATGAGACCGACGCCCAGTTGCAGCTCTTCACACCGCCGACCGCCTCCGGCAAGTCCACACGGCCGAACGCCTATGGTTTTGGCACCTTGGTGGACCAGGACGGCGGGCGTATTTACCTTGATCGCTTGTCGGCGTTACCCGCCGAGACCCAGCGTGTATGGCTGATCAGCGGCACGGAGCCGCCGGATGAGTTTGCTCCGTTACCGACAGGGTGGCGCCAGCTCAGCCAGCAGGATGGCGGTGGCGCACGAGCCCGGCTGTTCGTGCTGTGTAACGCGCCAGCGGGCGTGCACCGCGAGGGTTGCGATTAATCTGCGCAACACCGGAGAGGTTTATGTTCGCCTGGGGGGCTAGACTCAGGTGAACCATTTCTCCAGGAACGCCTCATGGAATCCCCAGTCCACAACTTGCCATCGTTGTTCAAACAGCTCGGTTTGCCCGATGACCCGGTCAGCATTGAGCGGTTCATCGCGGTCCACTCCCCACTCAAGCCCGAACTGCACCTGGCGGAAGCGTTTTTCTGGACGCCAGGCCAGCGGGCGTTTTTGCGCGAAGAGATTTTGGAGGATGCGGATTGGGCGGAGGTGGTGGATGAGTTGAATTTGCGGTTGAGAGAGGGGCGAGGAGTCTAAGCCGTCAAGAGGCGGTTGCTTTCTCTGGTGGCCATTGGCGAGCGGTGTGCACAAGCGCTACGACCCTTACTACGTCGGGCTCAAGTTGGTAAACAAGGCGGTAGCTTGGATGAGGAATGACTTCGCGTGTGCCCGTGATCCTGCCGAGTGGACCGATTTCTGGGTGTTTTGCCAGTCCCAGCACTGCACTGCTGAAGCGTCGATCCATATCGGCTGCGGCTTGTGGGTTTTTCTCAAATAAAAAGTCCCAGATATCCCTACGGTCCTGCGCCGCTTCCGGCGTCCAGGCAACCCTCATTCCTGATTATCTACGTGAGCACGTTTCGCAGAAAACTCAGCTTCCAAATCCTCATTGGAAATCTCTCTGCCTGCCTGTATCGAGGCGCGAGAGGCGTCTACTTTACGCTGCAAGAACGCATCGTACTCCCGTGATTCCTGCTGGGCCTGGACGAACTGACGCATCATATCTCGCACGATTTGCGATGCAGGACGGTGAGTAGCCTCGCACTCGGCCATGAATTGGTCGCGTAGTTCCGACTCAAGCTTCAAGGTGAAAACGGCTAGTTTTGACATAAGTGGATGCTCTAGATTGGTATGTACGAAGTATATACAACGTGCATACCTGACGACGCATGTGAGCTGAGTGAGGCGACTGACGGTTGCTGGCAGCAAACCACCTTTCCCTAAACCAGCTTTACTTAGCCCACGGGCCATCCACCCATCCGCAAATTTGTATCAAAACTTGACTGCTTTGGATCCATCGACCATATTGATAGTTAGCAAACTAACTGTATGCGAAGAGTCCAGTGTCCCAGACCCTCGAACAACTCCAGATGAACATCAGCAGCAGCATGGTGGTAGGTGCCAGGACCTGGCGCAAAATCTGCCAGACCACGCTCGTCAGCTATGGCATCTCTGAAGCCTGCGCCGTGCCGCTGCTGATGATCGGCCGCCTCGGCGACGGCGTGCACCAGGTCAAGGTGGCCCAGGCCGCCGGGATGGAAAGCCCGTCCCTGGTGCGCCTGTTGGACCAGCTGTGCAGTTCCGGCTATGTGTGCCGCACCGAAGACATCCACGACCGCCGTGCCAAGGCCTTGAGCCTAACCGAGCGTGGCCGCGAGCTGGTGCAGGCGGTGGAAGAGCAGTTGGTGCGCCTGCGCCGCGAGGTGCTGGCGACGATCGATCCCGATGACCTGGAAGCTGCGCTGCGTGTACTGCGGGCCTTCGAAGGCGCCAATCAACATCCCATGGTTGTGAGTTCTTGAACGGATTTTTTACCGGCATGCCGCCGGCCAAGGATTGGTTCTATGGCGTAAGGACATTCGCCGCTTCAATGATCGCGTTGTACATCGCCATGCTGATGCAAATGCCGCGTCCGTATTGGGCGATGGCCACGGTGTATATCGTTTCCAGCCCGTTTGTCGGCCCTACCAGCTCCAAGGCGCTGTACCGGGCGGTCGGTACCTTCATGGGGGCGGCCGCTGCGGTGTTTTTTGTGCCGATGTTTGTACAGACGCCTTACCTGCTGGTGGTGGTGATCGCGCTGTGGACCGGGATTCTGCTGTTCCTGTCCCTGCACCTGCGCACCGCCAACAGCTATGCGCTGATGCTGGCCGGCTACACCTTGCCGCTGATCGCCCTGCCGGTGGTGGATAACCCGCTGGCGGTGTGGGATGTGGCCGAAGCGCGTACTGAAGAAATCTTCCTCGGCATTGCCGTGGCAGCCGTAGTGGGCGCGATGTTCTGGCCGCGACGCCTGGCGCCGGTGTTCGATGACTCGGTGAGCAAGTGGTTTGCCGACGCCCAGGTCTACAGCCAGCGCTTTCTCAGCCGCAACGTGCAACCCGATGAAATCAGCACCCTGCGCGGTGGCATGGTTGCCACCTTCAACACCCTGGAATTGATGATCGGCCAACTGCCCCACGAGGGCTCGCGGCCGCAAACGGTGCGCAACACCAAGGAGCTGCGCGGGCGGATGATCCACCTGCTGCCGGTGATCGATGCTCTCGACGATGCCGTGTATGCCCTGGAACACCGCGCGCCGGAATTGCTCGACCGTTTCACACCGTTGCTGACCGCCGCCAACGAGTGGCTGGCCAGCACGCAAAAGGACGCGCCCCTCGAACGCTGGCGTGTTCTGCGTGACCAGATCGAAGCCCTGCAACCCGATGCCGACGCCCTGGATGACCGCCATCAGTTGCTGTTCTCCAACGCCCTGTATCGTCTGGGCGAGTGGGTGGATTTGTGGCAAGACTGCCGCAGCCTGCAAGCCGCCATCCAGTGCGAAAGCCAGGACAGCTGGCGCGCGGTGTACCGCCATTGGCGCCTGGGCCGGCTGACCCCGTTTCTCGACCGTGGCCTGATGTTCTACTCGGCGTTTTCCACCGTCACCGCGATCATCGTCGCCTCGGTGCTGTGGATCCTGCTGGGCTGGACCGACGGTGGCAGCGCGGTGATCCTGGCGGCGGTGGCCTGCAGCTTTTTTGCCTCCATGGACGACCCGGCGCCGCAGATCTACCGGTTCTTTTTCTGGACCGCAATGTCGGTGCTGTTCGCCAGCCTCTACCTGTTTCTGGTGCTGCCCAACCTGCATGATTTCCCGATGCTGGTGCTGGCGTTTTCGGTGCCCTTTATCTGCATCGGCACGCTGACGGTACAGCCGCGCTTCTACCTCGGCATGCTGCTGACGCTGGTCAACACTTCGTCGTTCATCAGCATCCAGGGGGCCTACGACGCGGACTTCCTGGCCTTCGCCAACTCCAACCTGGCGGGCCCGGTGGGCCTGTTGTTCGCCTTCGTCTGGACCCTGATTGCCCGGCCGTTCGGCGCCGAGCTGGCGGCCAAGCGCCTGACCCGTTTCAGCTGGCGCGACATCGTCACCCTCACCGAGCCTGCGACCCTGGCCGAGCACCGCAAGATGGGCGTGCAAATGCTCGACCGCCTGATGCAACACCTGCCGCGCCTGGCCATGACCGGCCAGGACACCGGCATCGCCCTGCGGGAAGTACGTGTGGCGCTGAACCTGCTGGACCTGCTGGCGTACTCGCCGCGCATCCTCGGGGTTCCGCGTGTGTTGTTGAACCAGGTGGTGGAAGGCGTCGGCGGTTACTTCAAGGCCTGCCTGAAAGCCGGTGAACGTCTGCCGGCCCCCAGCGGTCTGCTGATGACCCTCGACCGTACCCGCCGCGCCCTCAACGGCCAGGGCCTGCAAGGTGAGGACGAAACCCGCCTGCACTTGCTGCACGCCCTCAGTGGCTTGCGCCTGGCGTTGTTGCCCGGCGTGGAATTTCTCGGCGGCACAGAAATGGAAGCGCCGTTACCCGATGGAGCGCCTTTATGATCGGTGATCTGGATATCAGCGGGGTATTCCTGCCCACGCTGCTGGTGCTGATGGGCATTACGTATGTGCTGTACCTGGTGGTGCACGGGCTGTTGACCCGCGTCCACTTCTATCGCCTGGTCTGGCACCGGGCATTGTTCAATGTGGGTCTCTACGCTCTGTTGCTGGGCGCAGTGGATTCACTCAGTCGATACCTCATGACATGAAAAAACCTTTTTTGACCATCGGCCGTGTAGTCCTGACGTTATTGGTGGTGACCTTCGCCTGCGTCGTCGTGTGGCGCATGGTGATGTACTACATGTTCGCCCCCTGGACCCGTGACGGCCACATCCGTGCCGACATCGTGCAGATCGCCCCGGACGTGTCCGGGCTGATCCAGCAAGTGGACGTGCGTGACAACCAATTGGTGGTGCGCGGCCAGGTGCTGTTCTCCGTCGACCAGGACCGCTTCAAGCTGGCCCTGCGCCAAGCCCAGGCCGCTGTGGCTGACCGCCAGGAAACCCTGGCCCAGGCCGTGCGCGAGAACAAGCGTAACCGTGGCCTCGGCAACCTGGTGGCCAGCGAGCAACTGGAAGAAAGCCAGTCCCGCGTGGCCCGTGCCCAATCGGCCCTGGCGGAGTCGCAAGTGGCGGTGGATGCCGCGCAGCTCAACCTGGACCGCTCGGTGATCCGTAGCCCGGTGGACGGTTACATCAACGACCGTGCGCCGCGTAACCAGGAGTTCGTGACCGCCGGGCGCCCGGTGTTGTCGGTGGTGGACAGCAACTCCTTCCACATCGACGGCTATTTTGAAGAGACTAAGCTCGACGGCATCCACGTCGGCCAGAGCGTCGACATCCGCGTGATCGGCGACAACGCTCGCCTGCGCGGGCATGTGCAGAGCATCGTCGCCGGTATCGAAGACCGTGACCGCACCAGCGGCTCCAACCTGCTGCCCAACGTCAACCCGGCGTTCAGCTGGGTGCGCCTGGCCCAGCGGATTCCGGTGCGCATCGCGTTTGACGACGTGCCGGCGGACTTCCGCATGATTGCCGGGCGCACTGCCACGGTGTCGATCATCGGCGATAAACCCAAGTCGGAGAACCAGCCATGAAACGGCTTTTAGCAACCGCCGGGCTGGGGTTGTTGCTGTCGGCCTGCCAAGTGGTGGGCCCCGATTACAAGCTGCCGGACAAGGCGGCCGTGAACCGTGGTGACCTTCAGGGCCAGTTGGCCGGGGAGGGCAGCAATGTGGTGTCGGCGCCGGTGCCGGCGGACTGGTGGAAGCTCTATCAAGACCCGCGCCTGGATAAGCTGGTGGAGCAGGCCATGGCCTCCAACACCGACCTGCGGGTGGCTGCGGCCAACTTGCAGCGCTCGCGCTATCAAGTGCAGCAAGCCGAATCTGCCGGCGGCTGGAGTGCCGGCGCCAAAGCGGAAGCCCAGCGCCTGCAAGAATCCGGTGAGGCCTATTTGCTGACGGAAAAAGTCCCGGTGGCCAATATCGGCGCCGCGAGCATCAGCACGTCCTACCAATTCGATCTGTTCGGCACCTTGCAGCGCGGCATTGAAAGCTCCCAGGCCAGCGCCGACGCGGCCCAGGCGGCGGCCGATATCGCCCGTATCACCCTGGTGGCCGACGTGGTGCGCTCCTACACCCAAGTGTGCGCGGCCAATGAAGAGCTGGCGATCGCCAACGAGTCCCTCGACCTGCAAGCCCAGAGCACGCACCTGACCCAGCGCCTGCGGGATGCCGGGCGGGGTGATGAAACCCAGGTCACCCGTTCGCAAACCCAGTACAAATCCTTGCGCGCCGAAATGCCGCGCTATGAAGCACTGCGCCAGGCGGGGCTGTTCCGCCTGTCGATGCTGCTGGCCAAGCCACTGAATCAACTGCCGGCCGGCACCGCGCAATGCGCCGAACTGCCGCATATCGCCCAATTGCTGCCGGTAGGCGACGGCGCCACGCTGCTCAAGCGTCGCCCTGATGTGCGCCAGGCCGAACGCCAACTGGCGGCTGCCACTGCGCGCATCGGTGTGGCCACCGGCGCGCTGTACCCGGACATCAGCATCGGGGCCACCGTCGGCACCGTGGGTATCCTGGATGACCTGGGCACGCCGGCCACCAACCGCTGGGGCTTTGGCCCGCTGATCAGTTGGACGCTGCCGACCAACGGCGCCCGCGCGCGCATCCATGAAGCCGAAGCCGCGACCCAGGGCGCCCTGGCGCATTTCGACGGCGTGGTGCTCAACGCCATCCGCGAAACCCAGACGGGCCTGGCGCAATACACCGCGCAACTGCAACGTCGCGATGCGTTGGCCGATGCCGGCGCCTCGGCCAAAGAGGCCGCGGAGCAGACGCACCGCTTCTTCCAGGCCGGCCGCGCGTCGTTCCTGGCCGACCTGCAAGCCACTCGCACCTACACCGATGTGCGGGCGCAACTGGCGGCGGCGAACACCCAGGTTGCCATGAGCCAGATCGATTTGTTCCTGGCCCTGGGCGGCGGCTGGGAAAGTGGACGAACGCAAGCCACACAAGCCAGCAAACCCTGAGCTGATTGCTATGCTTTGACTGGCGGGTTCTGTTGATGACCCGCTTGTCACTGCTCGCGTTTGCTCATGGGGATTCCAATAATGAAAAACCCTTATGCTCCCGCTTTCTGGTGCGTGTTCTTCGCACTGGTGTTGCTATCGGCGACTTACTTCTACGGCATCATGTTGGCCCATCAAATCGACAAGGCCATGGTGTTCCTCGACAGCGCCAGCGCGCTGATCGCGGTGCTGTCCATCGGCGTGGTGGCCTGGGCTTCTTACCAGGGCCAGCGAATCAAGCGAAGACTGCTCGAACAAGGCAAGACCCGCGTGGCGATCTGGGACACCAAGGTTGCCCTGCGTCGGGTCGAGACAGTGTTCGACCGCTACTTCTGGGGCAGCTACTGGCAACCGGGGCGCACCTTCCAGGAAGTCATGGGTGAACTGACCGGCACCCCGCTGGAAAAAAGCCTCGAAGCCCTGAAAAAACAGTGCGTGATGCTTGATCGGCAAGTCGCCGACGGACGGCATTGGCTGAATAACGCCCGGGAATTATCCGACGTGGCCACCGCGATGGCGCGGGAGCGTTACCAGCTGGATTTTTATGATCCCAAGTCGGATACGCCGGGCAATGCGGTGATTCACCGTGAGTTTGAAGTGCTGGTGTATACGTGGACGGCGCGGCTGAAGAGCTTTGACCATCAACTCGATGAGATCGAAACCGAGTATTCCTGAATTCTGTGGTGTCTGTACTGACGCCTTCGCGAGCAAGCCCGCTCCCACATTTGATCGAGTTCCATCTTTGGAATGCCGTCGAATGTGGGAGCGGGCTTGCTCGCGAAGGCACTTTACCGTTCACCGCTGAAGCCTGCGCCTATTGAAAAATTGGGCTGCATACGCCAGCCAATGCTAATCTTCCCCGGATTTCGGCGGGCTTGAGCCGACACCCTTCGGGGTTCAGGGAAGACAGCCCACTTCACAGGATTTGATCAGGTCACTACATGAATAAGCCAGCAGTCGTTCTCTTGGGTATCGTCGTCGCCATTGGTGCAATCAGCGCAGGCGGTGCCTGGTACACCGGCAAGCAACTGGAGCCGGTGCTGCAAACCGCCATCCAGGACGCCAACAAGGAACTGCAGACCTCCATGGCCGGTGTCGACGGCACCGTGACCCTCGAACTGGTCTCCCTCGACCGCCAGTTGTTCAGCAGCACCGCCCACTATCGCCTCAAGGCCCAGGGCGCAGTGTTCGGCGAAAACCATCAGGACACCGAACTGCTGTTCGTCGACCATATCGAACACGGCCCGCTGCCGTTCTCGCGCCTGGTATCGCTGAAGTGGTTGCCGGTCATGGCCACCAGTCACTACGAGCTTGAGAAAAACGCCACCACCGAAAAATGGTTCGCCGCCAGCAAAGACGTGTCGCCGCTCAAGGGCGTGGCCAACATCGGCTACAACCGCTCGGTTAACGGCAATGTTGAACTGCTGCCCTTGGAACTCAAGGACGACAAGTCGGCCGTGAGCTTCTCCGGCGCCAACCTGGACTTCGATTCGACTGCTGAAGGCAAGAAGGTGAAGGCCAGCGGCTACATGGACAGCCTCAAAGTCTCGGTGGTCGATGCCAACAACGCCAAGCTGGATGCCGAGCTGAGTGGCCTGACCATCGCCAGCAACCTGGAAAAAACCACCTTTGGTTTCTACACCGGGCAAAACACGGTGGAGTTGACCAACACCAAGGTCACCTTCGGTCCGCAGCAAGCGGTGCTGACCCTCAAGAACTTTGAGCAGAAAGACAGCAGCGAAACCAAGGACAACAACCTGGCCGGCCGTGTCGACTACAAGATCGACGAGATCGGTTACCAGGGCAAGCCAGTGGGTTCGGCGGCCATGGCGGTCAGCATGAAGAACGTCGACATCCCGTCGATGCTGGTGCTGACCAAGCTCTATCAGGAAAAAGTGCAACCGGCCCAAGCCGCTGCGGCGGCTGGCCAGCCCGTACCTGAGTTGCAACTGACCGAAGCCGAGCAGACCCTGGCCCAGGCCAACGTCGACCAACTGCTGGCTGCCAAGCCGCAAGTGGCGGTAGAAAACCTGTCGCTGAAAACCACCAATGGCGAGAGCCGTTTCAACCTGGTGCTGGACCTGGCCAAACCGTCGAGCATGGAACTGCCGCCGGTTGAGCTGGGCAAGCAAATTGTTGCGCTGCTGGATGCCAACCTGACCCTGTCCAAGCCGATGGTCCAGGACGTTGCCGCCCTGCAAGCGCAGATCGGTGGTGTGACCGACCCGAAAGCCATCGAGCAGCAATCCCAGATGGCCAGCGAGATGATCAGCGGCATGGCCGTGGGCACTCAACTGGCGACTCTGGTGGGCACCGATATCGTGTCCAAGCTGCACTACGCCAACAATGAAGTGACCTTCAACGGCCAGAAAATGACCGTCGAGCAATTCATTGGTTTTGTGCTGGGCAAGTTCGGCGCGGTCAGCGGCGCTCAATAAGAATCAGCTCAAAGTGATGTAGGCCAATTCTGAATAATTGTTCGGAATTGGCCTTTTTTGTACCCCTCTCAAGGATATTGCGCCCCAGGAAAGCTTGGCCGCGTCATCAGATGCTGGCCGCCTGGAGTGTCGTGCAGGTGAATTTATCGCTACAGCTTTCCCTGGTGAGGAAGCTGACGACATGTCGCGTAATGTTCATCCCTTTATCCGTCTGGCCCTGTGTAGCCAGTTGCTCTGGCCTGTCGTGGCGTCGGCGGATGCTGCCTATGATTCGCTGATCAATCAGGCCCGCAGCGGCAACTATGGCCCGGCCCTCAATCTGTTGCGCCAATTGCCCGCCGAGCGTCAGACGCCGGGGCAGGTCAGCGATCACCTGTTGATTGCCAGTTGGGCACGCCAGGACACCGAGGTGCTGACGGTCTACGAGGCCCAGGGCCGCAGTCGCACCCTGACCACCCAAGCGTTGGCCACCGTCGCCCGTACCTATCGCAACCAGCAGCGTTGGGAGCCGGCGATTGCCGTGTATCGCCAGGCGCTGCAACGCGAGCCGAATAACCCGGACCTTCAATTGGGCCTGGCCCTGACCCAGGCCGACGCCGGCCAAACCGCCGAGGCCGTACAGCGCACCCGAGCTCTGGTGGCCGCCAAGCCCGACGACGCCGACCGCCGCATGGCCTTGGGTTATGCCCTGACCCGTGCCGGTTCAACCTATGACGCGCTGTTCGAATTCGACCAGGCGTTCATCCGTGCCGGCAACAAACCCGAAGTCGCCCGCGAATACATCATCGCCCTGCAACGCGCGCGCCTGCCGGAACCGGCCCTGCGCCTGGCCGCCCGGCGCCCGGGCCTGTTGGACCCGGTCACCCAGCGCCGCCTCGAAGGCGACCTGGCCGCCGAGCGCGTGCGCCTGGCCGAGTTCGCCTCGCGCAGTGAAAAAGAGCGCTACGTCATCGCCGACCGCGCCCTCAAGGATTACGACCAACTGCTCACTACCTGGACACCGGATGCCACCGCCCATGATGACGTGGTGCGCTGGCGCATCGATCGCCTGGGTGCGCTGAAGGCTCGGGCGCGCACCGCCGAGGTGATCCGCGATTACGAAGTGCTGAAGGGCGAAGGTGTGCAGCTGCCGACCTACGCGCTGCGCTGGGTCGCTGCCGCTTACCTTGACCAGCGCCAGCCGGAAAAGGCCGCGCCGCTGTATCGCCAGGCCTTGGCGGCGAGCGATGCGGACGCCGGCGATCACGTCGAAGACAGCACCGCGTTGTTCTACGCCTTGCTTGAAAACGATCAAGTGGTGGAGGCTCGCGAAGTCGCCGACAACCTGGCGAGCACCCAGAAACCCCGGGTCGAACTCAAGGGCCTGCCCATCGGCAACCCCAACGACGCCTGGATGGACGCCCAACAATTGGCCGCCCAGGCCGGCACCTATGGCGCCGACCTGCCCGCCAGCGAAAAAGGCCTGGAAGCTCTGGTGCAACAGGCGCCCGGAAACATTGGCCTGCACCTGGCCCAAGCTGATATGTACCGCGCCCGCGACTGGCCACGGCGCGCCGAAAACAC
This sequence comes from Pseudomonas yamanorum, assembly GCF_900105735.1. NCBI lineage: Bacteria > Pseudomonadati > Pseudomonadota > Gammaproteobacteria > Pseudomonadales > Pseudomonadaceae > Pseudomonas > Pseudomonas yamanorum. The sequence continues at coordinate 3,223,808 of NZ_LT629793.1, read as the reverse complement.
CCTCAAGGAAACCGAAGCCCAGGCCCCGCGCGACATCGGCCTGGAAGTCTCCCAAGGCCATACCGCCCTGGATCTCCAGGAGTGGCGCCAGCTCGATGCGCTCACCGACGACGTGGTCGACCGCGCCCCGGACAACCGCCAGGTACAGCGCCTCAGCCGCCTGCGGGATGTGCATGACATGGCCGAATTGCGCGTCGAGGCCTACACCGGCAAAAGCAACGGTGGCGGCGATAACGGTGCGGGCGCGGTGTCCGGCAGCCGCGATTTCGGCATCGAAACCTTGCTCTACAGCCCGCCCATCGATGAAGACTGGCGCGTGTTCGGCGGTGTCGGCTACGCCACTGCCGATTTCCAGGAAGGCACCGGCCAACACCGCTGGCAGCGCCTCGGTGTCGAGCGGCGCACCCGCGACATGACCCTTGAAGCCGAGGTCTCCAATCACTCCTACGGCTTTGGCGACAAGCAGGGCGCGCGCATCGCGATTGCCCGGGACATCAATGACCAATGGCAGTACGGCGGTAGCCTCGACTACCTCTCCGCCAGCACCCCGCTGCGGGCGCTGAATGCCGACATTACTGCCAACGGCGGCAGCGGTTTTATCCGCTGGCGCGCCAACGAAAGCCGCGAATGGAAACTGGCCCTGAGCCCGTCCCATTTCAGCGACGGCAACAACCGTCTCGAAGCACTGCTCACCGGTCGCCAGGGCGTGTACAGCTCGCCGGGGGTGCAAGTCGATCTGGGCCTGGAAGTCGGCACCAGCCGCAACACCAAGGAAGACACGCCGTACTTCAACCCGCGCTCGGACTTCAGCGTGCTGCCCACGGCGACCGTCAACCACGTGCTCTACCACCGCTACGAAACCCAGTGGAGCCAGCAGTTCCAGGTGGGGGCGGGCACCTACAGCCAGCGCGATTACGGCACCGGCGGCGTTGCATTGGTGGGCTACGGCCAGCGGTTTCGCTGGAACGACGTGCTCGAAACCGGCGCCAACCTCAGCTGGATCAGCCGACCTTATGACGGTGAGCGCGAAAGCGATCTGCGCCTGATCGTCGACCTCACCTACCGCTTCTAGAAGAGTCCGATCATGCCTGTCTTGTCCCGTTGCCTGTTGGCCCTGGGGTTAATGCTGAGCAGCGCTTGCGCCCAGCAACCCGCGCCTTTCACTCCACCCGCCGAGCGGCTCAAGCCCGCCAACGAAGCGGCGTGGCCGAAGAACCACTTTCTCGGTATCGCCTACCACGACATCGAGGACCGCGACCCTGATCAGGCGGTGGTGGCCGTACGTACCGAGCGTTTGATCGAACAGCTGGCGTGGTTGCGGGAGAACGGCTACCAGCCGGTCACCGTCGACCAGATCCTCGCCGCCCGCAACGGCGGCCCGGAGCTGCCGGCGAAGGCGATCATGCTCAGCTTCGATGACGGCTACGCGAGCTTCTACACCCGTGTGATGCCGATCCTGCGCAGCTACAACTGGCACGCATTGCTGGCGCCGGTGGGTTCGTGGGTGGATACGCCGCTGAACCAACCGGTGGATTTCGCCGGCACGCCACGGCCGCGTTCGGACTTCCTGACCTGGCAGCAGGTGCGTGAAATCGCCCAATCCGGCCTGGTGGAAATCGCCGCGCACACCGACGCCAACCACAAGGGCGTACTGGCCAACCCACAGGGCAACCTGCAACCGGCCGCCACCACCCGACGCTTTGACCCGGCCACCCATCGCTACGAAACCGAAGCCCAGTTCCAGGCGCGGATGCGCACCGACGTGACGGCGATCTCCAACAAGATCCGCGCCGTCACCGGCAAGGCGCCGCGCGTGTGGGTGTGGCCTTACGGCGCTGCCGATGGCACCTCGCTGGCGGTGGTGGGCGAGCAAGGCTACCAGATGGCCCTGACCCTGGAAGACGGTCTCGACAGCCTCGGCAACCTGATGAGCAGCCCGCGTTTCCTGGTGGCCTCCGACCCGGACGGCGAACACTACGCCAACGCCATCGTCGCGACCCAGACTGAAGCCCCGCTGCGGGTGCTGCATGTAGACCTGGACAACGTCTACGACCCGGACCCGGAGCAGCAGGCGCGCAACCTCGACAAACTGGTCCAGCGCGTGGTCGACATGGGCGCCAGCACCGTGTTCCTGCAAGCCTTCGCCGACCCCAAGGGCGATGGCCTGGTGCGTTCGCTGTACTTCCCCAACCGCCATTTGCCGGTGCGCGCCGACCTGTTCAACCGTGTCACCTGGCAACTGCGCACCCGGG